>NZ_JBVJHM010000003.1:0-596816 GCF_055586805.1 Micromonospora sp. NPDC049201 | reverse complement strand
GACGTCCTGTTCGCCATGCTCCGCGACAAGATCCCCTACCAACCCCGCCCAACCGCCTCAATCGCTGCTTGACGAAACCCATAGGGACACCCCCCCACCCCCCACCCCCCACCCCCCGCCCCCGCCCCCGCCCCCGCCCCCGCCCCCGCGCGTTGATCTTGCACTTTCGGCCCCGGAATTCCGCTCTTTTCGGGCATGAAGTGGGCACAAACTGCAAGATCGTCGTGGGGGTGGGACGGGGTTAGCACAAGGAGGGCGGGTGAGTGGGGATGTGCACAAGGGAGGGGTTGTCCACAAGGGGGCGGTGGCGGGGGGCGGGGTGGCGCGGGGCGAGGCGGCATGGTGTGCTCGTGTCGACGGAGCTGTGGCGAACGCGGGAGCTGATGCGGACGCTCACCGTGAAGCGGGTGCGGACGCAGGTCAGGCGGGAAGAGTTGATCCGCGTTCGGCGGGGTGTATACGCGCCGACGCCGTGCGATGACGAGGGCGAGCTGCGGGCGCTGCTGCTCCGTCTTCCCGGGGGCGCGATGCTGGCCATGCACACCGCGGCACGTCGTCATGGGTTCGGCGTGCTCCGGGAATCCGCGGTGCACGTGCAGTTGCCGCCGAGCGTCGCCAGGCCTCGGCTGCCCGGTCTGGTCGTCCACCACTCCGTCCTTCCGGTCCGGCCGGTGCTCATTGGAGGGCTGCCCTGCGTGCCCGCCGCCCAGTGCGCGGTCGACCTGGCCCGCCGGGCCCGGCGGATGGACGCGCTCCCGGTGCTCGACGCCGCACTTCGCTCCGGTGCCGTGACGGTCGACGACCTCGCGGCGGAGTTGCCGCTGCATCGGGCCCTGCGCGGGATCCGGCAGGCTCGTGATCTCGTGCCGCGAGCTGACGGCCGGTCCGAGTGTCGACAGGAGAGCCAGTTGCGGCTGTTGCTGCTCGACGGCGGGCTACCCGCTCCGGAGCCGCAGATGTGGATCTTCGACCAGTACGGCATTCCGCGCTTCCGAACGGACCTGGGCTACCGCGATCGACGGGTGGGGGTCGAGTACGACGGTCTGACCCACCTCGATCGGGACCGCATGCGGTACGACCGGGACCGGATCAACTGGTTGGACGCGAACGGATGGCGGATGCGCTACTTCACCGACCGCGACCTCTACCGCCGCCCGTCCCACATCCTCACCACCCTCCGCGCCGCCCTAACCCGCTAACCCGCCAACCTTCCCCGCTCCCCGCTCCCCGCTCCCCGCTCCCCGCTCCCCGCTCCCCGCTCCCCGCTCCCCGCTCCCCGCTCTCGCGATCTTGCACTTCGCTACCCGGCGGATAGGGCAAATCCGGCTTCTTGCGGGCACAAACTGCAAGATCGCGGGGGGTGGGGGTAGGGCGGGGGCGACGGGGGCAGGTCAGGGGCGCGGGCAGTGGGGGAGCAGGCGTAGGCGCTCGGTGGTCTCGGTGAGCGAGTTGGGCTCGACGACCAGGCGGGCCGTGGTGGTGGCAGGGCCGGGGCGGAAGGTGCCCGCGTCGGCGGGGACGGTCGCCGTCCAGGTGCCGGCCGTACGCGCGTCGGTGCACGCGCCGATCACGCCGAACCCGAAGCCGGTGACGTCGGTGCCCCGCACCCGCTGAGCCAGGTGCACCTCGATGTACGCCAGGCCGCGTTCGTCGCCGCAGTCGAACCGGCCCCGCACCGTGCCGGTGTGGGCGTGGACGTCGGCGACGCCGAACCAGTTGACGGAGATCGCCGGGGCCGAGGCGGCCGGGCTCGGGGCGGCGAGCGCGGCGCCCGGGGCGAGTCCGAGGGCGGCGGCGGTGGCCAGCGTGGTGAGGCCGGCGGCGAGCAGTGATGGTCGGACCTGGTGCATGCGCGGCTCCTGCCGAACGGAACTCCAATGTGGACGGCACCAGCATCCCACCCCCGCGAAGCCCCCAAGTGCAAAATCTTGGACAGCAAGGACGGGCCCCCTGTTAACGCCTCCGGCATAGCGGTGCGCCCCGCTTGACCGGCGGTCCGGCTGAACGGTCCGGGGCTGGCATCCGTATCAGGCGTCGAGGACACCGACGACAGGAGACAACGTGAGGGTGCAGCGCAAGCACGTGCTGGCGGCGACCGTGGCGGTGGTCGCCTCGGTGGGCCTCTCGGTCGGCACCGGAATGGGATTCGCGGAGACCACGCCGGCCGGGCGGTCCGCCTGCGTCGGGTCGGTGACGTTCTCGGCGGAAGGCGGGGCACCGGCCGCCACCAGCGACCGGTTCCCGGCGGGCACCCGGCTGCGGGTGACGAACCTGGACAACAACAAGAGCGCCACCGTGACCGTGGTCGGGCCGTCGGGCAGTTGCGTGCTGCTCAACGCGGCGGCCATGGACCTGGTCCGCGAGCCGGGCAAGAACGTCATCCGCCGCAACGTGGTGGAACGCCTCGACGGCGCCGCTCCCGCCCCCGGCGGTGGGCAGCCGGTCGAGACGCGGCCCGGCAACGCGCAGCCGATCGGGGGCAGCGTCTGCGCCGGGGCGATCACGTTCTCCGCCGAGGCCGGCGCGCCGGCCGCCACCAGCGGACAGTTCCCGGTCGGCACCCGGCTGCGGGTGACGAACCTGGACAACAACAAGAGCGCCACCGTGACCGTGGTCGGGCCGTCGGGCAGTTGCGTGCTGCTCAACGCGGCGGCCATGGACCTGGTCCGCGAGCCGGGCAAGAACCTCATCCGCCGCAACACGGTGCAGTTGCTGCGCTGACCACCAGGGGAGTGGAACACCACGGGCGGGACCTGGGGGGATCAGGCCCGTGGTGCTCCACGATCAGGGGCGGCCGGGTCAGCCGAACGCGGCATCGAGAATGTCGAGGCCCCGGCCCAGCTCGCCGTCGGCGATCACCAGCGGGGGCAGGAAACGCAGCACGTTGCCGTAGGTGCCGCAGGTCAGGGTGAGCAGCCCGGCCGCGTGGCAGGCCGCCGAC
Source organism: Micromonospora sp. NPDC049201 (assembly GCF_055586805.1). Classification (NCBI taxonomy): domain Bacteria; kingdom Bacillati; phylum Actinomycetota; class Actinomycetes; order Micromonosporales; family Micromonosporaceae; genus Micromonospora; species Micromonospora sp. NPDC049201. The sequence goes on along the minus strand of NZ_JBVJHM010000003.1, from coordinate 593,875 downwards.
AGCGCCGCCGTGGCCACCGGATCGGGGACGGTCCCGCCCGGCTGCACGATCTCCATGGCGAGCATCGCGCCCCGGCCACGTACCTCGGCGACCCGCGGGTCACGGGCGGCGATCGCGTGCAGCCGCTCGCCCATCACCGCGCCGATCCGCCGGGCCGCGGCCGACAGGTCCAGCTCCCGCATCGTCTCCATCGCCGCGAGCGCGGCGGCGCAGGCGACCGGGTTGCCGCCGTACGTGCCGCCGAGACCACCGACGTGCACCGCGTCCATCAGCTCCGCCCGCCCGGTCACCGCCGCCAGCGGCAGCCCGCCGGCCATGCCCTTGGCCAGCGTGACCAGGTCCGGCTCGACGCCCTCGTGCGCGCAGGCGAACCAGTCACCGGTGCGGCAGAAACCGGTCTGGATCTCGTCGGCGACGAAGACCACCCCGGCCGCCGTCGCCCACTCGCGCAACGCCGGCAGGAACCCCTCGGCGGGTACGACGAAGCCGCCCTCGCCCTGGATCGGCTCGATCAGCAGCGCGGCCACGTTCTCCGCGCCCACCTGCTTCTCGATCATCTCGATCGACCGGGCCGCCGCGGTCGCCCCGTCGAGCCCGCCGTCGCGCAGCGGATACGACATCGGCACCCGGTAGACCTCCCCGGCGAACGGCCCGAACCGGTGCTTGTACGGCATGTTCTTCGCGGTCAACGCCATGGTCAGGTTGGTCCGACCATGGTACGCGTGGTCGAACACCACCACCGCCGGCCGCCCGGTCGCGTGGCGGGCGATCTTCACCGCGTTCTCCACCGCCTCGGCGCCGGAGTTGAACAGCGCCGACCGCTTCTCGAAGCCGCCCGGCGTCACCGCGTTGAGCTGCTCGCACACCGCCACGTACGACTCGTACGGCGCGACCATGAAACAGGTGTGGGTGAACCGTTCGACCTGGGCGCGGACCGCCTCGACCACCTTCGGGGCGGAGTTGCCCACGTTGGTGACCGCGATGCCGGCCGCGAAGTCGATCCACTCCCGCCCGTCCACGTCGGTGAGCGTGCCGCCGCCCGCGTGATCGACGTACGCGTCGACGACGCTGCCCACGCCCCGGGCCACCGCCGACGTGCGGCGCTTGCGCAGCTCCTCGCTGGATGCCATGGGGTCTCAGCCTTCTTTCGTTTGCGACTGCGTGGCTCGCAAAACCGGCTCACTCCTCGCGCTCACCAGGCCTCGATGTGGTGCATGACGTGCTTGATCCGGGTGTAGTCCTCCAGGCTGTAGACCGACAGGTCCTTGCCGTGGCCGGAGTGCTTGAAGCCGCCGTGCGGCATCTCCGACACGAACGGGATGTGCGTGTTCACCCAGACGCAGCCGAAGTCCAGCCGGCGGGTCATCCGCATGGCCCGGCCGTGGTCGCGGGTCCAGACCGAGGCGGACAGGCCGTACTCGACGCCGTTGGCCCAGCGCACCGCCTCGTCCTCGTCGGAGAACCGCTGCACGGTGATCACCGGCCCGAACACCTCGTCCTGGATGATCTCGTCGGCCTGCCGGACGCCGGAGACCACGGTCGGCGCGTAGAAGAAGCCCCGCTCGCCGACCCGGCTGCCGCCGGTGGTGACGTCCGCGTGATCGGGCAGGCGGTCCACGAAGCCGCTGACCCGGGCGAGCTGGTTGGCGTTGTTCAACGGGCCGTAGAGCACGTCCGCGTCGTCCGGCCCGCCGGTGCGGGTGTTGCGGGCCTGCTCGGTGAGCGCGGCCACGAAGTCGTCGTGGATGCCCGGGCCGGTCAGCACCCGGGTCGCGGCGGTGCAGTCCTGGCCGGCGTTGAAGTAGCCGCCCACCGCGATCGCCTCGGCCGCCGCCGCCACGTCCGCGTCGTCGAAGATCACCACTGGGGCCTTGCCGCCCAGCTCCAGGTGGGTCCGCTTCAGGTCCGGCGCCGCCGCGGCGGCGACCTCCATGCCCGCCCGGGTCGAGCCGGTGATCGACACGAGCTGCGGGGTCGGGTGGGAGACCAGCGTACGACCGGTGTCCCGGTCGCCGCAGACCACGTTGAACACACCCGGCGGCAGGTGTTCGGCGGCGATCTCGGCCAGCAGCAGAGTCGACACCGGCGTGGTGTCCGACGGCTTCAGCACCACCGCGTTGCCGGCGGCGAGGGCCGGGGCGATCTTCCAGACCGCCATCATCAGCGGGTAGTTCCAGGGCGTCACCTGCGCGCAGACGCCGATCGGCTCGCGCCGCACGTACGACGTGTGGCCGGCCAGGTACTCACCCGCCGAACGCCCCTCCAGCAGGCGCGCCGCGCCGGCGAAGAACCGCAGCTCGTCCACGGCCGGCGGCAGCTCCTCGTCGGTGGTGAGCTGCCGGGGCTTGCCGGTGTTGCGCACCTCCGCGTCGACCAGGTCGGCGGCCCGGGCCTCCACCGCGTCGGCGAACTTCAGCATCGCCCGCTGCCGCTCCGCCGGGGTGGCGTCCCGCCAGCCCTCGAACGCGGTGGAGGCGGCCCGCATCGCCGCGTCCACGTCCGCCGGCCCGGACACCGGGGCGCGGGCGAACACCTCGCCGGTGCACGGGTCGACCAGATCGGCGTAGCCGCCGTCCACCGGGTCGACGTACTCGCCGTTGACGAAGTTGCGCAGCTGCTGCTGGTCGCTCATCTCAAGTCTCCGAGAGGGTGGCCGGAAGGAAGGTCAGCGGAGGTTCTCGCAATCTGACTGCCATCTTGGCTACTGAATTCGAGGCAGACAAGGGTTTGGGCAACTGTTTCCGCGCGAGCGTTCCTGGTCTACGCTGCCGGACGTGGAGCCGAGAGCCTTCTACGTCGCCGGCCGCCCTGCCCACGGCGAGGCAGAGCTGACCGTCACCCACCCGTACGACGGGCGGGCGGTGGGGCGTACCACGCTCGCCACTGCCGACCAGGTCGAAGCCGCCGTCGCGGGCGCCGCCCGGGTGGCCGCGGAGGCCGCGGCCCTGCCCGCGCACGTCCGCGCGGCCGCCCTGGACCACGTGTCCCGGCGGATCGCCGAGCGGGCCGACGAGGTCGCCGCGCTGGTCACGGCCGAGAACGGCAAGCCGGTCAAGTGGGCGAAGGCCGAGGTCGGGCGCGCGATCTCCACGTTCCGCTGGGCCGCCGAGGAGGCCCGCCGCTTCTCCGGCGAGCTGCAACGCCTCGACACCGACCCGGCCGCCACCGGCCGGATCGCGCTGGTCCGGCGCGTGCCGCGCGGGCCGGTGCTCGGCATCACCCCGTTCAACTTCCCGCTCAACCTGGTCGCCCACAAGGTCGCCCCGGCGCTCGCCGTCGGCGCCCCGATCGTGGTCAAACCGGCTCCGGCCACCCCGCTCACCGCGCTGCTGCTCGGCGAGATCCTCGCCGAGACCGACCTGCCCGACGGCATCTTCTCGGTGCTGCCGCTGCCCAACGAACGCGCCGCCGAACTGGTCGCCGACCCGCGCCTGCCGGTGGTCTCGTTCACCGGCTCCGGCCCGGTCGGCGCGGCCATCCGCCGCGCCGCTCCGGACAAGCACGTCACGCTGGAGTTGGGCGGCAACGCGGCGGCGGTGATCTGCGCCGACTGGTCGACCGACGAGGACCTGGCGTTCGCCGCGCACCGCATCGCCACGTTCTCGAACTATCAGGCCGGGCAGTCGTGCATCGCGGTGCAGCGGGTCTACGTGCACGAACGGCTCCACGACGGCTTCCTGCCCCGGCTCGTCACCGCCGTCGAGGCACTGCGCACCGGCGACCCCCGCTCCGAGCTGACCGACGTCGGGCCGCTGGTGTCCGTCGAGGCGGCGCAGCGGGTGGAGGCGTGGGTGGACGAGGCGGTCGCCGCCGGGGCCACCATCGAGGTGGGCGGCCGGCGCGACGGCGCGACCTATCCGCCGACCGTGCTCAGCGGCGTGCCGGCCGACGCGAAGGTCTGCGCCGAGGAGGTGTTCGGGCCGGTGCTCGTGGTCGCCCCGGTCCCGGACGACCAGGCCGCGTTCGCCGCGGTCAACGACTCCGCGTACGGGTTGCAGGCCGGCGTGTTCACCCACCGGCTGGACGTGGCGTTCGCCGCCGCCCGGACCCTGGAGGTCGGCGGCGTGATCGTCGGCGACGTGCCGTCGTACCGGGCCGACCAGATGCCGTACGGCGGGGTGAAGGGCTCGGGCGTCGGGCGGGAGGGGCTGCGCAGCGCGATGGACGACTACACCGAGCCGCGCGTCCTGGTGCTCACCGGGGTGGCGTTGTAGGCGGTCACCAGGTGCCGTCATCGCGGACCCTGGGGGCGGCACGGCCGAGCAGCAGCGTGGTGAGAGCGGCATCGACGTCGGCGCCGAGGAACCACTCGCCGGCCTGGTCGAGCGCGAAGACCCGGCCGTGCTCGTCGACCGCGAGGATGCTCTCCTGACGTTCGCTGCCCAACGGGAAGAGGCGGACACCCAGGACCGCGCCGAAGTCCGCGAGAGTGTCGGCGGTGTGCGCGACCTTGCGCGGACGCACGTCGAAGCGGGAGACCCACACCGCTTCGCCAGGGCCTTGCCGTGCGCTCACCAGCCCCGGAAAGGCGGTGAGCGTCGCCAGGGCGGCGGGGAAGGAAGCATGGCTGTGCTGGGCCCCACGGACCCCGGTGACCTTGCGGACCGAGGCGGCGGCCGACACCTCGTCCCCGAAGTGCGGCCGCCAGCCGGCGACCACGAGCGCGTCCGCCACTTCGGACGGGAACCGTTCGGAATTGGGAGGAGTCTGCGGATCTGGGCGCCACTCCTCGGCGTACGCCAGCTCCGGCCAGGGCAGCACGTCGAAATGCACCAGGAACCGGATGCACGACTCACATCGCAGGTCGGCCTGACCGCCCGCCGGATCACCGGACTCGCGGATGCGGAAGAACTCGATGCGGCTTGCCCTCAACCACTGCCGGGCCTCGTCGAGCGTCAGCGGCGGTAGGCCTTCGGCGACGCGACGGTGGTCGTGCTCGTGCAGCGCGTCGGAGACGACGATCATCTCCGCGTGCCGATCGCCGCCCCGCACCAGGTGACCGGCGGGCAATTCGTCGAGATAGGACCGGACGAGTGGATGGTGGTGCAGCTCGACGTCGCCCTTCGCGCCCTGCGCGACGTGCAACCGGCCGTCGAGGGTGAGGTGCGCCGCCGCGCCGGGCGTGGGCAGCCGGGTCAGCTCGCGGAGCAACTGCCCGGCCGGGTCGACCGTGCGGGGGGCGCGCGGCGCGGCCGGCCGGCGTTGCCGGTACATCTGCTCGACCGCCGACGCCGGCACCCGGGGCCAGGTGGAGACCTCGCCGGTCTCCTTGTCGATGACCGTGGTCGGCAGGTCGCCGGGCAGGGCCCGCGCCTCGGTGGACACGGTGGACAGCACCACGTAACCGAGGTCGAACTCCTCGACCACAGGCGTGCAGGGAAAGCCGAGGCGGTCGGAGTCGCGCCGGGCCCAGACGGAGGCGATCTGCTCGGCCTGCTGTCGCTCGATCACCACCTGAAATTACCGGACCCCACGGATTCCGTGGCACCCGGTATGGTCGGCCCTACCCAGGGTGACGGAGGGGGAGCGGTGGTGGCCGAGAGTGCCGATCGGGATGCGAACCGTGCGCTGCGCGCGAGGTTCGACGAGGTGTACGGCCAGTACCAACGACTGCGGTCCGGCCTGGACGAACTCCAGACCAGGCTGGCCGAGTTGCGGGTGACCGAACGCTCCGACGACGGCCAGGTCACCGTCGTGGTCGGGGCTCGCGGCGAGCTGATCACCGTCGAGGTGAGTCCTGCCGTGTTCCACGACCGGGATGCCCGGGCGTTGAGCCGGAAGATCACCGAGACCGTGCTGCGTGCCTCCGCCGCCGCGTCCGCCGCCACCCGTGAGCTGGTCTCCGGTTATCTACCGCCCGGCTCGTCGTCGGTCGAGTTCCTGCGTACCCATGACTTCGGCGCGCTGCTCGGCCGGGCCGACGCGGTGGCGTCGCGCGGCGAGTGACCGTGGCCGGGGAAGGGATCTGGCTGGACGCGGACCGCGCCCGGCGCGGGGGCGGCGACCTGGCCGCGACCGGCAGGGCCGTCACGGCGGCCCGGCGCGAGACCGGCGATCCGATCGCCGCGGCGGGTGGCCGACGACCGTGGGGGCGCGACGACATCGGCGCCGCGTTCGACAAGCACTACCAGGGCTACGCCGAGACGCTGCTGCGGGCGTGGGACCTGCTCGGCCGCTCGCTCGAAGGGCTCGGGTCGGACGTGGTCCGCTCGGTCACCGCGACCGTGGAGACCGATCTGAGCAACGCCCGTGACCTCGGGACGATCCCGCACCAACGGCACAACCCGCATCGGCCCTGGCGCTGACCACCGGAGGATCCGCGCGTGAGCATGCTGCCCAGCCCGATCCCGCACCCGCTCGACTACTGCCCCTGGGACGTGCCCGGCTGGATCTACGAGGCGCTCGACTGGGTGGTCGGGGTGGAATGGCCGGAGGGCGACGAACGCGCCGTCTGGGACCTGGCCGACCAGTGGTACTCCGTCGCCGGCGTCCTGGCCGGCCCGCGCGACGAGGCGACCACCGCCGCCGGTGAGGTGAAGAGCGGATACGGCGGCGTCGGATTGGTGGCGCACGCGTTCGACACGGCCTGGGACAAGGTGGCGGGGAGCGAGGACGCGCCGCTGCACGCCCTCGTGGCGGCCACCGACGAGTTGGGGCGGCTCGTCGACTCCTGCGGCTGCGACATCGAGGGCGCGAAGCTGGAAGCCTGGATCGAGCTGGGCATCCTGGTCGTCGAACTGCTGTCTCTCGCGGTGGTCACCGTGCTCACGCTCGGTGCGGCGTCACCGGCGGCCGGCGCCGCGATCACCGCCACCCGGATCGCCGTGCAACAGATCTTCAAGCGGCTGGTGGCCCAGTTGGCCCGCAAGGCGGTCAGGGAAGGCCTGAAGGAGGCCGGCGAACGGGCCGCGAAGGAGGCCGTCAAGAGCGGCGCCCGGGGTCTCGCCCGCAAGGCCGTGCTCGCCGGCCTGGCGGAGGCCGGTCAGGAGGCGGGCACCAGCCTGGCCACCCAGGCGTACCAGAACTCCACCGGCCGCCGGAACGGCCTCGACCTGACCGACGTGGGTGCGTCAGGGCTCGGTGGCTTCGCCGGCGGCGCGGTCGCGCCGCTCGCCGGTCTGGGCCGGCACGCGAGCGGGCGGTTCGCGCAGGTCGGGGAACGCTTCGGGCGTGAGATGGCCGGCGAGAGCCTCGCCGAGACCGCGGCCGGGCTGGCCACCGGTCAGGGCCCGTCGCTGGAAGACCTGGCTCGCGCGGCGGCGTCCGGCGTGAGTGGTTCCGCCACCGGGCAGACCGAGACGGCGCTGCATCACCGGCTCGACGGGAAGCTGGGCGGCCTCACGGCCCCGCCGGTCGGCCTGGACCTGCCGCCGGTCGGCCCGGAGGGGTCATCCGGGCCCGGTCCGGCCGGTCTCGTTCCGGACCAGCGGTCCGCCCGGCTGCCGTCCGCGCAGAGCGGTGAGCCGGTCGTGCACTCCCGGCCGGTTGCTGGCCCGCCTTCATCGATCCCGCTGGTCGATGCCGTGACCGCGGCTCCGCACCTCGACCCGGTGGGCGTGGTACACCCGATGCCGGAGCTGACCGCCCCAGCGCTCCCCTCCCTGGGAAACGTCGATTCCGCCGTCGTGCCAACCACCTCGACCACCACTCCGATGCTGTCCTCGGTGGCCGTCGACACGCCGAACCCCGGCACCGTTCTTCCGGGGGCCGCCGACGCTTGGCACGGCGCGGGCCCGACGCCGGCGGTGACCGACACCCATGCTCCGGCACCCACCACACCCGTGCAGGCGGCGGCCCCGACGACATTCTCGCCGCCGCCCGTCGACCATCCGTACCCGGCGATGCCGCCGTCACCGGATCGGATCACCGCTGGTGGGTCTGACGGGCATCTCGCCGCGCCGCCAGCTCCGCCGCCTCATCCCCAGGTCGCGCCGAACCCGGGAGCACCCGGCGTCGGCCCTGATCCCCGGCCGGTGCCGAACCCCGGCTTCCCGCTGCTGGAGACGTTGACGCCGACGAGTCCGCCGCCGAGCGTCCTCAATCCGTACGACCCTCCGTCTTCCCACCGCGAAACTCCGCAGGAGCGGGCCACGCGTCTGATGGCGGAGCGGGAGGCCCTCGATCGACGCCGCTACCAGGGTTACCTGCGATCCCAGCGCAACTGGTTCGAGGACCGCCGACGTCAGACTCGGGCGGACTGGCTCAATGAACGCGCCGATTACCACGAGGAACGGGCGAGTGACTGGGCGGCGCAGGCCCTGGAGCTGCGCCGGTCGGGGCGAACGCTCGCCGCCGAGCGTTGGCACCGGGAAGCGCATGAGGCCGACCTGGAGGCGTCGGAGTTGCGCGCGGAGGCGCAGCACGTACTCAACGGGAAGTTGGTTCCGGAACGGGTGATGGTCGAGGACGACCTCGACTTCTACCGGATCAACGACGACGTGGCGGACCTGGCCCTCGGCGCGGTGGAGACAGCCGACCACTCCGCGCTCACCGGCCACGGTCACCCCTCGCCGGTCGACCAGTCTCGCCCCTACGGCCGGCGCGGGGGACTCCGGCCCCCGCTCGCGCTGCACCAGACCGACCTCGAACGGCAGATGCCCCGCAACTCGGACGGCAGCGTGATCCGGACCGCCGATCCCCGGCGCGGCGACTGGTTCCGGCTGGCCAACGACGGTGGCCCGGCCGCCGACGCCACCCGGGGCATCAACTGCCTCGACTGCACGCTGTCCCTCTTCGAGACCTGGGTGCACGGTCGGCCACGGGTCGCCGCGCCGCGTACCTTCGACGGGTATCTCGCGGGCGACGTGCACCGACCGGTCGGCGGCGAGATCGACGGCCCGCTGCGGGTCGAGGAGACGACCGGCGGCCGGTTCCAGAACCTGTGCGGGCCCGACCGCACCGGGGTGACCGGCGCGGCCCGGCGGAGGCTGGTCGAGCGCGGCTACCGCGACCTGCACGCGCAACTGGCGTCGGGCGGTCACGGCAGCTACGCCTTCCTCATCACCAGTTTCGAGGGCGGCGGCTCGCACGCCTGGGTGGCGCTCAACCAGAACGGCACGGTGCTCTACCTCGACCCGCAGAGCGGGTTGGTGGCGGGGCAGCCGCTCTACCGACACAGCGGCGTCCCGTTCGAGGGGAACGTGGTGGGGGTGGACGCCCTGGTCCTCGGCCCGGACGGTCGGCCGATGCCGCTCGCCAGCCGGCCGCCCGGCGACTTCAACGTGCTGCCCGAGCCACGGCACCGTCCGGCGCCCCCACGACCGCCCGACCCGCTGCCGAAAGACCACGGGGCCGCGCCCGACTTCAACCGCGTCCACCTGCTCGGCGAGTCCACCACCATGCACCGCCCACCCGGCGACGCGCCGCAGGCCGAGCCGATGCCTGACCGGATACGCGACACGCACCGTGCGGCCCACGCGGACCGCATCGCCGCCGGGCTCTACGTGCGCGACGCGCTGGCGGCCAGCGCCAGCCTGGCTGACGCCTTCGCCGCCGGGGTGACCCCGGTCGAGTTGGCGCAGCACGCCGACGGGGCGACGTTGCGACGGCTCGTGCCAGGGCTGGACGAGGCCGCTGCCGGTGACCTGAAACGGCTGTTCACCGACGCCCGCGTGCAGCGAATGCTGGACCAGAGCTGGGAGGCCCCGCCGCGGCGGGAGGAACTGCTCGCCGAGACGTTGGTGCGACAGCTCGCGGAGCGTCCCGACCTGGTGCGGATGATCCTGGCGACGCCGGAACTCGCCAACTCGCTGACCGCCAGGCCGGTGACCCTGCACCATCTCGCCAGCCACCAACAGGCCATCGACGTCCTGCAGGACGTGCTGAACGAGATAGCTGAGCAGGGAGCCGACGCACTTGTGGCGGCGCCGCCACGGCACCTTGAACCGACACCGTTGACCGATGCTCAGATGGAGATCAGCAAGTCCTTCGCCGTCAATGGTCCGGAAGCCGTGCAGCCGGGCTTCGATCGCGATCGCCTCAGTGACACTCGTTACCGGAAGCGGTATCTCGACGAGTTGTTCGAGCTGGCGGTTGTTGCGCAGTCCGACGTCGATGCCTTGGGACTCCGGCTCGCCGCGGCCTCTGGCGGTGCCGCCGAATATCATCCACGCAGCAAGCCCAAGAATCGTGGGAGGGCTGAGGACAAGATCGAGGGCTACGGCGGCGATGCGTCACAGCTGACTGACCTGGCAGGCGGCTATGTCTCCTATCGCAAGTTGGACGATCTCTACGACGCACTGGCAGCCCTCAAGAACGATGCGCAACTTGATCTCGTGGAGTTCGATGACCGCTTCAGGTCACCGCAGACCGGTGGATATCGGGACGTGCAGATGTTCGTGCGCGCGTCCAACGGTCATATCGCCGAGCTCCGACTGCAGTTGGCCGTGTTGGACGAGGTGGCGACCTGGGAACATTCCCTCTTCGAGGTGCGGCGCGACCTCAACGCCGTTGCCAAGGAGGAAGGACGTAGCGTGACCGCGATGGAGTCGGCCATACGCAGGGGCATCATCGACCGTCAGCGTGCATTCTTCTGGGCCGCTCTGCAGACGGCGTTGCACGGAGGGCGTGAATGACAGACGGATCCGAGGGCGTAGAACTCCCCGCCTACTACGACCATTACAAGACGCCGGTGAAGCTGGTCTCTACGGCTGATGGAGGGATCACCGCATGGCGGCTGGACAGAGCGACAGGCGGCTGGCGTTCGGCCGATGACGTGATCGACGACGTCCTCTCGGCCATCGGCGGCGAGATTTCTGTTCGGACGCCCGCCGAGTTCGTCCAGCGCACCGAGGCCGCACGCGGTCGCTATCTGAAGGGCGACGGGCCCGTCTTCGCGCTCTACGAGACGGTGCGGGCGATCGACGAGCAGGCCACCGCCGAGAGGCGCGCCTACACACCGGAGGAAGCGGCACTCGTCGCGGGCATCCGGCGGCGAACCTTTGTGATGTTCGAGGAGCAGCTTCAGCGGGCCGGGGACCCCGGTGCCGACCCCACCATCGCGGCCTCCTGATGGTCCCGTGCCGGCCATGAGTACCGATGCCGGAGCCGCCCTTCCGGCACGCCGGTTCGGCTGGGCGGACATGTTCGTCGCGCCGGACGAGGATCCCCGCGTCGAAGATCCGGGGGCGGACGAGCGGAGCATCCTGGCCGGCGAGTTGAGGTACCACCGTCGCACTCTGGAACTGAAGTGCGCCGGGCTCGACGCGGAGCAGCTCGCCCGGCGGTCGGTGCCACCGTCGACGCTGTCGTTGCTCGGGCTGCTCCGTCATGCCGCCGAGCGTGAGCGGCACTGGTTCCGCCGCGTCATGGCCGGGAAGGACGTGTCGCGGATCTGGCCGACCGGTGACGTGGACGAGCCCTTCACCGGCGCCGTCGCCGATCCGGCGCTGGTCGCGCAGGCGTGGACGGCGTGGCGCCGCGAGTTGACGTTCGCCGAGCGGTTCGTGGCGCAGGCGCCGAACCTGGAGGTCAGGGGTCACCGGGGTGACCGGATGGTCTCGCTGCGGGAACTGCTGGTGCACGCGATCGGGGAGTACGCCCGGCACAACGGGCACGCCGATCTGCTGCGCGAGCGGATCGACGGTCGGGTGGGCCGGTGACGCGCGCCGACCCTGCGCGCCCCGGGAACCGGACCGGGCCGCCGACGGAGGGGATTCCGTACCGGCCGCCGGCCGACGTGGCGGAGGCGCTGCGCGTACAGGAGGAGTTGCGGTCGCGGGTCGACCTGGTCGGGCCCGGTCCGAGCGCGCCCGCGACGGTGGCCGGGCTGGACGTCGCGTACGCGGAGAGCGGTGACCGGCTCGCGGCGGCCGTCACGGTGCTGGACGCGGCCACCCTGGCCGTGGTGGACGAGGCGGTGTGCGTGGGGCGGCCGGCGTTCCCGTACGTGCCGGGGTTGTTCGCCTTCCGGGAGATGCCGGCGCTGCTCACCGCGTTGGAGCGGCTGACCGTCCGCCCGGAGCTGCTGGTGTGTGACGGGCACGGGGTGGCGCACCCGCGCCGGTTCGGGTTGGCCTGCCACCTGGGGCTGGTGACCGGGCTGCCGGCGATCGGGGTGGGCAAGACGCCGCTCGTCGGTTCGTGGACCGGGCCGGGCCCACGGCGCGGCGACCGGGCCGACCTGCGGGACGGCGGGGAGGTGGTCGGGCGGGTGCTGCGGACCCGGGACGGGGTCCGGCCGGTCTTCGTCAGCGTCGGGCACCGGATCGGGTTGGACGGGGCGGTGGAGCGGGTACTGGCTCTGACGCCCCGGTACCGGCTGCCGGAGACCACCCGGACGGCCGACCAGCTCTGCCGTCGGGCCCTCGCGGCGGGTGGCGACCGGAGCTGACCGGGGCACGTAACGCTGCACACATGTCGGGCGCTCGATGAGCGGGTGCCCGGGTGGCCCGGTAGTAACCTGACCGGCGGATCTCGTCCGGGACGGAAACGGTGAGGTGGGGATGTCGGTGAGGCGGCACGCGGCGCGTTGGGCCACGGCCGGTGCGGTGCTGGGTGGCCTGGTGGTCGCCGTGGCGTCCCCGGCGCTGGCCGACGGCGACCGGGTCGGGCTGCGTTCGGCGGGCAGTTTCACGGCCGGCGGCTCGGCGGGCGCGGTGACGGTCGAGGTGCGCAAGCGCACCGAGGGGTGTGTGTCGTTGCGCACCACGCTCGGGTTGCGGCTGGACGGTCTGCGGGCCGATCAGGTCCGGGTGCAGGTGGCGTCCGGTGGCCGCTGGGTGGGGGTGCCGGTCGCCGGTGGTGGTGGCGTGGTGACCACCTCGCAGGTGGCGTCGGTCGAGCGGCCGCTGTGCAAGGGCAAGGGCGCGGCGGTGCGCTACCGGGTGTCCTTCCTGTCCGGCGTGGTGGGCGGGCGGCTGGAGATCGCCGGTGAGGCGAGTGCCGCGAACGGCCAGGTGCTCGGCCGGGCCGGCCGGTCGGCCCGGCTGGTGGGCGCGGCGCCGACGCCGAGCCCGACGCCCTCCCGTAAGCCGTCGCCGACCCCCACGCCCAGCACGGTCGCCGCCACGCCGCCGGAGACGGCGGGCACGTCGGCGGTGGTCGCCGCCGTCGAGCCGGCCGCCGGTGCCGCGGCCGACGATTCGTCCTTCGGAGGTTCCATGATCATGTGGTTCGGCATCGGGCTGGTCCTGGTCGGCGTCGCGCTGATCGTCCTGCTGGTGCGCCGCAGCCGCGCGGACCGGACGGACGACGGCCCGGTGGTCGAGCATCCCCCGGTCCCGCTGCCCCGCAGCAGCACCACCTACCGTTCCGGGGCGCCCGGGCCGGCCCCGACGGTGTACGGCGGCGGTGCCACGCCACCGCGCCCGACCGGCAACGTGTACGGGACGCCGCCCGCCGGGTCCCCGCCGGCGGCGTCCGCGGACGGGGACGCCACCAGCCTGTTGCCCCGCATGCCGGACTGAGCCGGACCCGACGGCTCCCGGGTTTACCGTGACCATGGGTGGACCCGGCCGGCCGGGTGTCGAACGGGGCCGGGTGCCGGGGCCGGTTCGCCGTTAAGATCGCGTGCGCCGGACGGCACCGCCGACCGGTGAGACCACATACGTGGAAGGAGCCGCGCCGTGGCCCTGGACCCGCAGTTGCTCGAGATCCTCGCCTGCCCGGACACACACCACGCCCCGCTCGACTACGACCCGCAGGCGCAGACGTTGACCTGTACCGAGTGCGGTCGCGTCTTCGAGGTCCGGGACGACGTCCCGGTGCTGCTCCTGGACGAGGCGCGGGGCGGTCCGGCGGCTGACGACGCGCGGGGCGGGTCGTCGCGGTGATGGACGGTACGGCCGGGGTGAGCGGGCACCGGCACGCGGACGAGGCCCTGCTGGACGATCCGGCGCAGCTCGGCGAGCGGGATCCGGGCGGGATGCTGCGGTTCACCGCCTCCGCCGGCGCCCAGGTACGCGAGTCGGCGGCGTTGGCCGCCGAGGCGAACCTGTCCGTGCTGGCTGACGACGGGCGACCCCGGGCGGTGGTCATCGCCGGCATCGGCACCGCCGGGCGTACCGGGGACGTGCTGGCCACGGTCGCCGGGCCGCGCTGCCCGGTGCCGGTGATCCCGCACCGCAGCGCCGGCGTGCCCGGCTGGGTGGGCGCGGCGGACGTGGTCATCGCGGTGAGCGCCTCCGGCCGTAGCCCGGAGGCGTTGGGCGCGGCCGAGGCGGCGCACCGGCGCGGCGCCCGGCTGGTCGCGGTCGGCGCTCCGGATTCGCAACTCCAGTCGGTGGCGGAGCGGGCCCGCGCGCCGTTCATCCCGGTGCCGCGGCGGGCCCCGGCCCGGGCCAGCCTGTGGGCGCTCACCGTGCCGGTCCTGCTCGCCGCCCGTACGCTCGGCCTCGTGAAGGTCAACGAGGCGGATCTGGCCGAGACCGCGGCCCGGCTGGACGCCGACGCCGACCGGTGCCGGCCGACCGCCGAGTCGTTCGTCAATCCGGCGAAGTCCCTCGCGTTGGGGCTGGCCGGGTCGATCCCGATCGTGTGGGGTTCGTCCCCGCTGGCGACCGTGGCCGCCCGCCGATTCGGTGACACGCTGTCCGCGAACTCCCGCTACCCGGTGGTGAGCGGTGCGCTGGGCGAGGCCGGCCGGGGCCGGGTGGGGCTGCTCGACGGCGTCTTCGGCGGGCTGGCCGAGGGCGACCGGGACATCTTCGCCGACCCCGACGACTCCGACCCGGACGGCGTCCGGCTGCGGCTGGTGCTGCTGCGCGACGGCGGCCTCAACGCCGACGACGACACCGACGAGCCGCTGGCGGTGGAGGAGCGCCGCGCGGACGCGGTGCAGACGCTCGCCGAGCGGCGCGGGGTGCGGTGCGACGTGGTGACCGCCGAGGGTGGTTCCGCGCTGGAGCGGCTCGCGTCGCTGGTGGCGGTGCCGGACTTCGCCTCGATCTACCTCGCCCTGGCACACGGGCTGGACCCGATGGCGGTTCCGGCCATCACGGAAATGAAGGAGCTGGCAAACCAGTGAGCATGTGCGGCATCGAGCGAGGCGGGGCATGAGCGCAAACGGGGGCACCAAGGCGATCGTCGCCGCCCTGGCGGCGAACCTCGGCATCGCCGTCACCAAGTTCATCGCGTTCCTGCTGACCGGCTCGTCGTCGATGCTGGCGGAGTCGATCCACTCGGTGGCCGACTCCGGCAACCAGGGTCTGCTGCTGATCGGTGGCCGGCGGGCCAAGCGGGAGGCCACGCCGCAGCACCCGTTCGGCTACGGCCGGGAGCGCTACATCTACGCGTTCATCGTGGCGATCGTGCTGTTCAGCCTCGGTGGCCTGTTCGCGCTCTACGAGGCGTACCACAAGGCTTCCGACCCGCACGGGATCGACAGCTGGCAGTGGGTGCCGGTGGTGGTGCTGCTCGCGGCGATCGTGATGGAGGGCTTCTCGTTCCGCACCGCGATCAAGGAGTCGAACCTGATCCGGGGCAAGCAGACCTGGGTCCGGTTCATCCGCCGGGCCAAGGCCCCGGAGCTGCCGGTGGTGCTGCTGGAGGACTTCGGCGCGCTGGTGGGTCTGGTCTTCGCGCTGTTCGGCGTCGGCATGACGCTGATCACCGGTAACGGCATGTGGGACGCGGCCGGCACCGCGATGATCGGCGTGCTGCTGGTGATCATCGCGATCACGCTGGCGATCGAGACCAAGAGCCTGCTGCTCGGTGAGGGCGCCGAGCGCAGCGAGCTGGCCAAGATCGAGCAGGCCGTCACCGGCGGCCCGGAGGTCGAGCGGATCATCCACATGAAGACGCTCTACCTCGGCCCGGAGGAGCTGATGGTGGCCGCGAAGATCGCGGTGCCGGCGTGCGAGAGCGCGGAGGAGCTGGCCCGGGGCATCAACGCGGTCGAGGCGCGGATCCGCCGCGAGGTGCCGATCGCCCGGGTGATCTACCTGGAGCCGGACATCTGGAGCGCGGCGGCGCAGCGGGCGGGCACCGGCCAGGCCGCCGACACCGCCGTGCCGGAGGCGGAGACGGACGACGCGATCGCGCCGGAGGCGGCGAAGGCCGACGAGGTGGCCGGGCGGCCCGGGAGCTGACCGATGGAGTTGATGCAGGGCCGGATCCGGGACTACGCCTGGGGCTCGCGCACCGCGATCGCGCAGTTGCAGGGCCGGGCGGTGCCGAGCGACGGGCCGGAGGCCGAGCTGTGGCTGGGCGCCCACCCGGGCGCCCCGGCCACCGTCGACCGGGACGGCGGCCCGGTGAGTCTCACCGAGCTGTTGCTGGCCGAGCCGGGGCACTGGCTGGGTGAGCGCCTGGTCGGCCGGTTCGGCACCCGGCTGCCGTTCCTGCTGAAGGTGCTGGCCGCCGACGCGCCGCTGAGCCTCCAGGCGCATCCGGACGCCGAGCAGGCCCGCACCGGGCACGCGGCGGACACCGGGCGGGTCAACTACGTCGACCCGTACCACAAGCCGGAGCTGTTGGTGGCGCTCTCCGAGTTCGACGCGCTCTGCGGCTTCCGGGAGCCGGCCGAGTCGGCGGCGGTGCTCGCCGGGTTCGGCGTACCCGCGTTGGCGCCGGTGGTGGCCGCGTTGCGTGGCGGTCCGGCGGGGCTGCGGGAGGCCGTACGCGCGCTGTTGAGCTGGCCGGAGTCGGAGCGCGCCGGGCTGGTGGCGGCCGTGCTGGCGGCGGCGACCGCCGGGCCGGCGTCCCCGGACGCGGCGCTGGTCCGCACGCTCGCGGCCGGTTATCCGACCGACCCGGGTGTGGTGGTGGCGCTGCTGCTGAACCGGGTGCTGCTGGCGCCGGGCGAGGGGATCTGGATGCCGGCCGGCAACCTGCACGCCTACCTGCGCGGCACCGGCGTGGAGATCATGGCGGCGAGCGACAACGTGCTGCGCGGCGGGCTGACCTCGAAGCGGATCGACGTGGACGAGTTGCTGCGGGTGCTCCGGTTCGAGGTGCTGGCCGATCCGGTGCTGCGGCCGGAACCGGTGGCGCCCGGCGTGTCGACCTGGCCGGTGCCGGTGGAGGATTTCGCGTTGCACCGGGTGGTGGTGGGCGCCGCTTCGCCGGAGGTGCGGTTCACCCTGCCCGGCCCGCGGGTGGTGCTCTGCGGGGCCGGCAAGCTGACCGTGGACGACGGGGTCGGTGTGGTGACGTTGGCGGCGGGCCGGTCCGCGGTCGGTACCGCCGCCGGTGGCCCGCTGGTGCTCACCGGCGACGGCGAGGCGTTCGTCGCCACCTGCGGCCTGTCCTGAGCCCCGCGGCGCCGGTTTCCCGGAACCGCTTGACGGGCCGGTCGCTCAGTGTGAGTCTTTGTGTACGCAGCGTTGTCGCGACGAACGTCCGGGAACGCGCGGGGATCCAAACCGGGGGGATGCACGGGGGTGGCCGGGCCGTGGGCGGAAAGTCGTCCACGACCGTCCGCCCCCGTGCGCTGTTCGGCGCTCCTGCGCCAACCGGAGCCGGGTGAGCGGGCCCACGCGCGTAAGGTGGAAGGCTGCGCAGCCCTTCGTTCGACAGGAGCTTCCATGACCAGCACGCTTCCGGCGGCCCCCAGCGGCGCGCCGTCCGGCGCCCGGCCGAGCACCCTCGCCGAGGGCGACTACAAGGTGGCGGATCTGTCGCTCGCCGAGTTCGGGCGCAAGGAGATCCGGCTCGCCGAGCACGAGATGCCCGGCCTGATGGCGATCCGGCGCGAGTTCGCCGACGCCCAGCCGCTCGCCGGCGCCCGCATCACCGGGTCGCTGCACATGACCGTGCAGACCGCCGTCCTGATCGAGACCCTGGTCGCGCTCGGCGCGCAGGTCCGCTGGGCGTCCTGCAACATCTTCTCCACCCAGGACCACGCCGCCGCGGCCATCGTCGTCGGCGCCGAGGGCACCCCGGAGGCCCCGGCCGGCGTCCCCGTCTATGCCTGGAAGGGCGAGACGCTGGAGGAGTACTGGTGGTGCACCGAGCAGGTGCTCGCCTGGCCCGACGGGCAGGGCCCGAACATGATCCTCGACGACGGCGGCGACGCCACGCTGCTCGTGCACAAGGGCGCCGAGTTCGAGAAGGCCGGCGTCGTGCCGCCGGTCGAGTCCGCCGACTCCGAGGAGTACGCGGTCATCCTCCAGGTGCTGCACCGCTCGCTCGGCGAGGACAACCAGCGCTGGACCCGGATCGCCGCCGGCATCAAGGGCGTCACCGAGGAGACCACCACCGGCGTGCACCGGCTCTACGAGATGCACCGTGCCGGCACGCTGCTCTTCCCGGCCATCAACGTCAACGACTCGGTGACCAAGAGCAAGTTCGACAACAAGTACGGCTGCCGCCACTCGCTCATCGACGGCATCAACCGGGCCACCGACGTGCTGATCGGCGGCAAGATGGCCGTCGTGATGGGCTACGGCGACGTGGGCAAGGGCTGCGCCGAGTCGCTGCGTGGCCAGGGCGCCCGGGTCGTGGTGACCGAGGTCGACCCGATCTGCGCGCTCCAGGCCGCGATGGACGGCTACCAGGTCGCCACGCTGGACGACGTGGTCGAGCAGGCCGACATCTTCATCACCGCGACCGGCTGCTTCGACGTGATCACCAACGAGCACATGGCCCGGATGAAGCACCAGGCCATCGTGGGCAACATCGGCCACTTCGACAACGAGATCGACATGGCCGGCCTGGCCAAGCGCGGCGACGTGACCCGGGAGAACATCAAGCCGCAGGTCGACGTGTGGCGGTTCGACGACGGCCACGCCATCATCGTGCTCTCCGAGGGCCGCCTGCTGAACCTGGGCAACGCCACCGGGCACCCGAGCTTCGTGATGTCGAACTCGTTCGCCAACCAGACCATCGCCCAGATCGAGCTGTTCACCAAGACCGACGAGTACCCGATCGGCGTCTACGTGCTGCCCAAGCACCTGGACGAGAAGGTCGCCCGGCTGCACCTGGACGCGCTCGGCGCCAAGCTGACGACGCTGACCAAGGAGCAGGCCTCCTACCTGGGCATCTCCCAGGAGGGTCCGTTCAAGCCGGAGCACTACCGCTACTGAGTTCCACTCCCGGAAGGGACCGGGGTCGGCCGCCGCGCGGCCGTCCCGGTCCCTTCTCGCGTACGCGGGGACGAACGGGTCCTCCGGCCCTGCCCGATCCGGCCGGCCCGGGACGAGGCTGGGACGGCGGTCGCGGCCGGCGGCGTGACGTTGCCGTGAACAACTTGACGCCGTGCCGGAACAGGAGCAAGGTATGGCTGCCCTAAGTTAACTGAGGCATGCCTGACCGACTACGGAGTTACGGATGTTCGCCACGTACCTGATCGGCCTGCGGGAGGGCCTGGAAGCGACCCTGGTGGTCAGCATCCTGGTCGCCTTCCTGGTGAAGTCGCAGCGGCGTGACCGGCTGCCCCAGGTCTGGGCCGGCGTCGGCCTGGCCGTGGTGCTCTCCGTCGTCTTCGGCTCGCTGATCCAGTACACCTCGACCTCGCTGCTGCGGACCTCCGAGTCGCGCGAGTTCTTCGAGGCGGTGACCTCGGTCGCCGCCGTGGTGTTCGTGACCTGGATGATCTTCTGGATGCGCCGGGCGGCCCGCTCCATCGCGGGCGAGCTGCGCGGGAAGCTCACCGAGGCGCTCGCCGTCGGGTCGTTGGCGGTCGCCGGCATGGCCTTCCTCGCGGTGGTCCGGGAGGGCCTGGAGACCGCGCTGATCTTCTACGCCGCGGCCGAGAGCGTGGCCGGCGGCACCGGCGCGGGCTCGCTGCTCGCCCTGGTCGGCGGCATCGCCACCGCCGTGGTGATCGGCTTCCTGCTCTACCGCAGCGCCCTGAAGATCAACCTGAGCCGCTTCTTCACCTGGACCGGCGCGCTGCTGATCCTGGTCGCCGCCGGCATCCTCAAGTACGGCGTGCACGACTTCCAGGAGGCCGGCGTGCTGCCCGGCCTGAACAACCAGGCCTTCGACATCTCCGCCACGCTCGACCCGAACGCCTGGTACGGCGCGCTGCTCGCCGGCATGTTCAACATCACCGCCGCGCCGACCGTGCTGGAACTGGTCGCCTGGGTCGCGTACGCGGTGCCGGTACTGGTGCTCTTCCTGCGCAAGCCGGCCGCGTCGGCCAAGCCCTCCGCCGCCCCGGCCAAGCCCTCCGCCGCCCCGGCCGGGAACGCGCCGGCCGAGCGCACCGCGACCGCCCCCGAGCCCGCGCCGGCCGCCGTCGACGCCGCCGCCGTCCCGTCCCCGCGCGCCTGACCGCCCGTTTCCGAGGAGATCCCGCACCGATGCGTACCACTCGATTCGTCGCGCCCGCCGCCGCCGGGTTGCTCGCCGTCGCCGGCCTGACCGGTTGCGGCGGTGGTGACGACGCCGACGCGACCGCCGGCGGTCCGATCGCCGTCAAGGCGACGGACAGCGCCTGCGAGGTCGACAGCACCGAGATCGACGCCGGTCAGGTGACGTTCAAGGTGACCAACAACGGCTCCAAGGTCAACGAGTTCTACGTGTACGCCGCCGGCGACCGGGTGATGGGCGAGGTGGAGAACATCGCCCCCGGGCTGAGCCGGGAGCTGCGCGTCGAGCTGCCCGCCGGGACGTACGAGACCGCCTGCAAGCCGGGGATGAGCGGCCGGGGCATCCGGGGCGCGCTGAAGGTCAGCGGCACCGCCGCGAGCGTCGCGCCGGACGCCGCGCTCACCGAGGCCACCGCCAGCTACCAGCGCTACGTGCGCAGCCAGACCGCCGCGCTGCTGACCAGGACCGAGGAGTTCGTGGCCGCGGTCAAGGGCAACGACGTGGCCAAGGCCAAGGCGCTCTACCCGGTGGCCCGCACCTACTGGGAGCGGATCGAGCCGGTCGCGGAGAGCTTCGGCGACCTCGACCCGAAGATCGACGGTCGCGAGGAGGTGGTCGAGGAGGGCATGGAGTTCACCGGCTTCCACCGGATCGAGAAGGACCTCTGGACCACCGGCGACATCAGCAAGGACGGCCCGATCGCCGACCAGCTCCTGGTCGACGTCAAGGCGATCGTGGCCAAGGCCGACGCCGAGAAGCTCACCCCGCTCCAGCTCGCCAACGGCGCCAAGGCGCTGCTCGACGAGGTCGCCAGCGGCAAGATCACCGGCGAGGAGGAGCGGTACTCGCACACCGACCTCTGGGACTTCAACGCCAACCTGGAGGGCTCGAAGGCCGCCGTCGGCGCGCTGCGCCCGGCCCTGGAACAGCGCGCGCCCGACCTGGTCAAGCAGCTCGACGCCGAGTTCGCCAACGTGGAGGCCGCGCTCGGCAAGCACCGGGCCGGGGACGGCTGGAAGCTGCACACCCAGCTCAGCAAGACCGAGCTGAAGGAGCTGTCGGACAGCATCAACGCGCTGGCCGAGCCGGTCAGCAAGATCGCGGCGGCCGTCGCGCGATGAGCACCCCGGCCGGCGGTGACGCGACGAGCGAGCCGAACAGCGAGCAGCCCGGTCGCGGGATCTCCCGCCGGCGGGCGATGACCCTGGCCGGTGTCGGTGCGGCCGGTGTCGGCGCGGTGGCGGCCGGCGCGGGCGCGCTGATCGCCGGTGGCGGCCAGGCGTCGGCCACCGAGACGGCCGCCGGGGCGGTGCCGTTCCTCGGCGAGCACCAAGCCGGCATCACCACCGCGGCCCAGGACCGGCTGCACTTCGTCGCGTTCGACGTGGTCACCAAGGACCGGGACCGGCTGGTCGCGATGCTCCAGGAGTGGACCGCCGCCGCGGCCCGGATGACCGCCGGCAAGGACGCCGGGCTGATCGGTGCGGTCGGTGGCGTGCCGGAAGCCCCGCCGGACGACACCGGCGAGGCGCTCGGGCTGCCCCCGTCGCAGCTCACCGTCACGGTCGGGTTCGGCCCGTCGCTGTTCCGCGACGCCCAGGGCCGGGACCGGTTCGGCATCGCCGACCGCCGCCCCGCCGCGTTGGCCGACCTCCCGCACTTCGCCGGTGACGCGCTCAAGCCGGAGTTGTCCGGCGGCGACATCTGCGTCCAGGCCTGCGCCAACGACCCGCAGGTGGCGGTGCACGCCATCCGTAACCTGGCCCGGATCGGCATGGGCGTGGTCAGCGTCCGCTGGTCGCAGCTCGGGTTCGGGCGCACCTCGTCGACGTCGCGGGACCAGGCCACGCCGCGCAACCTGTTCGGCTTCAAGGACGGCACCGCCAACCTCAAGGCCGAGGACGCCGACCTGCTGCGCGAGCAGCTCTGGGTGCAGCCCGGCGACGGCCCGGACTGGATGGCCGGCGGCTCCTACCTGGTCACCCGCAAGATCCGGATGCTGATCGAGACCTGGGACCGCAGCCCGCTGGCCGAGCAGGAGATGATCACCGGCCGGACCAAGGGCAGCGGCGCCCCGCTCGGCCGGCGCGACGAGTTCGACGAGCCGGACTTCGCCGCCAAGGGCGACGACGGCGAGCCGGTCATCGCCCCGACCGCGCACGTGCGACTCGCCCACCCGGACCAGAACGGCGGCGCCCGCCTGCTGCGTCGCGGCTACAACTTCGTGGATGGCTCGGACGGGCTGGGCCGGCTCGACGCCGGGCTGTTCTTCATCGCCTACCAGCGGGACCCGCGCAAGCAGTTCGTGCCGATCCAGACGCGGCTGGCCCGCAACGACGCGATGAACGAGTACCTCCGCCACGTCTCCAGCGGCCTGTTCGCCTGCCCGCCGGGCGTCCGCGACGCCGCCGACTGGTGGGGCCGGACACTGTTCTCCTGAGCCGGCCCGGTCTCCCGAGCTGCCCCGGTCTCCCGAGCTGCCCCGGTCTCCCGAGCCGGCTCGGTCTCCTGAGCCGGCCTGCCGCGCTCAGCGGCGTACCGGATCGGGCCCGGCGGGTTCCGGGGCGGCCCGCCGCAGCGGAACGCCGGGCGACGCGGTCGGGGCCGGGGCCAACTCCGGCCAGAGCGCGCCGCTGACCGTGCGGGCCCGGCCCAGCCGGTACCCGGCCCGTCGCCTGCGCTCGGCCAGCACGGCGGCCAGGTACGCCCACTCCGGCGCGGTCCACGGCGGCGGCGGTGACGTCACCGCGGCCACCTCCGCCCACAGCTCCCGGCCCAGCCGCACCCGGTCCGCGGCGGCGAGCTGGGGGAGCCGGTCCACGTACTGCCGGGCGGCCAGGGCAAGCCCGTCGTCCACCCGGGTCAGGTCCACCGTGCCCGCCCAGGCGAGCAGCGGCGGCACGGCCGGCGGCAACGGCCGCCACACCGACGCGCCCCTGGTGTGCACCACGAGCGTGCCGGCCACCAGGTCGCCCAACCGTCGGCCGCGCGGGTCGGTGAGCATCACGGTCACGGTCGCCGCCCAGCTCAGCAGCGGCAGCACCAGGCCGGGCCACTCCACCGCGACGCCCACGAGCGCCCGGGCCAGCGACTGCCCGACCCCGACCGGCCCGCCGTCGGCCCGTACCACCCGCAGTCCCACCGCCAGCTTGCCCACCGTCCGGCCGCCGGCGAACCGCTCCATCACCACCGGGTAGCCGACCAGTACCAGCACCAGCAGCACGACCTGGAGGCCGCCGGCCAGCGCGGCGTCCATCAGGTCCGGCGGCAGCGCGAGCACCAGCATGGACAGCGCCGCACCGAGCACCAGCGCCAGGCCGAGCTGGACGACCAGGTCGATCAGCAGGGCGAGCACCCGGGAACCCAGCCGGGCGGCCCGGACGTCCAGTTCCACCGCCTCGCCGCTGACCAGACCGGCGTCGGCCCACCGGGAGGGCGGGGGAGGTTGCGCGCGCACCCCGACAGTGAACACCATGAACGAGTGGATCTCGACGCGTACGTGGCGGAGCACGGTGTGCAGTGGCGGCGTCTGAAGCAGTTGACCGGCCGGCGTCGGCTGGACGCGGCCGAGGTCGACGAGCTGGTCTCGCTCTACCAGAGCACCGCCACCCACCTGTCCGTGCTGCGCAGCCGCGCCCCCGAGCCCGCGCTGCTCGGTCACCTGTCCCACCTGGTCCTGGCCGCCCGCGCCCGGATCATCGGCCGGCCCCGGCCGTCCTGGGCGGCGGTACGCCGGTTCCTGCTGGCCGACCTGCCGGCCGCCCTCTACCGGGCCTGGCCGTGGTGGTGCGGCGTCGCCACCGGGTTCAGCGCGTTGAGCGTCTTCCTCATCTGGTTCGTCGCCGGCCACCCGGACACCGCCGCCGCGTTCATCGGCGCCGAGTCGGCCCGGCAGCTCGTCGACTCCGGCTTCGCCGGCTACTACACCGAGTTCGCCGCGCCGACGTTCGCGTTCCACCTGTGGACGCACAACGCCTGGCTGGCGGCCCAGTGCCTGGCGGCCGGCGTGCTGGTGGTGCCGGTGTTCTGGCTGCTGTGGCAGAACGCGCTGAACATCGGCGTGGTGGGCGGCGTGATGGTCTCCTACGACCGGGCGGACGTCTTCTTCGGCCTGATCACGCCGCACGGCCTGCTGGAGCTGACCGGCATCTACGTCGCCGCCGGGGTCGGGCTGCGCACCGCCTGGGCGTGGATCGCCCCGCCCGCGCACCTCGGGCGCGGCCGGGCGGTCGCCGAGGCGGGGCGGTCGGCCATGGTGGTCGCGGTCGGCCTGGTCGGGCTGTTCGCCGTCTCCGCGCTGCTGGAGGCGTTCGTCACCCCGGCGCCGGTGCCGACAGCCGTGCGGGTCGCGGCTGGGGCCACCGTCTGGGCCGCCTTCCTGGCGTACGCGCTCATCCTGGGCCGCCGCGCCGCGTCCTCCGCTCCGCGCCCCCTCCGCCACTGACCGCAGATTCACGGAAACAGTGGCTGTGGAGCCCGTGAGAGCCACTGTTTCCGTGAATCAGGGCGGAGGAGCGCGGGGGTGGGGGTCAGAGCTGGCCGAGGGACTTCAGGTGTAGGTAGGTGTCGGCCACGGTGGGGGCCAGTCGGTCGGCGGGGACGTCCACCACTGTCACGCCGTGCCGGGACAGCGCGGCCCGCACCCGGTCCCGCTCGGCCAGCGCCCGCCACGCCGACGCGGCCGCGTACGGGTCGTCCGGGCCGACCGGGGTGGCGGTGGCGAGCCCGGCCAGCACCGGATCGTGGGTGGCCGCCAGCACCACCCGGTGCCGGGCGGCCAGCCGCGGCAGCACCGGCAGCAGCCCCTCCCGGAGCGCGCCCGCGTCCAGCGCGGTGAAGAGCACCAGCAGGCTGCGCTGCCGCTCCCGGCGCAGCAGCTCACCGGCGACCAGCTCGAAGTCCGTCTCGACAAGCGCCGGCTGGAGCGGCGCCATCGCCTCGACCAACCGGGTGAGCAGCGCCGGCCGGTTGCCGCCGGTCACCCGGGCCCGTACGGCGGTGTCCACGGCGAGCAGGTCCACCCGGTCACCGGCGCGGGCGGCCAGCGCGGTGAGCAGCAACGCCGCGTCGATCGCGGTGTCCAGCCGGGGTTCGTCGCCGAGCCGGACCGCCGAGGTGCGGCCGGTGTCCAGCACGCAGACGAGCCGCCGGTCCCGCTCCGGTCGCCAGGTGCGCACCAGCACGTCGGCGCGGCGCGCGCTGGCCCGCCAGTCGATCGACCGGACGTCGTCGCCGACGGCGTACTCGCGCAGGGTGTCGAACTCGGTGCCGTGGCCGCGTCCCCGGGTCACCTGGACGCCGTCGATGATCCGCAGCCGGGCCAGCTTCTCCGGCAGGTGCCGGCGGGAGTCGAAGCGGGGCAGCACGCGCAGCGTCCACGGTGGCGTGCCGGGCCGTTCGGCGCGCTGCCGGAAGCCCAGACGCATCGGCCCCAGCGAGCGGACGGTCAACGCCACCGCCGGCCGGTCGCCGCGCCGGGTCGGGGTGAGGTGGACCGGCAAACTGGCCGTGCCGCCGGGCGGGACCGTGAGCGTCTCCCGCGGCGACCGCCCGGGACGCGCCCCGGCGGACGGCACCCACGCGTCGCGGACCTGGGCGTGCAGCGTCCGGTCGGTGGGGTTGGCCAGGTGCAGGGTGACCGTGGCGGTGCCGCCGAGCCGGACGGTCCGGTCGCCGGCGCGGGTGGCGGTGAGCGCCTGCGGCGGGGCGGCGAGCGCCCGGTCCAGGGCGACCAGCAGCAGCACCGTCGCGGTCAGCACGGCGACGCCGAGGAACGGCGCCGGCCAGGCCGGCAGCGTTCCCGCGCCGGCCGCGAGCAGCAGGCCCGCCCGCCAGGTCATCGCGGCGTCGGCACGGTGGCCAGCACCGAGTCGAGCACGACGTCGGCCGTCACGCCCTCCAGCTCCACCTCCGGTCGCGGCCGGAGCCGGTGCCGCAGCGTCGGGCGGGCCACCGCCTTCACGTCGTCCGGCGTGACGTGGTCGCGGCCGGCCAGCCAGGCCCACGCCTTGGCGGTGGCGAGCAGCGCGGTCGCGCCCCGGGGCGAGGCGCCCAGCTCCAGCGCGGGAGCGGCCCGGGTGGCCCGGCAGAGGTCCACGATGTAGCCGAGCACCGGCTCGGCCACGTGCACGGCGTGCGCCTGCGCGCGGGCGGCGGCCAGGTCGGCCGCGCCGGCCACCGGGCGTACGCCGGCGGCGCGCAGGTCGCGTGGGTCGAAGCCGGCGTGGTGCGCGCGGAGCACACCCAGTTCCTCGTCCCGCCCCGGCAGCGGCACGGTCAGCTTGAGCAGGAAGCGGTCGAGCTGCGCCTCGGGCAGCGGGTAGGTGCCCTCGTACTCGACCGGGTTCTGGGTGGCCGCGACGATGAACGGCTCGGGCAGCGGACGGCGCTCGCCCTCGACGGTGACCTGCCGTTCCTCCATCACCTCCAGCAGCGCGGACTGCGTCTTCGGCGGGGTGCGGTTGATCTCGTCGGCGAGGAGCAGGTTGGTGAAGACCGGCCCCTCGCGGAACGTGAACGCGGCGGTGTGCGGGTCGAAGATCAGCGAGCCGGTGACGTCGCCGGGCATCAGGTCGGGAGTGAACTGCACCCGTTTGGCGTCCAGGTCGAGCGCGGCGGCGAGCGTGCGCACCAGCAGCGTCTTGGCCACCCCCGGGACGCCCTCCAGCAGCACGTGCCCCCGGCAGAGCAGCGCGATGACCAGGCCGGTGACCACCGCGTCCTGGCCGACGACGGCCTTGGCCACCTCGGCGCGCAGCCGGTTCAGGGCGGCGCGGGCGTCGGACGGGGCGGCGGGCGACTCGGCGGCGATGACGGGTCCGGTCACCGGGGTTCTCCTTCGCTCGGGGGCGGGGCCAGGGTACGGGTCAGCGTGTCCAGCGCCCGGGCCAGCTCCAGCAGCTCCCGGTCGTCGTCCGGGGCGGGGCCGTGCAGCAGCCCGGCCACCCGCTCCGGGTCGTCGCCGGTCGCCGCCGCGACCCGGGCCGCCACCTCGTCGTCCGGGGTGTCGGGCGGCAGGTTGAGCCGGGGCAGGACGCGGTCCCGGGCGGCGGCGCGCAGCGTCGCGGCGACGGTGTCCCGGGCGCCGGCCCGCCGGTAGAGGCGGGCCCGGCCGCGGACGGTCTCGGCGGCGCGGACGGTCACCGGCAGCGGCTCCGTCACCGGCGGCCCGAGGCGGCGGGCCCGCCAGAGCACCACCAGCAGCCCGGCCAGCGCGAGCTGCGCCAGGATCGCCCAGAACCAGGCCGGGAACGCGTCCCACAACGGGTTGTCGGCGCGCCGCGGCGGGTCCGCCCGGTCGGGGCGCTCGGCGGTGCGGCGGGGCGTCGGCGGGGCCTCGGTCTCGGTGGTCCGCGACGCGCCGGTCCCGGTCGGGGCCGGGTCGGGCGCGGGCAGGTCCAGCCAGACCAGCGGACGACCGGTGGCGCCGAGCAGGCCGGTGGCGAGGTCCCGGTTGCCCCACTCGTCGATCCGGTCGTTGCGGAACGGGTCGCTGGCGCCCACCAGCACCACCTCGGTGCCGGCCGGGATCCGGAGCAGCGCGCCGCCGTAGCAGCGGTCGGCGCGCTCCGGCCCCGCGTACCGCTGGTGGTCGACCGCGGCGGTGCCGGCGCGGACCGCCTCGGGCAGCCGGCACTCCGCGCCCCCGGCGTCCGGCGGCAGCGCCCGGGTGGCCCACCGGCGACCGGCCGGCTCGACCGAGGTGCCCAGCTCGGCCAGCACCCGGCGGGACGGCTCGACGAGCACCAGCCGGCTGCCGGGCGGCAGCGCGGTCAGCCCGGTGAGCGTGTCCGGGTGCACCAGGTCGGGTGCGGGCACGAAGAGCGTGCTCGGCGCCGTACGGGCGGCCCGCAGCGCCCCGGCGGTGTCGGTCTCCCGGCGCAGCGGCACGCCCTGCGCGCGTAACTCCTCGGCGAGCCGGCTGCCGCCGTCGTCGTCGCCGGCGACGGGGGAGAGGAAGCCGCGTTCGTCCGGGTCGGGCTGGTCCACCGCGTGCAGCACCACGGTGGCGCCGATCAGCAGCGCGGCCAGCCCGAGCGGGACGACGGTGCGGTGCCACCGACGGCGGGACGCCGGCGGGGCCGCGGGTCGGGCCGGGGCGGGGGCGACGGTCACCACGCGTCCTCCTCGCCGGTCAGTTCGCGGCGCAGCTCGGCGGCGAGCGCGCGCATCCGTTGGTCGTGGCCGGCGGTGGCGGGACGCTGGGCGTACCAGAGTTCCGAGAAGATCGTGCCGGCGGCGTGCAGGGTGGGCCGTACCGCCGGGCGGGTCCGGGCCGCCGCCTCGGTCAGCTCGGTGACGGTGAGTCCGGCCCGTGGTTCCACCACCTGCCGGGTGACCAGGAGCCGGACCATGTCCCGGAGCCGTTCCCGCACCGCCTCGGCGTAGCGGCCCTCGGCGGCCAGCCGGTCGGCCGTCGCCGGGCCGCCGACGGGTGCCGGCGGCGCGGTCCGGGGCGCGGGGACGCGCACCGGCGGGTCGGGCCGCCGCCGGCGGGCGGGACGGCGCAGGCGCATCCGGGGCAGGCGCATCCGGGGCAGTCGGAGCCGGCGCAGTCGCGGTCGGGGCAGGCGCAGCCGGGGCAGCCTGATCCGGGGCAGCCGGCGGGGCACCCAGGCCGGGAAGGAGTGCCAGGCCAGCGCCGTCAGCAACGCGGCGGCCAGCAGGAGCAGCGCGACCAGCGGCAGCGGCACCACGTCGCCCAGCGCGGCCACCGTCTCGGTCCACCAGCGGCTCACCGCTCGACCGCCAGCAGCACCGGCTCCGGGACGCCGGCCGGCGCCCGGGAGAGCCGAATGTCCAGCCCTTCGGTGCGCATCCGGGTCTCCAGGTGCAGCACTGCGTCCAGGCAGGCCAGCGCCGGGTACGCGAGCGCGTTCACCGCCGCCTGCGCGACGACGGCGACCGGCAGCGCCCAGGCCGACACGTCGAACAGGTCGAGCAGCCCGAGACCGTAGGGGACGCCCAGCCCGATGCCGACCCGGACCAGCCACCAGCCCAGGTAGCCGAGCAGCCGGACGGCGGCGGCGCGCCCGCCCACCCGGCCGGCCAGCCGGATCGCCCGTCCCGGTGCCCGGTGCGCCGGCACCCCGTCCAGCACGAGGACCGGCACCACGAGGCCGAGCAGCCCGTACGCGACGAACCAGGCGGGCCCGGCCAGCCCGGCGAGGCCGACGGCGAGCCCGACCGCGCCCGCGGCCAGCAGGGTCGCGCCCGGACGGGCCTCGTGGAGCAGCTCCGACGGCGCGCGGCGGTGGCCGAGCAGCGCCGCCGCACCGCCCCGCGCGGCCGGGTTGCCCAGCAGCGCGATGATCGCCGCCTCGGTCCCGGCGCCGGCCGCGAGCAGCAGCCAGTACCAGCCGAACGACTCCCCGCCGGCGGGCCACCAGCCGGGCGGGTGCGCACCGGCGAGCAGCCGCACCGGGTACAGCACGGCCTGCTCGGCGAGGGCCAGCGCGACGGCGAGCGGCAGCAGCACCCGGGCCTGGTCGCGGAGCAGCAGCACGGCGGCGTCGAGCAGCTCACCCACGGTCAGCGGACGGCGCGGGAGCACCGCGGTCGGGCCGACGTCGGACACGCGTACTCCTGGGCGGGCAGGGCAGCAGAGGTGGCGGGCGGCGGGGCACCCGGGGGATCATGGTTGCACGGCGGGTCCGCATCCGGTGGACCCGTCCGTCGCGGCGCGCCACGCTGGTGACCACGCCGTCAGCTGTGGTGCGGGGGCGCGCTCGGCGCTACCGTGCCGGGAAAGACTCCGACCCTCCAGATGAACGGGGATGGAACGATAAACCCCATGAGAGCCCGCGTACTCGTGGTCGACGACGACCCCGCCCTTGCCGAGATGCTCGGCATCGTGTTGCGCAGCGAGGGCTTCGTGCCGTCCTTCGTCGCCGACGGAGAACGGGCATTGGCCGCGTTCCGCGACAGCCGGCCCGACATCGTCCTGCTCGACCTGATGTTGCCGGGCATGAGCGGCATCGACGTGGCCCGGGCGATCCGCGCCGAGTCCGGGGTGCCGATCGTGATGCTGACCGCCAAGAGCGACACGGTCGACGTGGTGCTGGGGCTGGAGTCCGGCGCCGACGACTACGTGGTCAAGCCGTTCAAGCCCAAGGAGCTGGTGGCCCGGATGCGGGCCCGGCTGCGTCGCGGCGAGGACGTCGCGCCGGAGCTGCTCACCATCGGCCCGCCCGGCAACCAGATCACCATCGACGTGCCGGCGCACACGGTCAGCCGGGACGCCGAGGAGGTCAAGCTGACGCCGCTGGAGTTCGACCTGCTGGTCGCGCTCGCCCGCAAGCCCCGCCAGGTGTTCACCCGGGAGGTGCTGCTGGAGCAGGTGTGGGGGTACCGGCACGCCGCCGACACCCGGCTGGTCAACGTGCACGTACAGCGGCTGCGGGCCAAGATCGAGCCGGATCCGGAGCGACCCGAAATCATCCTCACGGTCCGGGGCGTGGGCTACAAGGCGGGCACCGGATAACCTGGTCAGCACTGTGCTGACCGCCCCGCTGCCCGACCCGCCGACCGCCTCGCCCCGCCGGCTCCGTGCCGCGCGGGCGCTCTGGCGCGCGCTGGCCGGCCGGTCGACGCGGTTCGCCGCCGGCGTGCGCCAGGCCTGGCGGCGGTCGCTCCAGGTGCGCGTGGTCACCATCACACTTGTGGCGTCGAGTCTGCTGGTGGGTGGTTTCGCCTACCTGATCGCCGACAAGATCACCAACATCCTGCTGGAGAATGCCGAGACCGACGTGCGGATGCGGCTGAGCAACGGCAGCGAGTACGCGGCGAAGCAGTTCAACCTCTACAGCCAGCCGCAGGAGGCCCAGCTCCAGGACACCATCGACGGCACCGTCAACTACCTGGCCGGCGGGGACCCGGCGCAGACCAGCGGCGTGGTGGTGGCGATCACCGCCGACAACTTCGCCGAGTTCATCGAGCCCCGCGTGTCCCCGGACGTGCCGGTGCGCACGGTGATCGGCGACGAGCTGCGGGCCACCGTGGCGTCCGGCAAGGTGGCCCACCAGATCCGCACCGGCACGCTCGGCGGCGACCGCACGAAGTACCTGGTCTACGGTTCCCCGGTGCCCACCCGGTTCGGGCAGGTCGAGCTCTACTACCTCGTGCCCCTGGCCCGGCAGGACGCCACCGCGGCGGATGCCCGGGCCACCGTGGTCGCCACCGGCGTTGCGCTGGTGCTCCTGCTCGGCCTGCTGGCCGCGCTGGTGACCCGGCTGGTGGTGACGCCGGTCCGGGTGGCCGCGCGCACCGCCCAGCGACTCTCCGCCGGCCTGCTCGACCAGCGCATGGTGGTCTCCGGTGAGGACGACCTGGCCCTGCTCGCCGCCTCGTTCAACCAGATGGCGACCAACCTGCAACGGCAGATCCTCCGGCTGGAGGAGATGTCCCGGCTGCAACGCCGGTTCACCTCGGACGTCTCGCACGAGCTGCGGACGCCGCTGACCACGGTCCGGATGGCGGCCGACCTGATCTTCGCGGAACGGGACGAGTTCGATCCGGCGGTGGCGCGCAGCGCCGAGCTGCTCCAGGCCGAGCTGGACCGGTTCGAGGAGCTGCTCACCGACCTGCTGGAGATCAGCCGGTTCGACGCCGGTTTCGCCGTGCTGGACAGCGAGCCGACCGACCTGGTGCCGGTGGTGCACCGGGTGGTCGAGCGCCTGGCCGGGCTGGCCGAGCGGGTCGGGGTGACCATCGAGCTGGACCTGCCGGACGCTCCGGTGATCGCCGAGGTGGACCCGCGCCGGGTCGAGCGGGTGCTGCGCAACCTGGTCGGCAACGCGGTCGAGCACGGCGAGGCCAAGCCGGTGCGGGTCACGCTGGGCGTCGACCAGAGCGCGGTGGCGATCACCGTGCGGGACCACGGCGTCGGGCTCAAGCCGGGGGAGGAGAAGCTGGTCTTCAACCGGTTCTGGCGGGCCGACCCGTCCCGGGCCCGGCAGACCGGCGGCACCGGCCTGGGCCTGTCGATCAGCGTGGAGGACGCCCGGTTGCACGGCGGCTGGCTGGAGGCGTGGGGCGCACCGGGGCAGGGCGCGCAGTTCCGGCTCACGCTGCCGGCGCGGGCCGGCGACCGACTGACCACCTCGCCGTTGCGACTGGTGCCGGCCGACGCGGCCCTGCCGTTCGGCGGCCCCCGCGACGGTGGCCTGCTCGCCATCGGTCCGGGCAGCGGCGCCGGTGCGCTGGCCGTCGGCCCCGCCGACGACTCCGCGCGGATGGAGGTGGGGCCGTGAACGTGCCGCGGCGGCTGCTGGCCGTGCTGCTGGCCGGCGTCCTGCTGCCGGCCGGGTGCGGCATTCCGGCCCAGACGGACGTCCAGGTCGACGGTTCGGTGCCGGCCGGCGAGGCCGGCTCGCTCAACGGCCCGCCGGCCTCGCCGCCGGCGCCGACCGACAGCGACGAGCCGGTGCCGTTCATCGAGAACTACCTGAGCGCGGCCGCTGCCGGGGAGCGCGACCAGGCGTACACCCGGGCCCAGAAGTTCCTCGCCCCGGAGGCCCGGGAACTGCTGCCCGGCAAGCCGCAGACCAGCGAGGTCGAACTCACCGTGGTCCGGCTGCGGGCGAAGGAGAGCACTCCGCCGAACAACCAGGGCACCAGCCGGGTCACGATCAAGGTGCAGCAGGTGGGGGTGCTGCGGGCCGACGGCACCCTCGGCCCGCCGGGGGCCACCGAGACCGAGTACGTCTTCCAGTTGCGGCGGGCCGAGCCGGCCGGGACCGGGCTGCTGATCACCAGCCTGCCGAACGTGCTGCTGACCAGCGACACGGCGCTGCGCCAGTACTACCGCTCGCGCACCGTCTACTTCTGGAACTCCGACCTGACCCGGCTGGTGCCCGACCTGCGCTACCTGCCGTCGTCGGTGTCGGCGGAGCGGCGCGTCACCGAGGTGGTGAAGTGGCTGGCCGGTGGCCCCTCCGACTGGCTGGCGCCGGGTGTCACCGGGCTCCCGGACGGCACCCGCCCGATCAACAACGCCACCGGCGCGGACTCCCAGTGGGAGGTCAACCTGACCATGCCGGGCGCCAACGAGGGGCGGTTGGCCCGGCTCGGCACGCAGCTCGCCTGGTCGTTGCCGGAGTTGACCGGGCAGCTCGAGCTGAAGATCCAGAACCAGAAGCGGTTCAGCGTCGACCTGGAGCGGGAGCGCGACACCCATCCCGCGTACCCGAGGGGCGCGAATCCCACCCGGTTCAGCGTCTACGACGGCGTCCTCCATCCGCTCGCCATCGGCACCGAGCAGCGGGCCGTCGTCCCGTTGCCGGCCGCGGAGAACCGGAACGTGGTCTCGGCGACCCTCGCCCGCGCCGAGGACCAGGTGCTGGCCGCGCTGGTGGTGACCGGGGCGGACCGGCGGCTCCGGCTCAAGGTGGGCACCGGGCCGGAACCGGTGGCGGTGTTCAACACCAGCGAGCCGAAGGCCGGGTTCCAGACGATGAGCCGGCCCACCTGGCTGCGCTCGCTGGCCACCGACCATCCGGCGGGCCTGGTGGCGGCCGACGGCAAGCTCTACCGGTTCGACGGGACGGCCACGCTGAGCCCCGTCCCGCTGAACGTCTCCGGAAGCGTCGTGGCGGTCGCCGCTTCCCTCGACGGCCACCGGATCGCGCTGGTCAGCGGCGGCGCGGTCTACGTGGCGCCGGTGAGCGTGGAGGGCGGCGTGGTCACCCTGGGCCAGCCCCGCCGGCTGCCCACGCTGCTCACCGGCGTGACGGCGGTCGACTGGATCGCGGAGGACCAACTGGTGATCGCCGGCAACGACCCGGACCGGCGTTCGGCCATCCACCAGCTCAGCATCGACGGCGGCCTGGGCTCCACGCTGAAGTCCGGGATCGGCGCCGCGGTGACCCAGTTGGCGGGATACCCGGGCGGCGGGGGTGGCGGGCTGCCCGCGCTCTCGTTCATGTTCGAGACCGCCGGCAGCGCCTGGCGGAACAACCCGTTCGACCTCGTCACGCCGGAGCAGGTGCTGGACCTGCCGGCGGGCGGCAAGACGGCCAACCCGACCGCACCGTTCTTCTTCTACTGAGATGCCGGTGCCGGACCTGGGCGGCCTCTGGTCGGACCTGACCGATCTGGTGCTGCCCACCGGGTGCGCCGGGTGCGCGGTCCGCTCCCCGGCGCTGCGGCAGGGCTTCTGCCCGCGCTGCGTGGCCGAGCTTCAGGCGCTGCGGCCCGCGTCGACCCGGCCCGATCCGGCCCCACCCGGCCTGCCGCCCTGCGTGGCCCTCGGCCCGTACGGCGGGGCGTTGCGTGAGGGGCTGCTGGCGTACAAGGAACGGGGCCGACACGGGTTGGCCCGGCCGTTGGGCGCGTTGCTGGCCGAGGTGGTGGCCGTGGCGGTGGGCCGGCCCGGCCCGGTGACGCTGGTGGCGGTGCCGGACACCACCCGCGCGGCCCGGGCCCGGTACGGCGACCACCTGGAGCGGCTGGCCCGGCCCGCCGCGGCCCGGCTGCGCGCGGCCGGCTGGCCGGTTCGCGTGCTGCGACCGCTGCGGGCGCTGCCCCGGCCGGACTCGGTGGTGCTGGACAGCGCCGGCCGGGCCGCGGCGGCGGAGGCGGCGTTCCGGTTGCGCCGGCCGGGAACGGCGGCGCCGGCGGGGACGGTGGTGCTGCTCGACGACATCGTCACCACAGGTGCCACGCTGGCGGCGGTGAGCCGGAAATTGCACCGCGCGGGAATGACGCCAAAGGTCGCGGCGGTGCTCGCCGCAACGCAAAAGCGGCGACCTCGGTGACGCTTCGTGGTTCCGTTTCACCCCATGGTGTATGAGGTGTTAATTTTCGCGACCGCTCTCGACAACCGGGGGTGACTGGTGACCGAACAGGAGTTAGCGTTTCCGTGTCGGGGGTAGTGAGGAAGCCAACCTTCCCCCGGCACTGGAAGGAGGCGTAGCCGTACATCACCGGTCGACGCCGAGCGGGGCCGTCCCAGGCGCGTCGACCGGAAGATCCGGACCGAACGACCGTCCGAACAAGGGAGGTCACGTGGACATCGTGGTCAAGGGCCGTAACGTCGAAGTGCCGGACCATTACCGGGTGCACGTAGCCGAAAAACTCGCGAAGATCGAACGCTACGACCACAAACTCATTCGCGTGGATGTCGAGTTGTTCCACGAGCGCAATCCGCGCCAAGCCGACCACTGCCAGCGGGTGGAGATCACCTGCGTGTCGCGGGGCCCGGTGATCCGGGCCGAGGCCTGCACGAACGACTTCTACAGCGCGCTCGACGCCGCCATCGCCAAGCTGGACACCCGGTTCCGCCGCGCGGCCGACCGCCGCCGGGTGCACCGCGGGCGGCACGCGCCGCTCTCGGTGGCCGCCGCGACCGCCGGCCTGCCGGTGGCCGACCTCGACGGGCCCGGGTTGGCGTCGCTGAACGGGCACGCCACGGCCACCGCCGTGGCGGAACGCCCCGACGCCGACGGCTACTCCGAACCCGACGACCAGCCGTGGCACATCGCCCGGGAGAAGGTCCACCCCGCCGAACCGATGACCGTCGACGACGCGCTGTTCCAGATGGAACTGGTCGGCCACGACTTCTACCTGTTCCTGGACAAGGAGTCCGGCCGTCCGAGCGTGGTCTACCGTCGACGCGCGTACGACTACGGGATCATCTCGCTCGACACCTGACCCCTCGGCCACGACCCGGAGCCCCCGCCCGCCGCGGGGGCTCCGCTCATTCCCCGTCCGAGGCCAGTCGACCGAAGATCACCGTGTCGGTGCGGGTGCCGGCCAGGCCGGGCAGTCGCCCGCGCAGCAGTCCCTCCCGCCGGAAGCCGGCCCGCTCCAGCACCCGCTGGGAGGCGACGTTCTCCGGTCGGGTGCCGGCCCAGAGGCGGGCCACCCCGACGTCGAAGGCCCAGTCGGCGACGAGCCGGACCGCCCCGCTGGCCAGACCCCGGCCGCGGGCCTCGGGCAGCAGGCTGTAGCCCAGCATCGCCTGACCGGTGGCCGGCTCGTCGTACGCCAGCAGGCAACCGCCCACGGGCGTGCCGGTGGCCGCGTCGACGACGGCCAGGTCGGCGGCGTCGCCGGCCAACCAGTGACTCGCCGCGAGCCGGCACCGGCGGGCGATCGACGCCCGGTCCGGCGGCATCGGCGGCACCCGGCTCGCCACCACCTCCGGCAGCGTGTGCAGCCGGTACATCACCTCCTCGTCCGCCGGTTCGACGCGGCGCAGCGTCACCACGCCGTCGGTGAGCCGGCCGCCGGGCAGGTCCGGCAGCAGCCGGGCGGTCGACCCGGGCGGGTCGTCGGCCAGCCGCGCCCAGACGACCAGGTCGGGGCGGACGCCGTCGCGTGGCGTGCCGGCGCCCCGCCGTACGCCCTCGCGCCGGTAGCCGCAGGTCAGCGCCGTCCGCTGACTCGGCACGTTCTCCTGGTGGATGAGCAGCTCCAGCCGGGCCGCGCCGGCGGCGAAGGCCCGCTCGGTCAGCAGCCGGGTGGCGGCGGTCGCCACGCCCCGGCCGCGCGCCGACGGCCCCACCCAGTAGCCGATCTCGTAGGTCGCCCGCGCGGCGCTGAGCCGGGTCAGGCCGATGCTGCCGAGCAGCCGGTCGGTGGCCGGGTCGGCGATCGTGTACGCGGCCCCGCCCGCCGCCCGGACGGCCGGTGCCCCTTCGGTGATCCACCAGCGCGCGTTGTCCACGTCGTACGGGTCGGGCAGCCGCGGGATGAACCGCCGGGTCTCCGGGTCGGCGCAGCCGGCCACCGTCCCGGGCACGTCCGCCGGGTCGCAGGGGCGCAGCCGGACTCCGTACCCCTCGATCGTCTCCGGGGTCACACCAGGTCCTGGGGCAGCAGGCCGCCGATCCACATATCCTGCCGCTCGCCGCGGTGCTGGACGCCGCCGCGCAGCGTGCCCTCGACGGTGAAGCCGGCCTTCTCGGCCGCCCGCCGGGACGCGGTGTTGCCCACGTTGGCCCGCCACTCGACCCGGGCCAGGCCGAGTGTGGTGAACCCCCAGGCGCAGAGCGCGGTGAGCGCGGCCGGCAGGTAGCCCCGCCCCCGGGCGGCCGGGGCGGTCATGAAGCCGACGTCGGCGACCAGCGGGTCGGTGGGGAGGATGCGCAGGTCGATCGAGGCGACGTAGTGGTCGTCCGGGTCGGCCACCGCGAACATCGCGCCGGTGCCCCGGGCCCAGGCCGGCCGCACCAGGTCCCGCAGGTAGCCCTCGGCGTCCTCCGGCCGGTAGGGGTGCGGCACCGTGGTCCAGCGCACCGTCTGCTCGTCCTGACAGGTGCGGGTGATGTCGGGGAGGTCGCGTTCCTCGAGCGGGCGCAGCCGCAGCTCGGTGCCGCCGGCGGTGGCGAACAGGACGGGCTGCGGCCGGCCGAAGACGGCCGCCCGGCGGGCCTGGAGCGTGGTCGGACCGTACGGGACCGGGTCACCCGGCGCGGCCAGCCCGGCCGGGAGCAGCGAGCCGATCCACCCCTCCGGCCGGCCCCCGTCGGCGGGGTGGGCCAGCCGCAGCTCCCCCTCGACCCGGAAGCCGGCCCGCAGCGCGACCAGCCGGGACGCGTGGTTGCCGATCTCGGCCTGCCAGGTCAGTCGGCGCAGGCCGAGCGCGTCGAACGCCCAGCGGGCGACCGCGCGGACGGCGCGGACCGCGACGCCCCGGCCCCGCGCCCAGGGCGCGGTCCAGTAGCCGATCTCGGCCGAGTCGAGCGCGCGGTCGACGGAGACCAGGCCGCACGAGGCGAGCAACTCGCCGCTGTCGGCGTCGCAGACCGCGAACGGCGCGCCGGCACCCGTCGACCAGGCAGTCGCGGCGACCGTGGTCACGAACGCGAGGGCGTGTTCGGGCCGGTACGGGCGAGGTACGGTGGTCCAGCGCTGGATGTCCGGGTCCTGGCAGGCGCGGTGCACCGCGTCGGCGTCCGCCGCCCGCCAGGGGCGCAGCAACAGCCCGTCCTCGATGATCTCCACAGGCTCCATCCGAGCCATGGTGCCGGATCGTTCGCGGACGGCGTAACCCGATTAGCGGTTGCTGCCCGCGTGCCCGCGGCGTTATGTCGGGTTCCCGGGTTCGGACCGCCGCCACCAGTGACCATCGCCGCGTCGGAGCGCCTACGATGGTTCGAGACCGTCTAGGGGAGCGTTGATCCGTGTCGATTCTGGAAAAGGTCCTTCGCGCCGGCGAGGGCCGCATGGTGCGTCGGCTGAAGGCCATCGCGGCCGCCGTCAACTCGATCGAGGACGACTACGTCAACCTCGACGACGACGAGCTGCGCGGCATGACCGACCAGTTCAAGGAGCGGCTCGCCGACGGCGAGACCCTCGACGACCTGTTGCCCGAGGCGTTCGCGGTGTGCCGTGAGGCCGCCTCGCGGGTGCTCGGTCAGCGCCCCTACGACGTCCAGGTGATGGGCGGCGCGGCGCTGCACTTCGGCAACATCGCCGAGATGAAGACCGGTGAGGGCAAGACGCTGACCTCGGTC
The DNA here is from genome assembly GCF_055586805.1 of Micromonospora sp. NPDC049201. Taxonomy (NCBI): domain Bacteria; kingdom Bacillati; phylum Actinomycetota; class Actinomycetes; order Micromonosporales; family Micromonosporaceae; genus Micromonospora; species Micromonospora sp. NPDC049201. Next base: position 555,218 of record NZ_JBVJHM010000003.1, on the reverse strand, counting down.
ATGCCGGTCTACCTGAACGCGCTCGCCGGCAAGGGCGTGCACGTGATCACCGTGAACGACTACCTGGCCGAGCGCGACGCCGCGTGGATGGGCCGGGTGCACGAGTTCCTCGGGCTCACCGTCGGGGTGGTGCTGCCGAACCGGCCCGCCACCGAGCACCGCGCGGCCTACGAGTGCGACATCACCTACGGCACCAACAACGAGTTCGGCTTCGACTACCTGCGCGACAACATGGCCTGGTCGAAGGAGGAGCTGGTCCAGCGCGGCCACTTCTTCGCGGTGGTCGACGAGGTCGACTCGATCCTCATCGACGAGGCCCGCACCCCGCTGATCATCTCCGGGCCGGCCGAGCACTCCGCCCGGTGGTACCAGGAGTTCGCCGGGGTGGTGGCCCGGCTCCAGCCCGGCACCGACGGCGAGGGCGACTACGAGGTCGACTACGCCAAGCGCACCATCGCGGTCAGCGAGCGCGGGGTGGCCCGGGTCGAGGACCGGCTCGGCATCGACAACCTCTACGAGTCGGTCAACACGCCCCTGGTCGGCTACCTGAACAACGCCATCAAGGCCAAGGAGCTCTACAAGCGCGACAAGGACTACATCGTCAGCGACGGCGAGGTCCTGATCGTCGACGAGTTCACCGGCCGCATCCTGCACGGCCGCCGCTACAACGAGGGCATGCACCAGGCGATCGAGGCCAAGGAGGGGGTGGAGATCAAGCAGGAGAACCAGACCCTGGCCACCATCACCCTCCAGAACTACTTCCGCCTCTACGAGAAGCTGTCCGGCATGACCGGCACCGCGCAGACCGAGGCGGGCGAGTTCAACAAGGTCTACAAGGTCGGCGTCGTGACCATCCCGACGCACCGGCCGATGGTCCGGATGGACAAGCCCGACGTCATCTACAAGACCGAGAAGGCCAAGTTCAACGCCGTGGTGGAGGACATCGCCGAGCGGCACGAGCAGGGCCAGCCGGTGCTGGTCGGCACCGTCTCGGTGGAGAACTCCGAGATCCTGTCGCACATGCTGCGTCGCCGCGGCATCCCGCACTCGGTGTTGAACGCGAAGTTCCACGCCAAGGAGGCGGAGATCGTCGCCCAGGCCGGGCGCAAGGGCGCGGTCACGGTCGCCACCAACATGGCCGGTCGCGGCACCGACATCCTGCTCGGCGGCAACCCCGAGTTCCTCGCCGCCAACGACCTGCGCCAGCGCGGCCTCGACCCGGTCGAGCAGCCGGAGGAGTACGCCAAGGCGATGGAGGAGATCCTCCCGACCTGGAAGCAGGCCTGCGACACCGAGGCGGAGGAGGTCGCCGCCGCCGGTGGGCTCTACGTGCTGGGCACCGAGCGGCACGAGTCCCGCCGGATCGACAACCAGCTCCGGGGCCGGGCCGGCCGGCAGGGCGACCCGGGCGAGTCCCGGTTCTACCTGTCGCTCCAGGACGAGCTGATGAAGCGGTTCCGCGCGGGCGCGGTCGAGGCGGTGATGGACCGCTTCAACATCCCGGAGGACGTGCCCATCGAGTCGAAGATGGTCACCCGCCAGATCAAGAGCGCCCAGGCCCAGATCGAGGGCCAGAACGCCGAGATCCGCAAGAACGTCCTGAAGTACGACGAGGTGCTCAACAAGCAGCGCCAGGTGGTCTACGCCGAGCGCCTCCGGGTGCTCAACGGCGAGGACCTCTCCGACCAGGTCCGCAACATGATCGACGACACGGTCGGCGCGTACGTGGTGGGCGCCACCAGCGACGGCTACGCGGAGGACTGGGATCTCGACCAGCTCTGGTCCAGCCTGAAGCAGCTCTACCCGGTCGGCGTCACGGTCGAGGAGCTGGAGGAGGAGGTGGGCTCCCGGGCCGGCCTCGACCAGGACTTCCTGCTCGCCCGCCTCAAGGAGGACGCGCACGCCGCGTACGACCGGCGCGAGGAGACCCTCGGCGAGGAGGCGGTCCGCCAGTTGGAGCGGATGGTCCTGCTCCAGGTGATCGACCGCAAGTGGCGCGAGCACCTCTACGAGATGGACTACCTCCAGGAGGGCATCAGCCTGCGGGCGTACGCCCAGCGCGACCCGGTCATCGAGTACCAGCGCGAGGGCTTCGACATGTTCGCCACCATGATGGACGGCATCAAGGAGGAGACGGTCGGCTTCCTCTACAACCTCGACGTGCAGGTCGAGGAGGCCGCGCCGGAGGCCGAGGAGGTGGAGCTGCTGGAGAAGCCGGTGGAGATCCGGGCCAAGGGTCTCAACCGCACGCCGCAGCAGCAGGGTCTGCAATACTCCGCGCCGGCCGTCGACGGCGAGGCCGGTCGCGGCGCCCCGGTGATCGAGCGGGTCGAGCAGCAGGCGCCGGCGCTGGGCATCGGCCAGCCGGCGCCGGAGCGCCCGGCCGGCTCGACGCCGCGCCGGACCCCGGCCGGCGCGAGCGGCCAGGCGGCTGCCGCGAGCAGTGCCGCCCGGCGCTCCGCGTCCCCCCAGGTCGACGGCGGTGAGGGCCCGTCCCGGAACGCGCCCTGCCCGTGTGGCTCCGGCCGCAAGTACAAGCGCTGCCACGGCTCGCCCAACGGCGGCAACTGACCCCAGCACCAGCCCGACGGGCCCCGGCCACCGGCCGGGGCCCGTCGGCGTCCGGTGGGCCTGTCGGGCTCCTGTGCGCGCTGGTGTGCGTGCGTCGACCTGCGAGCGGGGTCGTCAAGACGTCCGCGATCTCAAGCCCCCGGGCCCGTCTCAGCGCGGTCAACTTGATGATCGTCGGCCCAGCCGGGTGGAACCGGCCGGTTGATCAAGGAGTTCGCGTCGTCGCGGAGATCGACTCCGACGCAAACTCCTTGATCAACCCTGCGGAAGGGGGGTCAAAGCACGTTCAGGACGAGGCAGAGCCAGTTGCCGCGGCGGTGTTCCAGGCGCACGGCGATGGCCCAACCGGTGCCGCCCACACCGGCGAACACGGCGGTGGCCTCCACCGCGCCGGCCCGGGGTTCACAGACGCGCAGCCGGCGCAGGAGCAGGGCCGGCCGGGCGCTGCGGCGGCGGACCGGGGTGACCCGGCGGGCCGCCCGGGTCAGCTCGGCCGACACCTGGGCGGCGGCCTCGGGCAGGCAGAGCGGCCGGAGCTGCCCGGGCGGCCGGAAGCCGTTGACGATCTCCAGGAACGTGCGCACGAACCGGTGGGCCGCCCGCGCGGCCTCGGGCGTGGCGGCGGCGAGCGCGGAGGACGGCGGTTCGCCGGTGGACTGCCCGGCGGCGATCCCGGAGGTGGACCAGCGTGGCCAGCCGGGAGCGCGGTCCGGGGCCCGGTTGGCGGGGCGACCGGGATCGCGGCGACGCCTGTCGACCAGGTCGAGCGCGAGCTGGCCGACGTGGCTCCAGACCGCGTCCTCGTCGGTGCAGGGCGGGTCGAGCGGCGGCGCGGGGCGGAGGCGGACCGGTGGACGCGGTGCCCGGGGACGGCGGGTGTCAACCATGTCAGCCCTCGAATCCTGCGTTTGCCTCTGTTTGCCTTCGACAGCCTTCATCTTCGAGCATGAGAAGCGTACGCGTCAATGGCTCACGGTTGGCGGAAGGTCACTCCACGTCGCGCTCGCCCAGCGGGTTGCCGCGTACCCACTCGGCGGTCTCGGCGTACTTGCGCTCGATGTATTCCTCCAGGCGCGCGCGTTCGACCCGCCACTGGCCCCGGCCGCCGATCTTGATCGCGGGCAGCTCGCCGCTCCGGACCATGTGGTAGACCTGCGAGTCCGAGACATTCAGCTCGGCGGCGACGTCGGAGAGCAGCAGGAACCTCGACTCCACGATGACTCCCGGGGTTGGCTTCGTTTGCCTCAGTTTGCCACCAGCGAGCGACACCATTCGCGCCCGCTTCGGCGGACACACTGGTGGGACGCTTCTCTCCGGCGGGTGCCGGGTGTATGACGGTGTCGGCGTACGGCATGATCGGCGCCCGGAGCCGGCGTCCGCCGGCGAGCGGCGGAGAGTGCGGGGAGAGTGCGGTGACCGACGAGCTTGTCCGGGTGTACCTGCCGGCGACCGTCCCGATGCTGGCCCGGCTGCGGGACGAGGGCCTGGCCGCCGAGGCGGCACACGCGGTCACCCCGGAGCTGCGCGAGTGGTACGCCGAGGGCGACGAGGAGGAGCTGGAGTACGTCGCCTTCACCCGGGCCGCCCAGGACGCGTTGCTTCTGCTGCGGGCCGATCCCGGCGCCCCACGGCGGCGGGTGGTGGTCTCGGCCGACCTGCCGCCCCGCGCGGTCGACCGGGTCGCCGGCGAGCTGGGCTCCAGCGTGGTTCGGCCGGCCGGGCCGGTGCCGGTGAAGTCCGTCGCCGCGATCCACGTGGACGGCGCGGACGCGGCCGGGGACGTGGCCGCCGCCGCCGACGTGGCGGCGCAGGCGCAGGCCGGTGACCCCGACGCCCAGTTCACCGTCGACGGCGTCGAGGACCACGAACTGGAGTGGTACGACGTCACGGAGCTGGACCTGCTGCTGCGCGACGCCGGCTGAGGCCGCCGGGCGGCTCAGGCCGCCGGCTCGTCCTCCTCGTCGTCGACGGCACGCGGCCCGAGCGTGCGCCCGAAGACGATGAGCGTGGTGAGCGCGCCCACGAAGAGCACCCAGATCGCGTTGTCCACCCGGGAGGTGCCGAGCGCGGTCTGCGCCACCTGGTCGGCCTCGCTGAGCGCGGCGGCCAGGTCGAGCAACCCGCGCCCGCCGATCCGGATGATCACCTCGGTGAGCAGCAGGAGCAGGCCGGCACCGGCGCCGGTCACCAGGTACGCCGGCCAGCGAAGCGACGACGCCCCGCCGCCCCGGCGCTCCGCGCGCCGGCGCGACCAGGCGAGGTAGAGGTACGCCACCAGACCGGCGATCAGCCCGGCGAGCAGCGACTCCGTCCGGGACACCCACTTGGCGGCGTCCAGCACGGACTGCTGCGTCTCCCCGGCGCCGTACAGGTCGGAGAGCGGGTCCCGGGCGCGGCTGAACAGCACCACGAAGATCTGCGCGGCGAGCGTGGCGGCGGCGAGACCGGCCACCACCCGCGCCTGGCGCGCGCCGGCCATCGCCCCGCCGATGATCGCGGCGGCGGCCGTGGTGCCGGCGATGGTGTTGGTGGTGGCGTTGTCGGCGTACGTGAGGTTGATGCCCACCGCGGTGGCGAGCCCGACCAGCAGGCCGGCGCCGACGGTGGCCAGGAAGCGCAGCGAGGCGCGGTCCAGCCGGTTCGTGGCCGCCAGCGCGACGGTGGCGCCGGTGACCAGCGCCGCGGTGATCACGCCGGGGAGCGCGTACGCGGAGAGGCTGATCGCGGTGACCCCGGCCGCGGTCGAGGTGATCGCCTCCCGGGTGGACCACAGCATGGCCACCAGCCAGGCGAGCGACAGCGCGGCCAGCGGCAGCGCGCCCGGCGCGTACCCCGGCCGGCCGGCGGCGGTGCCGACCTGGCCGGCGACGGGCGGCGCGTCGGCCTCGGGCCGGTCCGGTTCCGCGGCCGTGGAGCTGCCGGGCTGGTTGCTCATCGTCTCCCTTTCGACGGCTGCCGGATCGCCCCGCGCGGGCCAGGCAGGTCACCGGCCATCCAGCGTACGCGTCCCGCGACGCCGCTCCGGCGGGCCCGCCGGGGTGGCCGACCGCCGGCGGGGACGGCGGGGCTGCCGCCGTTCGGCCCGACGAGGACTCTGACGAATCGTCGACCCGACGCTCTCTGTTCTGACGTTTCGTCGGGTGAGGGCCACTCCTGCCGATGGTCCGGAGAGGGTGGGTGCGTCCCATCTCCCGACCCGCACCCGGGGAGCCCGGGCCGACGGGAACGCCGCGTGAAAGAATCGGCGCAGGTCCCGCCGCCGCGACCGGTCCGCCGCGTGGTGTCCGGCACCCGGCCGCCCGGCCGGTGCCCGCGGGTCCGGTTTCGCCATCGCCGTCGAGATCGCACAGGAGCCTGTGATGGACGCCGTGTTCTCCGTTCCCGAGCCGCGCAACGAGCCGGTCCACACCTACGAGCCCGGCAGCGCCGACCGGGAGCGGCTCCAGCGGCGGCTGGCCGAGCTGGCCGCCGAGCGGATCGAGCTGCCGATGACCATCGCCGGCGAGCAGCGGATGGCCGGCGGCGAGTCGATCGACGTGGTCCAGCCGCACAAGCACGCGCACGTGCTGGGCGTCACCGGGCACGCCACCCACGACGACGCCCGCGCCGCCGTCAAAGCGGCCAAGGACGCCGCCCCGATGTGGCGGGCACTGCCGTTCGAGGAACGGGCCGCGATCTTCCTGCGCGCCGCCGACCTGCTGGCCGGTCCCTGGCGGGACACGCTCAACGCGGCCACCATGCTGGGCCAGTCCAAGACCGCCGTCCAGGCCGAGATCGACGCCGCCTGCGAGCTGATCGACTTCCTCCGGTTCAACGTCCACTTCGCCCGCCGGCTCCTGGCCGAGCAGCCGATGTCCTCGCCGGGCGTGTGGAACCGCTTCGACCACCGGCCGCTGGAGGGCTTCGTCTACGCGGTCACGCCGTTCAACTTCACCGCCATCGCCGGCAACCTGCCGTCCGCGCCGGCCATGCTCGGCAACACCGTGGTCTGGAAGCCGGGCCCGACCCAGCAGTTCGCCGCGCACTTCACCATGCGGCTGTTCGAGGCGGCCGGCCTGCCGCCCGGTGTGATCAACATGGTCACCGGGCGCGGCGAGGAGGTCTCCGACGTGGTGCTCGCCGACCCCGACCTGGCCGGCATCCACTTCACCGGCTCCACCAAGGTCTTCCAGCAGCTCTGGCGCACGGTCGGCGAGAACATCGCCCGCTACCGGGGTTACCCGCGACTGGTCGGCGAGACCGGCGGCAAGGACTTCGTGGTGGCGCACACCAGCGCCGACGTGGACGCGCTGCACACCGCGCTGCTCCGGGGCGCCTACGAGTACCAGGGCCAGAAGTGCTCGGCCGCCTCGCGGGCGTACGTGCCGCGCTCGATCTGGGAGGGTGGGCTGCGGGACCGGCTCGCCGCCTCCGCGGACGCGCTGACGTACGGCGACGTGACCGACTTCAGCAACTTCGGCGGCGCGGTCATCGACGACCGGGCGTTCGGCCGGCACACCGCCGCGCTGGAGCTGATCAAGGGCGACGACAGTTGCCGCGTGCTGGCCGGCGGCACCGCCGACGACTCGGTCGGATACTTCGTCCGGCCCACGCTCTTCGAGTGCTCGGACGCCGCGCACGAGACGTTCACCACCGAGTACTTCGGGCCGATCCTGGGCGTGCACGTCTTCGACGACGCCCGGTTCGACGACGTGGTCGCGCAGGCCGAGTCGATCGCGCCGTACGCGCTGACCGGGTCGATCTTCGCGACCGACCGCCGGGTGGTCGACCAGGTGGCGGAGAAGATGCGGTACGCGGCCGGCAACTTCTACATCAACGACAAGCCGACCGGCGCGGTGGTCGGGCAGCAGCCGTTCGGCGGCGCGCGGGCCAGCGGCACCAACGACAAGGCGGGCTCCTGGCACAACCTGGTCCGCTGGACGTCGCCCCGGACGATCAAGGAGACGTTCGTCCCGCCGACCGACCACACCTACCCGCACATGGGCTGAGGTGTAAGCAGGGGCCCCTTCTTAACAGACGTCTGTTAAGAAGAGGCCCCTCCTTACTGTCGTCGGTCGACGGTGCACTCTGGACCGCCTACGAGTGGCGAAAACGGCAAATCCTGGACGCCAGAGCCGACAAAGTGGCAGCTTAGAGGGCATGGCGGAATCCGGAGTCAACCCGACGGCGGCGGCCCTGCTCGGCCTGCTGCACGACGGCCCGATGACTGGCGGCCAGTTGATGGCCGCCGCCGAGCGCCGGCTGGCGCCGTACTGGTCGATGACCCGTAGCCAGGTCTACCGGGAGCTGCCGGTGCTGGCCGAGAAGGGTCTGGTGCGTCTCGGCAAGCCCGGGCCGCGGATGAGCCAGCCGTACGCGCTCACGGCGGCCGGGAAACGGACATTCTCCCGCTGGCTCGCGGAGAATCCCGGCAAGGACACCATCCGCAACCCGGTGGCGCTGCGGATCGCGTTCGGCAACCTGCACTCGGCGAGCCAGCTCAAGAACCTGTACGCCTCGGCCAACGAGTACCACACCGAGGCGCTGGCGGCGGTGCGCGAGCAGGTCAAGAACGCGAAGAAGGAGGGCGACGGCTACGATGCCAGCGCGCTGGAGTTCGCGGTCGCCTACCACCGGGCGGCGCTGTCCTGGCTGAAGACCGCGCCGGCCGGCTGACCACCTGCGGCGAACGCGCTGGACTAGCAGCGCAGACTTTTCGCGCGTGACTGCGGGGCTCGCAAGCTCACTCCTCGGACGCGCCGGTAGTCTTGTCTGTCGTGACCGCTGCCGATTATGCCGAACAGCTCAAGGAACTCGACGCCACGCTGCGCAACATCGAGGCCGTGCTCGACCTCGACAAGCTGCGCGAGCAGAAGGCCCGCCTGGAGCAGGAGGCCTCCGCGCCCGACCTGTGGGACGACCAGGCCAAGGCGCAGGCGGTGACGTCGCAACTGTCGTACGTCAACGGCGAGATCGGCCGGCTGGGTGACCTGCGCTCGCGGCTCGACGACGCCGGCGTGCTGCTGGAGCTGGCCCAGGCGGAGTCCGACCCGGCCGCGCTGACCGAGGTCGAGTCGGAGATCACCGGGCTGACCAAGGCCATCCAGGAGATGGAGGTCCGCACGCTGCTCTCCGGCGAGTACGACTCCCGGGAGGCGCTGGTCGCCATCCGGGCCGGGGCCGGTGGCGTGGACGCCGCGGACTTCGCCGAGATGCTGCTGCGGATGTACCTGCGCTGGGCGGAGCGCCACGGCTACCCGACCGAGGTCTACGAGACGTCCTACGCCGAGGAGGCGGGACTGAAGTCGGCCACCTTCACGGTGAAGGTGCCCTACGCCTTCGGCACGCTCAGCGTGGAGTCCGGCACCCACCGGCTGGTCCGGATCAGCCCGTTCGACAACCAGGGCCGCCGGCAGACCAGCTTCGCCGGCGTCGAGGTGCTGCCCGTGGTGGAGCAGACCGACCACATCGACATCCCCGAGAACGAGATGCGGATCGACGTCTACCGGTCCTCCGGCCCGGGTGGGCAGAGCGTCAACACCACCGACTCGGCGGTCCGGATCACCCACATCCCGACCGGCATCGTGGTCACCTGCCAGAACGAGAAGTCCCAGCTCCAGAACAAGGCGTCCGCGCTGCGGGTGCTCCAGGCCCGGCTGCTGGAGCGCAAGCGGCAGGAGGAGCAGGCCAAGATGGCCGGCCTGAAGACCGACGCCGCCGGCTCGTGGGGCGACCAGATGCGGTCGTACGTCCTGCACCCGTATCAGATGGTGAAGGATCTGCGTACCGAGCAGGAGACGGGCAATCCGTCCGCGGTCTTCGACGGCGAACTGGACAGCTTCATCGAAGCGGGTATCCGCTGGCGGAAGCAGCAGCAGCTCACTGCTGACAGTGCGTGATCACCCTCGGACGCAGCGCGTCATCGATCTCGGTCTGACCCGGCGAATCGATGACGCGCACCGCATCTGAGGGGCGTGGGGCTTGGCTCTGCGGTTACACCGCGTAGACTCTCGACCCGTGATTCAGCTTGAGCAAGTGACGAAGACGTACCCGAAGGCGTCCCGGCCTTCGCTCGACAACGTGTCCGTCTCGATCGAGAAGGGCGAGTTCGTCTTCTTCATCGGTCCATCCGGCTCCGGCAAGTCCACCATCATCAAGTTGCTGCTGCACGAGGTCACGCCCAACAAGGGTCGCGTCGTCGTCAACGGCAAGGACGTCACGTCGATGCGTTCCTGGAAGCGACCCCACTTCCGGCGTTCCATCGGCTGCGTCTTCCAGGACTTCCGGCTGCTGCCGAACCGCACCGCGTACGAGAACGTGGCGTTCGCGCTGGAGGTGATCGGCAAGACGAAGGCGGTCGCCCGTCGGGTCGTACCGGAGGTGCTGGAGCTGGTCGGTCTCGGTGGCAAGGAGCACCGCTACCCGCACGAGCTCTCCGGTGGTGAGCAGCAGCGTGTGGCGGTGGCTCGGGCGTTCGTGAACCGGCCGCTGATCCTGCTGGCCGACGAGCCCACCGGAAACCTGGACCCGGACACCTCGATCGAGATCATGCGCCTGCTGGACCGGATCAACCGCACCGGCACGACCGTCGTGATGGTCACGCACGACTCCAACATCGTGAACCAGATGCGGCGCCGGGTGATCGAGATCGAGAGCGGCCGCATCGTGCGCGACCAGGCCCGCGGCGTCTACGGCTGAGCCGACAAGGCAGCCCGAAGACCCCGACGACGAACACCTCACGCCGGAGAGCCGGAGGAATATCCCGATGCGGATGAAGTACGTCCTGTCCGAGGTACTGGTCGGACTGTGGCGAAACGTGACCATGACAGTCGCCATGATCATCACCATGGCGGTGTCGCTGTTCATGCTGGGCGGCAGCGGCCTTCTGTACCAGAAGGTCGGCGACATGAAGGATCTCTACTACGAGAACGTCCAGGTGTCGATCTTCCTGAAGACCGACGTCCAGGAGCAGCAGCGGACCGACCTGGAGACCAAGCTCAAGGCCGACCCGCTGGTCAAGGACGTCACGTACGTCAACAAGGACGAGGCGTACAAGCGCTTCCAGCAGATGTACGCCGACGCGCCCGACCTGGTGAACGCGGTCAAGGCCGACCAGCTGCCCGAGTCGTTCCGGATCACGCTGAACGACCCGCAGCAGTACAAGCAGATCTACGACCAGTACAAGACCGCCGAGGGCATCGACACGATCGTCGACCAGTCCAAGCTGCTCGACAAGGTCTTCGGCGTGCTCACCGGCATCCAGAACGGCGCGTTGGCGCTGGCCATCGTGATGGCCGCCGCCGCCCTGCTGCTGGTCGCGAACACCATCCAGGTGGCCGCGTACAGCAAGCGCCGTGAGGTCGCGGTCATGAAGCTGGTCGGCGCCTCCAACTGGTTCATCCAGGCGCCGTTCGTGCTGGAGGCGGTGGTGGCCGGCCTGATCGGCTCCATCCTCGGCCTGCTCGCGCTGATCGGCGTGAAGACACTCGCGGCCGGCAGCTCGATGGCGGCGCTGGAGGGCCTGATCACCCCGATCTCCTGGTCCGAGATCTTCCTGACCTTCCCGCTGATGGCCGCCGTCGGTGGCCTGGTCAGCGCCATCACCGCATGGGTCACGCTCCGCTTCTACCTGCGGGTCTAGTTACCCGTGCGGCTCTGGCGAAGAGCCCTTCCGCGCCGGAATAAACGGCGCGGGAGGGCTCTTGTGGTTCCGGTAGCATGATCTTCGCTCGTCGGCCGCCGGCCGGGAGCCGGCGGAAAGGGGGTGGCGCCGATGCCACGGGAAAAGGGTCGCAAGGTGGTCGCCTCCAACAAGAAGGCGCGGCACGACTACGCCATCCTCGACACGTACGAGGCGGGCATGGCGCTGACCGGCACCGAGGTGAAGTCGCTGCGGGCCGGTCGGGCGTCGCTGGTCGACGCGTTCGCCCAGGAGCGCGACGGCGAGCTGTACCTGCACGGCATGCACATCCCGGAGTACACGCAGGGCACCTGGACCAACCACGAGCCCCGGCGGACCCGCAAGTTGCTGCTCAACCGGTTGGAGATCGACCGGCTGATCGGCAAGACCCGCGAGGGCGGCCTGACCATGGTCCCGTTGCAGGTCTACTTCTCGGACGGCTGGGCCAAGGTCGAGATCGCCCTGGCCAAGGGCAAGAAGTCGTACGACAAGCGGCAGGATCTGGCCAAGCGGGACGCCGACCGGGAGATCCAGCGGGTGGCGGGCCGACGCGGCAAGGGCATGGACGACTGATTCATCATCTTTGTCCGGTTCGGCGCGTCCGACCGGGGCTCGGGATGAAACCCGTTGCGGGAGGCGTTAGGCTTGTCAGTGCCACCACGTTGGTGGCCTGTCGAGGGGGTGACTGGTTTCGACTTCGTACGCAGCGACAGGGGAAGCGAGCCGAGGAAGCCGACGTCGTCTCGAGAATCGGTCGTCGGAAACCAATAAGCGCCAAGAACAATCGCGCTGACTTCGCTCTCGCCGCCTGAGGCGAGTAGCAAGTCTGTCGGCCTGGGAGCGCCTTCGACCCAGTTAGCCGGCATCAGCTAGAAGGCTGGCCAATCGGACCCGGTCGCGGGGTCCGTGCGGCGAGATTAATCAGCGACTGGGCCCGTCACACCAACTTGCTCGCGTGAGCGGTGGGGCCGAGTAGAGGCACAGCGAGCTGCGCTCGGAGAAGCCCTGACAAACCGGCGAAGGACCCGGGTTCGATTCCCGGCACCTCCACCACCTTGACCTGTGCGCCCCGGTCCACCGGACCGGGGCGCACAGTCGTCCCCGTCCCCGTCCCAGTCCTCCCGCGCCCCCGGGGCCGCGATGCCCCCGCCCCGAACGCGATGCCCCCGCCCGCGATGCCCCCCGAACGCCGGGCCGAGCCGTCCCCGAACGCCGGGGGCGCGATGTCCCGGCGCCCTGTTTCACGGAAATAGTGGCTAACTGGGCCCCGAAGGCCACTCTTTCCGTGAAACAGGCGCATTGCGCGGCGCGTGGGGCGGCGCGTGGCGTGGGGCGCGGCGCGTGGGGCGGCGCGTGGCGCGGCGCGTGGGGCGTGGGGCGCGGCGCTTGAGGGCTGCGCGTGAGACCCCGTGAGGTGCTGGGCTGCGCGAGGCGCGTGGGGTGGGCACGGGGTGGGGGAGGTAGGGAACCGGAGGTGGGGGATCGGCGTCTGATCCGTATGCGCCGATCGATCGCCCTGCTCGGGCTGCCGCTGCTGGTCCTCTCCGGATGCGCCGCGCCCGGCGTCGGGTCGGGCGGGCCGCCGCCCGCCGGCCCGGACCAGCGCCCCGCGTTCACCAAACGGGCCGACGAGGTGGCCGCGCGGTGGCAGCCCGATCCGCGGTGGCGCGACGGATACGTCCCGCTCCAGGACGCCACCGTGCTCGCCGGCGATCCGGCCTTCACCGAGGAAGCCAAGGTGGCGTTCGCCGCCGGCTGGTACCGGGACCAGATCGCGATGCCGACCCGCGTTCCGCCGCAGGGCTCGATCCGCTTCCCCGACGGTGTGCTGCGGGTGCCGCTGGTCAGCGCCGCCGACGCGTACGCCCAACTGGACCGGGGCGATCCGCCGCCCTGCGACGGTCGCCCCCGTGGACCGGAGCCGGCCGACCCGACCGCCGCGCCGGGCCCGGACGACCCGGTGTCGACCAGCGCGCCCACCCCGTGCATCCCGCTCACCGTCACCTCGGTGCGGCTGGGCAGCGCGCCGGTGTGGACCAGCCGGGGCCGGGCCGAGGTCCCGGCCTGGCTGTTCACGGTGGCGGAACTGGCCGCGCCGGTGGCCCGGCTGGCGGTCGCGCCGCGCGCGGTCGGCACGGTGCCCGGTGGCGCGGCGGACACCGGCCCGCTGCCGGCCGGCCTGGTCGCCGCGCAGGAACTGCGGACGGTGGCGGCCGACCGGCTCGACTACCTGGTCGGCGTCGGCGCCTGCGACGGCGCGCCGACCCCGCTGGTGCGGGAAGGACCGGACGTGGTGGTGGTCGGTGCCGCAGTGGTCCCCGCCACCGGCCCCTGCACCATGCAACTCGCGATGAAGCCGGTCAGCGTCCCGCTCACCGCCCCGCTGGGCGACCGAACGGTTCTGGACGTCGGCAGTGGCGCGCCGCTGATCGTCCGCGCCGGCGGGTGAGGGTCACAGGAGCCGGGGCACCTCGGTGCTGATCGGCACCGGCAGCACCGTGGGCCGGTCCGCGGCCAGCGCCCGGGCCAGCGCCGGCCCGAGCGCGTCCGGCGACGCCACCACCTCGGCCGCGCAGCCGTAGCCGCGGGCCACCGCCGTGACGTCCAGTCCGGGCAGGTCCAGCGCCGGTACGCCCGGGGTGTGCTTCAGCTCGGCGAACGCCTTCAGGATCGCGTACTGCTGGTTCACCGGGACCACGACGGGCAGCGCCAGGCCCAGCCGCGCCGCGGTCCACAACGCCTGCACCGAGTAGTGGATTGAGCCGTCACCGATCACCGCGACCACCGGCCGGCCCCGCCCGGTGTCCCGCTCGGCCAGCGCCAGGCCCACCGCCGCCGGCAGCCCGAACCCCAGTCCGCCGCTGGCCATGGTGAAGTACGAGCGCGGCCGGTCGATCCGCAGCCGACGGCGCAGTGCGGCCAGGTTGGACGGTGACTCCTGCACCAGCACCCCGTCGGCCGGCCAGGCGGCGGCCAGCGCCGAGAAGAGCGCGTCCGCGCTGGGCGGCTCGGCCGGCTCGGGCGGGGCGGGCGGATCCCGGGGCGGCGGCGCGGGCCGGTCGGCCGGCGGGAGCAGCTCCCGCAGCGCGGCCAGCACCAGCTTGGCGTCGCCGAGCAGGCTCTCCCCGACCGGGGCCCGGCCCGCCTCGTCCGGGTCGTCGGTGACGTGCAACAGCCGGGCGTCGTCGGGCAGGTAGTCGCCCGGCACGTGCGGGTAGTAGCGGAACACCGGGGCGCCCACCACCAGCACCACGTCGTGGCCGCGCAGCGCCGCCGACAGCGGCCCGATCGCGTACGGCAGCACGCCCCGGAACTGCGGGTGATCCTCGGGGAAGACGGCCCGTTCCGGTGCCGGGGCGGCCCAGACCGGGGTGGCCAGCCGTTCGGCCAGCGCGACCGCCTCCGGCCAGGCGTCGGCCCGGTCCACGGCCGCGCCCAGCACCAGCACCGGGGCGCGGGCGGTGGCCAGCGTGGTGGCGAAGCCGCGCAGCCGGTCCGGGTCCGGCCCGATCCGGGTGGCGACGGTACGCACCGGCGGCGGCGGGTCGGCGGGCCGGTCCCAGTCGTCCATCGGCAGGGACAGGAAGACCGGCCCGGTGGGCGGCTGCGCCGCTGTGGCGTACGCCCGCATGAACGCCGCCGGGATGTCCTGCGCGCGGGCCGGCTCGTGCGCCCACTTGACGTACGGCTGGGCCAGCTCGACCGCCCGGGGGCTGGCCAGGCGCGGCTCGATCAGCAGCATCTCGCGGGTCTGCTGGCCGGCGCTGACGATCAGTGGGGTCCGGTTGTGCCAGGCGGTGACCAGGTTGCCCATGCCGTTGCCGGTGCCCGGCGCGGTGTGCAGGTTGACGTGCGCGGGCCGCCCGGTGCCCTGGGCGTAGCCGTCGGCCATGGCGACCGCGGACGCCTCCTGGAGCGCGTGCACGTAGTGGAAGTCGGCCGGGAAGTCGGCGAGGAACGGCTCCTCGGTGGAGCCGGGGTTGCCGAAGACGGTGGTCAACCCGAGCGCGCGCAGCAGGTCGTAGGTGGCCTCGCGGACCGTCGCCATCGCCGGCTGCCTCCGTCCCTGGCCGCGGTGCCGGGGACGGCGTGGCGCCCGGTCCCCGACCCACCGAATCTAGCGGGCCGAGGCGGACTTTTCGGGCGCTTCGCCGGGGTTCAGGGCAGCGGGAACGGCAGCGTGATGCCGTCCAGCGTGGTCCCGCAGGGGCAGTCCCGCGTGGTGGGCAGTGCGGCGACCGCGTCCAGCAGCAGCTCGCGCAGCCGGTCGGTGTTCTCCGCGAAGACCCGGAACACCTCCTCCTGGGTGACCGACTCGCCCGCCTCGACGCCCGCGTCCAGGTCGGTGACAAGCGCGATGGACGTGTAGCAGAGCGCCAACTCGCGGGCCAGCACCGCCTCCGGGTGCCCGGTCATGTTGACCACCGCGCCGCCCATCGAGGTGAACCAGCGAGACTCCGCACGGGAGGAGAAACGCGGCCCCTCGACCACCACCACCGTCCCGCCGTCCACCGCTGGCACGTCCCGCCGGGCCGCCGCGTCCAGCAGCGTCCGTCGCCCGGCCGGGCAGTACGGATCGGCGAACGAGACGTGCACCGCCCCCTGGTCGTAGTAGGTCTGCGCCCGCCCGCTGGTGCGGTCGATGAGCTGGTCCGGCACCACGAACGTGCCCGGACCCAGCTCCGGCCGGAGCCCGCCGACCGCACAGGGCGCCAGCACCTGGCGTACGCCGAGGGAGCGCAACGCCCACAGGTTGGCCCGGTAGGGGATCAGGTGCGGGGGGTGCCGGTGGTCCCGACCGTGTCGCGGCAGGAACGCCACCCGCCGGCCGCCCACCTCGGCGACCGTGATCGGGTCCGACGGCGCCCCGTACGGGGTGTCCACCACGTGCTCCACGCCGTCGAGCAGGGCGTAGAGACCTGACCCGCCGATCACCGCCAGTTCCGCCTGTGCCGCCATCCGGTCCTCCCTCGATCCGTCGCGATCACCCGACGGTCAGACCTTAGCCAGCGGGCGGGACGCAAGCTATGGTGCGTGACATGGCGTTGACAGCGTGGACGGTCGACGACGGAGGGCCCGCACGGGCGCACGGCTGACGGGTGTCGGACATGCAGGGTGAGGGGCAGGCGATCGGTGGCCGAGCCATGGAGTCGATGACCGGACGGCTGCTGGTCGCGACACCCGTGCTCAAGGACCCGAACTTCGACCGTACGGTCGTGCTGCTGGTCGCCCACGAGCCCGGCGGCGCGCTCGGCGTGGTGCTGAACCGGGCCACCGAGGTCCCGGTGGCCGATGTGCTCGGTGACTGGAGCGACCTGGCCCGCGAGCCGGCGGTGCTCTTCGAGGGCGGCCCGGTGCAGCCCGACTCGGCCATCTGCCTGGCCCGGATGCGTCACCCCGTCCAGCCGGTCAAGGGCTTCCACCGGGTCTCCGGCGCGGTCGGCACCATCGACCTCTCGGTCGACCCGGAGAAGCTGCGCGACGCGGTCGGCGGCATCCGGGTCTTCGCCGGCTACTCCGGCTGGGGCGCCGGTCAGTTGGAGCGGGAGATCGAGGAGGGGTCCTGGTTCGTGCTCGACGCGCTGCCCGGCGACGCCTTCGTCGACCGGCCGGACGATCTCTGGCCGATGGTGCTGCGCCGGCAGGGCGGCATGATGGCGGCGGTGGCCCACTTCCCGCCGGACGTGGCGCTCAACTGACCCGGCCGGGGACCCCGCGAGATGACCATGGCGGGCGGCGTGTGTATAGTTCTTCCCGTGCCCGGGTGACCGGGGACGATCGCAAGGGGCCGTGGCGCAGCTGGTAGCGCACCACACTGGCAGTGTGGGGGTCAGGGGTTCGAGTCCCCTCGGCTCCACCCTTGAAATTGCAGGTCAGCGGCCTGGTCGAGTGATCATCGACCGGGCCGCTGATTTTTGTGTCTGGACTGCCGCCGTCGCCGGGGTGCTGACGCTGTGGCGTGGACCACCACTGGCCGACGTGACCGGGTCCGGCTGGGTCGAGGAGCAGGCCGAATACCTGGCCCGCCTGCGACTGGAGGTCGAACGGGCGCTCGTCGACGCCCGGCTGGCCGTCGGCGAGCACAGCCGCCTCGTCCCCGGGTTGGAACGGCTGGTCCGGCAGCACCCCTTCGACGAGCACCTGCACGCGCAGCTCATGCTCGCGCTCTACCTCGACGGCCGGCAGGGCGAGGCGGTCGCCACCTACCGCCGGTTGCGCGACACCCTCCGGGAGCACCTCGGCATCGACCCGAGCCCAGGGCTCCGGGACCTGGAGTGCGCGGTGCTGCGCCAGGACCCCGGCATCGCGGCGCCCGCCCCGGTGGCGGCGCAGACGGCGGTGGCGGCGCAGCTTCCGCCCTCGTTGCCGACGTTCACCGGCCGCGACGCGGAGATCGCCACCCTCGACGCGCTCGCCGGGCGCGGCGGCGCCGTGGTGGTGTCCGGCACCGCCGGCGTCGGCAAGACCGCGCTCGCCGTGCACTGGGCGCGTCGCGCGGCCGGACGGTTCCCGGACGGGCAGCTCTACGCCAACCTGCGCGGCTTCGACCCGGCGGCCACCCCGACCGAACCGGCGAGAGTGCTGCACGGTTTCCTGGCGGCGCTCGGCGTTCCGCCGGCCCGGATGCCCACCGAACCGGACCTCATGGTCAGCCTGTACCGGACGTCGGTTGCGGGCCGGCGTGTGCTGGTGGTGCTGGACAACGCCCGCGACGCGGACCAGGTCCGTCCGCTGCTGCCCGGCTCGCCCGGCTGCCTCGCGATCGTCACCAGCCGCGACCAGCTCGTCCCGCTGGTCGTCACCGAGAGCGCCCAACCGATGAACCTCGATCTCCTGAGCCCCGACGAGGCCCGTGACATGCTGGTCCGCCGACTCGGCGCCGGCCAGGTCGGCGCCGAACCCGCCGCGGCCGACGACATCGTCGCCCGCTGTGCGCGGCTGCCCCTCGCCCTGGCCATCGTCGCGTCCCGGGCGGTGACCAACAGGCACTTCTCGTTGGCCGCGATCGCCGGCGAGTTGGGCGACCCGGCCAGCACCGTCGATGACGGCGGCGTGAGGAGTCTTGCCGCGGGTGTCGACACCACCTGTGACCTGACGCTTCTTGAGTGACGGAACCTCTTGCACAGGCTCCTGTCAGGTCACGAACGCCCAGCAGGTGAGTGCAGCAGCGGGTCACCCGGACAAGCCGACGAATCCCCTAGAAGACACCACGGTCAGTCAGAGGGTGAGTCAGACCGGCCGGGTGACCCGCTCCCACATCATCACTGTCAGGGGTTCGGGTCCCCTCGGCTCGACCCGAGCGAAAACCCCGGTGAGGAACGACGCTCACCGGGGTTTTGTCATGTCACTCCGGGCTCTGTCGCTGGGGCGAGCAGTGCCCGTGGTTATGTCCTGTCAGTGAGCGGTATTCCGTTTCGCCGCGACCGGACAGCGGTCACGGCGGTAGGCGGTGGGCCCGGCCGGCAGTCACCGGCCGGGCCCTCCGATCAGGACTGGAGTGTCCGGCGACGCCTGGCGAGGAAGAACATGATTCCGCCCGAGGTGATCAGGACAGTTCCCACCCCGGCCAGGGCCGGGGCCGTGCCGCCACCGGTCACCGGCAACATGCCGCCGTGTTTGCCGGGACCGCCCGGCCGGCCGGGAGAGCCAGGTGCGCCGGGGCTGCCGGGCGGCCCCGAAGGACCGGGCGCGCCGGGGCTGCCCGGGGCGCCGGGGCTGCCGGGTGCGCCAGGGCTGCCGGGTGCGCCAGGGCTGCCCGGTGCGCCGGGGCTGCCGGGTGCGCCAGGGCTGCCCGGTGCGCCGGGGCTACCTGGTGCGCCAGGTGCGCCGGGGCTGCCGGGTGGGCCCGACGGTCCGGGCGGCCCCGACGGTCCGGGTGGGCCGGTCGGTCCGGCGCACACCGGGGCGGTGATGACATTGGTGTCGAGAGTGACGGCAGCGGTTCGAGCCAGTGCGCGGCCCTGAAGGTTCGCGCCCGTGGCCATCGTGACCGACGCCTGGGCCATGATGGTGCCCAGGAAGGTGGTGCCCGTACCGAGCGTCGCCGAACTGCCGATCTTCCAGAACACGTTGCAGGCCGAAGCGCCGTTGATCAGGACGACGCTGCTGTTCGACGCCGTCGTCAGCGCGGAGTCGACCTGGAAGATGAACACCGCCTGGGGGTCGCCCTGCCCGTTCAGCGTCAGGGTCCCGGTCAGCTGCGCCGCCCCGATCCGGTAGACCCCGGCGTTGAGGGTGTTGCCGCCGAGTTCCGCGGGCAGGTTGGTGAACGGGGTTCGGCCGGCGGCGTCGTTGAAGGCCGTGGTCAGGTCGCTCTGGGCCTGGAGGGCTACCGCGTCGCCGAGGTGGACCTCACCGCCGATGGTCGCCGTCCCGAAGCCCGATGCGGTGTTCCCCGGAAACCTGCCGAGGCTCTGCGCCAGGAAGCTCGGGCCGGTGTTCGTGGGCTCGGCACCGGCCAGGACCGAGAAGTTGCCAGCCGTGCCGAGGTTGACCGGCGCGTCCGCCGCGCTGGCCGCGGTGGAGTTGAAGATCAGCATGGCGACGGCCACGGCGGCACTCGCGGAAGCAGCGAGTACTGACGGGGCCGCCCGCCTCAGGCGATGAACGGTTCGGACTTTCACAGAACACCCTCCGTGGGTACTACTCGCAGGGATGTCATGTGACCGGCCCTGCTCAGGTGACACGTGTGGCACAAGGCGTGCATTGACCACCAAATCACCCAGAAGCGGAAATAGTTGCGCAAACGATACAATTGGACTTTAGTGAGTCGATCTCAGGTGTTGGTGGGCCTCAGCCGGTCGTGCGGCCCGGCGACCACCAGTGCCCAGCAGAGCGCGCCGAATCCGGCCGAGGTCCCGCGCGCTTCCTGGGACTCGCCGCTGGTGCCGCTGCTGGCCACCGAGATCGTCAAGGACGACCCCGGCCAGGAGGCGGTGCTGGACCGCCTGCTCGACCTGCTGCTCATCGCCGCGCTGCGGGAGTGGTTCGACCGGCCGGGAGCGGCGGCGCCCGCCTGGTACCGGGCGTACGCCGATCCGGTGGTCGGGCGGGCCCTGCGGATGCTGCACCACGACCCGGCCCGGCCGTGGACCGTGGCGTCGCTGGCCGCCGGCGTCGGGATCTCCCGGGCGGCGCTGGCCCGGCGCTTCACCGGGCTGGTCGGCGAGCCGCCGATGTCGTACCTCACCGGGTGGCGGCTGGCGCTCGCCGCCGACCTGCTGCGGGAACCCGGCGCCACGGTCGGCGCGGTGGCCCGGCGGGTCGGCTACGGCAGCTCGTTCGCGCTGAGCGCCGCGTTCAAACGCCGGTACGGCACGAGCCCGCGCCAACACCGTTCGTCGACAGGTGGACCCGGTCCTCGGAAGCCGGAATGATATCCACGCCCGTCTAAGGATGGGTGCGGCGGGCCGGAGCCGAACCGGCCGCCCGGGTGTCGGAAGGGGTCGGGATGACGGAGAGCGGGCAGCGCGACTGCTGCGGGGTTGACCGGCGTACGTTCCTGCGTGTCGCCACGCTCGGTGCGGGCGCGCTGGCGGTGGGCGGGGTGATGCCGCCGGGTGCCGCGTATGCCGCGCCGGTCATCTACAACCCGTTCAGCGCCTACCCGATCACCGACACCTGGGAGGGGCACCTCAGCCGGGGCTCGCGCGGCGGCATCGACTTCGGGATGGGGGTGGGGACGCCGCTGCCTGCCTGCGGCGCCGGCACCGTCCAGAACATCCCCTACAACGGTGACGGCGGGCACACCGTCACGATTCACCACGGTGACGGCTACCGCAGTCAGTACCTGCACCTGTCGCAGTTCCTGCTCGCCGACGGCACCGGCGTGGGCGCGGGCACCATCGTGGGTCGCTCCGGCGGCGCGCGGGGCGCGCCCGGGTCGGGCAGCTCGACCGGCCCGCACCTGCACTGGCACATGATCGACCCGGCGGGGACGTACATCAGTCCGCTCGAATACATCGCCCGGAACCCCGCCGCCCAGCCGCGTCAGGTGTTCGAGGCGGCCAGCAACGCCGGGTGGCGGGCGCTGCCGGTCTCCGGCAGCGGCGGCGCGGTGACGGGTTCCGCGGTGGCGTCGATCGGCCAGGGCGACACGAAGATCATCTATTCGCTGAACGGCGGGCGGGTCTTCGAGGCGGCCAGCAACGCGGGGTGGCGGAACCTGTGGACCGGGATCTCCGGCGTGCAGGGCACCGCGTTGGCGGCGTTGAGCCTCGGCGGCGAGAAGCTGATCTACAGCGTGGTGGGCGGATACGTGCACGAGGCGAGCAGCTACAACGGCTGGCGCAACCTCAACAGTGGCATCGGCGGCGTCGCGTCCTCCGCCATCTCGGTGATCGCGCTGGCCGGCGTGAAGTACGTCTACAGCATCGTCGGCGGCTACGTGCACGAGGCGCACAGCGCCAACGGCTGGCGCAACCTCAACACGGGTATCGCGGCGTCGGCGGTGGCGGCGATCACGCTCGGCGACACGAAGATGATCTATTCGCTGAACGGCGGGCGGGTCTTCGAGGCGGCCAGCAACGCG
Organism: Micromonospora sp. NPDC049201; assembly: GCF_055586805.1. Lineage (NCBI taxonomy): Bacteria > Bacillati > Actinomycetota > Actinomycetes > Micromonosporales > Micromonosporaceae > Micromonospora > Micromonospora sp. NPDC049201. The sequence continues at coordinate 533,457 of NZ_JBVJHM010000003.1, read as the reverse complement.
GGGTGGCGGAACCTGTGGACCGGGATCTCCGGCGTGCAGGGCACCGCGTTGGCGGCGTTGAGCCTCGGCGGCGAGAAGCTGATCTACAGCGTGGTGGGCGGATACGTGCACGAGGCGAGCAGCTACAACGGCTGGCGCAACCTGAACAGCGGGGTCCGCGGTGACACGGCGGCCGTGCTGGCGTTGGGCGGCGTCAAGCACATCTACGCCGTCTGACCCGCAGGGTGGACGGTCGGGCCGCCGCGTGGGCGGCCCGACCGGTGGCGTCAGCGGGGACGCCGCGACTTCGGCAGGTCGAACTGGTCCGCCCGGCGGCAGTCCTTCGGGCCGCCGACCGCACCCGGACCGACCCGGTCGAGGGCCTGGCGGGCCCGGTACCGGCCCAGGTTCCAGGCGTACCAGGGGTCGGGCTGGTCGAGGTCGTCGGCGATCCAGCTCAGCGTGCAGCGACGGACCGGGTCGGGGAGCCGGGTGAGGGCGGGCGTGGCGTCGGCGGACAGCGCGCGCAGGTACCAGGCGTCGATCTTGCCGGTCTGCTCGTACCGGAGGGTGTTGCGCCGGGCCGCGTAGTCCTCCGGGTTGAGCACCGCGAGGCCGAGCAGCATCGCCACCGCCAGCGCCACGGTGGTCCCGGGAATCCACCGGCCCCGCCACCGCACACCGGCCGCCAGGATCATCAGGAAGACCGCGCCGAGCAGCAGCTCGAACGCCATCACGAAGATCCGCTCGCCGGTGAAGCTGTAGACCTTCTGGTACGTCCACATCCGGGACAGCGCGGACACCACGATCACCACGCTCAGCGCGCTGAGCAGGCCGAGCAGGACGCGCAGCAGGATCCGTTCGACCGGCCGCTCCCGGCCGGCCCAGCGGCTCACCCCGCCGAGCACCGCCACGGTCAGCAGCGTGACGAAGAGCAACTGCCAGAAGCCGCTGCGGGCGTACTCCGCGTAGCTGAGCCCGGCGACCTTCCGCACGTGCCGCTCGCCGCCGAAGAGCACGGTGAACTGCACCACCACGAAGCCGGCGAAGAGCAGCGTCAGCGCCGCGATGGCCGGCGCCCACTCCAGCAGGCCGAGCCGCCGCCCGCCCGACTGGTCCACGGTGGACAGGTCCGGCGGGGCGGCCAGCGTGTAGACGGCGGCGACCGCGATCAGCCCGCCCACCGCGGCCAGGAACAGCCCGCGGAACACCGTGCCGAGGTCGACCTCGGGCACGACCGTGCCGAGCGCCTCGGAGAACGCCGCGTCGGCCGAGGCGAGCAGGCTGCCGAAGACCACCAGCACCACCACGGTGGCGACCACCGAGACGGTGACCTTGCGGACCGTCGCCGCCTCGGGCGAGGCGGTGACGTGGCCGCGGACCCAGGGCAGCCCCCGGAACGCCGCGAACGGCGTGGCGACCAGGCCGAACAGGATCGAGCGGACCAGCCGGCCGCCGACAATCGCCAGCGTGGCGCAGCCCAGCGCGCCGAGCACGCAGAACGTCACCAGCCACCAGGCGTTGCGGAACGCCGGCACGGCGAGCAGGGCCAGGGCCGCCGCCGCCCAGCCGGCCCGGATCAGCCGGTCGGCGCGGGGCAGCTCGGCGGCGCGGGTGCGGACCGCGAACAGCACCCCGAGGGTGAGCGTGAGCCAGCCGAGGAACCAGCCGATGCCGACCCGGCTCAGCGGGACGAAGACCGCGCTGCCGAGTGCGCCGGCGAGCACCGCGAGCGGCGCCGCCCGGCCGGTGGCTGGTTTCGGGCCGGGCCAGCGCGCGCCCAGGAACGAGGTGCGGGGCGTCCGTGGCCGGGGGGCCCAGCCCGGTGCCGGCGGATGGGTGACCCACGGTCGCATGTCCTGGTGCCCCGGCCCGGGCGCCGCTCCACCGTGGACCGGTGGAAGGACATGCCCGGTGGGCGCCGTCGGGGTGCCCGGGCCGCCCGTCGGCGTGGCCGACACGGCCAGGGCGGCCGGCGTGCCGGAGGCTGTCGGGGTGGCGACCGCCGTGCCCGGGGCCGATGGCGTGCCGGCCGGTGCGGCGGCGCCCGTCGGCGCCGGCGTGCCGGTCGCCGGGGTCGGCCCGGTGCTGGTCGGCGTCGTGGCCGGGACGCTGCCCGGCATCGGCGCGCCGCCGTCCGGTCGCGCGCCGTCCGGTCGTGTCGGACCGGCCGTCGGCGGGGTGGCGTCCGGGGGCCGGGCCGGGGCGGTGGAGGTCGGGGTCTCGACGGCCGGCGGGGCGGCCTGGGCGGGCACGCTGGACGGGGTCTCGACGGCCGGCGGCGCGGCCTGGGTGGGCACGCCGGGCGGCGTCGGCTGGCCGGCGGCCGGGACCAGCGGCACGAACAGCGCGTAGCCCTGGGTGCCGGGCGGTACGACGACCGGGATCGCCCAGGCTGGTTGGCCCTCCCCGCCGGGCCACGGCACCGGGGGCGGTGCGCCCTCCGCCGGGGGCAGCACCAGCAGGTACGGCTGTGCGGTGGGCGGCAGGTCGCCCGTCGGAGACCCGTCCGTGGGGGCGGGACGGGGCGGCTCGGAATGCTGTGCCGGCTCGGGCAAGACGCGCTCCTCGATCACAGGGTGTCGTCACTGTAGGGCCAGCCCCGACCGCTCCGCCGCCCCGGTTGTCCGTTCGGCCAGCCGAGCCTGGCCGGTCGTGGCACCGGTGCGGATCGAACCTTTGCCGCTTCCGGCCCGTACCAGTGCGCGGGAGGTCGATCACATGGGCACACGTCGCGCGCTCGTCGCGTTCGCCGTCATCGGCACGACGCTGCTGCTCACCGCCGCCCCGGCGAGCGCCCACGGCGCGCCGACCAGCCCGCTGAGCCGCGCGGCGGCGTGCGGTCCGGAGGGTGGGCGGGCGGAGACACCGGCCTGCCGGGCCGCGATCGCGGCCGGCGCGGCGGTACGGGAGTGGGACAACATCCGGGTGGCCCGGATCGACGGGCGGGACCGGGAGCGCATTCCGGACGGCGAGCTGTGCAGCGGCGGGCTCTCCGCGTACCGCGGGCTGGACCTGCCCCGGACCGACTGGCCGGCCACCACGCTCACCGCCGGTGCCCGGCACACCTTCCGCTACCGCACCACGATCCCGCACCGGGGCACGTTCCGGTTCTACGTCACCACCGCTTCGTACGCCCCGGACGCGCGGCTGACCTGGGCCGACGTGGAGCGCAAGCCGTTCCTGTCGGTGACCGACCCGCCGATCCGCGACGGCGCCTACGAGATGCCGGGACGACTGCCGGCCGGGCGCACGGGCCGGCACCTGATCTACGTGATCTGGCAGAACTCGAACACCCAGGACACCTACTACTCCTGCTCCGACGTGATCTTCCGCGCGGCCTCGCGCGCCACCCGGCCGGCCGCGCCGGCAGCGAGCCCGGCGGTCCCGCGTACCCGCTCGGAGTCGGCGACCGCGGACGCGCCGGGAGTGCCGGTCGCGGCGGTGACCGAGAGCGGCCCGTTCTCCCGGCCGTTGGTCGTCGGCGCGGCGGCGGCGGTGGTGGTCGCCGCGCTGCTCGCGGCCGTGCTCGGCCGGCGGATGCGGCGGGCCGGCGGCCCACCGCCCGGGCGGCCGTGCGGGGTCCGTAACCATCGCGCCGGGCGGCGCCGGATCTGGTGAGGCGACGGCCCCGGCGCGGCCCGGGCCGTCGCGCGCGCCGGTGACCGGCCGCGCAGTCACCCGACCGGTCGCTCCCGCGTTGCCCCCGGTGTCGGACCCGCCAGGCAACGCAGAGGAGTGTCGATGTTCCTACGTCTCGCAGTGGTACTCACGGTGCTGGCCGCCGCCGTGCCGGTCGGCCCGTCCGCGTCGGCGGCGCCACCCGTCGCCGCCGACGACTTCTCGCTGACCGTCGCGCCCGCCGCCGTCACGGCGGTGGCCGGACATCCCGCCCGGGCGACCGTCGACACGGCCACCACCAGCGGGGCGCCGCAGCCGGTGGCGCTGCGGGTGACCAACCTGCCCGCGGGCGTCTTCGCCGCCGTCACGCCGGCCACGGTGACGAGCGGGGCCTCGGCCACGGTGTCCGTCCAGACCTCCGTCTCCGCCCGCGCCGGCACCTTCACGCTCGTCGTCGAGGGCGTCGGCGCGACGCTGCGGCACCAGGCGGCGCTGCGGCTGGTGGTGCGGACGCCGACCGCCGTCCGGGCCGCCTTCTACTACCCGTGGTTCCCGGAGGCGTGGCGCCAGGGCGGGCTGGACCCGTACACCAACTACCGGCCGAGCCGGGGAAGCTACACGGTGGACGCGACGGTGGTCCGGGAGCAGGTGGCGGACATGCGGTACGGCGGCATCACGGTCGGGCTGGCCTCCTGGTTCGGTCAGGGCACCACCACCGACCGGCACTGGCCGGCGCTCTTCAAGGGGGCCCGGGACACCGGGTTCGCCTGGGCGCCCTACTACGAGCCGGAGGGGAGGGGTCGGCCCACCCCCGACCAGATCGCCGCCGACCTGCACTACCTGCGCAGCACGTACGGCGGGGACCGCTCGGCGCTGGCCGTGCTGCCCGGTCGGGGCATGGTGGTCTTCGTCTACAACGCCCACGACCTGACCATGGCCGACGGCTGCGAGACCGTCGACCGGTGGGTCCGCGCCCGCTCGCTGCTCCAGCGGCTCTGGGGCGAGTCCATCTATCTCAGCCTGAAGGTGTTCTCCGGCTACCGCCACTGCGCCAACAGCGTCACCGTGGACGCCTGGCACCAGTACGCCCCGGCCCATCCCGAGTCCGACTTCAGCGGGGCGCCGGGCGGCACCTACTCCGTCTCGCCGGGCTTCTGGAAGGCCGGGTTGCCGTACGGGCGCTCGCCGTTCCTGGCCCGGAGCCTGGACCGGTGGCGGTCCGGGGTGGCGCGGATGACCGCCTCCGGGGCGTTCTGGCAGCTCGTCACCACGTACAACGAGTGGGGCGAGGGCACGGCGGTCGAGAGTTCCGTGGGGTGCCGGGGCGTCGCGCCGGCGGGCGCGCTCTGCGACTGGAGCGGTGGTGGCCGGTCCGACTTCGTCGCCGTGCTGCACGACCACCCGCCGGTCGTGACGTCCGGCTGACGTCGGCGTGCGGCGCCGACCACGTGCCGCCGCCGCGCGACCGTCGCGTTCCGCTGTCCAAATAACGCATCGCCGCCCCGGGCCGGGGCGTCCCCATTCACAACTGCGCCATTGTTGCGACGCGGCGCGTCGCGGCGGTGGCGCAGTTTTTTCGTGGTGCCCGACGCGCGTCGCGCGACAACGTGAAAACCCTACTTACGCCGCCTCTGAGCTGGCAATGTGCCTCGTCTATCTATGAACCACTGCGGTCCGGTTCGTTTATTGCACGTGTCGTGGTGCTGACTTTTCAGGAACTGGAGGTCCTCTGTTAACCCTCCGTACTCTTTGCGTATCCGAGCCGCCACCCCGTGCTGCGGGTTCGTCCCTTACCGGGCTTTGGGAAATCGATTCATTTCTCCGGCGGACGGTTCTGCATCCAGTGCCCGTCATCAACGTGGCTCACGCCGCTCGTGCCGCCCATGGGGGTTGACATGAACAGAGTCGGATCCGGAGTTCGCGACCGGCGAACCGAACCGGAGGCGCAGCTCCAGGCGCTGCACGAGGCGGACGAGGGCCGCCCGCCCCGACTGACCGTCATCGTGCCCACCCGGAACGAGGCGGAGAACGTCCCGATCCTGCTGGCGCGGCTCGGCCCGCTGCTGGCGCCGCTCGACGCCGAACTCCTCGTGGTCGACGACAGCGACGACGGCACGCCGGGGGTGCTCGCCCGGGTGGCCGCTGCGGCGCCGATCACCGTACGGCTGCTGCACCGGCCGCCGCACGCCCGCGCCGGCGGCCTGGGCGGCGCGGTCCTGCTCGGCACCGCGCACGCCCGCGGCGAGTGGGTGCTGGTGATGGACGCCGACCTCCAGCACCCGCCGGCCGCGGCGGCGACGCTCGCGCGGATCGCCATGCGCCACGACGTCGACGTCGTCATCGGCACCCGGTACGCCGGCAACGGCTCCCCGGGCGGGCTCGACGGGGCCCTCCGGACGGCGACCTCGTCCTGGGCGACCCGACTGGTGAAGGGCATGTTCCCGCGTCGGCTGGCGACGGTGAGCGACCCGATGAGCGGGCTGTTCGCCTTCCGTCGGGCCGCGGTACGCCTGGACCGGATGAACCCGACCGGCTTCAAGGTGCTGCTGGAGCTGCTGGTGCGCCATCCCGGCGCCCGGGTCGCCGAGGTGGCGTACGACATGGCGCCCCGGCACGGCGGCCGGTCGAAGGCGTCCCTGCGGGAGGGCGTGACGTTCCTGCGACACCTGGCCCGGCTGCGGGGCCGCCGCCTCGTCGGGCAGATCCGGCGGAGCCCGCGTACCCACGTCGAGCGGCTGCGTGAACTGAGCCGGATGGTCGCGTTCGGCATGGTCGGGCTCTCCGGCATGGTGGTGAACACCGCCGTGCTCTGGTTCTGCTACGAACCCGCCCGGATGCACCACCTGATCGGTGCGGCACTGGCCACCCAGGTCTCCACCTCGTGGAACTTCCTGCTGATCGACAGCCTGATCTACCGGCGGAACCGGCACGGCTCGTTCGCCGCCCGGGCGGCCCGGTTCTTCCTGCTCAACAACGCGTTGCTGCTGCTGCGGCTGCCCGTGCTCCAGGCCCTGGTGTGGGCGGGGGTCGGCATCCTGCTGGCCAACGCGGTCACCCTGGTGGCGCTCTTCCTGGTCCGGTTCCTGGTCAACGACCGGGTCATCTACACCGCCGTCGACAAGGCCCGACGCGACCCGGTGCGGTTGCTCGTCGCCGGTGCCTCCGAGGCGCCCAGCACCCCGTCGCGCCGTCGCTACCAGTACCTCAAGTACCGCTACGACGTCGCCGGCGTGGTGACCATCGGCTCGCAGATCATGCTGCCGGAGCTGGAGTTCTTCCGGGCCCAGTGGGTGCCCGACTCCGAGGTGGACATTGCGGTGCGGGTCAGCGACATCGGCGGTCGCGGGCCGCAGCGCCGCGCGGCCATGACCCAGTACGCCGACCAGTCCGTGCTGCGCTACGAGGAGCAGCTCGGCCGGTGGGGCGCGAACTTCCGCATCCAGCTCGGACCGCCGATCGAGATCCAGGTCGGCCCGCTGCTGGCCCACTCGCCGCACGTGGTCTACACCAACATCATCGAGGCGCTGCTCCGGTTCGTCATGGTGGCCCGGGGCCACATGCTGCTGCACTCCGCGTGCGTCACGCTCGACGGGATCGGGGTGATGCTCTCGGCGCTCACCGACACCGGCAAGACCGCCACCGTGCTGCGGCTGCTCCGCGACCACGGCGGTCTCTTCCTCTCCGACGACATGACGATCGTCCGGCCGGACGGGGTGGCGACCTGCTTCCCCAAGCCGCTCACCATCAGCGCGCACACGCTCCGTGCGGTGCAGGCGCAGGACCTGACGCCCGCCGAGTGGCGGCGGCTGCAACTCCAGAGCCGCCTGCACTCCAAGGGCGGCCGGTCCCTGGCGCTGACGCTCAGCCGGTTCAACCTCCCGATCATGGGGATCAACGCGGTCACCCAGCTGCTGATCCCGCCGCCGAAGTACAGCGTCGACCGTCTGGTGCCGTGCCGGATCGGCACCACCACCCGGGTGGAGGAGCTGTTCGTCATCGAGCGCGGCAAACCCGACATCACCGAGCTGGGCGCCGCCGACACGCTCGACCGCATGATCGACAACACCGACGACGCGTACGGGTTCCCGCCGTTCCGGTACCTCGCGCCGTCCATCACGATCGACGGTCAGGGGTACGTCCAGCTCCGGGCACGGGAGCGGGACATCCTCGCCAGCTTCCTGTCCCACGTCCGCAGCCGGGTCGTCGTCTCGGACACCTTCGGCTGGGCCGACGACATCCCCCGGCTGCTGCGGGAGGAACGCGCCGGCCGGGGTGCCCCGATGGTGCCCGCCCAGCCGTGGCCGAGCTGGAGCGGTGACCTGACCGTGACGGGAGGGCCGGCGTGAGCGTGAGCCATCCGGCCATCACCGACACGCTGCCCGAGCAGCGGCGGGGCGAGGCGCAGCGACCGGCGAGGTCCGCGCCGCCGTCCTGGCTGCCGGCGCTGCGTCGGCCACGGTGGAAGGTGGCCGGTGGACTGACCGGGGTCGCCGTGCTGGCGCTGTTCGTCCGGACGTGGCAGATCGACGCGTTCGGCTTCAACAGCGACGAGGCGGTGTACGCCGGGCAGGCCGCCTCGCTCGCCGGCAACCCCCGCTACACCGACTACTTCCCGGTCTTCCGGGCCCACCCGATGCTGGTCCAGGCGCTGCTGTCGCCGTTCTTCCGGGTCGGGGAGGTGGACGTGGCCGGCCGGCTGGTCGTCGTGGCGCTCGGCGTGCTGACCGTGCTCGCCGTGTACCCGCTGGGCGCCCGGCTCTACACCCGGCGGGTCGGGCTCATCGCCGCGCTGCTGCTGGCCGTGATGCCGTACCACGTGGTGGTGACCCGGCAGGTGCTGCTGGACGGGCCGATGGTGCTGCTGGCCACGCTCACGCTGTACTGCATGGTCCGGTTCGTCCAACGGCAGGACGCGCTCTGGTACGTGGCCACCGCCGCCATGCTCGGCGTCACCATGCTGGCCAAGGAGACAAGCATCGTGCTGGCCGGCAGCGTCTACGCGTTCCTGGCGCTCACCCCCGGCGTACGCCGGCCGGTGCGGGCCACGCTGCTGGCGCTGCCGGTGCTGGCGCTGGTCTTCGCCACCCATCCGATCTCGCAGGCGTTGGCCGGCCGCACCGAGACCGGCCGCAACTATCTCGTCTGGCAGTTGTTCCGGCGCCCCAACCACCCGATGTCGTTCTACCTGGAGAACGTGCCCTCGTCGATCGGGCTGCTGGTGCTGCTCGCCGCGTTCGGGGGGCTGTGGTGGGCCCGCCGGCAGCGGAGCTGGCGGGAGACGCTGCTGCTGTCCTGGATCGCCGTGCCGGTGGTCTTCTTCCAGCTCTGGCCGGTCAAGGGTTTCCAGTACCTGCTGCCGGTCGTCGTGCCGGTGGCGGTGCTCGCCGCGCGGGCGTTGGCCGTCCTGCCGGTGCCGGCCCGGCTCGCCGCCGTTCCCCGGCGGGTGATGCCCCGGGCCCGCGTGCACCTGGTGGTCCGGTTGGTGGCCGTCGCCACGGTCGCGCTGAGCCTCCTCGGACCGTGTTGGCGGGCGGTGAGCCAGCAGGGCGGGACGCGCTTCCTGGCCGGCTCCGGCGGCGTGCCGGGCGGCCGGGAGGCCGGCCGCTGGTTGACCGACCACACGCCGGACGGATCGGTGATCCTCACCCTCGGCCCGTCCATGTCGAACATCATCCGCTACTACGGCCAGCGGCAGAGCTACGGGCTGTCGGTCAGCCCGAACCCGTTGCACCGCAACCCGTCCTACGTGGCGCTCAACAACCCGGACGGGTGGCTGCGCAACAACAACCTGCACTACATCGTCTGGGACTCGTTCTCCGCGCGTCGCTCGACGTTCTTCGCCGACCGGCTGGCGACCCTCGTCCGGCGCTATCACGGCCGGATCGTGCACACCGAGTACGTCGGCGGCGCCGACGCCTCCGGCCGCGCCGTTCCCGTCCCCGTGATCATCATCTATGAGGTGCGTCCATGACCCGTCGGATCGTCCCCGTGCTCCGGCGCCGCGCCGGGCGGCTGTCGGCCGTCGCCGTGCTGCTGGCCCTGTCCGTGGTGTCGGCGACGCCGGCCGCCGCGTCGGCCGCCCCGGCGACGCCGACCGCGCCGACCACGCCGATCGAGAACCTGGTCTTCCTGATGCAGGAGAACCACACGTTCGACAACTACTTCGGCACCCGGCCCGGGGTGGACGGCATCCCGAAGGGCGTCTGCATGCCGATGCGGGCGGACCTGCCGGAACCCTGCGTCAAGCCGTTCCACATCGGCAAGCTCGGCGCGATCGACCTCGACCACTCCGCCGACGCGTTCGCCCAGCAGTACAACGGCGGCCGGATGAACGGCTTCGTGGAGGGGGTGAGCAAGGCGGGCAAGGACGGCCGGATGGCGATGGCCTACTACGACGACCGCGACCTGCCGTACTACTGGAACCTGGCCGACGAGTACGTGCTCTTCGACCGCTTCTTCAGCTCGTCGCACTCCGGCAGCATCCGCAACCACATGTACCGGGTCACCGGTGGCCCGGGCGCGGCCGGCCGGTCGGAGACCATCCCGGCGGCCGGCTGGGGGAACATCCCCACCATCTTCGACCGGCTGGAGGCGGCCGGGATCAGTTGGAAGTTCTACGTGCAGAACTACGACCCGACCATCACGTTCCGGTCCCGGGTCGAGGAGGAGGACATCGACCGGGGCGCGCAGGTCATCTGGGTGCCGCTGCTGGGGTACGCCCGCTACGTCGACGACCCACGCCTGTTCTCCAAGATCGTGGATCTCGACGAGTACTACGCGGACGCGGCCCGGGGCGACCTGCCGGCGGTCTCCTTCATCGCGCCGGCCGGCAACAGCGAGCACCCGCCGGGCAACATCGGCGCCGGCCAGAACCTGGTGCGGGCGCTGCTGACGCAGCTCATGCGGTCCCCCGAGTGGTCCTCCTCGGCCTTCATCTGGTCGTACGACGACTGGGGCGGCTGGTACGACCACGTCACGCCCCCGAAGGTCGACCAGTACGGCTACGGGTTCCGGGTGCCGGCGCTGCTGGTCAGCCCGTACGCCCGGCGCGGACGGGTCGACTCCACCACGCTCGACTTCACCTCGGTGCTCAAGTTCATCGAGGTCAACTGGCGGCTGAGACCGCTCGCCAGCCGGGACGCCAAGGCGAACACGTTCCTCGACGCGTTCGACTTCGACGCGCCGCCCCGTCCCGGCGTCCTGCTCAGCGCCGAACGCACCGCTGTCGCGTTGAAGCGGCCCGACCCCCGGCCGGTCTACGGCTCGTACGCCACCGCGCTGCTGCTGGTCGGCGCGCTGGTCGGCGCCGCGGCCGTCCGGGGCCGGCGGCGGTCGCGGTGAGCGCCGCCCGCCGGCTGCTGCCGCCGCTGCTCCTGGTGCTCCTGGTCGTCCTGCTCACCCCGGTCGCCGCCACCGCGGCACCCCGCTCCGCGCTGCCCGGCACGCTGCACCTGCAGATGGTGCCGCCGATCCGGGGCGTGCCGGTCGCGGTGGACGGCAACACCGGTCGCTCGGACGCCAAGGGCCGGGTGAACATCCGAGTGAGGAACTTCCTCGGGCTCGACAACCGGCTCACGGTCGGGTCGGCGACGGTCGGCACCGACCGGAAGGCGGTGCTCGACCGCATCCGGGGCAGCGTGGACCACGGCGTCCGGGACCGGATCGTCGAGGTGGGCCTGCGCACGATCCGGCGGGTGAGCTGGCGCTACACCGACCGGTTCGGGTCACCGGTGCCGGCTCGGCGGGCGACCGCGATGCGGCTGCGCAGCAGCACCGGCGAGATCATCGAGCTGACCGGCGACCAGTTGACGAAGCCACTCTGGGTCGCCGAGAGCCGCACCCAGCAGGGGCCCCGCGGGCTCGTCTCGAAACGTCTCTACTACGTGGTGGACGCCGTGGTGGTGGACGGCACCTCGGTGGTGAACCGGGCCGGCCAGAAGTTCGTGCCCTGGGACCGGCAGGCCTGGGTGGTGCAGTTGCTCTTCTTCAAGGTGTCGTTCACCGCCTCGGACATGCTCTTCCCCCGGCGGGCCGGCAGCGGGATCCAGCTCACCCGGGCCGACGGGCGGGTGCAGCGGGTGGGGTTCGGCCCGGACGGCACCGTGCTGGTCCCCGACCTGCCCCGGGGCACCTACACCCTGACCGTCCGCGGCGGCGGCCTCTCCTTCGGCCGGCCGGTGACCATCAGCCGGGACCAGGAGGTGACGCTCACCGTGATCAGCATCGTCGACCTGACCCTGGTGGCGGTGGGCGTGCTCGGGGTGGCCGTCGGGTTGTTGCTGCTGGGCCGCCCGCACCTGCGCCGCCCGTTCCGGGCGCTCCGTCGCGCCGCGCGGCGGTCCGGTCGGCGTCGCTGGCGGCCACGCGCCGCCGCAGGCTTGGTGCTGGTGCTGGTGCTGGTGCTGGTGCTGGTGCTGGTCGCCGCGGCGAGCCTGCCGGCGGGCCGGGCCCAGGCCGCGTCCGCCCCATCCGGGCCCGCGGCGACCCCTACCTCGTCGCCGGTTCCGGTGCTGGCCTACTACTACATCTGGTTCAACCCCAGCTCGTGGAACCGGGCGAAGAGCGACTACCCGGTGCTCGGCCGCTACTCCAGCGACGACCAGGAGATCATGCGGCGGCACGTCCGGATGGCCAAGGCCGCCGGGGTCACCGGCTTCCTGGTCTCCTGGAAACACACCGAGCAGCTCGACGAACGACTCGCCGCGCTGGTCGAGGTCGCCCGCGCGGAGAGCTTCCGGCTCGGCATCGTCTACCAGGGCATCGATTTCAGCCGCAAGCCGTTGCCGCTGGCCACGGTCCGCACCGACCTGGCCCTCTTCGCCGAACGCTACGCCGCCGACCCGGTCTTCGGGATCTTCGACCAGCCGGTGGTGATCTGGAACGGCAGCGACAGGTACTCCGCCACCGAGGTCGCGGACACCGTCCGCCAGGCCCAGGTGAAACTCCAGGTTCTCGGCACCGCCAAGAGCGTCTCGGTGGTGAACAGCCAGTCGACCCTGGACGGGCAGGCGTACTACTGGTCGTCCGCCGACCCGCTCGTCGACAAGAGCCGGGACAAGCTCACCGCGATGTCCCGGGCCGTCCATCTCCGGGGCGGGCTGTGGATCGCCCCGGTCTCGCCCGGCTTCGACGCCCGCCAGATCGGCGGGAGAAGGGAGGTGCCCCGCCGGGACGGCGAGACCCTGCGCGCGTCCTTCGCCGCCGCCCGGCTCTCCCAGCCCGACGCCCTCGGCGTCATCAGCTGGAACGAGTTCACCGAGAACACCTACGTCGAACCGAGCGAACAGTGGGGCAGCAGGTACCTGGAGGTCCTGGCCGACCTGCTCGGCGTCGCCCCGCACCCGGACGCGCAACTGGACAGCAGCGCCGAGGGCGACGACTGGGGCCTGCCCGCCTGGGCCGCGCTGATCCTGGCGGTCGGCGCGGTGGTCCTGGTGCCGCTCTGGCTGTACCGCCGTCGACGGCGTGCGCGAGCCGCCGCCACACCGTCGCCCACATCCGGCGCCACGCGGTCCGAGGAGGCGCCGCTCCACCACTGACCGGGCGACCCACCACCGATGTCGCGGCCCGCCCGGACCACCCTCCACACCGTTCTGGAGGAGCAATGAGAACTCGATCCCGATCCCTGGCCCGTCTCCTCGCGTCGGCACCCGTCGTGCTCCTGGCCGTCGTCGCCGTCGCTCCGCCCGCCACCGCGGCACCCGCCGGCAGCCCGGCGAAGCCGCACGCCACCACCGCGGCCCAGGTGGCCCGGGCCGCCGCGGCCGTGACGCTCAACCCGGTCGCCGACGCCTGGGTGGACGCCTCCCACCCGACGGTCAACGCGGGGCGGACCGCCTCGCTCCGCGTTGACGCCGTGCCCCGACAGGTCGCCTACCTGCGCTTCGAGGTCACCGACGTGGCCACGGACCCGACCGCGGTGCTGCGTCTCTACGTGGAGACCGCCAGCAGCACGGGGGTGGACGTCCACCCCGTCGCCGACAACACCTGGGACGAGAACGCCATCACCTACGACAGCGCCCCACCGATCGGCGCGACGGTCGTCCGCAGCGGACCGGTGGGCGCGGACACCTGGGTGTCGGTGAACGTCTCGTCGCTGGTCACCGGCAACGGGCCGGTGACCGTGGCGCTCACCACCACCAACGACACCGGCCTGCGGGTGACCAGCCGGGAGGGCGTCAACAAACCGCAACTGTTGACCCCGGCACCGCCCAACCCGTCGCCGTACGTGGTGACCAGGACCGGGGCGACGACCTACCGGGCGGCCTCCGACGTCACCGGTGCGACCTACACCGGCAGTCTCAAGACCGTGCTGGAGAGCGCCGTGGTCGAGCTGAACCGGCTGGGCGGCGGCACGGTCCGGTTCGAGGCCGACACGTTCGACTTCGGCGCCGATTACATGAAACTGGAGGGCATCCGCAAGGTGACATTCGTCGGCGCCGGCATGTACGACACGCTGATCCGCAACGACAACTCGTCGGCGGGGGACACCGAGCCGTTCAACACCAAGGGCTGGGACGGGGTGATCGTCCGGGACCTCGCGGTCTCGGCCGGCGGGGCGTTCCGGAGCACCAGCGACGCGCTCGACTTCGACGACGGCAACAACATGGTCGTGGAGCGGGTGCGGGTGACCGCGTCCCGGGGGCGGGGCATCGTGTTCGACGGCAAGAACCAGACCTGGACGTCGATGGGCAACACGGTCCGGGACTGCGTCATCAGCGGCGCCCAGAGCGACGGCGTCGAACTGCTGGCGACCAGCGGTGACACGGTCACCGGCTGCACCATCACCAACGTGGGCGGGCACGGCATCCAGGTCAACCGCGCCTCGTCCACGGCCGACCAGCCGAACAAGACGGCCGACCACAACCTGATCAGCGACAACATCGTCGACCAGGCCGGGCAGGACGGCATCAACGTGAACAGCGGCACCGGCAACCAGATCATCGACAACCACGTCACCGACAGCTCCGACGACACACCCAACCGGGACGGCATCCGGGTCACCACCGCGACCGGGATCACCTGTGTCGACACCGTGGTCAGCGGGGACGTGGCCGTCGACGACCAGACCGTCAAGACGCAGCGTTACGGGCTCTACGTCACCGAGGGCTGCAACGCGACAGTGGTCGGGCCCGGCAACACGTTCACCCCGAACCGGGTGAGCGCGGTCCGGGACGCCGGCAACGGCACCATCTTCCAGTAGCGTCGCGCGTCCTCAGGCACCGGCGAGGATCTGGTCGATCTCGGCCAGGTCCTCGCCCGCGAGGTCCAGGTCGTCCAGCGCGGCGACGTTGCCGGCCAACTGCTCGACAGAACTCGCGCCGATGATCAGGCTGGTCATCCGCGGATCGCGCAACGCCCAGACCAGGGCGAGCTGGGCCAGGCTCTGCCCCCGCCGCCGGGCCACCTCGGCGAGCGCGCGGACGGTGGCCATCCGCGACTCGTCCAGGTCGCTCTCGTTGAGGAAGACGCTGGTCCGCACGCGCGAGTCGGCCGGGATGCCGCCCAGGTAACGGTCGGTGAGCAGGCCCTGGGCCAGCGGGCTGAACGCGATGCACCCGGCACCGACCTGGTCCAGCGTGTCCAGCAGGCCGTCGGACTCGGTCCAGCGGTTGAGCATCGAGTACGACGGCTGGTTGATCAGCAGCGGGGTGCCCAGGTCCCGGAGGATCTCGGCGGCCCGCGCGGTCTGCTCCGAGTCGTAGTTGGAGATGCCCACGTAGAGCGCCCTGCCCGAGCGGACGATCGCGTCCAACGCGCCCATCGTCTCCTCGAGCGGCGTGTCCGGGTCGAACCGGTGCGAGTAGAAGATGTCCACGTGATCCAGGCCCAGCCGGCGCAGTGACTGGTCCAAAGACGAGATCAGGTACTTCCGGGAGCCCCACTCGCCGTACGGGCCGGGCCACATCAGGTAGCCGGCCTTGCTGGACACCACCAGCTCGTCCCGGTACGGCTTCAGGTCGGTGGCGAGCAGCCGGCCGAACACCTCCTCCGCCGCGCCCGGAGGCGGGCCGTAGTTGTTGGCCAGGTCGAAGTGGGTGATGCCGAGGTCGAAGGCCCGGCGGACGATGTCGCGCTGCCGTTCGAAGGGCCGGTCCGGCCCGAAGTTGTGCCACAGGCCGAGGGAGATGACGGGCAGCTTCAGCCCACTGCGGCCGCTGCGCCGGTAGAGCATCGAGTCGTAACGGTCGTCGCTGGCGAGGTAGGTCACCCGATCATTCTGCGCCCACCGGCGAACCGGTGTGCGGCCACCGGGGCGCGGGTAGCGTCGGAGCCATGCGTTTCGTGCGGCTCGACACTCCCAAGCCCATTTCCAAGATCGGCCTCGGCACGTGGCAGTTCGGCTCCCGCGAGTGGGGCTACGGCGCCGACTACGAGCGGCGGGCGGCCGAGATCGTGCGGCGGGCGCTCGACCTCGGGGTCACCCTCTTCGACACCGCCGAGCTGTACGGCTTCGGCCGCAGCGAGCGCATCCTCGGCGCGGCGCTGGGAACCGACCGGGCGAAGGTGGTGGTGGCCAGCAAGATCTTCCCGCTGCTGCCGGTCGCCCCGGTGGTGCAGCAGCGGGCGGTCGCCTCCGCCGCCCGGCTCGGCGTCGACAGCATCGACCTCTACCAGGTGCACCAGGCCAACCCGGTGGTCGCCGACACCACCACCATGCGCGGCATGCGCACGCTCCAGGACGTCGGGCTGGTCGGCGAGGTCGGGGTCAGCAACTACGACCTGCGCCGGTGGCGGTTCGCCGAGGCCGCGCTGGGCCGCCGGGTGCTGAGCAACCAGGTCCGCTACAGCATGATCGACCGCGGTCCGGCGGAGGACCTGATCCCGTACGCGGAGCAGGCCGGCCGGATCGTCATCGCGTACAGCCCGCTGGCGCAGGGGTTCCTCTCCGGCCGCTACGACGCCGGCAACCCGCCGTCCGGGGCGGTGCGCCGGGCCAACCCGTACTTCCTGCCGGAGAACCTGGCCCGCGGCACCGAACTGATCGCCACGCTGCGCGAGGTGGCCGACGCGCACGACGCCACACCGAGCCAGATCGCGCTCGCGTACGTGCTGCGACACCCGAACGTGGTGGCCATCCCCGGCGCGTCCGGGGTGGAGCAGATGGAACGCAACGCGGCCGCCGCCGACATCGACCTGGCCGACGACGAGTACGCCGCGCTGGTCGCCGCCGCGCACGCGTTCCGGCCGGTCACCGGCCTGGCCGCGATGCCCCGGCTGATCCGCGCCCGACTGGGGAAGTGACCGCATGGACGACATCACCGCACTGATCCTGGACGATCACGCCGCCTTCCGGCGCGGCTTCGCCCGACTCGACGACGCCCGCGACCCGGCCGAGATGCTGGCGATCTGGGAGGCGCTCGCGCTGCACCTGGACATCCACGCCGAGGCGGAGGAGGCCATCCTCTATCCGCACCTGGTGAAGCACGGCGACGACGGCGAGGACGAGACCGCCGACGCGATCGGCGACCACAACAAGATCCGCGACGCGATCGCCGAGGCCAAGCTGCACGAGGTCGGCTCGGACGCCTGGTGGGCGGCGGTCGGCACGGCCCGCCGGGAGAACAGCGAGCACCTGGCCGAGGAGGAGGACGAGGCGCTGCCCGACTTCCGCCGGCACGCGAGCGTGGAGCTGCGGGCCGAGCTGGGGGCGCGTTGGCTCACCTTCTACGGCGAACACAAGAACGGCCGGGACCTGCCGTTCCGCGACAAGGACCCGCAGGGCTACGTGCGCGACCACCGCTGACGGGCCGATCTCCCCGGCGCGGGGGAGTCGCCCGGCGACCGGCGACGGGACAATGACCGGATGACGGTCCGGGGCGCGCTCGCGCCGCTGGTGCGCGGCAGCACCTGGCGGCGGGCCGTGTTCCTGCTGCTCGGCGGCGTGCTCGCGCTGCCGTACGCGCTGCTGGTGGTGGCGTTCGCACAGCTCCTGACCAGCACGGAGGTGCCGCGCCCGCTCGGGCTCGGGCTGCTGCTGGTCGGCGTCGGGCTGGCCGTGGTGCCGGTGTTCCTGGCCGGCAGCCGGGCGCTGGAGATCGCCGCCGCCCGGGCGCTGCTCGCGGTCCACCTGCCGGAGCCGCTGCCGGGCCACCGCGTCGACCGGGAGACCCGGTTGCGCGCCGCGCTCTGGATCGCCATGCACCTGGGCACCGGCGCGGCCGTGCTGTTCGCCGCGATCAGCGCGTTCCCGATGGCGCTGGTGTTCGTCGTCGGCCTGACCGGGATCGACACCGGGGCCGGGCCGGGTGAGCGGTTCGGGCCGTTCGACCCGACCCGCCCGGTGCCGGCCGGGCTGGCCGGGGTGGCCCTGCTGGTCGTGCTCGGGTACGCGGTGGCCGGGCTGGGCGCGCTCGCCGCCTCGATGGCGCCGGTGCTGCTCGGCCCGGCCCAGGCCGAACGGATCGCCGCGTTGGAGGCCCGGGCCGTGCGGCTGGCCGAGCGCAACCGGCTGGCCCGGGAACTGCACGACTCGGTGGGGCACGCGCTGACCGTGGCGACGCTCCAGGCCGGCGCCGCCCGGGAGTTGCTCGACACCGACCCGGAGTTCACCCGGCGGGCGCTGCGGGCCATCGAGGAGACCAGCCGCCGGGCCATGGACGACCTCGACCAGGTGCTCGGGCTGCTCCGCGAGACGGACGCCGGGCGGCCGGCCGCGTCCACCGCGCCGCAGCCCACCCTGGCCGGCCTCGCCGACCTGGTCGCCGCCGCCCGGGCCGCCGGGCTGGTCGTCGAGTCCCGGGTCGACGGCCCGCTGGACGCGCTGCCCGCGGTGGTGTCCCGCGAGGGCTACCGGATCGTGCAGGAAGGGCTGACCAACGCGGCCCGGCACGGCCGGGGACCGGTCACGCTGCGGGTCGGCGTACCCCCGGACGGGTTGGCGATCGAGCTGGTCAACACCGTGCGCGGCGGCACCGGCCCGACCGGCGGCGGACGCGGGCTGGACGGCATGCGGGAACGGGTGCTGCTGCTCGGCGGGCGGCTCGACGCCGGCCCGGTCGGGGACCGCTGGCGGGTCCGGGCCACCCTGCCGGCACCGAGGAAGGACCCCGGGTGACCATCGACGTGCTGATCGTGGACGACGACGAGCTGATCCGGGTCGGGCTGCGGGCCATCGTGGACGCCCAGCCGGACCTGCGCGTGGTCGGCGAGGCGGCGGACGGCGCGGAGGTGCCGCCGCTGGTGGCGAAGCTGCGTCCGCGGGTGGTGTTGATGGACGTGCGGATGCCGGCCATCGACGGCATCCAGGCCACCCGCCGGCTGCTCGCCGCCTCCGCCGACCCGCCGCGCGTGCTTGTGGTCACCACGTTCGCCAACGACGAGTACGTCTACGAGGCGCTGCGCGCCGGCGCGAGCGGCTTCCTGCTCAAACGGGCCCGCCCCGCCGAGGTGGTGGAGGCGATCCGGGTGGTCGCGGCCGGCGATTCGCTGCTCTTCCCGGCCGCGATCCGGCAGCTCGTCGGCGCGTACGGGCGACGCGGCGGGGACCGGCTGGCCGCCGCCCGGCTCACCGAGCGGGAGGCCGAGGTGCTGCGGCTGATGGCGGCCGGGCTGTCGAACCCGGAGATCGCCGCCCGGCTGGTGGTCGGCGGGGAGACGGTCAAGACGCACGTCGGGAACGTGCTGGCCAAGCTCGGGGTGCGGGACCGCACCCAGGCGGTGATCGCCGCGTACGAGTCCGGGTTCGTGGTCCCGACCGGCTGAGTCCCCCGGGCGGGGGAGGCGTCTCACTCCGCCACGGGAGGGTTTCGGCTCGCCGGGAGCCGAGGCTCGAACCATGACCGCCACGTCGCTCGCACCGACCCGTCACCGGTCCCGGACCGCGCCGCTCGCCGCCGGCTGGCTCGCGCTCTGGGGCGTGCTCGCCCTGATCTCCACCGTGACCCGCGCCGGCTACCCGTTCGGCGACAACGACCGGGACCGCGACGTCAACCTGCTCCGCCTGGTGCCGGTGTCGGTCGGGCCGGCGCTGTTCGCGGCGCTGCTGCTCACCGCCGCGGTCGTCGCGCTGGCCATGGCCGGCCCGGTCGCCCACCCGTCCCGGCCGTTGCGCGCGCTGCTGCTCGGCTACGGCTGGGCGGTCGCGTTCGGGCTGGCCGTGGTGGTGCCGGACACCCGGGTGCTGATCACGCTGGGCTACGCGCCGATCCTGCTCGTCGGCGCGCCGTTCGGCTGGCCACCTGTCGACTACGCCGACGTGTTCACCTGGACGCTGCTGTGCAAGACCGCCGCGATGGCGGGCGGGGTGCTGCTCGCCCTGGCGGTGCTCGGCTGGCAACGCCGTACCGTCGGGGCCTGTGCCGGCTGCGGCCGGGGCGACGCCGGGCGGGGCTGGACCACCCCGGCCGCCGCGGCCCGCTGGGGGCGCGGGGCGGCCTGGACCGCCGCGGTCATCCCCACCCTGTACGCGCTCACCCGGCTCGCCTGGGCCGCCGGCATCCCGCTCGGCATCTCCCGCGACTTCCTCGACGAGATGCACGACAGCGGGCTCGTCTGGGCGGGCGCCGGGCTGGGCGCGTTCGCGGTGGCCGGGGCGGTGCTCACGCTCGGGCTGGTCCGGCCCTGGGGCGAGCGGTTCCCCCGGTGGATGGTCGGCCTGGCCGGCCGCCGGGTGCCGGTGTCGCTCGCCGTGGCGCCCGCCACGCTCGTCGCGCTCGCGGTCACCGCCGGCTCCCTCGGGCTGCTCACCGCCCCACGGTTCTGGGCGTTGACCGGCGGGTTCAGCCTCACCACGCTGCCGATGCTGCTCTGGCCGCTGTGGGGCGTGGCGCTCGGCGCCGCCGCGTACGCCTACCTGCTGCGCCGCCGCGGCGCCTGCCGCCGCTGCGGGCGCTGACCGCCCCCGGTGGTCGGTCCCGGTCACGGGGCGGGACCGACCACCGGGCGACGCGGGAAAACTGAGCTAGCGTGGTGCGGGTGAGCGCTCACTCCCAGGTTTCCCCGGCTCCGCCGGCCGAGCTGCCCGCCACGCTCGGCGCGCTGCGTGCGACCGGTCACCACTACCGCACCGTCAAGCAGGAACTCCGCGACAACCTCCTCGCCCGGATGCGGTCCGGCGAGGAGCGCTTCCCCGGCATCGTCGGCTACCAGGACACGGTGCTGCCCGAGGTCGAGCGGGCGCTGCTCGCCGGCCACGACATGGTGCTGCTCGGCGAGCGGGGGCAGGGCAAGACCCGGCTGATCCGCGCGCTCGGCGGCCTGCTCGACGAGTGGACCCCGGTGATCCCCGGCTCGGTGCTCAACGAGCACCCGATGCACCCGCTCACCCCGGCCAGCCGGGCCCAGGTGGCCGAGGCCGGCGACGACCTGTCGATCGGCTGGCTGCACCGCTCGATGCGCTACGGCGAGAAGCTCGCCACGCCGGACACCAGCGTGGGCGACCTGATCGGCGACGTCGACCCGGTCCGGCTCGCCCAGGGGCGGACGCTCGGCGACCCGGAGACCATCCACTTCGGCCTCGTCCCGCGCACCAACCGGGGCGTGTTCGCCGTCAACGAGCTGCCCGACCTGGCCGAACGGATCCAGGTGGCGCTGCTCAACGTGCTGGAGGAGCGGGACATCCAGGTCCGTGGCTACCAGCTCCGGCTGCCGCTGGACCTGCTGCTGGTGGCCAGCGCCAACCCGGAGGACTACACCAACCGGGGCCGGATCATCACTCCGCTCAAGGACCGCTTCGGCGCCGAGATCCGCACCCACTACCCGCTCGACCTGGAGCTGGAGCTGGCGTTGATCCGGCAGGAGGCCGACCTGGTCGCAGGCGTGCCGGAGCACGTGCTGGAGGTGCTCGCCCGGTTCGCCCGCGGGGTGCGCGAGTCGCCGTCGGTGGACCCGCGCTCCGGGGTGTCCGCCCGGTTCGCCATCGCCGCCGCGGAGACCGTGGCCGCCGCCGCGCTGCGCCGCTCCGGCCTGCTCGCCGCCGGCGCCACCGATGACACCGGCGCCACCGATGACACCGCCGACGCCGGGTCCGGCCGCGCGCCGGAGGAGGCGGTGGCGCGCGTCGGCGACGCGGTCTCGGTGACGTCGACGCTGCGCGGGAAGGTCGAGTTCGAGAGCGGCGAGGAGGGGCGCGAGATCGAGGTGCTCGCGCACCTGCTGCGTACCGCCACGGCGGAGACGTTCCGGGCCCGGCTGTCCGGGCTGGACCTGTCCGGCTTCACCGGGCTGGTCGCCGAGGGCGGCGCCGTCGAGACCGGGGAGCTGGTCTCCGCCGCGGAGCTGCTGCGCCAGGTCGGCACCGTGCCGGGGCTGGCCAAGGTGCTCGACCGGCTCGGTCTGGGTGACGCGCCCAGCCCGGCGGAGGCCGCCGCCGGCGTCGAGTTCGTCCTCGAAGGGCTGCACCTGACCCGCCGGCTCGGCAAGGACGTCACCGACTCCGGGCGCACCGTCTACGGCGGCCGGGGCTGACCATGGCCGGCAACCGGTTCCGGTACGGGCAGTGGCGCGGCGGGCCCGACCCGCTCGCCCCGCCGTACGACGTGCGTGCCGCGGTGGACGCGGTCGGCGCGGAGGTGCTCGGCGGGGGCAGCCTCCGGGAGGCGCTGCGGGACCTGCTGCGGCGCGGCCCGGACGGTCGCGGCGGCCTCCAGGACCTGGCCGCCCGGGCGCGGCGGCTGCGCCGGGAGGCGTTGCGCCGGGGCGACCTGGACGGCGCGGTGACCCGGGCCCAGGCGCTGCTCGACCAGGCGCTCGCCGCCGAGCGGGACGAGCTGCGGGGCCGCGACGGCGACGACGCCCGGTTCGCCGAGGCGGTGCTGGACAATCTGCCCCGGTCCACCGCGCGCGCGGTCTCCGAGCTGTCCGAATACGACTGGGCCAGCGCCGAGGCCCGCCAGACGTACCAGCGGATCCTCGACGGGCTGCGGGGCGACGTGTTGGAGCAGCGCTTCGCCGGGCTGCGGGACGCGGCGCGGGCCGCCGGTGACCCGGACGCCCAGCGGCAGCTCGGCGACATGATGCGCGACCTCAACGAGCTGCTCGCCCGGCACGCCCGCTCGGAGGACACCACCGACGCGTTCGCCGAGTTCATGCGCCGGCACGGCGAGTTCTTCCCGGAACGGCCCCGCAACGTCGACGAGCTGATCGACGTGCTGGCCCGCCGGTCGGCGGCCGGGGAACGACTGATGCGGTCGCTGTCGGACCGGCAGCGCGAGGAGCTGGCCGGGCTGATGCGCCAGTCGCTCGGCGACCGGCTCGCCGGGGAGCTGTCCCAACTCGACGCGCACCTGCGTTCGCTGCGCCCCGACCTGAACTGGCAGCGCGGCGAACGCGTCCGCGGCGACCAGCCGCTCGGTTACGGCGAGGCGACCGGCGCGCTCGACGAGATCGCCGAACTCGACGAGCTGCTGGACTCGCTCGACCAGGACCAGGCCGGCGCCACGCTTGACGACGTCGACGTCGACGCGGTGGCCCGGACGCTGGGCCGGGACGCCGCCGACGACGTACGCCGCCTGCGCGACCTGGAGCGGGAGTTGCGCCGCCAGGGCTGGGTGACCCGGGACGCGGACGGCCTCACGCTCAGCCCGAAGGCGTTGCGCCGGCTCGCCGGCACCGCGCTGCGGCGGGTCTTCGCCGACCTGACGGCCGGTCCCCGGGGCCAGCACGACCTGCGCTCCGCCGGTGCGGCCGGCGAGGTCAGCGGTGCCTCCCGCCCCTGGGAGTACGGCGACGAGCAGCCGCTGGACGTGGTGCGCACGCTGACCCGGGCGGTCCGCCGGGCCGGCCCCGGCGTGCCGGTGCCGCTCGCGGTCGAGGACTTCGAGGTGATGGAGACCGAGCGTCGGGCGTCCGCGGCGGTGGTGCTCTGCGTCGACCTGTCGTACTCGATGATCTCGCAGGGGCGGTGGGGCCCGATGAAGCAGACGGCGCTGGCGCTGTCGCACCTGATGGCCACCCGGTTCCCGCAGGACGCGTTGCAGATCGTCGGCTTCGGGCGGGAGGCGATGCCGCTGACCCAGCAGGAGCTGGCGGCGGCGGAGCCGGACATGGAGCAGGGCACCAACCTCCAGCACGCGTTGCGGCTGGCGGGCCGGCACCTGCGCCGCCACCCGGGCGCCGAGCCGGTGGTGCTCGTGGTGACCGACGGCGAGCCCACCGCCCATCTGGATCCGGACGACGGCGAGGCGTACTTCAACTGGCCCCCGCTGCCGGAGACGATCGAGGCGACCATCCGTGAGGTGGACAAGCTGACCCGGTACGGCGCCACGCTCAACCTGTTCATGCTCGGCGACGATCCGGGGCTGCGCCGGTTCGTCGACGCGGTGGCCCGCCGTTCCGGCGGCCGGATGTTCACCCCCGACCTGAACGACCTCGGCGAGTACGTCGTCTCCGACTACCTCCGCGCCCGCCACGGCCGCCGCTGACCCCCGACCCCGCCGGGCCGCTGCCCGCGCGGATTCACGGAAAGCGTGGCCATTCCGCGTGCCATGGCCACGCTTTCCGCGAATCCGCGCGGGGTGGGGGTGGGATGGGGTTGGATGCGGGCATGGACGAGGTGGACGCCGGAGCGCTGCGGCGGGCGTATGACGAGCTGCTCGCCGAGGTGGACGCGGGCGGGTTCGGGTCGCCGCCGGAGGGGGAGCTGAGCGCCGAGCAGATCGTCGCGCACCTCGCCGCCAACGACGAGCTGATGAGCGAGGCGACCGAGGCGGTGCTGGCCGGGTCGCCGTTCGCGTACTACGACCTGGACGCCGTGCACCGCCCGCAGCTCGACGCGCTGGTCTCCGAGTGCGGCGGGCTGGACGCGCTGGCCGCGCTGCTGCGGGGCACCAGCCTGAAGCTCTGCGCGCTGGCCGAGCGGCTCGGCCCGGCCGCCGAGACACCCGTCGAGACCGTGCTGCGCGAGGGCTTCGACCTGGACGTGGACGACTCGCTGCCCTGGGGGCGCGCGCTCGACCTGCACATCCGGGTGCACCTGCCGCTGCACCTGACCCAGCTCCGCGCGCTACGCCGGCAGCCCCACCCGGCCTGACCCCAGGGGTGCGCGGAAGGCGCGGCGGTAGGCGGTGGGGGCCACGCCCACCCGGGCGTGGAAATGCTGGCGCAGGGCGGCGGTGGTGCCGAAGCCGGCGTCCCGGGCGATCCGGTCGACGCTCAGGTCTGTGGTCTCCAGCAGCGCCCGGGCGTGCTCGGTGCGCTGCCGCAGCAGCCACTGCGCCGGGCTGAGCCCGGTCTCGGAGCGGAAGTGCCGGGTGAACGTGCGGACGCTCATCCGCGCGTGCGCGGCCATCTCGCGCAACGTGACCGGTTCGTGCAGCCGTTGCCGGGCCCACTCGCGGGTGGCCGCGGTGCCGGTGGCCGTGGCCCGGGGCACCGGCCGCTCGATGTACTGGGCCTGGCCGCCGTCGCGCCACGGCGGCACCACGCAGCGGCGGGCCGCCCGGTTGGCCACCGCGCTGCCGTGGTCGGTGCGGATCACGTGCAGGCAGAGGTCGATGCCGGCGGCCACCCCGGCCGAGGTGAGCACCGACCCGTCGTCGACGAAGAGCACCTCGGGGTCGAGCCGTACGCCCGGGTACAGCCGCCGGAAGCGGGCCGCGTACGCCCAGTGGGTGGTGGCCGGCCGGCCGTCGAGCAGGCCGGCGGCGGCGAGCACGAACGCGCCGGTGCAGATGGACATGATCCGGGCGCCCCGCTCGTGGGCGGCGCGCAGCGCGTCCGCCACGTCGTCGTCCACCGTGCCGGCGGTGAGCGGCGGGCCCTCGTGGATGCCGGGGACGATCACCGTGTCGGCGGTGTCAAGCGCGTCGAGGCCGTGGTCGGGGAGCACCCGGAAGCCGCCCGTGCTGCGGACCGGACGGGCCCCGGCGGTGCAGGTGGTGACCGCGTACAGCCGGGTCGGGTCCGTGACGCGGGCGGCGCCGAAGAGCTGGGCGGGGGTGCCGAGGTCGAGGGCGACCACGCCGTCCAGGGCGAGCACGACGACGCGGTGCGGCGGCAGGGCGGGCATGGCCCGATTATTGCGCATGATGGCTTTCCGGCCACTCGTCCCCGGTGCCCGCCGAGGCGAGACTCGGTGGGTGAGAAGACTGCACCCGGCCTGGCTGGTCGCCGGCGTCGCGTTCGTGGCGCTGGTCGGCGCCGCCGGCTTCCGGGCCACCCCGGGCGTCCTGCTGCATCCGTTGCACGCCGAGTTCGGCTGGCCGCTCGCCACCATCTCCGCCGCCGTCTCGGTCAACCTGCTGCTCTACGGCGTCACCGCCCCGTTCGCCGCGGCCCTGATGGACCGGTTCGGCATCCGCCGGGTGGTGGCCGTCGCGCTGCTGCTGGTGGCCGCCGGCAGCGGGCTGACCGTGGCGATGACCGAGAGCTGGCAGCTCATCCTCTGCTGGGGCGTGCTGGTCGGGCTGGGCACCGGCTCGATGGCGCTGGCGTTCGTGGCGACCGTCACCGGGCGCTGGTTCGTCCGCCGCCGGGGCCTGGTCACCGGCGTGCTCACCGCCGGCGGGGCGGCCGGGCAACTGGTGTTCCTCCCGCTGCTCGCGGTGCTGGTGCGCGACCACGGGTGGCGGACGGCGGCACTCGTCGTGGCCGGGGCCGCGCTCGCCGTCGTACCCCTGGTGGGGTGGTTGCTGCGCGAGCACCCGGCGGATCTCGGCCGACCCGCCTACGGCGCGACCGAGGTCGTGCCGCCGGCCCGGCCGGCGGGCGGCGCGGCGGGCCGCGCGGTCGGCGCGCTGACCGCCGCCGCGCGGACCCGGCCGTTCTGGCTGCTCGCCGGCGGCTTCGCGATCTGCGGCGCGACCACCAACGGGCTGGTCGGCACGCACTTCGTGCCGGCCGCGCACGACCACGGCATGCCGGAGACCACCGCCGCCGGCCTGCTCGCCGTGGTCGGGCTCTTCGACATCGCCGGTTCGATCGCCTCCGGCTGGCTCACCGACCGGGTGGACGCCCGGCTGCTGCTCGGCGCCTACTACGCGCTGCGCGGCGCGTCGCTGCTGGTGCTGCCGAGCCTGTTCGCCGGCCGGGCCGAGCCGAGCATGCTCGTCTTCATCGTCTTCTACGGGCTGGACTGGGTGGCCACCGTGCCGCCGACGGTGGCGCTGTGCCGGGAGTGGTTCGGCGCGTCCGGCGCGGTGGTGTTCGGCTGGGTGTTCGCCGCGCACCAGGCGGGCGCCGCGCTGGCCGCCACCGGCGCCGGCCTGGTCCGGGACCGCCTCGGCGACTACGCGATGGCCTGGTACGTGGCCGGTGCGCTGTCGATCGGCGCGGCCGGGCTCTCCCTGCTGCTGCGCCGACGGCCCGCGCTCGCGTTGCCCGTGGTCGCGGCCGGCCGGCGGGCCTGGAGCTACCGGGGCTGACCGGTCAGCCGAGCGCCCACTGCTGCTCGGCGGCGCCGCCGCACGGCGCCTGTTCCAGCTCCCGACCGGCCTCGGTGCCCGCGTCGTCGACCTGCGCGCACCTGCCGCTGTGCACGGCGACCAGCAGCACCGGCCCGCCGCCTGTCGGCTGGAGCTTCCACTGCTGGTTGGCCTGCCCGTTGCAGGACCACTGCTGCACGTCGGCGCCGTCGTCGGTGCTCGCCTCGTTGACGTCGAGGCACTTGCCGCTGGCGGCGTTGACCAGCAGGTAGGTGTCGGGGGCGACCGGCGTGACCACCCACTGCTGCTCCGGCCCGCCGGTGCAGTCGGCGAGCGCGGCCTGCGCGCCCTCCGGGTCGTCGCCGGTGACGCCGACGCAGCGCCCGGACGGCACGCCCCGGATCACCCGGGGCGTGGCCACCGGCGCGGCCGGTGTCTCCGGCGTCGCGCTCGGCGTGGGCGACGGCGCGGCCCTGGTCGTCGGCGGGGCCGAACTCGGCTCGCTCTCCGCCGGGGTCGGCACGGCCGCCGCCGGCACCACCGGCCGGTCGGCCCCGCCCCCCAGCACGCCGGTCGCGAAGAACACCCCCAGGAGTACGCCGACCAGGCCGATGCCCAGCGCGGTCCGCATCAGCGGGTCCCGGGGCAGCCGGCTCCCGCCGCGGGCGGGGCGGGCACCGTAGACGGTGCCGGACGGGTCGGGACGCGGGTCGGCCATGGGGGCATCCTGACCCACCGGAGCCGCCGAGGGCCAGTCGCCCCGGCGGCCGGTGACTCAGTCGACGACCCGGACGTCCTTCCAGAACGCCACCCGGTCCCGCACCATCTCGGCCTCGGACTTCGGGTCGGGGTAGTACCAGACCGCGTCCGGGCTGGTGGCCCCGTCGTGTTCCAGCGTGTAGTAGGAGGCGGTCCCCTTCCACGGGCAGACCGTGTGCGTGTCGGAGGAGCGGATCAGGTCGTCGCGCAGGGCCGTACGCGGGAAGTAGTGGTTGCCCTCGACCAGCACGGTGTCGTCGCTCTCCGCGACGACCAGGTCGTTCCAGACGGCTTTCGGCATGTCCTTCACGCTATGCCGCGACCCGCCCGTCGGCCACCGTCGAGGGTGCCACGAATTGTCGGACCGGGGCGTAAGGTGATCTCATGCGAGCTGTCCGTGATCATGAACGGGCGGTGGACGCGTTGCGGCGGTCCTACGCCGCGGTGCCCGCCGGTGAGACGGTGCGGCTGGCCAAGCAGACGTCGAACCTGTTCCGTCCCCGTTCCGCGCCCCAGGTGCCGGGGCTGGACGTGCGCGGTCTGACCGGGGTGCTCGACGTCGACGCGACGGCCCGCACCGCCGACGTGCAGGGCATGTGCACCTACGAGGACCTGGTCGACGCGACGCTGCCGCACGGGCTGATGCCGCTGGTCGTGCCGCAGTTGCGCACCATCACGCTGGGCGGCGCGGTGACCGGCCTGGGCATCGAGTCGACGTCCTTCCGCAACGGCCTGCCGCACGAGTCGGTGACCGAGATGGACGTGCTCACCGGCGCGGGGGAGCTGATCACCACCCGTCCCCGGGGCGAGCACGCCGAGCTGCACCGGGCGTTCCCCAACTCGCTGGGCAGCCTCGGGTACGCCACCCGGCTGCGCATCGAGCTGCAACCGGTCGGCCGGCACGTGGCGCTGCGCAACATCCGCTTCACCCGGCTGGAGGAGCTGGTCGACGCGATCGGCGAGGTGGTCGACAAGGGCGCGTTCGGGGGCGAGCCCGTCGACGCCATGGACGGCGTGATGTTCAGCCCCGGCGAGTCCTACCTGGTGCTCGCCACGTTCACCGACCAGGCCGACGGCCGTCCGTCCGACTACACCGGCCAGGAGATCTACTACCGCTCCCTGCGTCGGCGCACCCGCGACGTGCTGACCGCGTACGACTATCTCTGGCGGTGGGACACCGACTGGTTCTGGTGCTCGTCCGCGTTCGGCGTGCAGCACCCGGTCCTCCGGCGGCTCTGGCCGCAGCGCTACCGGCGCAGCGACTTCTATCACAAGATCGTGCGCTTCGAGCACCGGCACCAGGTGGCCGCCCGGGTCGACAGGTGGCGGGGCCGGCCGGCGCGCGAGCGGGTGGTGCAGGACGTGGAGATCCCGCTGGCGCGTACGCCGGAGTTCCTGCGCTGGTTCGCGGCGAACGTGGGAATGAATCCGGTGTGGCTCTGCCCGCTGCGGTTGCGGGAGCCGGCCGGCCCGGGATCGGCCCGGGCGTGGCCGCTGTATCCGCTCCAACCGGGCGAGACCTATGTGAACATCGGCTTCTGGGGCAGCGTCCCAATCGCGCCGGGCGCCGCCGACGGCGACGTCAACCGGCGGATCGAGCACATGGTGTCGGAGACGGGCGGCCACAAGTCGCTCTACTCCGACGCGTACTACGACCGGGCCGCGTTCGACCGGCTCTACGGCGGGGAGACCTGGCGCGCCGTGAAGGACTGCTACGACCCGGAGCACCGACTCACCGGACTGTACGAGAAGGCGGTATCCCGAGCATGAGTCTGACCGACCGAACACCGGGGGCGGCGAGCGCCCCGGCCGGGCCGCCCACGGGCGGCCGGAGCACCGGACCGACCGTCGCGGACGTGATCCGCGCGGTGACCACCGGCGACCTGCCCGTCCGGGTCACCGGGTACGACGGCAGCGCGGTGGGCCCGGCCGACGCCGGGATCACCCTGGCGATCCGCACCGAGCGGGGTCTGTCGTACCTCCTCACCGCGCCGGGTGACCTGGGCATGGCCCGGGCCTACGTCAGCGGTGACCTGGGGCTCGACGGTGTGCACCCCGGTGACCCGTACGAGGCGTTGCGGGTGCTCAAGGACGAGATGCCGCTGCGGATGCCGCCGGTGGCCGACGCGCTGGCCCTGGTCAAGGGGCTGGGCTGGGAGCGGCTGCGGCCCCCGCCGGCCCCGCCGCAGGAGGCGGCGCCGCGCTGGAAACGGGTGGTGAACGGGCTGCGTCACTCGCGGGCGCGGGACAGCACCGCGATCTCCCACCACTACGACGTGTCGAACGCCTTCTACGAGAAGGTGCTCGGCGAGTCCATGACGTACACCTGCGCGGTCTTCCGCAGCCCCGGCGACACGCTGGAGGAGGCGCAGCGGGCCAAGTACGACCTGGTCGCCGGCAAGCTGGCGCTCACCCCGGGGATGCGGCTGCTGGACGTCGGCTGCGGCTGGGGCGGCATGGTCCGGCACGCGGCCCGGGAGTACGGCGTCAAGGCGCTGGGCGTGACACTGTCCAGGGCACAGGCCGAGTGGGCGCAGGCCGCGATCGAGCGGGAGGGGCTGGGCGACCTGGCCGAGGTGCGGCACCTCGACTACCGGGACGCGCCGCGCGAGCAGTTCGACGCGATCTCCTCGATCGGGCTGACCGAGCACATCGGCGTGCGCAACTACCCGGCCTACTTCGGCGCGTTGCGGTCCCGGCTCAAGCCCGGTGGTCGGCTGCTCAACCACTGCATCACCCGGGCCGACAACCGGGCGCCGCACCGCTCCGGCGCGTTCATCGACAGGTACGTCTTCCCGGACGGTGAGCTGGCCGGCCCGGGGCGGCTGATCAGCGAGATCCACGACGCCGGGTTCGAGGTGCACCACGAGGAGAACCTGCGCCAGCACTACGCGCTGACGCTGGCCGGCTGGTGCCGCAACCTGGTCGAGCACTGGGACTTCTGCGTCGACGAGGTCGGTCCGGGCACCGCCCGGGTGTGGGGCCTCTACATGGCCGGCTCCCGGATGGCGTTCGAACGCAACGGCATCCAACTGCACCAGGTGCTCGCCACGCACAACGGCCCGCAGGGGGTGAACGGCTACCCGCTGCGTCCGGACTGGACGCCCTGAAAGGAGGGGCCCCCTGTTAACGCCTCAGGTATAGGAGGGGGCCCCGCTTAACACGTGCCGCGGGTGGGTAATGCCGGGCGATGTTCTTCATCTTCGGGCTGCGGACCAAGGTCACCCGGTCCGGCGTCGTCACCCGGGTCTGCCGGCACTGCGGCAACCAGGCCGCACAGGTGATCACCCGGCGGGCCACGAAGTTCAGCCTCTTCTTCGTCCCGCTGATCCCGGTGCGCACCCGGTACGCGCAGCAGTGCACGTTCTGCGGCGCCGAGTACGACATCTCCCGCGCCGAGGCCGAGCGCCTTCCGGTCGGCTGACCGTGACGCGCTTCCTCTGCTGGCTGATGGGACGGCCGATGGTCACACCGCCCGCCGTACCGGTGCACACCGCCGCCCGCCCACCCTGCACGCCCGGGCGTCGTCACCGTCGCCGGCGCCGGCCGACGGCGGGCGCGCTGTCCCCGCGCTCCCCGTGGAACCGTTCCGCCGGCCGCTGACCCACCGGAGCGGGTGTTAACAGGGGGCCCCGCCTCTACCGGAGGCGTTAAGCGGGGGCCCCTCCTTACACTTCATCGGGTGGAAGATCGGCTGGGGGAGATTCGGGGTGGGGGGCCGCCGCGGCGGCACAACGCCCGCACCATCGCGGCGCTGACCGGCAACCCCGGGTGCACCCGGCGCGCCGTGCTGGACAGCGCCGGCGCGGACAAGCCGGCGCTGGCCGAGCGGCTGGGCTTCCCGGCCCGGTTCGGGCAGTCCCGGTTCGCCATCACCCGGGGCAACGCGTTCGAGGCCCAGGTCAAGGCGGACGGCGGGGTGGAGTTGCTGCGCCTGGTGGCGGAGCGGCTCGGCGTACCGGTGCCGGCGGGCGCGACCTGGACGGACCTGGGCGGCGACGAGGACCGGACGGCACGCTCCCGGGCGGCGTTGACGGCTGGCGGGGACGCTCCGGCGTTGTTCGACCATCCGCTGCTCGGTCTGGACGTGGCCGGCCGCCGCGTGTACCTGGAGCCGGACCTGGTCGCCGCGCGGCTGGCCGGCCGGTTCCACGTCGTGGAGATCAAGTCGTTTCCGGTGATCGACGGGCAGGCCGACCCGGCCAAGGTGGCCGCCGCCGCGATCCAGTCCGCGGTCTACGTGCTGGCGTTGCGGGAGCTGCTCACCGCCGCGGGACGCGATCCGGAGCTGGTCTCGCACGAGGTGGTGCTGATCTGCCCGCGCGACTTCGCCAACCGGCCGGTGGCCAGCCTGCTCGACGTCCGTCGGCAGCTCCTGGTGCTGCGCCGGCAGCTCGCCCGGATGGCCCGCGTCGACGACCTGCTGGCGACCCTGCCGGCCGGCTTCACCGCCGATCCGGCGGCCGACCCGGCCACGCTGGCCGCCGCGCTGCACGAGGTGCCGGCCCGCTACGCGCCGGACTGCCTGGCCGCCTGCGAGCTGGCCTTCTTCTGCCGGCACGAGGCGCGCGGCCAGACCGGGGCGCTGGGTCGGCCGGTCCGGGAGGCGCTCGGCGGTGTGCCGGCGGTGGCGGACGTGCTGGCGCTCGCCGCGGGCGTCCGTACCCCGGAGCCGGAGCAGGCGGAGGCCGCCGCGCTGCTGCGGGCCGCCGCGCGCCTGCGCGCCGACGCGCTCGCCGGAAACCCCGCATGAGTACGCCCCGAAGCGCGCGGGCGCGTCGAGCGGGGCAGCCGCGGTGAGTACGCTGCGCGCGCTGGCCCGGGCGCAGGCGGTCGCTGCCGGGCGGGCCCAGCCGGTGGCCACGGTCCGGCACCTGCACCTCTCGGACCGGCCGCTGGTGCTGGTGCCGCTGGCTCTCGCGGGTGAGGCGAACGCCCCGCTGGCCGTGCTGGTGGGCGCCGCGCCGGACGAGGCCCGGCTGCTGGTGGTGCCGCAGCCCCGCAACCGGGACCAGCGGTTCGCGTTCGCCGCCGAGCTGGCCGGCATCGTGCTGCCCTATCTGGACTCGTTCCGCGGCGTGACCGAGGCGGTGGCGGTGGACCGGGGACGGGACGTCCGCCACCGGTACGTCGACGCGCCGCAACTGCTGGTGCCGAACCCGGCCGGGGTCACGTTCCTGCGGCTGTTCGGCCGGTCCACCCGGTTCCGTCGTCCGGACGGCGACTATCCGGTCCACCCGTCGGTGCCGCTGCTCGGCCGCTGGTTGACGTTCTTCGCGGAGCGGGCCGAGCAGCCCGGCTCGGCAGCGCTGCTGGCGATGACCGACGCGTTGACGCTGCACTGGGCGACCGGGCAGAGCGCGGTGGAGGACCTGCACCTGCCGGCGTTACTCGGCTGGCTCGACCCGCCGCCGGGGTCGACCGGGGCCGAGGCGGCGCTCCGGGCCGAGGACCCGGCGCTCGTGCCACCGGCCGGGCCGGCCACCGACCCGGACTTCGACAACCACCGGCTGGCCCCGGCGATCGAGGCGTACGCCGGGGACGATCCGGCGGCGTACGACGAGCTTGCCGGGCTGCTGCGCGGTCAGCTCGCGCCCACCTGGGAGCTGATGTGGCGCGGTGTCGGGCTGTTGCGGGCGTTGCCGCCCGGCGCGCGGGTGGCGGGCCGGTGGGCGGGGGACCGGGACGCGTTCACCGGGTACGCCGAGCACGTGGATGCCGGCGGCGGTCCGCAGCCGCGCCGGGACGGCGCGGTGGCCGCGGCGCTGCGGTTGCAGCGGCTGGAGCGGGCGTTGACCGCGTGGGCGGTGCAGCGGGCGTACGACGATCCGCTGGTGATGGCCGAGCACCGGCTGGCCGGGGAGGCGTTCGTGGGCGAGGTGACGCTGGCGGATCCGAAGCGGGTGGACGACTCCGGCCGGCGGCCGGTGCTGCGGCCCCGGATCCAGGTGGTGACCGTCGAGCCGGTGCCGATGCCGGTGGGCGCGACGCTGTACTCGCCGGCCCGGCCGGGGCAGAAGGCGACTGTGGTGTTCGTGACCCCGGGCGGGGACGGCAAGACGGAGGTGGTGCTGGAGCTGTCCGGCGGGATGGGGCGCGGGCTGACCGCGCCGGCCGGCAGCGTGCCGGAGGTGGGGGAGCGCATCTGCCTGACCAGTCTCTCCGACGGGTACCTGCCGGGTGGCGTGTTCCCGACGCCGGAGGAGACGCCGTGGACGCACGGCGGACCGCCGGAGCATCACGACGGGTAGTTGCATCAGTTTATTTACATGCTTGAAACTTAATCGGTTCAGTAGTGCACTGGTGGCAGCCACGCCCGACCCCCTGACCCGAAAAGGTGACCCATGCGAAGCCGCAGGATCCGCCTCGCGTCGACCGCCGCCGCCACCGTCCTGGCCGCCGCCACCGCGCTCTCCGTCGTCGCGCCGGCCGAGGCGCACACCGTCGCCCCGGCCAACGCCAACGCGTCCACCGCCACCCGCAACGTGCTCAACTGGCTCGCCCACCTGCCCAACCGCGGCAGCAACCGGATCGCCTCCGGCTTCTTCGGCGGCTACAGCAACAGCGGCTTCTCGCTCAGCCAGACCGAGGAGCTGCGCGCCGCCACCGGCCAGTACCCGGCGATCCTGAGCTGCGACTACGGCTCCGGCTGGGCGACCAACAACGACATCACCGCGCTCGTCGACTACTCCTGCAACTCGTCGCTGAAGTCCTGGTCGGCCAGCGGGGGCCTGGTCACCATCAGCGTGCACCTGCCCAGCCCGGCCAACGCCAACGGCGGCGGGCTGAACACCCCGATGGGCAACTTCGCCGACCTGCTGAACCCGTCGACCGCCGCCGGCGCCCGCTGGCGTCAGCTCCAGGACAAGCTGGCCGCCGGCCTCCAGGACCTGGAGAACGCCGGGGTGCCGGTGCTGTTCCGGCCGTTCCACGAGGTCAACGGCGACTGGTTCTGGTGGGGCAACCGCGACCCGAACACGTTCAAGCAGGTCTGGCAGCAGACGTACACCTACCTCACCGGCACCAAGGGGCTGGACAACCTGCTCTGGGTCTACTCGGCCGACTTCAGCCGGGGCAACCGCACCGCCTACTACCCGGGCAGCTCCTACGTGGACGTCGTCGGCATGGACGCGTACGACGACAACCCGCAGGTCTCCGGCATCCAGTCCGCGTACAGCGAGCTGGTCGGGCTGGGCAAGCCGTTCGCGTTCGCCGAGATCGGACCGGACAGCCAGGGCTCGTTCGACTACGGGCGCTGGGTCACCGCGTTCCAGCAGAGCTACCCGAAGACGTCCTACTTCCTGGCCTGGAACGACGGCTGGGGCCCGGCCCGCAACGCCGGCGCGAGCACGCTGTTCAACAACTCCTGGATCGCCAACCGGGGCGAGGTCGACCTGGGTAACGTCACCGAGCCGGGTGGCGGCGGCA
Source organism: Micromonospora sp. NPDC049201 (assembly GCF_055586805.1). Classification (NCBI taxonomy): domain Bacteria; kingdom Bacillati; phylum Actinomycetota; class Actinomycetes; order Micromonosporales; family Micromonosporaceae; genus Micromonospora; species Micromonospora sp. NPDC049201. The sequence continues at coordinate 498,367 of NZ_JBVJHM010000003.1, read as the reverse complement.
CCACCCCGCCCCCGTCCGGCGGCACGCTGCTCAACGGGTTCGAGTCCGGCACCGAGGGCTGGACCGGCGTCAACGTCACCGGCGGGCCCTGGCAGGTCACCGAGTGGGCGGCGGAGGGCACCCGCTCGCTGAAGTCCGACGTCAACCTGGGCGCCGGCGCCGCGTACCTGAAGAAGACCGCCACCACCAGCCTGAGCGGGCGTGGCACGCTGCGGGCCACCGCGCGCGTCGCGCCGTGGGGCAGTTTCGGCACCGGCAGCCAGGCGAAGCTCTACGTCAAGACCGGGGCCGGCTGGCAGTGGTTCGACGGCGGTACGGTCGCGGTCACCTCGGCCGGGGTGAACCTGTCGCTGTCGCTGGCCGGCGTGGCCAACCTCGGCGACGTGCGGGAGATCGGCGTGCAGTTCGTGCCGGGCAGCGGCGCGGGCGGCACCTCGGCGGTCTATGTGGACAACGTCACCATCCAGTAGCGCGGCGAAGTCCGATGAGGACGCGGGCCGTCTCCGCTGCGGTGGGACGGCCCGCGCCACCTCCGGTGACCGACACCGGACCGAGTCTGGCGGCGGCCCCCGGCGCTGACTAGGCTTGCGCCGTTCGTCGTCCGCCGTCCGGTCCTCATCACCGAGGGCGCACGTCTGGAAGAGAGCCGGAGCGCATCGTTGTCCCCCCGCACGACGTGAGCCTCGCCGCCGCGGCGCCGGCCCGTCACCCGCTCGCCGGCCGTGTCGGACTCGTCGCGGCCGCCGTCGTCGTACTCGGGGAGATGATCTGGCTGGTCGCCGCCCTGCCCGGCGCGGCGCTGGTCAGCGACCTCGGCGCGACGGCGGTGTCGAGCTGGGCGGCGGTGCTCTGCGTCGGCGCGGCCCGCCGGCACCCGGTCCCGCTGCGGCGGTTCTGGTGGCTGCTCGCGATCACCATGGCCCTCGCCGCGCTCGGCCGTGCGGTGTGGACGGTCGAGCGGCTCAGCGGGATCGACCTGCCACACACGCCGCTGGTCGGCGGGCTCTTCACCGCCGGCATCGTCACCGGCACCGCCGCGCTGCTCTGCTCCCGGACCGGCGGAAGCAGCCTCATCGGGCAGGCCCGCACGCTGCTCGACGGCGTGATCGTCGGGCTGGCCCTGATCCCGATCGGCTGGGTGGTGGTGTTCCGCGACCTCGCCGCCGCCGACCTGTCCGACCCGCTGCGTACGTTCGGGCTGCTCTACCCGATGTTCGACCTGATGCAGCTCACCATCCTGGTGGCGGTCGCCGGGCCGGGCCGGCCGATGTGGCGGGCGCTCACCCTGATCGGCGCGGGCCTGGCGATCCGGGCCGGCGCCGACGCGGTCTACGTCTCCCTCGTCGCGCACGGCAGCTACGCCCCCGGGCACCCGGTCGACGTCTGCTGGCCGCTGAGCTACCTGCTGGTCGGCCTGGCCACCCGCGATCCGGAGCCGGGCGGCGATGACCGGGAGGACGACGCCGGCGAGTCGCCGCTGCCGCCGTGGTGGCGGGTCGCTCTGCCATACCTGCCGGTGGGCGGCGCGATCGTCGCGGTGATGGTGTCCCGGCAGCCCACCGGGCAGACCCCGCACCTGGTCTTCGTCGGCATGATGGCGCTGCTCGGGGTGCTGGCGCTGCGGCAGGGGCTGGCGGCGAACGAGAACCTGCGGCTGGTCGCCCGGCTGCGCCGGCTGGCCTACTCCGACCAGCTCACCGGCCTGCCCAACCGGCTGACCTTCATCCGGCGGCTGCGCCGCGCGCTGCGGGCGGGTGGACCGGTCGCCGTGGTGCTGCTCGACCTGGACGGCTTCAAGCAGGTCAACGACCGGTTCGGGCACGCCGCCGGGGACCGCCTGCTCACCACCACCGCGGCGCGCATGCGGGACGCGACCGGCCCGGACGGGATGGTCGCCCGGCTCGGCGGCGACGAGTTCGCGGTGCTTGTCGCCGGGGACCGCCCGGTGGCCCCCGAGCGGCTCGCCGTGCGGCTGCTCGCCGCGCTCGAACCGCTGCCCGGCGAGGAGGACCTCGGCGTCCACCCGTCGGCCAGCATCGGCATCGCCGAGTACGGCCCGCAGCACAGCTCGCACACCGACCTGCTGCGCGACGCCGACATCGCCATGTACGCGGCGAAGGCGGCCGGCAAGTCCGCCTGGCGCACGTGCACGCCGGAGCTGCGCGAGTCGGCGGTGAGCCGGGCCGAGCTGATCGCCGACCTGCGCCGCGCGGTCGACGAGGGTCAGTTGCTGATGGAGTTCCAGCCCATCGTCGACCTGGCCACCGGCACGGTGCGCAGCGCCGAGGCGCTGGTCCGCTGGCGGCATCCCCGGCTCGGCGTGCTCACCCCGGCGCGGTTCCTGCCGCTGGCCGAGGAGACCGGGCTGATCCTGGCCATCGACCGCTGGGTGATCCACGAGGCGTGCCGGGCCGCCGCGACCTGGCGGGAGCGGGCCCCCGAGGTGACCGTCGCGGTCAACATCGCCGCCGCCCACCTGTGCCGGCCGGACCTGATCGCCACGGTCACCGGCGCGATGGGCGCGGCCGGGCTGCCGCCGCGCGCGCTCACCCTGGAACTCACCGAGTCGGCGCTGATCGAGGGCAGCGAGGCGGTGCTCGACCGGCTGGCCCAGTTACGCGACCTCGGCATCCGCATCGCCATCGACGACTTCGGCACCGGCTACTCGTCGTTGAGCTACCTGCACCGGATCCCGGCCACCGAGCTGAAGATCGACCGATCCTTCGTGGCCCGGCTGGGCGCCGGCGACTCCCGCGCGTACGCCACCGTGGAGATGGTCAACCGGCTGGCCGGCGCGTTCGACCTGGCGGTGGTGGCGGAGGGGGTGGAGACCGGCGCCCAGCACGCGGCGGTCACCGCGATCGGCTGCCGGCAGGGCCAGGGCTGGCGGTACGGCCGTCCGAGCGCCCTGCCGGACCTGCTCCCCACGCTGGCGCACGAGAGAATCAACGGGTGACTTGACCCTCACGCTGCGGGAGGCGGGAGCCTTGGTCGCGGAAGGGAGGGAACCCATGGCGTACACGGTGGGTCAGGTGGCGCGGGCGGCCCGGGTGACGGTCCGCACGCTGCACCACTACGACGAGATCGGGCTGCTGCGGCCGAGCGGGCGGACCCCGGCGGGCTACCGCCGTTACGACGACCGCGACCTGGACCGCCTCCAGCTCATCCGCTACTACCGCGAGCTGGGGTTCCCGCTTGACGAGATCGCCGCGATCCTGGACGACCCGGATGCCGACCCGGCGGCGCACCTGCGCCGGCAGCACGAGCTGCTCTCCGGGCGGATCGGCAAGCTCCAGGAGATGGTCGCGGCGATCGAGCGCGCGATGGAGGCGAGGAAGTTGGAGATCCGATTGACCCCGGAGGAGCGGTTCGAGGTGTTCGGGGACTTCGACCCGGACGAGCACGCCGAAGAGGTGGAGCAGCGGTGGGGTGACACCGAGGCGTACCGGCAGTCGCAGCAGCGGGCCAGCCGCTACTCGAAGGAGGACTGGCTGCGCAACAAGGCGGTGAACGAGGACTGGGGGCGGCGGTTCGCCGCGCTGATGGACTCGGGCGCGCCGGCCGACGGCCCGGAGGCGATGGCGCTGGCCGAGGAGCACCGCCAGCTCATCACCGAGTGGTGGTACGACTGCTCGTACGAGATCCACACCGGGCTGGCCGACATGTACGTGGCCGACCCCCGGTTCACCGCGTACTTCGAGACGATCCGGCCCGGGATGGCCGCCTACCTGAACGAGGCCATCCACGCCAACGCGATCAGCCGGGCCTGAGCCCGCCCGGATGGCACGATGGCCGGATGTTCATCGTCGCCGGCACCCTCTACGTCGATCCGGCCCGGCGGGACGCCTACCTGGCGTCCTGCGCGGAGGCCGTCCGCGCGGCCCGCGCCGCACCCGGCTGCGTCGACTTCGCGGTCAGCGCCGACCTGGTCGAGCCGGGCCGGATCAACGTGTACGAGCGGTGGGAGTCCGACGAGCAGTTGCTCGCGTTCCGTGGTTCCGGGCCGGACGCGGCGCAGGTGACGGCGATCCTCGGCGCCGAGGTGCACAAGTTCCGCATCTCCGGCGTCGAGGCCCCCTGACCGCGGGCGGTCCCGCGGTGCCTGCCGCTCCGGCCGACGGGCAGGGTGCGGTGGTCGCCCTTTGGAGCTGAGTCGTTGGTGCTATCACCAGCCCCAGCCCCAGCCGCAGCCGCAGCCGCAGCCCATGGCGGGCTACGGCTGCGGCGGCCGACCGTGAGTCGTTCCTGCTATCAGCTCCAAAGGAGCGGAAGCAGGACCCGTCCCGCGCAGCCGGCCGCTAGACGAAGACGTCGAGCAGGAGGACGCCGAGGAAGCCGACCACCGAGATGATGGTCTCCATCACCGACCAGCTCTTGATGGTCTGCCCGACGGTCAGCCCGAAGTACTCCTTCACCAGCCAGAAGCCGGCGTCGTTGACGTGCGAGAAGAACAGCGACCCACAGCCGATCGCCAGCGCCAGCAGCGCCACCTCGGGGCCCTGGAGCGTGGCGGCCAGCGGCGCGACGATGCCGGCGGCGGTGATGGTGGCGACCGTGGCCGAGCCGGTGGCGACCCGGATGCCGACCGCGACCAGCCAGCCGAGCAGCAGCGGCGACAGGTTGGCGCCGGTGGCGGCGTCCGCGACCAGGTTGCCCACGCCGGCGTCCACCAGCACCTGCTTGAAGCCGCCACCGGCGGCGACGATCAGCAGGATGCCGGCGATCGCCGGCAGCGAGCCACCCAGGAAACCCGAGACCTGGGTGCGGCTGAAGCCGTTCCGGTAGCCCAGGAAGACCATGGCGAAGATGACGCCAGCGAGCAGCGCGACGATCGGGGTGCCGGCGATGTCCAGCGCCTTGCGGCCGGCGGTGTCCTCGTCGAGGGTCAGCTCGCCGATGGCGCGCAGCAGCATGAGCGCCACCGGCAGCAGCACGGTGACCACGGCGGCCCAGAGCGCCGGCGCGCGGCGGGACCGCGGCCCGGCCGGCTCGTCGATCGACGCGCCGGGACGACCGGCGCCGGGGTTGACCAGGTCGTCCTCGGTGACCAGGTCGCCGTCGGCGTCGGCCCGCCCGCCGCCGGGGCGGGTGGGGCTGCGGTCCCCGGCGACCGCCAGATCGCGCCGGGTGGGCAGCAGCGCCTCCGGCGCGGTGGCCGGCACGTACCGGGAGATGAAGTTGCCGAACACCGGGCCGGCGATGATCACCGTGGGGATCGCCACCAGCAGGCCGAACGCGAGCGTCTGGCCGAGGTTGGCGCCGAGCGCGTCGATCGCGACCAGCGGACCCGGGTGCGGCGGCACCAGGCCGTGCAGCACCGACAGGCCGGCCAGCGCCGGGATGCCGATCTTCATCAGTGGCACGTCGACCCGGCGCGAGACCAGCAGCACGATCGGCACCAGCAGCACCACGCCGACCTCGAAGAACAGCGGCAGGCCGATCAGCGCGGCGACCCCGGCCATCGCCCAGGGCAGCGCGCCGCCGGAGACCCGGCTCACCACCCGTTCGACGATGCTGTCCGCCCCGCCCGACTCGGCCAGCATGCCGCCGATCATCGCGCCGAGTGCGATCAACAGGCCGACGCCGCCGACCGTGGAGCCGACGCCGCCGCTGAACGAGGTGACGATCTTGTCGGCGGAGACGCCGGCGACCACGCCCAGCACCGCCGCGCCGAGGATCAGCGCCAGGAACGGGTGCACCTTGCCCCAGGCGATGAGCACTACCACCGCCGCGATGCCGAGCAGCGCGGCGACGACGAGTTGGGTGTTGCCGGCGTTCGTGAGTGGTTCCGCCGGTGCGGCGAGCAGTGTGACCACGGCTATCACGACCTCTGTTCGGTCATTTGGGTGGGGCGGTGGGTGGTGGCTCCGGCGGCAGGCTCGGGGCCAGCCGCCGCAGCGACGCGAACGTCGGCACGAGCGCGTCGTACAGCTCGGAGAAAAGCGGGAGCAACGCCGCGTACGTGGCGGCGGCGGCGGGATCGGGGCGGACCGTCTCCTCGATCCGGACCAGGTCGGCGGCGACCTCGACCGAGGGGATCAGGCCGAGCGCCTGCATGCCGAGCAGTGCGGCGCCGAACCCGGAACCCTCGTGCCCGGCCGGGAAGCGCACCGGCATGCCCAACGCGTCGGCCAGGATCTGCCGCCACAGCGGGCTGCGCGCGAAGCCGCCGCTGGCGCGGACCTCGCGGACCTCGTTGCCGGCCGCCCGGACCGACGCCAGGACCAGCGCGAGCTGCTGGCAGACCCCCTCCAGCGCGGCCCGCACCAGGTGGGCGCGGCCGTGGCCGTGGGTCAACCCGACGTACGCGCCGCGCGGCAGCGCGCTCCAGTGCGGCGCCCGCTCGCTGAGCAGGTACGGCAGCATGATCAGCCCGCCGGAGCCGACCGGCGCCTGGGCGGCCAGGCCGAGCAGTTCCTCCTCGGCGTGCTCGCCCAGCTCCGGGGCGAGCGCGTCGTGGGCCCACTGGAGCACGATCCCGCCGTTGTTGATCGCGCCGCCGACCACCCAGCGGTCCTCGGTCAGCGCGTAGCAGAAGACGCCGCCCAGCGGGTCCACGCCGGGGCGTTCCACCATCACTCGCATCGCGCCGCTGGTGCCGATCGAGCAGGCCACCACGCCGGGGCGGACCGCGCCGAGCCCGAGGTTGGCCAGCGGGCCGTCGCCGGCGCCCACCACGAGCGGGGTGTCCGCCGGCAGGCCGGTGGCCCGGGCGGCCTCGGCGGTCAGTCCGGGCAGCACGTGCGTGGTGGGGACGAGCTGAGGGAGCTGCTCCTCGGTGATGCCGGCGACGCGCAGCGCCTCGGTGTCCCAGGCCAGCCGGTGGATGTCCATCAGGCCGGTGGCGGAGGCGACCGAGTGGTCGGTGACCAGCGCCTCGGCGAGCCGCCGCAGGACGAGATCCTTGATGCCGACCCAGTGCGCCACCCGCTCGTGCAGCTTCGGCTCCTGCTCGGCGAACCAGACCAGCTTGGACAGCGGCGCCATCGGGTGCACCGGCGTGCCGGTGCGCCGGTGCAGGGCCAGCCCGGACGGCGCGGCCCGCAGCCGTTCGGCCTGCGCGCTGGCCCGGGAGTCGGCCCAGGTGATCGACGCGGTGAGCGGGTTGCCGTCGGCGTCCAGCCCGATCAGGCTGTGCATCGCGGTGCTGAACGACAGGCCGGCGACCGGCCGGCCCAGCTCGTCGACGACCGCGCGGATCACGCCGAGCACGGCCTGGTAGATCAGGTCCGGGTCCTGTTCGGCCCAGCCCGGGTGCGGCTCCTCCAGCGGGTAGCCGATCGAGTGGCTGGCCAACTGCCGGCCGTCGGTGTCGAACGCGACCGCCTTGCTGCTGGTGGTGCCGATGTCTACGCCCACCACGACGGCCGCGTCGCCCACCGGTGCACCTCCACTCGCCGCCGGGGGCCGCGGACGCCCCGCCCTGCGGCTGACGTTACCGACGTGCCCACCGGCCCGCATGGCGAAGCGGGGTGGCCGGGGGCGGGCCCACACGAAACGTGAATCACCGCAGCGCTTTCCCCCGATTGCGACCGTCAATCAGCCAATCGGTCTAATTGGTAACTTTTGCGTGTCTTCGTACCCCCGAATCACCGTTGACACCAGTGACACCCCGGTTGGTGGGCTCGCGCGGCGGAGGAGTCGGCGTGGCGATGACTGATTCGACGGGTTCCACATGGCGTTACCGGTGGGCACACCGGCAGAACGAACGGCGGCAGCGGGCCTTCCGCGCGGCCGACGAGGCGTGGCGACGCCGCGACGACGAGCTGCGTCGCCTGCGTACCCTCGCGGTTTCCTTTCACGGCTCGGTGCGGGCCGGCGTGGGCCTGCCGATGGAGCTGGCCCCCGGCGAGGTGGTCTTCTGGACGCTGCCGGCCGCGCAACTGGTCGAGGTGCGGCACACCGCCGTGCTGCCGGCCCCCGAGCTGACCGTCGACCCCGACCCGGCGGTGCTGCGCCCGCGCCGCCCCGAGGGGGTGCGGGTGGCCGACGCCGGGTTGGCCGTGCTCACCAACCGGCGGCTGGTGCTGCTCGGCGGGCGCGGGCGGCGCGACTGGGTGTACGGCCGGATGACCGGGCTGTCCCACGACCCGGCCGCGCCGGTCACCCTGATCCAGGTGCTGGACCGGCGGCGTACCTCGGGGCTGCTGCTGCCCACCGGCGCGGCGGCCGACTTCCGGTTCACGCTCACGCTGGCCTTCGCCGACGCGATCGAGCAGCGCGCCGCGGTCGTCGCCGAGCTGGACGCACTGCTCGACGAGCACGCGGAGTCCCGCCCGCAGCGCCCGGCCGTGCTCACCCCGGGCCAGGCCCGGCCCGCCGCGCTGGTGCCCGGCGGCCGGCGGACCGTCGCGGTGGGCGCGGCGCTCGCGCTGGCCGTGCCGGCGATGCTCGTCGAGTCCAACCCGCCCACCCGGGCCGGGTCGGAACGCGCCGCCGCCGCCACCCCGGCGGCCACCGGCACGCCCGCGCCACCGGTCGTCGCCCCCGCCGTCCAGGTCCGGCCCAGCACCGACCCGGAGTCGCGCCGCAGCCGTCCCGCGGCGCCGCGCGGCGCCGTCCCGCAGCCGGCCACCGAACGGCGCTGCGGCGCCCCGGTGAACCCCTTCGGGTACGACTTCTGCGGCGGCGACCGGATCCGCAAGCCGGCCGCCGGCGTCTGCGACTGGTTCGAGTGCGTACCCGGGTTCTGGTCCGGTCGGGGCTGGCTGGTGCAGTGCCGGGACGGCACGATCAGCCGGACCGGCGGCCAGCGCGACGCCTGCGCCAACCACCGCACCCTCTTCAGCTGAGGTGTAAGGCGGGGCCCCCTGTTAACGCTTCCGGTATAGGCGGGGCCCCCGCTTAACACCCCGGCCGCGCAGCGGCAGCAGGCCGGCCAGGACCAGCGCGGACCCGACCGGCAGCAGGTCCAGGTTCACCGCGATCGCCACGAACCCGACCAGCACCAGCACCGGCGCCCACACCGGCAGCAGCCGCGCCGCCGCCGCGCGGTAGAGCAGCACCAGCAGACCCAGCTCGAACAGCGCCGGCCCGCCGACGAGCACCACTCCGGGGGTGTCCACCGCGTCGGCGAAGCGTGGGAACAGGTCACCGAGGATCACCCAGACGAAGGCGGCGGCACCGACCAGGCCGGCCAGCGCGGCCACGTCGTCGAGCGTCCGCAGCCGGCCCGACGGGGTACGCAGCAGGCCGTGCAACCCGACGATCAGCGCGCCGAACCCGAGCACGCCGAACAGGAACAGGGTGTGCCCGGTGTTCCACGCCCAGGCGCCCTTGTCGCTGTGCCCGTCCAGGCGGTCGAGCAGGCGCAGCAGCCCGTAGCCGAGCAGCAGCAACGCGGCGGTCACCGCGACCGGCCGCAACCAGCGGTACGCGGGACCCGTCCGGGAGTCGAGAAGGTTCATTGCCCCAGCGTGTCCGCCGCCCGTCGCCGGGACATCCGGGAGCCGCCCCGCAGGCTCCCGGATCAATTCGTTCGCCTCCCGTAGGGGTGCTCGACTAGCGTCCGGCCGTGTCCCGCACCGTGACAGTGGTCCTGGTCGACGCCGCCGGCCGGCCGCTCGGCGCGCTGCCCCCGTTCGACGTGCCGGACCCGTGGTGGCAGCAGGTCGCGTCGATCGTCGACGGCGTCCGCCACCGGCACGGCGTCGACGTGGCCGTGCTGCGGCTGCTCGACGCCGACCGCCCGCACCCACCCGGCGGCCACGTCCGCTACCTGGCCCAGCTCACCGGGGCCTCGGCCGCCGCCGCGGCGTCCGGCATAGCCCTGGAGCCGGTCGTGGTGGACCTCGCACCGCACCCACTGCGCCAGCCGTGGGCGGAGCCCGACGGCCCGGCCCGCAGCGTGGCCTGGGCCGTCGACGAGCTGCGCCGCCTCGGCCGCCCGGTGACCGCCGTGGCGCAGCAGCGCACCTGGAACCTCTCCGCGATCTGGCGCCTGGACACCCCACCGGGCCCGGCCTGGCTGAAACACCTCCCCCCATTCGCCCACCACGAACCCGCCGTCCTGACCTGGCTGACCACCCTCCCGCTCCCCACCTCCCTCACCTCCCCGGTCGATCAAGGAGTTCGTGTCTCCGTCGATCTCGCCGGCGCCGCGAACTCCTTGGTCAACGACGCCGGGGTCGGGCCGGGGGTGCTGGCGGTGGGTGGGGAGGGACGGGTGCTGGTGGAGCACGTGCGGGGGGAGGACCGGTACGGGGCGGGGGAGGCGGAGCTGGCCGGCATCTCGGTGGTGCACCATGCGGTGCAGGTGGGAGCCGTGGGGGAGGTGGGTCGGCTGGTCGCGGACGGCGTACCCGACCTTCGCGGGATGCGGTTGGGTGGGTGGATCCGGAGGTGGCTGGCGGGGCACGACGTGTCGGTCGCCGCGGAGCTGCTCGACGGGCTCGACGAGCGGCTGCGGCGGGTCCGCGACTGCGGGCTGCCCGACACGCTCGTGCACGGCGACCTGCACCCCGGCAACGTCCGCGGCGACGGCACCCGGCGCGTCGTCATCGACTGGGCGGACGCGTTCGTCGGCCACCCCGCGTTCGACGTCCTGCGTCTGGCCGAGGGCCTGGCCGTGCCGGCCGCCGCCCGGCTGGTCGACGCGTGGGCCGACCGGTGGCGGGCCGACGCGCCCGGTTGCGACCCGCACCGGGCGGTCGACCTGCTCCGGCCGGTCGCGCCGCTGCGGCTGGCCGCCGGGTACGCGATGTTCCTCGCCGGCATCGAGCCGAGCGAGCACCCCTACCACGCACTCGACGTGCCGGCCGCGTTGGCGCGGGCCGCCACCGAGGTGCGCCGCTAGACCCGGCGCACCGGGATCCACAACTCCGCGTCGGCGGTGCCGCCGCCCTCGGCGATCCGCACCCGGGAGATCTCCGGCCCGGGGCGGATCTCGTACGGGTTGGACGGGAACCACTGGGTGAACACGTCCCGCCAGAGGTGCTGCAACGCCTGCGGGAACGCGCCGGAGCTGCGGAAGACCGCCCAGTCGCCGGCCGCCACCGGCAGGGTGTCCAGGTCCGCCGGCACCGGGCCACCGGTCACCACCGCGTGCCAGTAGTCCAGCTCGGTGCCCTCCGCGCGGGACCCGGCCAGGTCGTCGCTGACGTTGACGATGCCGCGCGGCTCCTGGTCGGACAGCGCCTCGATCCGGCGTACGGTGTCCGGGTCCACGCCCCTGACGAACGCCACGATGTGCGGGTTCATCCCCTCGTGGACCAGCGGCACCCGGGCCTTACGGCCGGCGAGGTGGCAGGCGTCCTTGGTCACGATCCGGTAGTCCATGCTGCGGCTGCCCTCGACGACGAGCCGGAACGACATCCGGGGCTGGGACCGCAGCACCGCACCGGTGCGCCGTGCCTGCGCCGGGCCGACGCCGTGCACGGACCGGAACGCGCGGGCGAACGCCTCGTTCGACCCGTAGCCCCACCGGATCGCCACGTCGAGCAGCGACTCCCGGTCGGCGAGCACGTCGGCGCCGGCCAGCGTGAGCCGGCGACGGCGCACGTACTCCGACAGCGGCATCCCGGCCAGCGCCGAGAAGAGCCGCCGGAAGTGGTGCTCCGACGTGCAGGCGACGCGGGCCAGCGCGGCCACGTCGAGCGGCTGGTCGAGCCGTTGTTCGAGGTGGTCCATGGCCTGGTTGAGCCGATCCAGCACCGGATGCTCCTTCCTGGGTTCGCCCTCGACGCCATGGTTCCGGCTGCCCGTGACCCCGCCCGCACCGGCCCCGTCCCGGTCGGCTGAGCCGCCACTGGCGGGGGTGTCGCATCATGGCCTCGTGATCATGCGGAAGCGACACCACAAGAAGAAGAAGCACCGGGACTGGTGCGACTGCGACTGCGATCTGCTCGACTGTGACGGCCCAGGCTGCTGCGACCTGGGGCTCTTCTCGACGCTGCTCACGCTCGGCTCGGTGACCGCCGGCCTGGTGCGGACGCCGGCCGTGGACCGGGCCGGCCGGGCCGCCATCCTCGGCTACCGGCGCTGGCTGTCGCACCGCTGGCCGGGGACCTGCCGTTACACGCCGACGTGCAGCGCGTACGGGCTGGCCGCGGTGGAACGGCACGGCCTCGCGGTGGGTGGCCGGATGGCCGCCGACCGGGTCCGCCGGTGCCGCCCCGACGTGCCGCGCGGCACCCACGACCCGCTGCGCTGACCGTCGGCCGGCACGCGGTCAGGGAACCGACGTGGGGCCGCCGAAGACGACCGGGACGCCGGGGGAGTGCAGCACGCTCACCGGCGGCCCGTCCGGCGCGGGCAGGCCGGCGGCGGTGACCAGCTCGTCGTCCAGGTGCAGCAGTTCGGCGCGGTGCAGCGGCCACCGCGGATGCCAGTTCGGCAGGTGCCGGGTGCGCCCGTACGCCCGGGTGTGCAGGCCCCACCGCGCGGTGAGGAAGTGCTCCAGCGGCGTCGGCTCGGGGATCGGCGCGCCGACCCGGACGGTCATCCGGCTGGCCGCGCCGGCCGGGCCGGGCCAGCGCCGCCGGGAGTGGTAGGTGAGCGTGTCGCCGGCCCGCTCCAGCCGCATCGCCGACCACTTGTAGGGCAGGCGCAGGCCGAGCTGGGCGACCAGCACCGGCACCAGCCGGGACGCGTCCAGCGAGCGGAACACCACCGCCCGCCGGCCGGCCCCGTCGACCGAGTAGAGCCGCACGTTGGTCTCCCAGAACGTGCCGAAGTAGGGCACCCCCGGCCCGCGGCCGAACCCCAGCCCGACCATCCGGAAGCCGATCAGCCCGACGTAGCTGAGCCCGTCGAGCGTGTCGGGACGGGTGCCGGCCGGCAGCAGCGGCGCGACCCGCTCCGGCGGCACCGCCCAGTGCAGGAACGTGAGATCGTGCCAGCGTTGCGCCAGCCAGGCCCGACGGATCGCGCGTGCGGGCGTGTGCTCGACCGGTTCGATCTCCACCCGACCATCCTGCCTCCCCGCCGGGCCGGCGGGTCACTCCGGCCGGTGGCAGACCGCCTCGACGTTGTTGCCGTCCGGGTCGCGGACGAACGCGCCGTAGTAGGCGGCGTGGTATTCCGGCCAGACCTTCGGCGCGTGCAGCACTTCGGCGCCGGCGGCCACCGCCGCGTCGTGGAACGCCTGCACGGCCGCCCGGTCGGGCGCGGTGAACGCGATGTGCAGCGGCGCCGGGGCGGCGTCGGCCGGCGCGGGCTCGACCCAGAAGTCGGGCGTGTCGACGCCGTAGCCGATCGGCCCGGGCTCCATGATCCGCCGGCCGCCCAGCGGGGCGAGGACCGTGTCGTAGAAGGCGCCGCTGGCCCTCAGGTCGCGCACCGCTACGGAGAAGTGGTCGAGCACGTCGTCTCCCTGTGATCGTCGAGAACCCCGCCAGGCTACGAGCCCACTACGACACTTCCCGGGCGTTCGGGCGCCGCACTCCCGCCCACCCGCCGGGCGGCACGCCGCCGCCGGGCGGTGTCCACGCCGACGAGCAGGCCGGGGAGCGCGCCGAGCAGCCAGATCACCCCCACCGGCCAGTGGATCAGCGCGCCCACCGCGCCCCGGATCCGCGGCTCGTCGCCGACCACGTAGGACGCCTCCGGATCCGACGTGCGGCAGGTCAGCGTCCACGCCCCGGCCGCCGGCAGCCGGACCGAGGCGACCCAGGCGTAGCTGGCGGCGTCCCCGCCGTAGCCGCCGGGCGGCACCCGGACCGGCTCCGCCACCCGGACCGCCGCGCCCGCGCCGGTGAGCCGGCAGTCCGGGTCCGCCGGTGCGAAACCCACCCCGAAGATCGCGTACGCCCCGGGCGCCGGCACCGTGACCCGCCCGGCCGACGTCGCGTAGGGGCCCGTGCCGCCGTACTCCCGAAGGGGTTCCCCGGTCGTGCTGCCCTCGGCGCCGAGCCGGACCGCGGACTGCGTCAGCAGCGCCCCGAACACGACGGCCAGCGCGCCGACCAGGTAGCCGCGCCGCGACGGCGGCCGGTCCCGGCGGGGCAGGCGCGCGCCGGCGGCGTACCCGGTCAGCGCGCCGGCCACCGCGAGCGCCAGGCCGCCGAGCAGCGCCCGCCCCCAGCGGGCCTCGCCGGTCAGCGGCACCACCCAGCGGAAGAACGCCAGCGACGCACCCAGCAGGACGGCCGTGACCGGCGTGGCGACGGCCACCGCGAGCGCGGGGCCGGCGACGCCGCGACGGCGGGGCTGACCGGCCGCGACCAGGGCGGCGAGCACCGGCGACGCCAGCACCGGCCACCACAGCGCGGGGGCGAGCGACGGGTCCTCCTCCCACCGGTGGGTCACCTCGAAGAAGAGCAGCGGGACCGGCACGGTCGCCAGCAGCCACGCCGCCAGGACACCCGGACCGGGCCACCGAACGCTCATCCACCGATCCTCGCACGCCGTTCATCGACACAACCGCGCGTGCCGTCCGAAAAGGATTGGTCACCGACGGTAGGATGCTGGCGAGACAGTCGAACTCCACGGGGGAAACGATGTTCGAGCGACTGGGCAGGTTCGTCGTCGGCAAGGCATGGTGGGTGATCGGCGGCTGGGTCCTCGCCGCGATCGCCGTGGTGGTCACCAGCCCGTCGTTGAGCGACATCACCTCGGCCGACCAGGAGAGCTTCCTGCCGCGCTCCTACGAGTCGGTGCAGGCCACCGAGCTGGGCGCCAGGGCCTTCCCGCAGGCGGCCACCGCCACCGCCACCATCGTGGTCAAACGCGGCGACGGCACGCCGCTCAGCGCCGCCGACGAGGCTCGCGTCGGGCAACTCGCCCAGACGCTGAAGGGCCGGAACATCCCGCAGACCTCCGGCTACCTGACCGGCCCGCCGGCCGTCGCGCCGGACCGGTCCGTGCAGATCATCTCCGTCGGTCTCGACGCCGAGAACCCGGGCGACCCGAAACTGCTCGACGCCGTACGCGACCTGCGCGCCGCGCTCGGGCCGGACCTGGCCGGCAGCGGCCTGACCGCCGGGGTGGCCGGCGACGTGGCCAGTTTCGTCGACAACGAGGACACGTTCAACTCGGCGTTCGCGATCGTCGGCGTCGCCACCATCGTCCTGATCATCGGGCTGATTCTGATCATCTTCCGCAGCCCGATCGCCGCGCTGCTGCCGGTCGTGGTGATCAGCGTGGTCATGTCCGTCACCACCGGGCTGGTCGCCGCCGCCGGCAAGGCGTTCGACCTCAACGTCAGCCAGGACCTCCAGACCATCCTGCTGATCGTGCTGTTCGGCATCGGCACCGACTACATCCTGTTCCTGCTGTTCCGCTACCGCGAACGGCTGCGCGCCGGCGACGACAAACGCACCGCGATGATCGTCTCGGTGCAGCGGGTCGGGGAGGTCATCACGTCCGCCGCCGGCGCGGTCATCGTCGCGTTCCTGGTGCTGCTGCTCGCCTCGCTCGGCTTCTTCGGCTCGCTCGGCCCGGCGCTCGCCATCGCCGTCGGCGTCATGCTGATCACCTCGCTGACCCTGATCCCGGCGATCGTGTCGCTGCTCGGCCGCTGGGTGTTCTGGCCGTCGAAGGCGTGGCAGCGCCAACCGAAGGCGACGCTGTCCCGGCGGCTCGGCGCCGCCGTCGGCCGCCGACCCGCCGTGGTGGCCGCCGCATCCGGCGCGCTGCTCGTCGCGCTCGCCGCCGGCGTGCTCAGCTACCAGGCCGACTACGACTTCAGCACCGGCTTCCCGCAGGACACCGAGTCGGCACGGGCCGCCAAGGACCTCCAGCGCGGCTTCGCCGCCGGCGCGCTCGCGCCCACCGAGGTCTACCTGACCACCGGCAACGGCACCCCGCTCACCGACCAGCAGGTGAACGCGTTCGCCGCCGCGTCGGCCGACGCGCCCGGCGTGGCCCGGGTGCAGCCGGCCGAGCGCAGCACCACCGACCCGAGCGTCGCCCGGATCAACGTGCTGCTCGACGAGAACCCGGTCTCCAACGAGGCGATCGCCCTGGTCCGCGACGACCTGCGCGACGCGCTGCACGCCAAGGCCCCGCAGGGCACGAAGGCGCTGGTCGGCGGCCCGACCGCGATCTTCGCCGACATCAACTCGGCCAACAACCGGGACCTGTCGGTGATCCTGCCGGTCGCCGCCGCCCTGATCGCGCTCATCCTCGGGCTGCTGCTGCGCAGCCTCGTCGCGCCGGTCTACCTGGTGATCGCCGTGCTGCTCAACTTCGCCGCCACGCTGGGCGCGACCGTCTACCTGTTCCAAGGGCTCCAGGGCAAACCCGGCGTCACGTTCCAGCTCCCGATCATCCTCTATTTGTTCGTGGTGGCGATCGGCACCGACTACAACATCCTCATGATCGCCCGACTCCGCGAGGAGGCCCGCGAGGGCCACGAACCACACCGGGCCGCCGCCATCGGTGTGGAACACGCCGGCCCGACCATCGCCGCGGCCGGGCTGATCCTGGCCGGCACGTTCGGGGTGCTGATGCTCGCGCCGATCTCGTTCCTCCAGCAGATGGGCTTCGCGGTGGCGATCGGGATCGTGCTGTCCGCGTTCGTCATGTCGATGTTCTTCGTGCCGGCGCTGACCGGGCTGATCGGGCACAAGGCGTGGTGGCCGGGGCACGGCGACGAGCGGCGCGACGGCGGCCGGCCGGCCGAACCGGAGCCAGCCACCGTCGACGTCGGGTAGTCGGCCGGGTCACGCCTCGCCGGGGCGCACCAGCCCACTCTCGTACGCGATCACCACGAGCTGGGCGCGGTCCCGGGCGGCCACCGGCGAGCGGGCCGCCGCGGCCAGCACCCGACGGGTGACGGCGGGGGAGAGCAACGCGTCCCCGGCGCGGATCGCCTCGAACAGGTACTCGTCGCGCTGCTGCGGTTCGTGCGCTCGACCGCGCTGGCGGGTGAGCTGGGCTGACCTGCGGCAACTGCGACCCCGGGGTGTCGCCGGCCGGCCGATGCGTGGCTGTGGTTGAGTACCCCGGGTACGCGGCGGCCCACAGCCATGGAGACGTGATGACCGACGACATCCGGGAGATCGAGGTCAAGTACCGGGTCGCGGAGCCCGACGCCCTGATCCGGGCGCTGGCCGCCAAGGGAGTCGTCTTCTCGGCGGAATCGCGTCAGGACGACCAGGCGTACGCGGCCAATGGGTGGGACTACGGGCAGAGCAAGCAGGGCAGAACCTTCGCCCGGCTGCGTACTCAGGACGGTCGGCACCTGTTCTGCGTCAAGACGCCGCTCGACAACGAGCTGGCCTGCCAGGAACACGAGACCGAGGTGCTCGGCCGCAGCGAGATGCACGCGGCGATCCTGGCGATGGGCTTCCACCCGACGGTACGCATCATGAAGACCCGCCGGACCGCCCGCCTCGGTGAGATGGTGCTCTGCCTGGACGAGGTGGACGGGCTCGGGGCGTTCTTCGAAATCGAGGCGATGGTCGGCGACGGCCGGGCGGCGACGCAGGTGCAGGCGGAGCTGGACCAGTTCGCCCGGTCGCTCGGGGTCGCGCTGGACCGCAGCACGGCAACCTACGACTCGCTGATCAGGGCGGCGTCGGCGGTCGTGGTCTGAGCGGTCGGCGACTCACGCTGCGCCATGGGTAGCCGCCGAGGCCCTCCTCTCAGGCCCTCGCCAGGCTCGCCAGCAGCCCTGCTTCCTGGAGTCGGCTGTAGGCCATGCGGACGTGAGCGGGCGTGAAGAGTCGGGCCTTTCGGCCGCTCCATGTTCGTACCCGTTCGGTCAGCTCATCGAGGTCGGCGGCTGGGGGGTGCAACTCGGCTGCGTAGTGCACCGTCGCCAGTAGCTCAAGGCTGTATGGTGCCTCAAAACCGTCGACAAGCTGCGCGAAGCGGTCTAGAAGCGCGTCCGGGGCGGGGTGTGCGGCAAACCAGACGGAAAGGTCGTCAGTCGCGCTGTCGACCAGTCTGATTGGCTGAAGCTCTTCGACCCTGGCCGACCGGTCGCCGAAACCGCTGAGGTAGTGCCCCTCGATCCGGTCGAGGACGTGGTTGAGGTTCTCCGCATAGGGGCCGTAGCGTCCGCGGCTGAATTCGAGGCGGAGTGGTTGGCCGAGCACCTGAAGAAAATAGGCGATCTTCTGGATCTCCAGCACGGTTACGCCGTCTCGTGGTTCTAGGGTCCGCGCTCGGTCGATGTAGCGTTCAATCGCGCGGAGAAGAGCGGCGCGGCCAGCAGTCAGCTCGGGCTTCTCGGTGGCCACCGGCATGTCGCCGGGGTCGGGCGCGCCTTCCGGGGGGAACAGCAGAACCCGGACCTCGGAGAGTTCGGCGAATGCCTGCTCGATCATGGGCCGGACCTCGGCCCAGTCGAGGCCGCCGTTGCCGCACCCGAGCGCGGGAACCGCTACCGAACTGATCTCCATCTGGCGCACCACGCGGACCAGGTCTGCCAGCCCTGCGCGGATGTCTTCGATGCGGGAGTTGGCGCGCCAGTGGCCCTTGGTCGGAAAGTTGATCACGTATCGTCGCGGACCGAGGCGGGCGGAGTCGAAGACGAACATTTCGCCCAACTTGACCTCCCGGGCCGCGCAAGCCGCCCGGTAGGCGTTGTAGTTGGCTGGGTAGGCACGCTTGAACTGAAGAGCGATGCCCTTGCCCATGACGCCCACCGTGTTGACCGTGTTCACGAGGGCATCCGCCTCGGCAGTCAGGAGGTTGCCGTGGTTGATGACGATCACTCACGCACCTCCCTTCGCTGGTATCCGCAGTACCAGTGCCCTCTGACATCAACGTACGCGTCGATGATGCCAGCAGCACGGAGGAGGTGGGTAAGCTGCGTCCCCCGCGACTCCGTCCGCACGACGTAACCGGTGACCAGGCTGAGGGGGAACTCGCGGTGGACCAACAACT
The DNA here is from genome assembly GCF_055586805.1 of Micromonospora sp. NPDC049201. Taxonomy (NCBI): domain Bacteria; kingdom Bacillati; phylum Actinomycetota; class Actinomycetes; order Micromonosporales; family Micromonosporaceae; genus Micromonospora; species Micromonospora sp. NPDC049201. The sequence continues at coordinate 479,590 of NZ_JBVJHM010000003.1, read as the reverse complement.
CAGCCATGCGGCGCCGGGTCCGGTCTTGGTCCTCGGGGATGTTGTTCCAGTATTTTGCCCGCATCAACGGCCAGTCCACCAGTTCGGCCAGGTCACCGATGTTCCGAGAGAAGGTTGTCACGCCCGCTGCACAGTTGCCGTCACTCGCCACCCAGTTCAATCCTGCTCCGTGCACTCTGTCGATCGAACTCACCAGGTAGACGAGTGGATCGTCCCCGCCTGGGTAGCAGCCTGCCTTTCCGTCCCGGTGCTCGCATGAAATTCGGTACATCATCGGCGACAGGGGCGCGAAGTAGAACGGTACGTAGTCGGCGACGACGCCACCGGGGGGACAGGTGACCATGCGGGCCCGGCGGCCGGCTTTGATGTCAGCAGCCCCGACATCGGTCTTCAGTCGGGCGCCGACGGCATGGTCAGCAAGAAGCCGGCCAGCGGAGAGAATGCTCAGAAGGTTGTCGATGTGCGTGAAATGCATGATCTGCGCGCGTTCGGGCGTTACTAAAGGCACAGTTCAGTCCAACTCGCCCGGGTCGATGCGGGCCTTCACCTCCGCGTGTTCGGCGAGCAGGTAGAGCAGGTTCGAACCGTCGATCAGTTCCAAGGGCTTTCCGGAGGCGAACTCGTACGAAGCCGGGCCGTAGCCACTGGTGGTTACGAGGATGCCCTTGGATGCGCCCTCGTTCTGCAAGGCGCCAAACAGGTCGCGCACAGACGAGACGTCGACCGTGTTGCGGTAGCGCTTGGCCTGGATGACGACTTTGCCGCCGAAGATCGGCCGAGGGTCGAAAGCCACGCAGTCGACACCCCCATCTCGTGACGGTCGCGTCTGCTTGGTGTCCAGACCCATCCTGGCGAAGAGGTTCTGGATCAGGCTCTCGAACTCCGTCGGGGTGAGCTTGAGCAGGTTGGGACGCTGGTCAAGATCGGCAAGTACGTCGACCTCGTCGACGAAGCGTTTGTCGACCATGTCGAATTCCAGCACCGGCCGCACCGGTGCCAGCTCGGCGGGCCGCTTGGAGACCGAAGCGTTGAGATGTTGCAGGCAGGCCAGCGGGTCGACCAGTCTCAGATTCAGTTCGGTGAACGCCTCCCGGGTGGTCCGAAGCGTCACGAGACACGGCTGAACGGACGCGCCGGTCCTAGGATCGGTCGTGTCGACGATCCCGTTGAACACCACCGTCTCCACCAGCCTTGAGCGGTCTGCCTCGAACAACTCGTGCACTGTCCGCAACGTGACCTGGGCAACGAGATTCGCGTACCGCTCCTTGATCTCCTTTGCCGGCCGGGCGGCGGTGGTGATCTCGTCGCGGGACTTCACGTACCGGTACTCCCGGACGGCGGGAATCACATCCAAGGTCGGCAGGTGATACTCGACCACCAGTTGGCGGGACTCCGGCACGTACGCGAGTCGGTAATGCTGGGGAAAGTCGTCGGGATACACCGAGTTGCCCAGCACCATGCCGAAGTATTCCACTAAAGGATCGGGTTCCGCCGCCGCGACGGCCGCCGCGAACCGGTCGATCTCGGCGTTGTGCGCAGTGGCCTCCGCATCGACTTTGGCACAGTGTTGCTGGTAGCTCTGGTAGGCCGCCGATAGTCGACGCTGCCGGTCCGCCTCCGCTGCGGCATGCTGAGCCTGAGCATGCCCGAATGACTGCTGTGCCGCCGCCAACTGCTGTTGGTGCCGGGCCTGGCCGCCGAACAGTTTGCTCATGCCGGTGGGAGCGGGAGGAGCGAAACGGCGCCAATCAGGAGGCGGCAGCGGAACCCCGAGTGGGCCGGGTTCGAACGGTGGGTGCTTTGCGGACTTCCGCAGCCGGCGAAGATCGATATGGTCATCGACATCGAGGGTTGCCGCGAGGAGGCTGTCCAGCTCCTCGAGGTGCGCCTGGAGGTCCGCGTTGTCGGCGGCTACCTCCGCTGCACGCGCCTCCGCGTACAGCCGCTTACGCTCCCGCTCATTGGCTGCGTCGGCGCGCTGGGCGGCCTTCATCGCGCGGTCAGCCTCGCGGCGCATCTGCTGGTGATGACGGTAGGCGGCGGCTCGAGCCTGCTTCTGGGCGCGCACCTGCCGGGCATGCGCCCGTTGCATCTCCTTGAGGATGCCCACGGGTTGTTTTCCTCAGTGTTGGGGGATTGCGGAATCGACACCATAGCCATCGATCCGGACACTCGCCCGCTCTCAGGAGTTGAGTCAGGGACCGCTGGAGTTCATGTCGTCCACAAAGCTCCGGATGCGCCCTAGTTTCATGTCAGATCCCAGACAGACTTTCTGGTCCAGCGGCTGACTAGCCGCCCGTCAGCAGTGCATAGCTCTACTCTGTTGCTCAAGCGGCGATTGCGCGTGCAGCCGTATAGACGTCCACGGGAAGTGGTCGCGACAACTCCCACTCGATCCGCATCGGTCGCTCCCGGCTGTGTTCCCGGTAGGTCATCGGCCCGGCATACAGGTACGGCGGCGCACCCAGATCGCGGTCGGCAACCCGCGTTTCCCGCACGAACAGGTGCACCGTCGACCCCTGCGCGACGTGGTTGACGTACCGCCGTCCGGTCGGCGACGCCGCCGACGTGGTGCTCTGCGACTCCCACTGGAACAACCGATCGGTGATGGCTCGGTCCGCGTACATCGTCGTGGGGGAGTAGTGCTCCGCCGACTTGACCAGCGTGACGAAGAAAAGATCAGCCCGCTCGTCCGGCAACCACTTCACGCCCTCGCGCAGCGATCCCGGGTTCGCCATGCCGAACGCCGCGCACGCTTCGTTTCGGCTGTAGCGGGCGTGCACCCGCAGCGGCACCCGCTCCGAGGCCGGCCGCTCGGTGACGCGGTGAATCCGATCGCGCAGCACGTCGGCGACCTGCCGTAGCTCCGCGCAGCGCGCCGGCTCCGTCCGGAGTCGCTTGAGCCTGGCGTCGCGCTCGGTCAGCGGCACCGCCGGACCCCACAGGCTGAAATGCAGCATGTCGAGTAACCGCCCCGCTGCCGGCTGCTGACCGGCCGCTACTCGACCAATCAGGTCCAGCCGATCCATGTCGTCGACGTGCAGCATCCGCCCGATGGCCCGACCCAGGTCACGGTCGTCCGGGTCGCTGCCCGACGTGTCGAGCCCGGCCAAGCGACGCAGCCCGGCCCAACCACCGAGGGCCGCCGACCGGTAGACATCCTCGATCTCCAGGCCGGTTTCGTGCAGGAAGTCGGACAGGCTGACGTCGCCGAGTTGCCGCAGCTCCGCCACCAGCGCGTTCTTCGATGTGGGCAGCGCCGACTTCAGGTTGGCGAGCACGATGTCCTTCGCCACCCGGTCCAACTCGATGTGGCAGCCGCTGGGAAGGGACGGGAAGTCCTCCCGGACGGCGGATTCGACGGCCCGTCGACTGACCCCGGCCAGCGCCCGCCACCGCAGGTCGAAGCGGAAGTTGGCGTGTTGGCCGCCGATGAAGTCGAGGACGGTCAGGCACGGCTTGTCGTCGTCCAGCCGCAGTCCTCGACCGAGTTGTTGCAAGAAGATCGTGGCGCTCTCGGTGGGCCGCAGCATCAGGATCGTGTCGACCATCGGCAGGTCGACACCCTCGTTGAACAAGTCGACCGTGAACAGCACTCGCAGCTCCCGCTTCCGGAAGCGGTCGATCAGCGCGTGCCGCCCGGTGCGGTCAAGCGTCGACGTCACGGCCGCCGACGGCACGCCGTGGCGGGTGAACCAGTCAGCCATGAACTCGGCGTGCCCGATGCTGACGCAGAAACCGAGCGCCCGCATCCGCCCCACGTCGGCGATGCGGTCGACCGCCTGAAGAATGAGCCGCGCCCGAGCGTGGTTGCCGGTGTAGACGCCGTCCAGGTCGCCCTTGTCGTAGCCCTGCCCGCGCTTCCACCGCACCCGCGTGAGGTCCACCTCGTCGTGCAGCCCGAAGTATTGGAACGGCGCGAGCAACTGCCGCTCCAACGCCTCCCACAGGTGCAGCTCCACCGACGCGCGGCCGTCGAACCACCGCCGCACGTCGCCGCCGTCGCTGCGGTCGGGGGTCGCGGTCAGTCCCAGGAGTACGCGCGGCCGAAGCCGCTCCAACAGGCTCGTGTACGTCGGCGCTTCGGCGTGGTGGAACTCGTCGACGATCACCATGTCGTACGCCTCGGGGTCGATGTCCTGCCGGTGCAGCGACTGGATCGACGCGAATACGTGCTTCCAGCCGTCCGGCCGGTCGCCGCCCACCAGGGTTTCGCCGAACGTGCCGTCGCCCATCACCTGACGGAACACCGACCGGCTCTGCCGCAGGATCTGCTCCTGGTGCGCCACGAAGAGCAGCGAGTCGACCTGTCCCGCCCGCTGGAGCCGGCGGTAGTCCAGCGCCGCCACCACCGTCTTGCCGGTGCCGGTGGCCATCACCACCAGGTTCCGCCAGCGCCCGTGCACCAGTCGCTCGGCGTCGAGGTCGTTCAGCACCTCCTGCTGGTACGGGAACGGCCGCACGTCGAGGTTCGCGATCTCGGTCGGTGTCTCGCCGGCGCGCTCCCCGCGCAGCGCGACGCGCAGCCGCTCGGCGTCCTGCGCCGGGTCGTACGCCTCGAACGCCGAGTCATTCCAGTAATCGGCGAACGTGGCGTCGAACGTGTCGATAACGTGCGGCTGCTCCAGATTCGAGATGCGCACGTTCCACTCCACGCCGTCGATCAGCGCGGCCTTCGACAGATTGGACGAGCCGACGTACGCGGTGGTGGTGCCGTTGTTCCGCCGGAACAGCCACGCCTTGGCGTGCAGGCGGGTGGTCCGCGTCTCGTAGGAGACCTTGACCTCGGCGCCCAATTCCACGAGCCGGTCCAGGGCGCGCTGGTCGGTGGCGCCCAGGTAGGTGGTCGTGATGACGCGTACCCGGCCGCCTCGGTCGATCAGCTCCCTGATCGCCGGCTCGATGATGCGCAACCCGTGCCACTTGATGAAAGCGCAGAGCAGGTCGACCGCATCCGCCGACGCCATCTCGTGGCTGACCTCGTGCCCGATCCGCGGCTGGTGCCGACCGTTGACCAGCAGCGCGCCGGTGGAGAGCGGTGTGGCGGGGCGGATCGGAAAGACCGGCGCGGCCGGTGGGACGGGAGGGGCGGCGATGGCGTGCAGGAGGCGTTGGGCATCGGCCACCTGGTCGTCGGTGGTGACGGCACGAGGTTCGGCCTCAGCGATGTGCGCGGCGATACGGTTCGCCAGGTCCACCTGTCGGGCCAGCTTGTTCTCGCCGCCGCCGACCGCGAGCAACGCCCGCCGCGCGAGGGCCGCGAGGTGGCGAGCGAGTACGTCGTGCGAGTCGGCCGGGTCAAGCTTCTGGTCCTGGACAAGGGACCGATCAATGGCTTGAATCCGCGTCGACAATCTCTGCGTGATCAGGTGCTCGTAGATGCCCTGCTCAAGATCCCCCACGAAGGCAAACTAACCGCGATGCCTTTCATCCGGAAGCCGCTACAACCATGGAATCGCCAGGTATCGGTCGCTTCGCCCTTCCGATGTCTGATCTTCGACACCGGCCGCCCAGGCGGATGCGCGTCTCGGCAATGCCTAGGCAACGCTCGGCACGATTGATTTTGTGCGGACATCGAACAATGGCGCGTCGCGCCGGGCGGGTCTGAGCCGCCCGGCCATCTGCCATCCCCAGGAGTCGTACGCATGCTGCGCGGCAGTGTTGTCCGGCCGGACAAGTAATGTGGCGCGTTCTTCTCCACGGCTGCTCAGCAGTTCGTCGTGCAGGGCGCGCGCGATCCCCCGGCGCTGCCAGGCGCGCCGCACCAGCAACTCTGCGACGCCAAATGTCCTTCGACCGTTCTCCTCCGTGAAGCCGTCCGGCACCGGCCCTTCGATCCCCTCCCACCACCGGGTGTCCGCGCCCAGCGGGAACCCGTAGACGTATCCCACCAACTCGCCGCCGATCGACGCCGTCACCAAATCCCATCCCTGGCGGGGCATATGCGCCGCGAGCTGCTGCTCGTATCGGTCGGCCGTGTAGCGCGGTCCGTCGTCGGCGTGGGCGTCGAGATACACGTCCACGAGATCGCCGAGCATGCCCGCTGCCTGCGTGGCCGTGTGGTGGCGTAGCCGCAGGTCCTCCACCATCAGGCCATCGTCCCTTCGTAGGCGTCGATGAACTCCCGGGCCTCGGGCACCGTATGATGGGCGGCGAGGCCGGACCGCACCTCGGAGAGCACGCGTAGCGTCCGCCCGGAACGGACGTCCTGAAGCTCAGGCAGCACTGCCAACGCGGCGCGGGCCGCGCCGGGCACGTCACCCTCTCGTACCGAAGCGCGGGCGAGCTGTGCCGTGGAGTAGACCCGGTTACGTCGGTACCCGTCGACCGGGCTGGCGGTGATTGCCCGGAAGCAGGATGCGGCCCGGTCCGGCCGGTCGAGAGCGAGATAGGAGAGTCCGGTGATGGCCGTGACCTCCTGCTCGGTCACGAACGAGATGAAGGGCAGGTCGTCCTCGTGGCGGCCCTCTTCGAATGCCCGGCGTGCCTTGGTCATCTCCCGTTCGAATCCGAACGTGTCCCGGAGGATGGCGTGGGCATGCGCAGCACGAAGGTGGAGCAGAGTGGTCAGGCGTGGGGTGGTCCAGCCGGCGGCTGTTCGCAATGCTGCTTCGGCACAGTGCAGCGCTTCGACCGGCCGGTCTTCGCGAAGCAGTAGGGACATGCAGGTGAGGGCACGCACCTCGACGCGGGCATCGTCGGCGATGCGCGCCCGCGCGATGGCCTCGTTCAGGTATGGCCGCGCTTCGGAGCGGCGGTCCGCGTCGATGGCTAACCAGGCTGCCTGGATCGCCAGATGCGCCAGCGCACTTTGCAGCGCCTCGCCCACCGACCGGCTGTAATCGGCGTGCTCGGCCCAGGCGGACAGTCGTTGGTGCACCTGCATGGCGATGTCGCAGAGTGCATCCGCGCCCACGGCCGCGTCCGCCGAGCGGAACTGGTCCACGAGCGAGGCTGTGTACCGCACCTGTTCCATGCCGAGGTTCGGCGGCGGCTCCGAGTTCGCGGTGAGCAGGTCAAGGCCGGTGCTGGCCTGGATGCCGGCCAGCGCGGCCAGCGCGTGGAATTGACGGCGCTTCGTATGACCACCTTCTTCGATGCGTGCGCCGGACACCACTGTGGGCGCCGGCTGGCCGGGGAGAGCGAACCAGAGACGTGCCGGGGGGATTCCCAGCATCGAGGCCCAGTGCGCCAGCCGGTCCAGGTGCACCAGTGCCGGCCCGTTCTCGATCCGGCTCAACTGGGCCTGCGTGATCCCCAGCCACCCCGACACGACGCTCTGCGGCAGCGGATTCCGACCGTGGTACGGGTGGTGCCGGTACGCGCGGATGACCCTCCCCAGGTGCCGCGACGCGAGCGCCTGCCGCACCGGCTCGTGTTCCCAGAACGACTCCGGCACCACCGGCGGCGCGCTCAGCCTGTCCCGCTCGGCTGCTTGGCAGGGCGCGCAACGGCCGCTGTCGTTGTCGCGGGCCAGGCGTCCGCCGCAGCGGGGACAGTTCGTGTGTGTCACCGGCAACCTCGCTTGTCGCGGGTGGCTGTGTCCGAAATCGAGCCTAACCATTCAAACCGTTCCCCGGCGTGCCGGTATGCATCCCACGCATACCGCCAGGAGGAGAGGGGGCCGTAACCGTTCACATGCAGAGCGTGCATGCCGTCGACGATCACCAGGGAATACGGCCCTGCCCCACCAAGGCCGAGAGTCGACGCACGGCCCGGGGCGGGTGCTGGCTCCGGCGGTGCCGCGCCCCCGATCGCGGCTTGACCGCCGCTCCCGCCCGCCCCGGTGCCGCCACCCGACACCGCGACCCCGGAGGCGCCCACCGATGCCCGCCGCACCCGTCGACTTCCCCGACCTGACCCCGCTCGCCACCCAGGCCCCACAGACCGTGCGCCCCCCAGCGCCGGAAAGCCACCCCACGTCCGTCCCGTCCCCGTGCCCGGCGTACGCGGCCGGCGTAGGGCGGCTGTCGTGATCGACGAGACGGCGGGCCGGTTCTGGGCGGCAATGCAGGGCCGCTGCCCGGGTCAGCTGCCCGAGCGGGACGCCGCGCTGCTGCACGCCACCCTGCTGCGCCTGCTCGACGGCGGCGAAGACCGGTCGGCGCGACTGGCGTCGCTGCGGGTGCTCGGCTGCGCGTACCGCGATCTCGGTTGGCGGCCCTGGCACGCGACGGCGCTCGGCGGCGCGTTGCTGGCCGTGCCCGGTGTGCGCTGGCGGCGGGTGTGGCGGCTGGTCGAGCGGACCGCGGCCCGGGTGGGTGACGGCCCGGCCTGGTGGCCGGCCTACGTGGTCGACCACGACCGCGCCGCCGAGGGCGTCGCGGCGCTGACGGTACGCCCGTGGCGGCGGCTGCCGCACCGGCCCGGCCAGGCGGTGCCGGTGTGTACGCCCCGCCACCCTGGACGGTGGCGGTGGCTGTCGCCGGCCAACGCGCCGCGTGCGGACGGCACCGTCGAGTTCCATGTCCGCGCGGTGCCCGGCGGGTCCGTCTCCGGCAGCCTGGTCCATGAGGTACGCCCCGGCGAACTGCTCCACCTCGGCGCGCCCGCCGACTCCGGGCTGGAGTTGGTCGACGGAGAGGACGATCTGCTGCTGGTGGCCGGCGGCACCGGGCTGGCGCCGCTGCGGGCCCTGGTCGAACAGGTCGCCGGCGCAACGACCCGTCGGCGGGTGACGCTGATCGTCGGCGCACGCACCTTCGCCGACGTGTACGACGCGATCGCGTTGGACAAGCTCCAGCAGGCGTACGACTGGCTGCGGATCGTGCCGGCGTTCTCCGACGACCCGGACGCCGAGCCGGCCGAGCAGGGCACCGCGATCGGCCTGGCGATCCACCACCACCGGCCCGGTCAGCACGTGTACGCGTGCGGGCCGCCCGCCATGCTCGCCGCCGCCCGCCGCTGGCTGCCCATCGCCGGCGTGCCCGCCGACCGCCTGCACCTGCCCGCGCTCGCGCAGCGGGCACGATGAACGGCGGGAATCGACGCCACGAAGGTGCACTCCGCAATTGGCAGACGGAAAGAATCGGCGCTGGAAATTCCACCGGTGCGCTGAACGATTGCGCCACGGCAAAAATATCGGCATGGCGACAGGATGTGTCGGGTGCCACCCCTGGTGATCAGGGAAGACGCCTTCCTATTCTGGTTGGACGAAGGGATTCATCAATGTCCAGCGGGGGTGTGGAATGGCTTTTCCGCGTGCGTACCGAAGGATGGTGGCCGCCGTTCTCGGCGGCCTCCTGATCGTCGCCGGCGTTCCCCGGCCGGGGATGGCGGCGGTGAACCGCGAGATGACCGACTACCTGGCGGCGCACCCGGGCGGGATGCCGGTGAGCGCCAACGAGATCAGCTACGGCGACGGCGCGGTGCTGGTCACGCTGCGCGCACCCGTCGGCACCTACGCGCTGGCCGACTGCCCGTACGGCTGGTACTGCTTCTACGACCGGCCCAACTTCGGCTATCCGCGGGGCAAACTCTCCGACTGTGGCCGGCAGAACCTCGCAACCTGGCAGTGGCAGTTCCGGGTGGCGTCCGCGCACTACAATCTGTCGAGCGGATCGGTCACGTTCTACTACAACAGCACCGCGTTGTTCAGCGTCGGCGCCGGCAACCGGGTTCGTGCCGACGCCGCGCCCTATCGGGACTGGGCCAACTACGTCAACCGTCCCTGTTAGTCGGCTTCGGGTCGGCGCACGGTCGGTCGACGATGGTGTTGGTGCGCCCGCTGTCCAGGAACAGATAGGAAGCGAGCGTCTCGTTGCCGGCGCCGATCTTCTCGTGACTGAGCAGTCGGCCGGTCTTCTCGTCGAACTGCAACACCTCCTGCTGGCCCTCCCCGTTGAAGGCGCTGATCGCGTACCCGTCCCGGCCGGCGCGATCGGGGTAGCTGCCGCCGTCGATGATGCCCTCGGTCTCGGCGAGCAGCCGCAGCAGCGTCGCCCGCTGCGGCGCTGAGAGCGGCCAGAACCGGTGCATCTCGGCGACCAGTTCCAGCAGGCCGGCCGCGCTGCGCAGCTCCGGCGGGCGCCCGGCCAGCAGGCTCGTGACCTGCGCGCGCAGCTCGGCCAGATCCGCCGACGGTGGCGGCGGCACCTCGTTCAGCTCGTTCGGGCCGAGCGGGGAGACCTTCGCCCGGGACCGCCGACCGTGGTCGACGGCTTGGACGGTGCGCCGGCCGGTGCCCTCCCGGGTCCACCAGAGCCGCTCCTCGCGGAACCGCTCCGGCCGATCCGAGTGCGACTCGAGGTCGTCCGGCGACCACACCCGCAGGCAGATGTGGGCGTACCAGCCCCGGCTCGGCGGCTCCGACCGCTGCGCCACCCGGGCGGCGATCCGGCCGAGCTGCACGCCCGGGCCGACCGGCGCGAACGGCGTGCCCGCGCGATCGTCGTCGCGGCTGGTCGGCGGCGTCTCGGTCCGGTTGGACGGCATCGCCGTCGGCCGGATGCTCCGGTCGGATACGCCTGCTCCCGCCAGCACCGGCACGAGGCTGATGCCGAGCGCGACGAGAGTCGCCGGGGCGGCGATCCGACGCCAGCCGCCGTTTCCGGCCGGGCCGGCCGGCGCCCGCCGCCCGACGCGGGAGCGCCACCGTCCGCCGGTCCGATCCGCCGCGGCGTTCCGGTTGCGCAGGTGGGGCGTCAGCCGGGCCTGCCCCGCATCCATGGCGGGCACCGCGTTGCGCGGCAGGGTCGGCGTGGCGCGGTGCCGCCCCGGGGCGTGCCCCGAGCCGGGAAGCTGGTCCCAGCCGGAGGGCCGGGACGTGTCGAGCCGTCCGGGCGACGGCGCGCCGGTGCCGGCGGCCGGCGGCGTCACCGTGCGGTGGTGCTCCTCGCGGTGCGCCTCCACCAGGTACGCGGCCAGTCGGAAGCACCACCGGGCACCGTCCGGGCTGACGTTGTCGTAGGTGGCGGCGGCGAGCGCGTGGGCGACCATCGACAGCCGGAACTGCGTACGCCACTCCGGACGCCAGTTGCCGTCGTCGGCGTACGCCGTTCCGGCCTCGTGCGTGAGCCGCACGATGTCGGCCAGGGCCCGGGGCAGTTGGCTCGGTGCGGGCTTGTCCGGCCGGACCAGGTAGCGCAGGAGAGCCTCCGCCTGCCGGGGCGGCAGGCCGGGCGGCCACGCCCCGTCCGGGCCGGGTCGTGGCGCCACCCACCGCAGGACCATGGACATCAGGATGGCGCCGAGGTCGCGGGCCAGCGACGCCCGGCTTTCGTACGACTCGAAGTCGATCAGGTAGAACGTGCGCGGGCGGGGGATGCCGTCGACGGTCGCCGGGATCAGCACGTTGCCGCCATGGAGGTCGCCGTGCGAACGCCCGACCAGGTAGCGGACGCGGAGTTCGCCGAAGAGTCCGCCCGGCTCGGCCAGCCGCAACGGATTCGGCAGCACCCGGCCGTCGATGTCCACCCAGTCCCCGTCCAGATCGCCGAGCCCGAGCTGGGCGGCGGCCGGGCGGATCGCCCCGAGCGCCTTCGCCGCCGTCAGTTCGCGCTCGACGTACTTTCGCACCGTGGTGGAGGTGGTGGACGGCCCGCCGGCTCCGGCCGGGCGGTTCCAGTCCGTCGGCAGGGCGGTGACCACCTTGCGGTACGCCGTGACGAGGAGGTCGTCGTCCTCGATCTCGTCCAGGGCGACCACCGGGTCACCGCCGTTGGCGACGTCCTGGAAGGAGAGGTGACGACCGTCGCTCACCCACTGCCAGCCGTGGTGCTCCTTGACCATGTGCCGCTTGGCGAAGCCGCCTCCCTCCGCCTTCGCCAGCGTGTGCCGGCCGGACTCGGGTGATCCGTGCCCGCCCACCGGGTGCACCTTGACCAGTTTCTTGCGGTCGCCGGTGAGCCCCGGGCCGGTCGGGCTCTCCACGCTGATGGTGAACAGATAGGCGGCGGTGTAACCGTGCTGGGGTTCCTCCTGTGGCAGCACCTCGGCGGTGCCGCCCTTGCTGGCCGCCCACTCCCGCAGTGCCGCCAGCACGGGCGCGTCCTCCCGGAGCCACGCCGGTGTGTCGTCGAGACCTTCGTCCATCGTGGTCGTTGTGCTTTCTGGTGATGAGGGGTGTGGTCGGGACTGAGTCCCGGATCAACGTACCGGAGTCCGACCAAAGTGCCCAGTACCTCGCGGGTCGGTACGAAGCCGTACTTATCGGTAGTTCAGTGATCACGTTAAGGTGTGATCAAGACGCGGACAGTAACATCTAGTGGCTTGGATGTACGATCGGGGCGGCGGACCGGGAGGTTGACGTGACGGACCGGACTGATTCCCTGCTCAGGCGTCAGGTCGACCCGGCCATGATGTCGCTGCTGCGGGCCATGTCGGTCTGCCACTCCCGCGCCCAACGCCTCGACGCGCTGCGCACCACGGTCTCCGTCGTCATCGCCGGCGCCGGCGCGACCGTCGCCTTCACCGGCGTGTCGGCCACCGCCGTCACCGCGCTCGGCGCGCTCTGGGCCGTGGTCAACGCGCTCGGGCTCGCCTCCTGGTCACGCGGGCAGCTCCGGCGGGCCGCCACCATCCAGGAGATGTTCGACGTCGACCTGTTCCGCCTACCGTGGAACGCGGTGGCGGCCGGCGACCGGGTCGCCGCGCACGAGATCAGCCGGCTCGACCGCGCGTTCCGGGGCACCGAACGCTACCTGCGTGACTACTACGAGATCCCGGAACTGCCCGCACCGTACGACGTCCTCGCCTGCCAGCAGCAGAGCCTCGGCTGGGGCGCGCGGCTGCGCCGCCGCTACGCGTACACCGTGCTCGTCGCGGTGGCGACCTGGACGGCGGTCGGCGTCGGCTACGGGGTGCTCGCCGGCCTGACCGTGGCGCACCTGCTGCTCGCCTGGTTCGTGCCGTCGCTCGGCGCGCTGCTGCTCGGCGTCGAGATCTACCGGGGGCAGCGCGAGATCGCGGTCGAACGCGACCGGGCCATGGCCATCGTCGAGGGCCACATCGCCTCGGCCGTCCGCGATCCGGCCGCTGACGCGGGTGACCTGCTCACGGTGGCCCGTCAGGTGCAGGACCTGCTCTTCCACAGCCGCTGCACCCAGCCCCGCGTGCCGAACTGGTTCTTCCGGCGGTTCCACGCCGCGGACCGGGTCGACTTCCAGTCCACGATGGCCGGCCTCGGGCAGGTGCTGCACGCGCCCGCACCCGTGGCGCGACTGGACGGGTGAGCACGGGGCCGCGCGGAGCGCCCGACGCCGGTACCGTCCCTCGGGTGCCGCACACCGAAGACCCGCTGGCCGGGTTCACGCCGGCCCGGGCGTACACGAAGGATGTCGTCGCCGACGCGCCCGCCGCACCCGGCGTGCACCTGGTGCTCGACGGCGGCGTGGTCGCCTACGTCGGCCGCACCGGCAACCTGCGCGCCCGGCTGCGGCAGCACCTCACCGGCAACCGCGACTCGTCGGTGCTGCACGAGCAGGTCGGCCAGCTCCTCGACACGCCGGGCCGCGCCGCGACCCGCGACGACATCGCCGGGTGGCTGGGGCGGTGCGAGGTCCGCTGGCAGGAGACCGACAACCCCGAGGGTACGAAGGAAGCGCTGGTGCTGGCGCTGCGTCCCCGTTTCAACCGTCAGGTGCCCCGGCCCCGCTGATTTTGGGCCGCGCGCAGTGCGTCGACCACCACCGCCCATCGGCTCGGCGTCATCTCGTCCGGGGACCGCAGCACGTCCCCGTCGTGCACCACCACCCCCGCCTCCCGCAACAGCCTCAAATTGGGCGCATAGGCGGGGTGCGCGGCCAGCGCGGCGTTCACCCGGGGAAAGACGTGGATCGGCAGCCCGGTGCCGAGCAGTTCGTTGAGGATGCCCAACGCCAGCGTGTCGCTCGCGCCGGCCGCCCACTTGTTCAGCGTGTTGAACGTGGCCGGCACGACCGCGGCGGCGTCGGCGGGCGGGTGCGGCTCGGGGTCGCCCGGCCGGCGCCACTCGACACGGACCGGATGACCGGTCTGCGCGGCGAGCGCGTCGCGGTCGAGCCAGCTTGCCGCGATCGGGGTGGCGATGAGGCAGACCCGCCACCCGTCGGCGGCGAGCAGGTCGGCGAGTTCGCCGATCCGCTGGGCCGGGGGAGCGGCGCAGACGACGAGGTGGAGCACCGGCGCGTCACTCATGGCCCTCAGTCTTACCCGGAAACGGCCCCGCCCGAGCACCGTTGCGGCGCTCGGGCGGGGCGAGGTGTTAAGCGGGGACCCTTCCTATACCGGATCCGTTAGGAGGGGGCCCCGCCTTTCTGGGTCACGCCGTTGACCTTGAGGGTGTACGGGGCGTACTGCTGGACCTGCTCGGTGGGCTCGTCGTAGGCGACCACGGCGACCACCTTCGGGAAGAGCGCGAGCAGCGCGAGCTGCGCCCGGTTGAGCGTCAGGCTCGACTTGCCGTTGAACTCGAACTGCCAGGCCAGCGAGTGCTTCTCGTCCAGGCCGATGAGCCGCACGTTCCAGTTGTGCACCGCGATCGGCTTGATCTCGGTGGGCGAGTCGAACGCGGCGAGGCTGCTGCCGTCGCTGACCGTGGTGCCGCCGAGCGTGACGTCGTCGACGAGCAGGCCGCCCTCGTTGACGCCGCCGTCACTGACGTAGCGGAAGCCGAGCAGGATGTTCTTGCCGGCGTACGCGGACAGGTCGAAGCTGTGCGGCTCGAAGCCGTCGGTGGTGCCGTTGAGCGCCGGGCCGAGCGGACCGTCGGTGGTCTTGTCGCCGGCGACCGCGGTGTAGGTGGCGCCGCCGTCGGTGGAGACCACCACGTAGCCGTAGTCGAAGCCGACCTCCGCGCCGTACTTGGCGAGGAAGCGCAGCGTCGGGTCGGCGGTCGGCACGGTGACCGGGGTGACCGCGGCGGCGTCGGTGTTGTCGGCGTTGCCGGAGAACAGCACCGGGTTGCCGGCGCGGTCCGGGTCGTTCGTCACGACGGTCCAGGCCAGCGGCAGCGACGGCAGCGTCTTCGCGCCCTGGAACGACAGCGACCGCAGGTCACGGCCGCGCAGCACGGTGCCGTCGGCCTTGGCCAGCGGGACGTAGTCGGCGCCGTTGGGTGCCGCGCCGGGCGTGGCGTACGCGGCCGGGTTGGCCAGGTTGACGGTGGAGCGCAGGCTCTTCGTGGTCACCCGGCTCTTCGGTACGCCGAGCATGATGCCCGTACGCGACTCCCCGACGATCTTGTCGACCAGCGTCATGGTCTGGTAGTCGTGGATCACCTGGTACATGTTCTTCGCGCCCTCGGCCTTGAGCGCGGCGTCCAGGCTGGCCAGTCCTTGCAGGTCGGCGTCGTTGTGCAGCCGGTGCACGATGTCGTTGCCGTAGCGGTCGTACAGGAACTGGATGAACGCGTACGCGTTGCCGTAGTCGGCGAGCACCGCGTTCGGGTTCGGGCTCTCGCCCCACAGGTTCAGCGAGTTCTCCGGGCCGCCGCAGTCGCGCGGGTTGGCGTTGTACGGCGTCTGCACCGTGCCGAAGCCCTGCTGGCAGTAGAGGTGGCTGTCCGCGCCCCGGTCGAAGACGGTGGCCTTCGTGTCCACGTACCCGGTGAGCGTCTGGGCGAAGTCGGAGAGGCCCTCGTTCATCCAGGTGGTCTCGAACGGGTCGCTGTAGTAGTGCGCCAGGTGCTGCCACTCGTGCGCGAACGTACCCTCGTAGCTGAACGGGCGGGCCGGGCGGCTGGTGCACAGGTCGCCGGTCGGCTCGTCCGGCGGGTTCGCGCCGGTGCGGTGCAGCCAGTCGAACGCGTCGACGGTCATCACGTTCCGGTCGAACAGCTCGTTGAGCTGCGCCGAGAAGAAGCCGGCGATGTAGGTCGGGGCGGCCGGGAAGTCGTAGAAGTTGTCGTCCCGGACGTTGTCGATCAGGGTGACCGTCTTGTTGCCGCCGCCGGTGTAGTCGCCGCCGTTGCCCTGGGCGTCCGGCGGGATCTGGGCGTTGCTGCCGTCGCGGTCCGGTGGCCGGCTGAACGCCACCGTCTCCTTCGGGTACATGTTCGTGTCGAACTCGTGCACGAAGCTCTGCACCTGCGCGTCGGTGATCTGCGTCGACGTGGGGATCTGGTTGCGGCAGTCGTCGGCCGGGAAGGCGATGTCGTTGGCGACCCACACCTCGACGTTGTCGCCGACGCCGCGCAGCGTGTAGTCCTTGCGGTAGTAGCTGCCCTGGAAGTCGTCCATGCCGAGCCACTGCCGGACGGTGCCGACCGGCGGGGTCGGCGCCGCGGCGGCCTTCGAGCGGGCCTGGGCGCGCTTCTGGTAGCGGGCCGGGGTCTTGACCGGCTTGCCGTCGAGCGTGAAGTCCTTGCGGGTCAGCTCGCGGGTGTCGTCGGTGGCCGGCGTGGCCTTGACGGGCGTGGCCTGGGCGGGCGCGGCGGATGCGGCCGTCGCGGGCAGGACGCCGAGGAACGGTAGGACGAGTGCGATGGCTGCGGTACCGGCGATCCGGCTGCGTGCCATTGGCCCCCCTTGTCGGGTGTGCGGAATCCGGCCGACGGGGTCACCGTCGCGTGTGCCGGAGAGACATTCACGTCGTTCGTACGCCACACTGTTGCCTTTGGCAACCAGTCGAACGTGTTAAGAAGGGGCCCCGCCTCTACCGGATGCGTTAAGAAGGGGCCCCGCCTTGCAGGTCGTGGAGAGTGTGCTGTGTGACGTGCGCGAGGGCGCGCACCGGGGCGTCGTCGTCGACTCGCCGCCGGGGGCGGGCAAGAGCACGCTCGTGGTGCGCGCCGCCGCCGAGCTGGCCGTCACCGGGGACCCGCTGATGATCGTGGCGCAGACCAACGAGCAGGTCGACGACCTCATCGACCGGCTCGCCCGGCGGGCGCCCGAGCTGCGGATCGGCCGGCTCTCCGCGACCGACTACCGGCCCAGCGAGCGGGTCACCGGCCACGGGACGGTCCGGGTCGCGGCGAAGGTCGCCGACCTCGGCGGCCCGGCCGTCACCATCGGTACGGCGGCCAAGTGGGCCACCGTGCCCGAGGGCTCCTGGCCGTGGGCGATCGTGGACGAGGCGTACCAGATGCGGGCGGACGCGCTGCTGCGCGTGGCCGGCCGGTTCGAGCGGGCGCTGTTCGTCGGCGACCCCGGGCAGCTCGACCCGTTCTCCGCCGTCGAGACCGCCCGCTGGACCGGCCTGACCTGGGACCCGATGCAGTCGGCGGTGGCCACGCTGCTGCGGCACAACCCGGACCTGCCGGTGCACCGGCTCCCGGTGTCGTGGCGGCTGCCGGCCTCCGCCGCGCCCGTGGTGTCCGCCGCGTTCTACCCGTTCACCGGGTTCCGGGCCGGCACCGGCCCGACCGACCGGGCGCTGACGTTCGCCGGGGCCGGTCCGGGTGACGCCTACGACGCCTCGGTCGAGCTGGCCGCCGCGACCGGCTGGGCGTTGCACGAGCTGCCGGCGCGACACACCGTGCGTACCGACGCCGAGGCCGCCACGGCCTGCGCGGAGCTGGCGCTGCGGGTGCTGGCCCGCGGCGCGGTCGCGGCCAGCGAGGCGGCGCCTGGCGGCGCGCCGGTGACCGCGGACCGGATCGCCGTCGGCGCCGCGCACCGCGACCAGGTCGCGGCCATCCGGTCCCGGCTGGGCACGGCCGGCGCGGGCGTCACTGTGGACACCGCCAACCGGCTCCAGGGCCGGGAGTACGACGTGACGATCGTGCTGCACCCGCTCTCCGGCCGGCGCGACGCGACCGCGTTCCACCTGGAGTCGGGGCGGCTGTGCGTGCTGGCGTCCCGGCACCGGCACGCCTGCGTGGTGGTGGCCCGCGCCGGCATCGGCGAGCTGCTCGACGCGTATCCGTCGACCGATCGGGTGCACTTGGACGTGCCGGTGAAGTTCCCGGACGGGTGGGAGGCCAACCAGACCGTGCTCACCCACCTCGACGCGCACCGGGCCTGAGTACGCGCACCCGGGTACGCGCACGGGTCGGAAACGACGGGCGGGCCGGCCGGGCGGTCCGTTCGGATCTTCCGGCGGGGGCGGGCGGTGGGCAGGATGGCCGGGTGCATCCTTACGACCCGTACCAACAGCAGCCGCCGTATGCCGCGTACTACCCGCCGCAGCCGGAGGAGGACGGGATCAACTGGTCGACAATCCTCTGGGTCGCGGTGCCGGCGCTGCTGGTGATCCTGTGCTGTGCCGGGTGCGTGGTCTCCGGGTTCGCCGGGGCGTTCATGGAGGGCTTCCAGGAGGGCTACTCGTCGTCGTAGACCGACGGGCCGCCCCTCGACGCGTGCGGCTGGCGGTGGTGCGTTAGACAGGGCGCATGACCTTGAGCGTGCTGCCCTGGCTGGGCGGGGCCCTGGTGGCGGTGGCCGCCGGGTTCCTCGCCACGGTGCTGCCCCGGCGCCGCGAGCGTGACCGGGGCCGGCGGGTCGCCTGGTCGTCGGCGCGGGCGGCGATCCACGACGCCACCGTCAGCCGGGACGCGGCCACCACGGCGGTGCCCGAGGCGGACCGGTTGCTGGCCCGCGCCGAGCTGCTCGCCGCCGCGCGCGACGGCGGCGCGGACGCGGCGCGGGAGGCGACCGCGCACGCGCGTCGCGCCGACGAGCTGTGGCGGGCCGGCCGATGAGGGTACGCCGGGAGCTGCTGCGCTGGACCCTGCTGGCCGTGGCGGCGGCGGTGCTGGCGGTGTTCCTGGTGGCGCAGCGGCAGAGCGTCGACGTCAGCTACGGGCGTTCGCCGTCGTCCGCCTCGCTGCCGGAGGAGGGTGCCGCCGGGGAGCTGAGCGACGCGACGGTTCCCTCGGTGGCGGAGATGACCGCGCTGGTCGCGGCCGATCCGGTGGTGCGCCTGCCCGGCGCGGTCGCGCGCTGGGACGAGGCCCGGGTTCGGGCCGCCATCGGCGGTGACGACACCCGCATCCTGGTCGCCCCACCGGGGCTGGACGAGGCGGAACGGCGGCGGGTCAAGGACGTCGAGAACGCCGCGATCCGGATCGTCGGCACCGAGGTCAGCGGCGGGTTCTACGTGGCCACGGCGGACGACCTGCCGGGCTGGCGGGCGCAGTTCGCCACCGGTGACGTCACCGGGCAGGTGCTCGCGCTGCTCGCCGGGCTCCGCAAGCAGCCGTCCCCGCCGGACCGCGACGACCTGCGCTGGCGGGAGCCGACCACCGCCGAGTTGGCCCCGGTGACCGCCGCGCTGCGGGCCACCGGCCGGTACGTCGGGGCCGGTGCCACGCTGCCCCGGCTGCCGGAGCGGAGCGCCGGGGACGCGTTCCCGGACGGGGCCTGGTTCGTGGTGCTGCCGGCCCAGCCGTACGGGGCGCCGCTGCCGGCGTACGGGCCGGCGTTGCACCGGCTCGCCCCGGACCGGCCGGTGGTGGTGATGTACGGCGGCTGGATCGAGTACCACGGTCCGGCCGCGGCGGACTTCGCCGAGGTGGCCGGCGCCAGCTTCTACGCGCAGTACGGCGGCCGGCTCAGCCGCTACGCCTATCCGCAGCTCAACGTGCTCGGCGCGTACCTGGCCCGGGTCACCGACGTGCGGTACGCGGGGCTGTTCGACAGGCCGCTGCCGTACCGGCCGTTCGACCCGCTGCGGGTGGCGTTGCCGGCGCTGCCGTGGCTCTTCGCCGGCTGCGTGGCCGGCTTCGTGGTGCTGTCGATCCGCACCGTGCGCGGCGCCGGTCGGGGCCGGCCGGACGATGTCGGGCCGGGCGGCACGCCAGCACGGCTGGCCGGGCTCTCCGCGCTGGCCGTGGAGCTTTCCCTGCTCACCGACGCGCGCAGCGACCCGGCGCTGGTGCGGGGGGTCGGCCGGCTGCGCGCCGCCCGGGACGCGCTCGACGACGGACTGCCCGACCGGCACGCACGCGGCCTGCTGGCGGACGCGGCGGCCGAGCTGGACGGCGTGGCCCGGGACGTGCGGATGCCCGGCTACCGGCCGGACGTCTACCTGCGCGGGAGGCTGTCGTGACCGGCACCGAGCGGCGGCGGGCCGGGACCGAGCGGCGGCGGGCCGGAACCGCGCGTCGGAAAGTCGGAACCGCGCGTCGGCAGTCCGGGACCGCGCGCGGGCGGGCCGGGATTGCGCGTCGGCCGGTGGGCACCGTGCGTCGGCTGCTGGGCCGGCTGGTCGGGACCGCGTTCGGCCGGGCGGTGCTGGCCTGCCTGGTGCTGGCCGGCTGGGCGCTGTGGACCGGCGGCCTGTTCGACGGGCCGGCCGCCCGGCAGGTACGCGCCTCGTCGGTCTACGCGGCGCCCGGCGTGGAGCTGGACCGGGCCGCCGCCGAACGGGTCATCGGCAACCGCCGGCTGGTGGTGCTGATGATGCGGCCCGGTACCGACCTGTCCGAGGCGTGCGACGACACCGAACGGGCCACCCGGGGCACGCTGGTGCTGGCGATGAGCCGGGACGGCGACGACTGGGACACGTACGGCTGTTCCCGCCTCGGCGGCGACAGTCCGCGCGACGTCGGCCGGTCCGTGGTGGTGGAGACCGTGATCGGCCAGGGCGCGGACGCGTTCGTGGACCGGCCGGTCGAGGCGCTGAAGGTGATCGTGCTCAACTACGACCGGCTGGTCCGCACCGGCCTGGTGCCGGACGGCGCTCGGACCATCAGCCCGTCGTTGCCCCGCTACCTGCTGGCCGGCGGCGCGCTCGGCGGCGTGGTGGCCGGCGCGGCGGTGCTCTGGTTCGGTGGCCGGCGGGCCGGCCGGCTGGCCGACGCGCGGCGGGCCGGGCGGGACGCGCGCGCCGACGAGCGGGCCGCGTTGGGCGCCGCGACCGCCGTGCTCGCCCAGCAGATCATCGACCTGGACCGGGCCGGCGGGCCGGGCGGGTCGGCGTACCGGCGGCTGGCCGGCGACTACGTCGGGCTGCTCGACGAGGTGTCCGGATCGGACGCCGGGGACCCGGCGGTGGGCCGGCTGCGGGAGCGGGTGGACGAGTTGAGCCGGCGGGCGGCGGAGCTGGCGGACGACGCGGCGGTCGCTGGCGCTCCACAGTCGGCGCGGACGCGCGGACGGGGCCGGCGGTGACCCGCCGGCCCCGTCCCCGGAGCGTCGTCAGCGCCCGGCGGCGACCACCGTGGCGGCCGGCCAGCTGTCGCTGAAGATCTGGGCGGGCGTGGCGCTGCGGGCGGCGAAGCCGAACAGCGAGTCGACCCGGGCGGCCTCGGTGGAGCTGGGGTACGGGTTGGTGCAGCTGGTGCCGGCGCTGCCGCCGGACATCAGGATGGCGCAGTTGCCGTTGTAGTTGTCCGGCAGGCCGAGGATGTGGCCGATCTCGTGCGTCATGATGCGCAGCGGCGAGTACTGCTGGGCCTGGTTGTAGTCGATGACCACGCGACCGTTGCCGAGGCTGGTGCGCTGGGCGTACGACCCGCCGCCGTAGGTGTAGTAGATCATCAGGTTCGACCCGCACTGGGCCATGTTGATGTTGTTGGTGTAGTTGTTCCAGATCGACGCCGCCTGCACCGCCGTGCTGGCGAACGGGCCGGCCTGGCTGGTGTTGTAGCAGACGTTGCGGATCGCGGCGGAGGCCGGTGCCGGGTTGACGGCGACCGCGCCCAGCGCCGTCAGCGTCACGGCCGCGAGGGTGGCGAGGATCCGGGACAGCTTCGGCGTACGCATGGTTCACACTCCTGGGGGATGGGGGGTGTGCGGACGCCGACAGCCTATCGATACAGATCGATCGATATCAAGGTCTGTCAGGTGGCGGCGTGCGGATCGGCCGCGTTCAGCTCGGCGACCACCCGGTCGTACTCGCCACGCGCCGCCGCGTGCCGGAGGAACTTCACGCGCTCGACCTGGATCTCCGTGGCGTCCGGCTGCGCCTCCAGCAACGCCACCACCTCGGCCACGAACTCGTCCAGCGGCATGGCGAACTCGCTGCTCTCCTGCCCGGGCAGCAACCCGGTCCGCACCGCCGGCGGCACCAGCTCCACCACCCGTACGCCGGTCTCGGCGAGCTGGAGCCGGATCGACTCGCTGAGCATGTGGATCGCGGCCTTGGACGCGTTGTAGCTCGGGGTGACCCGCAGCGGCACGAACGCCAGGCCGGACGAGACGGTCACGATGGTGGCGTTTCCGCGCTGCCGCAGGTGCTCGACGAACGCGCCGATCAGCCGGATCGGGCCGAGCACGTTGGTGGTGATCACCTCCTCGGCCGAGGCGAGGAACGTCTCGGGTGAGCGCCAGTCCTCGATCCGCATCACGCCGGCCATGGCCACCACGACGTTGAGGTCCGGGTGCCGGGCCAGCACCGTCTTCGCCGCCGCCGTGACGTCCGCCGGGTCGGTCGTGTCGATCGGCACGGTGTCCAGGCCCGGGTGGGTCGCGGCGATCTCGTCGAGCAGTTCGGTACGCCGGCCGCCGACGATCACCGTGTTGCCCCGGTCCCGCAGGGCGAGCGCCAGCGCCAGGCCGATCCCGCTGGTGGCGCCCGGAATGAAGATGGTGTTCCCGGAGATGTCCATGCCGCCAGCATGGCCGGTCGGTGGTGGCCGGGGCAGAGTTCCGTGATCGGGGGATCCCGGATCCCTGGTTCGCGTCGCCCGGCGGCGGATACTCGGATCATGGACCGGATCGCCCTGGCCGACTTCCTCCGCCGCCGCCGCGAGGCGCTGCGCCCCGGTGACGTCGGGCTGCCGCCGGGGGCCCGGCGGCGGGCCCCCGGCCTGCGGCGGGAGGAGGTCGCCGCGCTCGCCGCCATGTCCACCGACTACTACACCCGGCTGGAGCAGCGGCGCGGCCCGCAGCCCAGCCCGAACCTGCTCGCCGGGCTGGCCCGGGCGCTGCGGTTGACCGGCGACGAACGCGACTACCTGTTCCGGGTGGCCGGGCACAGCCCGCCCGAGGCGGTCTCCACCGCCACCCACGTCGCGCCGGCGCTGCTGCGGGTGCTGGACCGGCTGGCGGACACGCCGGCGCTGATCCTGTCGAACCTGGGGGAGACGCTGGAGCAGAACCGGTTGGCCGCCGCGCTGCTCGGCGAGCGGACCGGCCACACCGGGCCGGCCCGTAGCGGGATCTTCAGGTGGTTCACCGACCCGGCCGAGCGGGCCCGCTACCCGGTCGACGACCACGACCGGCAGAGCCGTGCGCAGGTCGCCAACCTGCGTGCCGCGTACGGGCAGATGGGTCCCCGCTCCCGCGCCGGTGAGCTGGTCCGGGTGCTGCGCGCGGCCAGCGACGAGTTCGCCGGGTTGTGGGAGCGGCACGAGGTGGCGCAGCGCTACGCCGACCACAAGACGCTGATCCACCCGGAACTCGGCCCGATCAAGCTGGACTGCCAGGTGCTGTTCACCGAGGACCAGTCCCAGGCGCTGCTCGTGCTCACCGCGCCGCCGCGCAGCGAGGGCGCGGAGAAGCTGCGACTGCTCGCCGTGCTCGGGCACGAGCGTTTCCCAGCGTGAACCGGGCACAGGAACGGCTATTCACGCCGCCGGGAATCCCCGGTTTTGGTGTCAACCTCCCGTCACGCAGGGTGTTCTGCTGATCTCTTCCGGTCGATAGCGTCGGGCCACTGGCCGCCGACGAAGGGCCGAGAATGGACAACGACAGACATCCGCTCGACCGCAGGCGACTCCTCGCCGGCGCGGCGGCGGCCTCGACGCTCACCCTGACCGGCCTGGCCGTCGCGCCCACCCCCGGCGCCGCCGCGGCCCCGGCCGGCGCCGGCACGCCGCTGGTGACCCGGGACCGGATCGCGACCGCCGCGTTGCGCGCGCCCGACGGCTCCGCGCCGGCGGTCCGGATCCGGGCCGACTTCTCCGACCGGCTCGCCGCCTGGCTGGCGTTCTGGTCGGCGAACTCCCCCCGCGCCTGGAGCGCGCCGACGCAGGTGGTCGCCCGGGTCGCGCCGGCCGGCGACGCGCTGGACCTGCACGCGGTCCGCTACCGCCGCGACGACGAGCCGCGGGCCGGCTTCACCGCCGCCCGGCGGGACGCCACGCACCTGGCCACACTGGCCAGCCTGCACCACCACTTCCCGAGCGTGCGCGTCCGGCCGGACGGGACGATCCGGATCGGCGACGGGCCCGCCGGCTTCACCGGCACGCCGGAACAGGTCGCCTTCGCGGTCGCCGCCTGCCGTGGGCTGTGGGGCGACGCGGCGGCCACCGCCGACCGCTGGCGGGAGCACGCCGGCCGGGTCCTCGCCCGCGTCGGCCGGCCCGCCGACGCCGGCTCGCACGCCGGCTGGGCGGCCTTCACCCGGACCAGCCTGCGTCGCGGGCTGGGCACCGAATCGTACGAGTGACCGGAGGAGACAGATGGCCCGCAACGAGTTCCGCTTCGTGGTCGACGGCGTCGACCTGACACCCGACCAGCAGACCCTGATCGCCGGCGAGATCCAGAAGGCCGGCCTGGCCGCGCTGCGTACCGCCAACGCCAAGCTCGTCAACCCGCTCACCCTCGGCCACGGCAACATTCGGCTGCGGCCCGAGTGGTACGGCCTCTGGGTGCTCGACGGCGAGCTCGCGCAGGACCTGGGCCAGAAGATCAACGACATCGGGTTCTGGATCCAGCGGTGACCGACGCCGCCCGATCGGCCGGCCCGCCGGAGCGGATGTGCCCGAGCACGCCGGCGTCCAACGCCACCGTGTTCCTCGGCATGATCACACCGGCGGGCCGGGTGGCCTACGTGACGCCGGCCGTGCCGGCCGAGGTGGCGCTCGCCGGGGCCGACGACTCCGACGGGCCGATCGAGTCCCGGGTCCGGCTCGCCGGGCCCTGCGTCACCTCGTCCTGCGGCTTCTGGACCGGCTCGCACTGCGGCCTGGGCGCCCGGATGGCCGCCTCGTACGCCGAGACCGCCCCGCCGGCCGAGGAGACGCTGCCGAGGTGCGCGATCCGGCGTACCTGCCGGTGGTTCGCCGAGCAGGGGCCGGCCGCGTGCCCGGCCTGCTCGCACGTGGTCACCGACGCACGGTGAACCCGGGTCCGCCGCCTTGACCCGACGGCGCACCCTGGATCCGACAGGCGACCTGAAGGAGGAAACCATGCGCTGGCTCATCATCGGTCTCGCTCTCGTCGCGGTCCTGGTGGCCCTGGCGTCCTGGCGTCGGCTGCGCCGGCAGCCGGACGGCGCGGACGGTCAGGTCCGTGACCTGGCGGCCTCGGCCGAGGCACGCCGCCGGCTCGACGACCACCGGAACCCGACGGACGGCAGCAACCTGCGGAGCACCGGAGGCGGCAGCCTCTGACGCCTCCGGGCCGGTCGTCCGCCGCCGATGTCGGACCGGTCGACTAGCGTCGAGAGGTCATGGAGCCGCGGTTCGGCGAGGGGATCATCGGGCGGGAGCACCC
Source organism: Micromonospora sp. NPDC049201 (assembly GCF_055586805.1). Classification (NCBI taxonomy): domain Bacteria; kingdom Bacillati; phylum Actinomycetota; class Actinomycetes; order Micromonosporales; family Micromonosporaceae; genus Micromonospora; species Micromonospora sp. NPDC049201. The sequence continues at coordinate 454,346 of NZ_JBVJHM010000003.1, read as the reverse complement.
GGCCGGGTTGCTGCGTGCCGAGGTGGCCCGCGTCGTCGACAGTCACGGCGGCCCCGTCCTGGACCGGGTGGCCTACGTGACGCGGGTGGCTGCTTGACCCGGCAACGCACAGCCGCTGATCCTCGCGGCCGTGTCGTTCGCCCCGCTGCCGGGGCAGTCAGCCGGCGGACACCTGGTGTGACCCGTCGCGGACACGGCGGTAGCGCTCGTAGATCACGCGGGAGCTGAACGTCTTGGTCTCGACCAGGTTCAGCCGGATGTCGGCGGTGACCGGCGGCAGGTACGGCGTGCCGCCACCCACCACGACCGGACACCGGTACATGCGCAGCTCGTCGACGAGGCCGAGCTCGATCGCGGCCCCGGCCAGCACAGTGCCGCCGATCGAGACGGGCTTGTCGGTCGAGTCCAGCGCCATGGCGATCTCCTCGGCCACCGACGCCTTGGCGAGCCGGGCGTTGCCCTGGACGTCATCGAGCGTACGGCTGAAGACGACCTTCGGCAGGTCGCGCCAGATGTCGGCGAACGCGGCCCCGATCTCGGTCTCGCGCATCGCCGGATCCGTCTCCCACACCAGCATGTTCTCGTAGAGCCGGCGGCCCAGCAGGTAGCCGCCGAGCTGGCCCACCTCCGCGTGGTGGAAGCGGATCAGCTCGTCATCGGGGCCCGCCCAGTCGAACGAGCCCGCGCGGTCGGCGACGAAGCCGTCGACCGAGACGCTCATCGAGTACATCAGCACAGATTCTCTCCTTCTCCGGTCGTATCTGGACCACAGCCTGACACACCGGGACGATGTTCTGGCGCCTTGACCGCGGCGTCGCCGCCTGTCGGACCGGTCGACTAGCGTCGGGAGGTCATGGAGCCGCGGTTCGGCGAGGGGATCATCGGGCGGGGGCACCCGGCCGGGTTGCTGCGCGCCGAGGTGGCCCGCGTCGTCGACAGTCACGGCGGCCTCGTCCTGGTCACCGGCGAGCCGGGCATCGGCAAGACCACCCTGGTCTCGGCCGCCGCCGACGAGGCCCGCCGACGCGGGGCGCTGGTGCTCGGCGCCGCCTGTTGGGACTCCGACACCGCCCCCGACTACTGGCCCTGGGTGCAGGTGCTGCGCCGGCTGGCCCGGGCCACCGGCGACGCCGCGCCCGCCAGGGAGGCCGCCGACGCCGGGCTGGCGGCCCTGCTCGGCGAGCGCGCCGCCGACGACGACCCGGTCGAGCCGGGTGACGACGGCGGTCGGGACGAGTTCGCCCGGCACGACGCGGTGACCGGCGCGCTGGTCGCGGTCGCCCAGCACCGGCCGGTCGTGGTGGTCCTCGACGACCTGCACTGGGCCGACCCGGCGTCGTTGCGGCTGCTCCGGTTCGCCACCCAGCACACCTGGTTCGAGCGGCTACTGGTGATCGGCACCTACCGCGACGCCGAGGTGGAGGCCGACGACCACCGGCTGCGCCCGCTGCTGCTGCCGTTGGCCGCGAAGGCCACCACCGTCACGCTGACCGGCCTGGGCCGCGACGAGGTGGCCGCGCTGATCCGCCGCACCGCCGGTAGGGAACCGGGCGCGGCGCTCGTCGACGAGGTGCACCGCCGCACCGGGGGCAACCCGTTCTTCGTCGAGCAGACCGCCCGGCTCTGGCACACCGACGGCCTGGCCGACACCATCGCCCCCGGCGTACGCGAGGCGGTGCGGCGCCGGCTCGACCAACTACCCGCCCCGGTGGTCGAGGCGCTGACCGTGGCCGCCGTGCTGGGGCGCGAGTTCCACCGGATGACGCTGGCCGCCTGCGTGCCCGCTCCGGCCGCGCCGCTCGACCGGCTGCTCGACCGGGCCGCCGCCGCCCGGCTGGTGCTGTCCCGCGGCGGTGGCCGGTTCGCCTTCGTGCACGATCTGGTTCGGGAGACGCTCTACGACGGGCTGTCCGAGCATGAGCGGCACGCCCGGCACGCCGCCGTGGTCCGGGCCGTCGACCGCGCCGACGACGCGCTCGCCGGCCGGCCCATCGCCGCCGACCTGGCCCGCCACGCCTGGCTCGCGGGCCCCGAGCTGGATCCGGTACGCGCCGGTGACCTGCTGCTGGCCGCCGCGCGCGACGCCAGCGGCCGGCTGGCCGTGGAGGAGTCGGTGCGGCACTTCCGGCGCGCGCTGAGCCGCACCGACGAGCCGGTCCGGCGGGTCCGGGTGCTGTTGGAGCTGGCCGGGTTGCTGCACCACGCCGGCACGCCGGGCGAGGCCGAGCAGTTGCTCGTCGACGCCGCCGCGCTGGCCCGGGGGCTGGCTGAGCCGGCCGTGCTGGCCCGGGTGGCGCTCACCGTCCACAGCCAGCACTCGGCCACCCGGCGTCGGCTCGACGCCGACGCGCTGGTGCGGGAGGCGTACCAGCGGTTGATCGGCCCGCCCGAGCCGGAGCGGTCGACACGTGCCCTGGTCACCGACCTGATCACCGCGACCGAGACGCTCGCCCGGCACGGCCGGGACGACGAGGCGCTCACGTTCAGCCTGTGGGCCCGCCACGACACCACCTGGGGGCTCGGCACGGCCGAGGAGCGGGCGGTGGTCACCGCCGAGATCCGCGAGGTGGCCCGCCGCGGCGGCGACCGGGACACCGAGCTGTGGGCCACGTCGCTGCGCTGGGTGGCGCTGCTGGAGCTGGGTGACCCGGCGTACCGGGACGAGCTGGCCGCGTTCGTCGCCGGCTGCCGGGCGGGCGACGTGGCCCGGCAACGGATGGCGGCGGCCGTGGACAGCGGCATCATCGCCGCCTTCCGGGGCGACTTCGCCGCCGCCGACGCGTGCTACGCCGAGATGGACGGTTACGGCGAGTGGGAGCACTCCGACCACGCCTTCATGGCCCACCACCTGCGCTGGTCCCTGCTCCTGCTGCGCGGGCGGCTCGCCGAGGCCGAGGCCGTGCTCGACCGGCCCGGCGCGGCCAACCATCCGCAGGTGGAGCTGCTGCGGGCGATCACCGCCGCCGAGCGCGGCGACGCGGACACCGTGCTCCGGCTGGTCGGCGGCATCGAGGCCGCCGACACGGCGTACCCCCGGCCGGTGTCGGCGCTGTGGCTGCGGCTGCGGGCCCAGGCGGCGGCCGTGGACGGCGACCCCCGCCGCTGCGCCGAGGCCCGGGCGGCCCTGGCGCCGCACCGCGGACGGTGGATGGTCGCGCTGTTCGGCTGCGACATCGGCGGCCCGGTCGACCACTGGCTGGCCACCGTGGACGCGGCGGAACGGCGGTGGGACGACGCGGTCGCCGGCTACGCGGCGGCCCGGGCCGCCGCCGACCGCCTGGGCGCCCGCCCCTGGTCGGTGCTCGGCCGGGCCGGGCTGGTCACCGCGCTCGCCGGGCGTGGCGGGCCGGGTGACGCGGCCGAGGCGGCCCGGCTGCGGGCCGGGACGGTGGCCGAGGCGCGGGAGTTGGGCATGGTCCAGGTGGTCGAGCGGCTCACCGCGGCCGACCGGCCGGCCGGCCCGCGGGCGGCCGACCTCGACGTGGACGTGCCGACGTCGCGGGCCGACCGGGCCGCGCCGGTCGGATCCACCACGGCGGCCAGGTCGGGTGTCGCTCGGGGCGGCCTGGGAGGTGGGCCCGGCATGAGCGGTTGGGCCGCCATGACGGTCGGTGCGGGCCCGCGCGGCCGACCCGGTTCCACGGCCGGCGACGGCCCTGACGCGGAGGTGCACGGCGCGGCCATGCCCGAGTTCCGCCTCGACGGTCCGGTGTGGCGGCTCGCCTACGCCGGCGTGGTGGTGCACCTGCCCGACGCCAAGGGCCTGCACGACCTGCGGCTGCTGCTGAGCCGGCCCGGTGTGGACGTGCGCGCGGTCGAGCTGCTCGACCCGGCGGCCGGTGCGGAACTGGTCGCCGCCCGCCGCCTCGGCGCCGACCCGGTGCTCGACGACGAGGCGAAAGCGCGCTACCGGCAGCACCTGCGGCGGCTCGACGACGAGATCGACCGGGCGGCGCTGCGCGACGACGCGCGGCGGCAGGCGGCCCTGGACGCCGAGCGCGCGGCGCTGCTCGACCAGTTGCGCGCCGCCGCCGGGCTGGCCGGGCGCAGCCGCCGCCTCGGCGACCAGGCCGAGCGGGCGCGCAAGGCGGTGACCGGCCGCATCCGGGACACGCTGCGCCGGATCGAGCAGCGGCACCCGGTGCTCGCCGCCCACCTGCGCGAGTCGGTCACCACCGGCGGCACCTGCCGGTACCTGCCGGCCGAGCCGGTGCGCTGGCGACTCTGACCGCCGCCCCGGCACCCGCCGATCTTGGGCTCGCACCGCTGGCCCGCATGCCGAGGCGGGGCGGCCGGGTCAGCGGCGGTTGTAGCGGCGCATGGTCAGCGTGCCGAACACCACCACGAACCCGGCGCTCCACAGCAGCAGCCACATGGTGTTCGTGGCGTCCGTGGCGCCGGCCATCGCGGCCCGGACCGAGGCGACCAGGTGGGTCACCGGGTTGACCTTGACGAACGCCTGCAACCAGCCCGGCATGGTGGCCGGCTCGACGAACACGTTGCTCAGGAACGTCAACGGGAACAGCACCATCATGCTGACGCCCATCACCGACTTCTCGCTGCGCAGCACCAGGCCGAAGAACGTCCACACCCAGGAGAACGCGAACGAGAAGACCACCAGCAGGCCGATGCCGGCCAGCACGCCGAGCAGCCCGCCGTCGGGACGGAAACCGAGCACCAGCCCGACGGCCAGGATGACCACCGCGGCCAGGATGTACCGCAGCACGTCGCCGAAGATCATGCCGACCAGCGCCGCCGGCCGCCACACCGGCAGCGTCCGGATCCGGTCGAAGACGCCCTTCTCGATGTCGTTGTTCAACCCGACCCCGGTGTACATGGTGATCATCACGACGCTGGTGACCATGATGCCGGGCAGGAAGAACTGGAGGTACGCCCGTGGGCTGTCGGCGAGCGCGCCGCCGAACAGGTACGTGAACATCAGCACCATGATGATCGGGAACGCGGTCACGTCGAACAACTGCTCCGGCACGTGCTTGATCTTCAGCACGGCCCGCCAGCCGAACGTCAGCGACGCCGACAGCGGCCCCGGTGGCGCCGGCCGCTGCCCGGGGGCGAGCACGGTGGCCAACGCCTCGGTGGAGGGCACGTAGACGGACGGGGCCCGCCCGGTGGTGGTCGCGGTGTCGCTCATCGGGCCGCCTCCAGCTCGTCGTGCCGGTCGTCCGCCGCGCCGGCCGGGTGGTCGGTCAGGGCCAGGAACACCTCGTCCAGGCTGGGCTGGCCGAGGGAGAAGTCGTCCACCACGATGCCGGCCCGGGCCAGCTCGCCGAGCGCCCGGGCGGCCTGCTCACCGGCCTCCAGGTCGGTGCCGTCCTCGCCGACCCGGGCGGTCAACGCCACCGGGTCGGCGGCGAGCTGCACCGGCACGTTCAACGTCGTCCGCAGCACCCGCTCGGCCCGGGGCCGCTGCCCGGCGTCGCGCAGTCGCACGTGGACGGTGCCCGACCCGACCGACGACTTCAGCTCGCCCGGGGTGCCCTCCGCGATCACCCGGCCGTGGTCGACCACCGCGATCCGGCCGGCGAGCTGGTCCGCCTCGTCCAGGTACTGCGTGGTCAGCAGGACCGTGGTGCCGTGCGCCACCACCGCCCGGACGATCTCCCACACCTGGTTGCGGCTGCGCGGGTCCAGCCCGGTGGTCGGCTCGTCCAGGAACAGCAGGTCCGGCGTGTTCAGGATGCTCGCCGCGATGTCGATGCGTCGCCGCATCCCGCCGGAGTACTTCTTCACCTGCCGGCCGGCGGCCTCGGTCAGCCCGAACGCGGCGAGCAGCGCCTCGGCCCGCTCCCGCGCCGCCGGGCGGCCCAGCCCGAGCAGCCGGCCCAGCAGGACCAGGTTCTCCGCGCCGGTGAGGTCCTCGTCGAGCGAGGCGTACTGGCCGGTCAGGCTCATCCGGGCGCGGACCGCGTCGGCCTCGGTGACCACGTCGTGGCCGAAGACCCGGGCGGTGCCGCCGTCCGGACGCAGCAGCGTCGCCAGCACGCGTACGGCGGTGGTCTTGCCGGCGCCGTTGGGCCCGAGCATCCCGTAGACGGCGCCGGCGGGGACCCGCAGGTCCAGACCGTCGAGCGCCCGGGTCGAGCCGAACGACCGGGTCAGGCCGTCGGCCTCGACGGCCAGCCCGGTGTTCCGGTTACTCATGATCACTACCTCTCTCCAAGGATGGTTCCCCGCAGGCGTACGGGCGGACCGTCCGACCCTCGCGCACGCCGGACGCCACCCCGCACGTCCTGCCCGACCCCGCGTGCCGGCCGACTCCCACTCGTCGTACGCGAAGTCGATCGCCTGTTCAACGAGGCCGGCGAGCAGCGGTTGTACTTCGGCGTGACCACGACGAACGTGTCCGCCACCGGCCGCCCTCCCCACACTGCCGGCCTCGACCGGTAGGCGCCAGACGGCCCGCCAGATCGGATCTGGCGGGCCGTCTCGTCGGGGGTGTCTGGTCGAATCGGTGGATGACCGAGGTACGCATCCTCCGCTGGAGCACCGAAGACCTGGCGTTGCTGCGGGCGCTGAACAGCCCCGAGGTGCGGGCGCACACCGGCGGCCCGGAGACCGACGAGCAGGTGCGCGCCCGTCACGAGCGCTACGTGCGCGGGCCGGGCCCGCGCAGCGGGACCATGTTCGCGGTGGTCACGCCGGACGGGACGAAGGTGGGCAGCGTCGGCTTCTGGCCGCGTGACTGGCGCGACGAGCCGGTGTACGAGATGGGTTGGGCGGTGCTCCCGGCCCACCAGGGGCGAGGGCTGGCGACGGCGGCGGTGCGTGCGGTGGTGGCGGCCGCCTCGGCGGTGGGCGACCGGCGCTTCGCGCACGCGTACCCGTCGGTGGACAACCCGGCGTCGAACGCGGTGTGCCGCCGGGCCGGGTTCACGCTGCTCGGCCCGACGGAGTTCGAATACCCGCCGGGGCACCTGATGCGCTCGAACGACTGGCGCATCGACCTGACGCGCTGACCCGGCCGGCCGGTCAGTACGCCGCGTCCAGGCGCGTCCGCTGCTCGGCGGTCAGCTCCAGGTCCACCGCGGCCAGGGCCTCCTCCAACTGGGCCACCGAGGAGAAACCAACAAGCGGGATCGCCGGCACGTCGCCGCCCATCAGCCAGGCCAGCACCACCTGGTTGACGGTGGCACCGGTCTCGGCGGCCACCGCGCGCAGCGCCGCCAGCCGGGCCGGCGTGCCGGGCAGCGCGTACGCCTCGTCGAGCCGCTCCGGCTTCGCGTACGCGCCCTTGAGCAGCGGGGAGTACGCGACCAGGGTGAGCCGCGGCTCGGCCCGCAGGTAGCTGACCAGGTCGGGGCCGGCCCAGCCGATCTGGCCGTCCGGGTCCAGTTCGCTCGGCAGGTCCACCCGGGGCGGCAGGTAGCTGCGGTGGTACTGGAGCACGTCGTAGCCGGGCAGCCCGGCCGCCGCCGCGAGGGCCCGGGCCCGCTCGACCCGCCAGGCGCGGTGGTTGCTCACGCCCAGCAGCCCGACCGTGCCCTCGGCGACCAGCTCCGCGAAGCCCTCCACCGTCTCGCGCAGCGGCACGGTCCGGTCCTCGATGTGGGCGTAGAGCAGGTCGATCCGGTCGACCCCGAGCCGTTCCCGGCTGCGTTCGGCGGACTCGCGGATCACCTTGGCGGACAGTCCCTCCCGGTTGTCCCGGTAGCTGGTGCCGGGCGCGAGCGGGCGGGCGCCGAGCTTGGTGGCGAACACGATCTCGGCGCCGATCCCGCGGCTGCGCCGCCAGCGGCCGAGGAGCGTCTCGCTCTCGCCGCCCTGGCCGCCGTTCTGCCAGAAGGCGTAGTTGTTCGAGGTGTCGACGAACGTTCCGCCGGCCTCGACGTACCGGTCGAGGATGGCGTAGGAGGTGGCCTCGTCGGTGGCGGTGCCGAACAGCATCGCGCCGAGGCTGAGCACGCTGACCTCGCGGTGGGTGGCCGGATCGGTGCCGATGGTGCGGTGACGCATGTCTGGGTCCTCCCCGTCGGAGCGTTTCCGCCACCCTGCCCCTTCGAGTGCGCGCGAAGTCAAACCCCGGCTGACGAGCCCGTCGGGGAGCCGGTCGGCCCGCCGCGCGGGCGGAGGAGGGGCCGCGTCGGCCCCTCCTCCGGCCGGTTCAGTCCGGTACGTAGTCGAACGTGTCCGGGTTGGGGCCCTGCCGACCGGCCTCGCCCTGGTCCAGGCTGCCGAGCCGGTCCATGGTGGCGTCGTCGAGCGTGAAGTCGAAGATGGCGAAGTTCTCCTCGATCCGCTTCGGCGTGGTCGACTTCGGGAAGACGATGTCGCCGCGCTGCACGTGCCAGCGCAGCACCACCTGGGCCGGGGTCCGCCCGACCTGCTCGGCGACGTCGACCACGGTCGGGTCGTCGAGCACCTTGCCCTGCGCGATCGGCGACCACGCCTCGGTGCCGATCTGGTGCGCCCGGTCGTACGACCGCACCTCCTCGTTGCCGAAGTACGGGTGCGCCTCGACCTGGTTCACCGCCGGCACCACGTCCGCCTCGGCGGCCAGCCGCTCCAGGTGCGCCACCTGGAAGTTGGACACGCCGATCGACCGCACCCGGCCGTCACGTTGGAACTCCTCCAGCACCTTCCAGGTGGAGACGAAGTCGCCGTCGTAGAGCGTGGGCAGCGGCCAGTGGATCAGGAACAGGTCGAGGTAGTCGAACTCCATCGCCCGCAGCGACCGCTCGAACGCCTTGCGGGCGTCGTCCGGGCGGTGGAAGCCGTTGTTCAGCTTGCTGGTGACGAAGACGTCGCCCCGGTCCAGGCCGGAGGCGCGCACCGCCTGCCCGACCTCGGCCTCGTTGCCGTACATCTGGGCGGTGTCGATGTGCCGGTAGCCGATCTCCAACGCCGTGCCGACCGCCCGGGCGGTCTCCCCGGGGTCGATCTGGTACACGCCGAAGCCGAGCTGCGGGATGGAGTTGCCGTCGTTGAGCGAGATGTCCGGAACGCTGTGGGCGGCCATGTCGTGTCTCATCTCCGATCGTCCGGGATGCCCGGAAGCGCTTCCACGCGGCTCCCGGGCCGTGCCACCCGGGGTTCCTACCCGCTCGGCGGGCGTCCTCACGGCCGGCGGTGGGTGATCTGGGACAAGCCGTCAGCCCCAGATGGACCGCGCCCACTCGGGGTGGTCGACGAACGGATTGCGGTTGCCCTGCCAACGCTCGTAGATGCGTTGGTTGCGGCGCTGCTCGAACGCGTCCGGCGGGTCCTGCTCGTTCCAGGCGAGCAACTTCGACAGCCGGCCGAGCCGGGGCGTGGTCCCGTTGGCCACCGAGTCGTTCGGCTCCAGGTCCGGCCAGCCGTCGTCGCCCTCGTACCGGATCGCCATGTAGAGGATCATCCGGGCGACGTCGCCCTTCACCGCGTTGCGCGGCTCGAACGAGTCGGCGTCGGTGTAGCAGCCGGGCGCCTCGGCCACCGCGCTGCCGCCGGCGTCGAAGTCCTTGTTGCCGCGCAGCGAGTTGACCGACACGTCCTCCGGTCGCAGGTGGTGCACGTCGGTGCCGGGGCCGGTGGCGGTGCCGAAGTCGCCGTGCGACTTGGCCCAGACGTGCTCGCGGTTCCAGTCGTCGACGCCGCCGCCGTTGCTGGCCTTGCTCTGCGAGCGCCCGCTGTAGAGCAGGATGACGTTGGCCGGGTTCGCCGGGTCCTGGTCGGTGTCCTTGAGCGCGTCCCACACCTGGTCGTACGTCAGCTTGGTCTGGGTCCTGATGATGGTGTGCAGGGCGGTGCGCAGCGCCGGCCCGGTCCTGCCGGTCGCGGCGGCGTAGTAGTCGGTGGGCGAGGCGGTGCCGGTCGGGCTCGGGGTCGGGCTCGGGGTGGTCCCGCCGCCGAGGCTCATCGCGGTCGGGTTCTTCAGGCCGCCGTGGCTGAAGTACGCGGTCAGGGTGCCGGTCGCGGTCACCTGCCGGCCCCGCAGGGAGGGGTTGGCGAGCAGCCCGAAGGTGCTCCGCCAGGCGGCGGTGACCTGCACGTACAGCATCCGGCTGGTGCCGGTCTCGGTGGCCTGGTCGGCGATCGCGATCGCGGTGTCCGCGGTGAAGCCGGACGTGATCACCGTATTCGTCGCGGTCGGTTGGCCGATGACGTAGCCGGTGACGGTGGCCGCGCGGCCGTCCTGGGCGGCCAGCGCCTGCGCCACGGTCAGCGTGGTGGCCGCCGAGGCCGCGCCGGTCACCGCGAGTGGGGTCGCGACGGTGACGGTCAGCACGACCGCCGCGATCAGCCGCCCGGATCGCGAGCGGGTGACGCTCTTCATATTCATGCCCAGCGATGCTATTCGGTGGCGGGTGAACTCCGGGAGATCACGGCGACAACTTTCCGTCCCGACCGGCCTCGAACAGCACCGGCCACGGGCGGGCCGACGGGACGACGGACGCCGACCCGGCCGGCGTCTCCGCCGCGGCCAGCACTTCGGCGGCGAGCCGGCCGAACATCGGCGCTGCCGGGTGCGCCGTCCGGTCCGGCCAGACGGCGGAGATCCGCCGGGCCAGCGGCGCGCCGACGAGCGGTCGCCAGGCGATGCGCGGTTCACGCCGCGCCAGGGCCGCCGGCTCGACGGCCACCGCCCCACCGGCCAGGAGCAACCCGAACAGGAACTCGGGGTTGCGCGCCGGGCGGACCCGGGGCGGGACGAAACCGTGCTGCCGGCACACCGTCAGCAGGTGCTCGTGCCAGCCGGGGGCGGTGGCCGGTGGCGCGGTGACCAGATCCAGGCCGGACAGGTCGGCCAGCGCGACCTCACGGACCCGGGCCAGCGGCGAGGTCCGGGGCAGCAACGCCCCGACCGGCACGTCCACCGGCTTCCCGAACCGCAGTCCGGCCTCCTCGACCGGATGGTGCAGCAGGCCGACGTCCAGCCGTCCCTCCGCCAGCATCCGCCGCTGCTCGGCGCTGGTCAGCTCGTGCAGGTCGAGGTCGAGCCCGGCTGCGCGGGCGGCCAGCCCGTCGAGCAACGCGCGCACCGTCACCGCCGGCGTCTCCGGGGGTACGCCGACGCGCAGCACACCGAGCGTGCCCCGGCGTACCTGGTCGGCGAGGTGGCGCAGTCGGCGTTCGCCGGCGAGCAGGTCGTCCGCCTCGCCGAGCAGCAACTGGCCGGCGGTGGTGAGGCGGACCTGCCGTTGCGACCGGTCGAAGAGCGCGGTGCCCAGCTCCCGCTCCAGTCGCCGGATCGACTGGCTCAGCGGCGGCTGCGCCATGCCCAACGTGTCGGCGGCCCGGCCGAAGTGCAGCTCCCGGGCGACCACCACGAAGTGCCGCAGGTGTCGCAGCAGGTCCACCCGCGCACCCTAGCGTCCGCGCTGGTTACCGTGTCGGCGTGGATGCGGCGCAACGGGTCGGGGAGATCTTCGGACGGGCCGGGCTGAGCGGGTGCCTGCACGTCGCCGACGTGGACGACCCGGCGCGCGAGGTGGCGCTGCGCGCCGACGAGCAGATCGTCATCGCGTCCGTCTTCAAGATCCTGCTGGTGCTGGAGTTCGCCCGGCAGGTCGCCGCCGGCCAGCTCGACCCGACCGAGCGGGTGCTGGTCGGCGCCGCCGACCGGCTCGGCGGCTGGGGGGTGGCCGGCTGCGCCGACGACGTGGAGATGTCCCTGCGTGACCTCGCGTACCTCGCCATGTCGGTGAGCGACAACGCGGCGGCCGAACTGCTGCTGCGCCGGGTCGGTCCGGACGTGCCGTCGATGCTGGCCGCGGAGCTGGACCTGCCGCGTACCCGGATCGTCGGCGGCCCCCGACAACTGGTCGAGACGATGCTCGCCGACGTCGGCGCGCGTACCGAGGCGGACTTCGCGCGGATCTTCCCGACCCTGTCGCCGGAGCGGATCCGGGCCATGCGGGTCTTCGACCCGGAACACACCTCCTCCAGCACGGTCCGGGAGCTGACCCGGCTGCTGCGCCTGGTCTGGCGGGACGAGGCCGGCCCGGCGGAGGCCTGCGCGACGGTCCGGGAGTTGATGGGGCGGCAGCTCTTCTGGACCCGGCTCACGGCGGGCTTCCCACCCGGCGTCCGGGTCGCCGGCAAGACCGGCACGCTGCCCGGCCTGCACCTGGAGGCCGGTGTCGCGGAGTATCCCGACGGCGCCCGGTACGCCATCGCGGTCCTGGTGCGCACCGATCAGCTCGGGACCCGCCGGATCGACGTGGACCTGGCGATGGGGGAGGCCGCCCGGGCCGCGGTCGAGTCGCTGCGCTGATTTCCGGGCCGCTGGCCCTCGGGCGTACCGGCTCCGACCTGCGGTCATATCGAAACGGATATCGATCCTTCAGCCGTTCGATCTTGGACGACGTCGCCGGTGCGGTGGTGGGGTGGAGCTACCGATCCACCGATCCCGAACGGGGAGGACCACCCATGCCCGAGAACCGACCGGCCGGCTACGCCCGCCGCCGCCTCCTGCGTGACACCGCCGTCGGCGCCGCCGCCGTCTCGACCGCCGGGCTCGTCGCCGGCACTCCGGCCCAGGCCGCTCCGAGCGCCCCGCCCGCCCGCCGGCACCGGGCCGGCGCGGTGAGCTTCCGCTGGTGGGGCACGGCCGGCTGGCGGATCGACATCGGCGACCGGACCGTGCTTGTCGACCCGTACCTCAGCCGGTTCGACACCGGCCTCTTCCGGGGGGCGTTCCACCCGGACACCGCGCTGACCGTGGCCGCCGACGTGGTGGACCGGCTCGCCGACCGCGCCGAGAACATCCTGGTCACGCACACCCACTGGGACCACTTCAACGACGTGCCGCACATCGCCGCCCGGACCGGCGCCCGGGTCCTTGGCACCCTCACCGCTTACCACCTCGGCGTGGCGTACGGGCTGCCCACCGGGCAGCTCGCCCCGGTCAAGGGCGGCGAGGTGCTCGACTTCGACGGGTACACGGTGGAAGTGGTCGGCTCGCTGCACAGCCGCAACGCGGCCTTCTCGATGGCCTTCCCCGGGGTGCGGGTCAGCCCGCCGCCGCAGCCGACGAAGGTCTCCGACCTGCCCGAAGGGGACACCCTTGCCTACCAGATCCGGGTCGACGGCGGGCCGTCGGTGTTCTTCATGGGCGCCAGCGACCTGGACGAGCGCCGATACGCCGGCCTGGCTCCGGACGTGGCGATGATCGCCTCCGCCGCCACCGCGTCCGTGGCCGACTACGTGCCCCGGCTGATGGCGGCGCTGGACCACCCGAGGACCGTGGTGCCGGTGCACTGGGACAACTTCGAGACCCCGCTGGTCAACCCGCCGACGGTCGCCCCGACCGACCGGGACCGGCTCGACGCGCTGATCGCCGAGGTGCGCCGGGTCTCGCCGCGCAGCCGCGTGGTGGTGCCCGAGTACCACACCGCGTACCGGTTCTGACCGGTCGCGCTCAACCGGCGGTCAGGTCGCGCAGCGCCAGCACCGACTTCCAGTTACGCGCCGTCGCCACCACGCCCAACGTCTTCTCCAGGTACGCGGTGGTGAACTTCGTCCGCCCGTAGTTGCCGGCCGGGTAGTGCAGGTGCAGCTCCCGGCCGACCACCGTGTACGCCATCTCCTCGCCGGCCGGCACGGCCAGCTCGCGGACCCGGGCCGGGTCCGGCGCGGCGGACAGGAACACCACGAGCACCCGGGTCGGGTCGTCCTGACGCCCGGCGTACGGGCTCGCGCCGACCAGCGCGGCCAACTCGTCGCCGTCGCGGACCAGCACCGGCACCCGCAGGCCCAACTCGTCGGCGAGCCGCCCGGCGATGCCCTCGGCGAGCACCTCGTCGCGGGCGGGAGGCGCGGTGAACACCACGTTGCCGCTCTGGAGATAGGTCTTGACGTCGGTGTGCCCGAGGTCGGCGACGACGCGGCGCAGGTCCGCCATCGCGAGCCGGGTGGCGCCGACGTTGACGCCCCGCAGCAGGGCGGCGTAGCGGGTCATGACCCGCAGCCTAGGTCAGGCGGACGCCAACCGGGCGTAGACGTCGCCGGAGCGACCCGCCGGCCGGTACGTCTCCAGCAGCCGGACCAGGCCGGCCGCGTCGAGCCACTCGTCGGCGGCGAAGCGCATCGTCTCCACCGGGGAGTAGTTGTAGCGGTAGCCGCCCGCCGACGCGCCCAGCCGCTCCACCTGGTCGAGCACCGCGAGCGCGGCGTCGTGCGCCGGTGGGAGGTACTCGAAGGAGAGCGCGCGCACCGGCCGGCTCAGCCCGGCCAGCACGTCACCCTCGAAGCCCTCCACGTCGACCTTGCAGAACGCCGGTACGCCGTGCTTGGCGACCAGGTCGTCGAGCGTCACCACCGGCACCTCGACCGAGCGGTCCCACCGCACCCCGGCGAAGCTCGGGTCCGCCGTCACCGAGTCGATCCAGGACGACGACATGGTGGACACCGTCGGCGTCGCGGACGACAGCTCCAACCGCGCCCGGCCGGCGCGGGCACCGACCGCGGTGGGTTCGATGGCCACGCCGTCGTCGCGCCCGAATGCCAGGCGCAGCACCCGCAGGCAGTCCGGCTGCGGCTCGACCGCGACCACCCGCGCGCCCAGCCGACGCCAGGTGCGGACCCGGCCACCGACGTGGGCGCCGATGTCGAAGCCGAGGTCGCCGGGGCCGAGGAACTGGCTGTAGAGCCGGCGGGCCCGGCGGTGCTTGGCCGGCTGGCCGTGGTAGATGGCCAGGGACCGGGTGATCCCCCAGGTCCGTGCGAGCATCGTCACGCCGTTCCTAACTGTGAGTCCTGGACTGCGGGCCGAACGCCCGCAGGAACCGGTCGCGGAACTCCTCCATCGGCCAGACGGGGGCGTTCGGGTCCGGGTTGAGGCCGGCCCGCCAGCCCCACCCGGCGACCCGGTCGAGCACGGCCGGGTCCTTCGCCACGATGGTGATCGGCACGTCCCTGCCGGCCCCCTCGCCGGTGACCGCCCGGGCCGGCTGGTGGTCGCCGAGGAAGACCAGCACGAGGTTCTCGTCGCCGTAGCGTTCCACGTAGGAGACCAGGGTGCGCAGCGTGTAGACGATCGAGTTCCGGTAGGCCTTCCGGGTGCCCTCGTCCGCCCGGTCGGCGCGGTTGGTGCCGGCGAAGACCGATCCGTCGCCCAGGTCGTCCCAGTCGAACAGGGGCGGCACCGGCGACCACGGGAGATGGCTGGAGAGCAGCGGGATCTCGGCCATCACCGGGTCGTGCCCGGGGGCCCGCTCGGCGCGCTGGAAGGCCTCCAGGGTGAACTGGTCCGGCGGCGAGGAGAAACTGAACGTCGGCCCCCGGTAGCCGAGGTCACCGGCGCCGTAGACCTTGTCCGGGGCGAAGAAGTCGGCCTCCGGCCAGGCCCGGGTGAGGGCCGGCATGACGAGCGACGTCCGCCATCCGGCGCGCTTGAACGCGCCGTTGAGCGTCAGGCGGTCGCTGCGTACCAGGTTCGTGTAGCGGAGCTGGTTGTCAGCCCGGATGCCGGACATCAGCGTGGCGTGCGCCAGCCAACTCCCGCCGCCGGTGGTGGACGAGGTGAGGAACGCGGTGCGGCTGCCGTAGCCGGCCGCGGTCAGCCGGCGCGTCCCCTCGTCCAGGACGGCATCCACCTCCGGGGCCAGCTCCGGGTCCTCCACCGCCACCCGGCCGTAGCTCTCCACGAACGTGACCAGGACGTCCTTGCCGCGCAACCCGGTCAGCAACTGGTCGCCGGGGGTGTCCTGGAACGGGTCGCCGGCGAGCTGGGAGCGCAGCCGCTCCTGGTCGTGCAGCCCGGCGTTGACCTGCCGGGTGCGGTCGTACACGCCGGCCGCGACCGTGCCGGCGGCGATCGGCAGCCCGGGCACGAGCTGCGCGCCGAGCACCGCGCAGGCGACCCAGGCCGCGCCGAACGCGGTGGCGACCCGGGCGCTGACCCCCCGGTGGCCGGCGACCAGCCGGGCCAGTCGCCGCACCGACAACGTCACCAGCACCGGTACCGCGACGACCGCGGTCACCGCGGCGACCACGGCCACCACCTGGGCGGCCCGCCCGTACGACTCGGCGAGGAACTCCGCGCCGGCGGCCAGGAACGCCCAGTCCGCGATCAGGTCGAAGCGGCGGTCCAGCACGGTGGAGAAGCCGAGGTCGGCGATCTTCAGGACGAGCACCAGGCCGAGCAGCGCGCCGAGCACCGTGGCCACGATCCGGCGGGGCCTCGGCGGCAGCGCCAGCAGCAGGGCGACCGCGATCAGCCCCTCCACCGGGATGCGGAGGAACGCGGCCGGGGTGAGGTCGTTGACGTCGGTCGGCAGGATCAGGGCGACAAGCGCCAACGCGGCGGCCAGCACGGTGACGGCCTTGCGCCGGAGACCGTCCGTCGGGGTCGGGTCGTGCCCGGCGGTCGGGGTCGGGTCGTCGTCGGTCACGGCCGCCGACCGCCGACCTCGGCGCGTCCGGCGAGCACCGGAGCGGCGGGCTCCCAGCCGGCCCGGCGAGCCGCCGGCACGGGGGAACGCACCGCCGCCGGACGGGCCGGCTCGGTGCGGACGGCCGGCGCGCGGTGCCGCCACCGCCAGCGCACGTCCCGGCCGAACGACTCGACGAGCAGCGCCAACGCGCCGGCGAGCACCGCGACGGCCAGCGCCGTCGGCAGCACCTCCGCCGCCACCACGGCCAGCGCGATGCCCTGGACCGCGGCGACCGTCTTGCGCCAGTAGCGCGGCGGCAACGGACCGTTCAGCCAGGGCAGCAGCCAACCGGCCGCGACGAAGGCGTACCGCATCGCGCCGATCACCAGCACCCACGGGCCCACCTGGTCGGCGACGTGGAGGCAGAGCACCAGGACGAGGAAGGAGTCGACCTCCATGTCGAACCGGGCCCCGAGCGCGCTCACCGTGCCGGTGCGCCGGGCCACCTGCCCGTCCACCCAGTCGAGCGCGAGCGCCACGGTGGTGAGCCCGACCAGCACCGCGACCGGGGTGGGCCGGCTGAACGAGTCCACCACCAGGGCGGTCACGCCGCCGGTCAGCGTCGCCCGGGTCAGCGTGACCCAGTCGGCCGGGCCGAGCCGGCGCGCGCCCGCGCGGCGCAGCCCGTGCCCGAGCGCGGTGAGCAGCACCGCCCCGTAGACGAGACCGGCCAGCCAGCCGGCCCGGCCCAGGCCGACGGTGCCGGCGATTCCCGCCAGCACACCGAGCTGGAGGATCGTCCCCGCGAATGGATCAGTCCGAACCACTGACACTGTGCCTCCGAATTGCGCGCGTACGACCCACCGGTGTGTACGCAGAACATGCCCGAACGGTTCGCTCTGATACCGAAAACGCACGATCAAGAGCGCACGTCACATCGGGGCGCCCGCCCGGCCGGGCGGGCCGAGGGCATTCGTGTCCGGGCGGGTCAGCGGCTCGGCGGGGCGGGTCAGCGGGTCAGCGGGGCGGCGCGTCGGCCGGGTCGTCGTCGCGGCCGGCCAGCGCCGAGCGGCGGTAGCCGTACAGCGCGTAGACGACGGCACCGAGCAGGAACCAGACGCCGAAGCGCAGCCAGGTCACCGGGTCGAGGAACGTGATCAGCCAGATCGAGAACACCACGCCGACCGCCGGCACCACCGGCATGCCGGGCAGCCGGAACGCCCGGGGCGCGTCCGGTCGGCGGTAGCGGAGCACGATCACCGCCACGCAGACCACCACGAACGCCAACAGGATGCCGATGTTGGTCAGCTCGGCGGCCTGCCGGATCGGCAGGAAGCCGGCGATCAGCGCCGAGGCGACGCCGACGATCCAGGTGACCCGGCTGGGCACCCGGCGCACCGGGTGCACCTTGGCGAACCAGGCCGGCAGCAGCCCGTCCCGGCTCATCGAGAACCACACCCGGGTCACGCCGAGCATGAACGTGAACATCACCGTGAGGATGCCGATGATCGCCCCGACCGCGATCACGCTGGCCAGACCGGAGAGCCCGACCGAGGCGAACGCCGAGGAGAAGCCGCTCTCCGGGTCGATTTCCCGGTAGTTCTGCATGCCGGTGAGCACCAGCGTGGCCAACACGTAGAGCACCATGGAGATGGCCAGCGACCAGATGATCGCCTTCGGCATGTGCCGGCGGGCGTCCCGCGACTCCTCGGCGGCGGTGCTCATCGCGTCGTACCCGAAGACCGCGAAGAACACGGTGGCCGCCCCGGTGATCGCGCCGCCCACGCCGAACGGGAAGAACGGCGAGTAGTTGCCGGTCTTGACGTGGAAGAAGCCGACCACGATCACCAGCAGCACCACGACGACCTTCAGCCCGACCACGAACGTCTCGAACCGCGCCGCGGCCTTGATGCCCCGGTTGAGCAGGTACGCGATGAGCAGGCAGAGCGCCGCCGCGAACAGGTCGACGCGGTGCCCGTCGCCGGTGCCCGGCGCGCCGAGCATCCAGGCCGGCAGGTCGGCGCCCAACTGGGTGACCAGGAAGCCGAAGTAGCCGGAGATGCCGATCGCCACCACCGCCACGATGGCGGTGTACTCCAGCAGCAGGTCCCAGCCGATGAACCAGCCGACCGCCTCGCCCAGCACGGCGTAGCCGTAGGTGTAGGCCGAGCCGGCCTTCGGGATCATGCCGGCGAACTCCGCGTACGACAGCGCGGCGGCGGCGCTGGCCAGGCCCGCGATCAGGAACGACACCAGCACGGCCGGCCCGGCGGTCTCGTTGGCCACCGCGCCGGCGAGTGCGAAGATGCCGGCGCCGATGATGCCGCCGACCCCGATCGCGGTGAGCTGCCACAGGCCCAGCTCGCGGGCGAGCCCCTCCTCGGTCTCGTCGGCGATCTGCTCCACCGGCTTACGCCGGAAGATGCCCCGTCCAACGGTCATGGTGACCCCTCCCGCCGCGCCGCCACGCTCCCGAGTCGTGGTCACGCCGCGACACGCCGCGGTCACGCCACGGCACGACGGTAAGTCCTCGCGCCGAAGATCGCAGCCCGTGGCGGTCAGGTGGCGCGCAGTGGCGGCAGGCCCAGCGCGGCGCGTACCCGGGCCGCCTGCCGGACGCCGTCGTGCGCGGCGGCGGCCCGGGTCGCCCGGCGCAGCTCGGCGGCGTCGGCGGCCCCGGCCGCGAGCCGCCACTGCCGCAGCGCCACCTCGTGTTCGGTGAGCAGCGCCGCCATCGGCGCCCGCGCGGCAGCCGGCCAGCGCACCGCGCGCAGCTCACCGGCGCAGGCGAGGTTGGCGTCCACGGCCGCCCCGGCCCGCTCCCGCACCGTCCGCCACGGCCGGCCCGCCTTCTCGGCCTCGGCCACCTCGTCCCGGGCGATGTCGTACGCCGCCACCGCGGCCAGGTAGCGCCCTTTCGCCTCCTTGACCGTCAGCGGCACCACCGGGCTCGGTGTGGGACTCGCCGGCGGGGGAAGGGCGACCTGCTTCGTCTCGCCGCCGCAACCGGCCAACAGCAGGACCACCACCAGAACCGACGCGAGCCGCCAACGCGCAGAACCTCCCATCGCCCGAGTGTAGAGCCCCTCCCCCCGCCCCCTGTTTCACGGAAAGAGTGGCTATTCCGCGTCCGATAGCCACTCTTTCCGTGAATCAGCGCGGGGGTGGGGTGAAAGGGGTGGGTGGGGGAGGGACGAGCCGCCAGTACTGGCGGCTTCCCTCGTCCCGCACCACGACGCCGAGCCGGGCCAGCTCCCCGTGCAGCTCCCGGACCTCGGCGCCGCGGCTGTCCCTCAGCGCCCGCTCCCGGGCCCGCAGCAACGCGTCCGCGCCGGCCGGCAGCCCGGGCAGCTCGGGCACCCAGCGCCGGTACGCGTCCCGGTGCGGGTCCTGGTCGACCCAGGGCCAGCCCTGGCCGGTGAACGCCTCCCGCAGCCGGCCGGCGCTCAGGTCGGACCGCTCCCGGGCCAGCTCGCCGCCGGCCCGGTCCAGCAGCACGAGCGCCCTGCCGTCGACGAACACGCCGGCCACCTCGGTCCGGGCGAGGTCCCGGCCGTGCCCGTCCCGGTGCAGTCGCACCGACCGGCGCCCGACCGTGACCCGCAGCCGCTCCCGTACGCCCACCACGGCCAGGGCCAGGCCCGCCACCGCCGCCACTCCCGCGCCGAGCGGGTACGACCGCTGGTCCGGCCACCTGTCGAGCAGCGCGAACACGTCCTGGAACGGGAACCAGGCCAGCCCGGCGAGCCAGCCGGACAGGGCGGTCAGCCCGGCGCCCAGTCCCGCGCCGAGCAGCGGGAACCCGGCCCACATCACCACCAGCTCGCCGACCCCGCCGTCGACCACGACGTCGCCGGGTTCCCGGTCGGCCACGGTCAGGACACCTCCCGCCGCATCGTGCGGATCAGGCCGGCGACCAGCGGCACGACCATCCAGACGGCCAGCGAGACACCGAGCCGACCCCACTGCCCGGCGGTCACGTCCGGGGTGAGCAGCGGCGCCATGGTGACCGAGGTGTCCAGCCAGCCGGCCGGCTCCCGCAGCGCCTCGATCATCGCCGACAGCACGCTCCACACGGTCGGCAGCAGCAGGTAGGTGACGATGGCCAGCGGCGTGTTCAGCAGCAGCAGGCCGAACCCGGCGCCCATCAGCACGTTCGCCACCTGGAACACCGCCGCGTACGGCAGCAGTTGCCAGTCGAACGTCCACGCGCCCGCCCCGCCGGTCGCCTTGGCGGCGAGCGTGCCGGCGGCGGCGACGGCGAGGCTGACCAGTACCGAGGCGAGCGCGGCCAGCACCACCGCGGCCAGCTTGGCGACGATCACCCGCTCCCGGCGGGGCACCAGCGCGAACGTGGTCAACGCGGTGCGCTGCGACCACTCGCCGGTGATGGAGAGGATGCCCAGCACCGGCAGCAGCAGCCCGACCGGCAGCAGCGACGGCGCGAAGAACGCGGTGAACGTCTGCTCCGGGCCGTCGGCGACGAAGAGCTGCACCACCACGATGGCGACCGCGATCAGCCCGATGCTGATCAGCAGCCAGCGGCCGGCCCGGGTGTCGGTGAGCTTGCGCAGCTCCACTCCGGTCAGCCGGGCCAGCGAGGGGCCGGCGGCCGGCTCGTGCCGCGTCGGGGCGGCGGTGGGAACGGGCGTGGTGGCGGTGGTCATCGGACGGCCTCCCTGGTCGACGCGCCGGCGGTGAGGGTGAGGAAGAGCTGCTCCAGGCCGCCGCTGCCGGCCGGACGCAGTTCGGTGAGCACCAGTCCGGCGTCGGCCGCGGCCTGGCCGACGGCCTCCGGCTCGGCCCGGACCACGAAGCCGCCGTCGGTGCCGACGGTGGCCGGCAGCGCGGCGCGGTCCAGGGTGAGGCGCAGGGCGTGCTGGTCGCGGGCGCGGACCAGCGTGCCGGCGCCGGCCAGCAGCTCGTCCTTGCCGCCCTGGGCGACCACCCGGCCGCCGCCGATCACCACCAGCCGGTCGGCCACCGCCTCGACCTCGCGCAGCAGGTGCGAGGAGAGCAGCACGGTGCCGCCCCGGTCGGCGTAGTCGCGCAGCAGGCCGCGCATCCAGTAGATGCCCTCCGGGTCGAGGCCGTTGGCCGGCTCGTCGAGGATCAGCACCCGGGGGTCGCCCAGCAGCGCCAGCGCCAGGCCGAGCCGCTGCCGCATGCCCAGGGAGTACGCGCCGACCCGGCGCCGCGCGGCGGTGTCGTTCAGCCCGACCAGGTCCAGCTTCGCGGCCACCTGCCCCCGCTCCACGCCCATGGTGCGGGCGGCCAGGGTGAGCGTCTCCCGCCCGGTGCGCCCGGCGTGCTGGGCCGAGGCGTCGAGCAGGACGCCGATCTCCCGGCCCGGGTTGGGCAGCGCCCGGTAGGGCCGGCCGGTGACCGTGGCCGCGCCGGAGCTGGGCGGCGTCATCCCGCAGATCATGCGCATCGTGGTGGACTTGCCGGCGCCGTTCGGGCCGAGGAATCCGGTCACCGTGCCCGGCTCGCACCGGAACGTCACGTCCTCGACGGCCGTGTGCGGTCCGTACCGCTTGGTCAGATGGTCGACTTCGATCATGCCGAGAAGCCTGCCGGGGCCACCCGGCGCTCCGCTGCGGCCGACGGTCGTCGCCGGCACCGACCGAGGTTCACCGCAGGCGTCGACTTTGGTAGCTGGCAGCCGGTCCGGACGGCTCCCTAGCATGGGGTGGGTGAGCAGCGCTGTCGTCCCCGATCATCCCTGGCTCCTGCCGGGCTCCCTGGTGCCCGCGCGGGCCGCCCGCCGGACCCCGCGGGACTGGTTCGTCGACGGCCTGTTGTTCCTGATCGCGCTGGGCTGGGTGCTCCTCGCGCACGACGACGCGGTGAGCGGGCGACCGGAGTTCGCGCTCAACGCCGGGCCGAGCTGGCTCGCCGAGATCGACCTGTTCGTCGGTCTGCTCGCCGCCGGCGCGCTCTGGCTGCGCCGCCGCTGGCCGGTGGGGCTGGCGGTGGCCACCGCGCCGCTGACGCTGTTCTCGGTCACCTCCGGGGCCGTGCTGCTGGTCGTCCTGTTCACCGTGCTGGTCCACCGACCGCTGGTGGTGGGGCTGACGCTGGTCGGCTGGCATCTGGCCACCGCGCTGCCGTTCATCGCGGTCCGCCCCGACCCGGCCATGCCGTTCTGGGCCGCCGTGGCGTGGACCGTGCTCTTCATCGGCATCGTGGTGGCCTGGGCGCTGTTCGTCCGGGCCCGCCGGCAGCTCGTGCTGTCGCTGCGCGACCGCGCCGAACGGGCCGAGGCCGAGCAGCAGCTCCGGCTGGAGCAGGCCCGGAACCTCGAACGCGGCCGGATCGCCCGGGAGATGCACGACGTGCTCGCCCACCGGATCTCGCTGCTCAGCCTGCACGCCGGGGCCTTGGAGTTCCGCCCGGACGCGCCGCCGGAGGAGGTCGCCCGGGCCGCCGGGGTGATCCGGGCCAGCGCGCACGCCGCGTTGCAGGACCTGCGCGAGGTGATCGGCGTGCTGCGGGCCGAGACCGGCTCCGAGGCCACGCCGGAACGACCCCAGCCGACGCTCGGCGACGTGCCGGCGCTGGTGGTCGAGAGCCGCGACGCCGGGGTACGCGTCAGCGTGGTGAATGAGGTGACCGAGCCGGCCGGGGTGCCGGCGGCGATCGGGCGCAGCGCGTACCGGATCGTGCAGGAGGGGCTGACCAACGCGCGCAAGCACGCGCCCGGGGCGGTGGTGACCGTCCGGCTGGCCGGCGGCCCCGGCGAGGGGCTGGCGGTGGACATCCGCAACCCCTGGCCGGTGGGCGGGCCGGCCGCCGCGATCCCCGGCACCGGCACCGGCCTGGTGGGCGTCGTCGAGCGCGTCACGCTGGCCGGCGGACGCGTCGACCACGGGCGGGACGCCGACGGCGACTTCCGGCTGGCCGCCTGGCTGCCCTGGGCCTCCGCATGAGCGAACGCACCGAGCGGAGCGAGGGCCGTGAGGGCATGCCCGGTCGGCCCCGCCCGGTGAGGGGGCCGGTGCGGGTGCTGATCGTCGACGACGACCCGCTGGTCCGGGGCGCGCTGTCGATGATCCTCGGCGGCGTACCCGACCTGGCGGTGGTGGGTGAGGCGACCGACGGCGTCGAGGTGCCGGCCGCCGTCGCCGCGTACGCCCCGGACGTGGTGCTGATGGACATCCGGATGCCCCGGGTGGACGGGCTGGCCGCCACCGAGGCGCTGCGGGCGACGGCGGAGCCGCCCGAGGTGCTGGTGCTGACCACGTTCGACGCCGACGAGCAGGTGCTGCGCGCGTTGCGGGCCGGGGCGAGCGGCTTCCTGCTGAAGGACACCCCGCCGGCCGAGATCGTGGCGGCGGTACGCCGGGTCGCGGCGGGCGAGGCGACGCTCTCCCCGGCGGTGACCCGCAGGCTGATCGCGCACGTGACCGCCGCCGTGCCGGCGCCCGCCCGGGATCCCCGCCGCGAGCGGGCGGTACGGCTGCTCGGCGAGCTGTCCGAGCGGGAGCGGGAGGTCGCGCTGCTGCTCGGTCGGGGCCGGACCAACGCGGAGATCTCCGCCGAGCTGTTCATGAGCGTGGCGACCGTGAAGGCGTACGTGTCGCGGCTGCTCACCAAGCTCGACCTGAACAACCGGGTGCAGGTGGCGCTGCTGGTCCAGGACGCCGACCTGGTCTGACGCGGTGTCGGGCAGGCCCGGCCGGTGGGATTGAACTGTCGCCGGTGTCCGGCCGTACCAGTGGGCGAGGATGTGGTGCGGCCGGTCCGCCGCACCGCTGCCGAGCTGCGGGAGGCCTGCCGTGCGTGTTGGTGAGCAGTCGACGGATCCCATCGACAAGGTCCTGGGCGAGGTGCCGATGCCGGCGCCGTTGACACCCGAGGACGTCCGCCTCGCGGTCCGGGCGGTGGTGGTGCACGCCGCCGAGGAGTGGCCCGCGGGGCCGAAGTGCCGCAACGACGGGTCGGCGTTCCCGTGCCGGTTGCACCGTTGGGGGCGCCGGGTGCTGGCGACACACGGCCTCAACGAGCGCCAGATCGACGCGCTGATCCGGCACGGCAACCCGTTCGTGCACGTGCCCTTCCCGTTCGTGCTGACCGGCCCGTCGGCGGCCCGACCGGCCGTCCAGGCGGCCCGCCCGGGCGCGACGCAGACTGCCCGGCCGGGCGCGGGTCAGGCGGCCCGGCCGGGCGCGGCCCCGGCCGCCCGTCCGGTCGCCGGCCAGGCGCGTGGGCCGGTCCCGCGGGTCGTCGCGCCGCCGGTGCGGCCCGGCCTGCGGCCCGGCGCCGCGCGGCCGGCCCCCACGGCCCGGCCGCGCTGGCCCCGGGCGAGCTGACCCGGGTACGGGTCGCGGCCGGCGCGCCGTCGGCCGTGCCGGTCACCCGGGCGGCGGCCCGACGCGGAGCACCCCCGGCCTCCGCGCGGGCCCATCGGCCGGCGGCCCGACGCGGGGCGCCCCCACCCCCCGCGTCGGGCCGTCGTGCGTCCGGATCAGTTGATGCCGCAGTCCGGGGCCGACCAGTCGGTGGTGTTCGCCGACTTGTCCCGGGTGTTCTCCCGGCGCGAGTCCACGTGCGTGTGGTCGTCGTGATCCGGGTAGCCGGGGCCGTAGATGCCACTGAAGCCCTGGTCCCGGGCCGACCGGGCGATCTCGCAGAGGGTCCGGTCCCGCGAGGTCAGGTCGGCCGCGTTGCCGTACAGGTGCTGGCTGTCGGCGGCGCCGCCGACCTGCCGGTTGCAGGCGATGCTGCGGAATCCGCTGGTGACGTAGAGCGGCTTGTCGCCGAGGCTGCGCCGCAGCGCCTCCAGCTTCCACATGGTGCGTATCGCGTTCTCCCGGGTCGCGGACGACGAGAGCGGACCACCGCCCCACCCGCCCTTGCCGCAGCCGTTGTCCAGCTCGGCGTAACTGAAGTGCTTCGGGGTGCAGTCGTTGTCCTGGAGGTCGTAGATCTTGGCGAAGGTCCGCGGCCCGGCGACGCCGTCGGCCCGCAGTCCGTACGCGGACTGGAAACGCTTGACTGCGGCGGTCGTCTCCGGGCCGTACCGGCCGTCGACCCGGACGATGCCGGCGTACCCGGCCCAGCCGGCCACCCGGATCTGGAGCTGCCGGACGTCCTCGCCCGAGCGCCCCTGCGACAGGGTGCGGGGCCAGGTGTAGCAGCCGTCGGCGTGGGCCGCCGGTGCGGCGACGACCGTCGCGACCGCGGCCCCGGGCAGGGCCAGCGCGAACGCGACGGCCGCCCGCTTCAGGGTGTTGACGCGCACAGGAGTCCTCCCGATCAGAGTGGAAATGGGGTCGGGACGGCACATCGACCACCGCGTCCCGTCCTTCTCACCGTGACATTCGACGGGGCTCTTCGTGGTGATTAGCGGAAATTGTTCTCACATTCGGTCATGGTCGGAGGGGAGCGGTAACGTCTGCTCCGGGCCCGGATCGACCCCCGGGCGGGCGAGCCTCGCGGGCAGGGGAGGTGGGGCGATGGCGCGTGGCGGCGTGTTCTGCGTCGAGGGGCAGTGGCACCGCGACCTCAACGAGCGCGGCTCCGTCCTGCCCACGCTCGAACTGCTCGAACGACTGAACCGGATCCGCTACATCCACAAGGACGCCGCCACCCGGGACGAGCTGTTCTACTTCCTCGACCGCTGGCTGCTCAAGCAGTACGCGGACCACCGCGTCGGGTTCTTCGCCATGCACGGCGAGCCGAGCCGGCTCTGCCTCACCGACTGGGACTCGGTCGAGCTGTCCGACGTGGCGGAGCGGATGGCCGGCCGCGCCGACGGGCGTCGCCTCTACTTCGGCAGCTGCTCGGTGCTGCGTGCCTCCGACGCCACGCTGCGCGGCTTCCTCGAGGTCACCGGCGCGGCGCTGATCTGCGGCTTCACCCGCGACGTGGACTGGGTCGAGTCGGCCGCGTTCGAGACCGTGCTGCTCGACGTGCTGGCCAACGGGCAGCGGCACAACGCCGCCGAGCTGCGGATGGGCTCGGCGCACTGGGCGCCGCTCGCCGCGTACCTCGGTTTCCGGGTGATCTACGCCAACGGCCGCGCCTGGCGGCCCACCGCGCGCCCGCGCGTGCCCGAGCAGGTCGCCCCGCGCCGGGCCGCCGGCCGCCCGCGCTGAGATCCGGCCGCCGGCCTGGTAGAACCGAGGCATGCCACGCAGCATCGCGCGCAACACCCGGGTCGACCGGGACGCCCTGACCGAGTTCCTCCGCCCCCGGCACCGCGTCGTGCTGATGACCACCCGGGCGGACGGCCGCCCGCAGTCGTCCCCGGTCTCCTGCGGCGTCGACGTCGAGGGCCGGCTGGTCATCTCCACCTATCCGGAGCGGGCCAAGGTGACGAACATCCGCCGCGACCCGCGCGTCTCCGCCTGCGTGCTCTCCGACGACTGGAACGGCCCGTGGGTGCAGGTCGACGGCGTGGCCGAGGTGCTCGACCTGCCCGAGGCGCTGGAGCCGCTGGTGGACTACTTCCGCAGCATCTCCGGCGAGCACCCGGACTGGGACGAGTACCGGGCGGCCATGGTCGCGCAGGGCAAGTCGCTGATCCGCGTCACGATCGAGTCCTGGGGGCCGATCGCCACCGGCGGGTTCCCGGCCCGGCTCGCCGACTGATCAGTACGCGGCGGTGAACCGCGCGTTGCCGAACCTCGGGTTCTCGATCTCGTCGACGATCGCGACCGCGAGATCCTCGTAGGTGAGCACCGAGCGGCCCTGCGCGTCGGTCACCGGGTGGTCCGTGCCGGTGCGGTAGTGCCCGGTCCGCTCGCCGGGGTGGAACTCCAACGGCGGCGGGGAGACGTACGTCCAGGTCACCCCGTCGGCCGAAGAACGGTAGAACGCCAGCGCGTCCGCCTGCCCCTGCGCCGAGTCGCGGTACTCGGCGGGGAAGTCCGGCTCGTCCAGGAACCGGGTGCCGCTCGGGGTGAGCAGCGTCGCGCCGCCACCGACGTGGATCACCCGCGGCGGGTCGGGCATGCCCCGCAGCGTGTCCACGAGCGTCCGCGCGGCGTCCCGCCAGAGGTCACGCTCGCCTCCGCCGATGGCCACCACCAGCACGTCCGCGTCCTCCGCCAGCTCGCGTACGCTCCGCGCCGAGGTGGCGTCGCCGGTCACCGTGCGTACGCCCGGGGGCAGGTAGCCGACCGCCTCCGGCCGGCGTACCGCGGCGGTGACCCGGTGCCCCCGCTCGGCCGCCTCGGCGGCGATCCGGGAGCCCGCCGTCCCGCCGGCGCCGAACACGACGATGTCGCTCATGCCTCACAGGCTAGGCAGCCGGCCGCCGGGCGGGTGCCGTTCCGCCGAACCCGGTCAGTCGACCAGCGCGGAGTAGACGAGCTGGCGCAACTGGCTGCGCAGCGGGTACGTGCTCGACGGCATGAGCTGCGTGAACAGCAGCGCGGTGACCTCCTCCACCGGGTCCACCCAGAACGCCGTGCTGGCCATGCCGCCCCAGTAGAACTCGCCGACGCTGCTGGGCACCCGCGCCGGCACCGGGTCGAGCACCACGGCGAAGCCCAGTCCGAAGCCGATCCCGTCCAGCACCGTCTCGGAGAACCCCTCCGGGGAGAACGAGGCGAGGTCCCGGCCGCCCGGCAGGTGGTTGCGGGTCATGAAGCGGACCGTGCGGGGGCCGAGCAGGCGCACCCCGTCCAGCTCGCCGCCGCGCAGCAGGAACTGGGTGAAGCGGTGGTAGTCGGCGGCGGTGGAGACCAGCCCGCCGCCGCCGGAGTGCCAGCCCGGCGCCGCCAGCGCGGCCCGGCCGATGCCGTCGGCGCGTACCGCCTGACCGGTGGCCGGGTGCGGGGCGTAGAGCGCGGCGAGCCGCTTGGCGTCCGCCGCGTCCACCCACCAGCGGGTGTCGGTCATCCCGAGCGGGCGCAGGATCCGCTCGGCGAAGAACGCGTCCAGGGACTGCCCGGAGACCACCTCGACCAGACGGCCCAGCACGTCGGTGGAGACGCCGTAGTTCCAGCTCGTCCCGGGCTGGAACAGCAGCGGCAGCGTGGCCAGGCCGGCCGAGGCCGTGGCCAGGTCCGCGCCGGCCGGCACGCCCAGGTCGAAGCCGGCCGCCCGGTAGAGGCCGTCGACCACCGAGACCTGGGCGAAGCCGTACGTCAGGCCGGCGGTGTGGGTGAGCAGGTGCCAGATCCGGATCGGCTCGGCGGCCGGCACGGTGTACGGCTTGAGCACCGACCCCCGGTCGTAGACCCGGACGTCGGCGAACTCCGGCAGCCAGCGGCTGACCGGGTCGGTCAGCTCGAACCGGCCCTGCTCCCAGAGCATCATCGCGGCAACCGAGGTGATCGGCTTGGTCATCGAGTAGATGCGCCAGAGCGTGTCCGCCTCGACCGGCGTGCCGGCCTCCCGGTCGCGCAGCCCGTACGTCGACGAGTGGGCGATCTCGCCCCGGCGGGTGACGACGACCTGCCAGCCGGCGAGCCGGCCGTCGTCGACGTAGCGGGCGAAGTGTTCGTCGATCCGCGCCAGCCGGGCGGGATCGAAGCCGACACGGCCGGGATCGGTGCTGACTGCGACGCTCATCCCCGCGAACCTACCCGCCGGTACGGCGGGCCGGAAGTGTCGGCCGGCCACACTAGTGTCGGCGGCATGCCGGAGCCCGTCGAGGACGTCACCTACCGCCAGCAGGACTGGTACGCGGAAGAGTTGGTCGACCGGCACTTCGTGCGCTGCGAGTTCTTCGACGTCGACCTCACCGAGGCGGTCAGCCGGGGCGCCGTGTTCACGGAGTGCGTCTTCGGCACCGTGGCGTTCAACGCCTCCCGGCACGTTGACTCGGCGTTCACCCGCTGCACGTTCACCCGCTGCAACCTGTTCGAGGCGGAGTTCACCGGCTGCAAGCTGGTCGGCAGCAGCTTCGACCGGTGCGACCTGCGCCCGCTCCGGGTCGACCGCGGCGACTGGTCGTTCGTCGCGCTGCCCGGCGCCGACCTGCGCGGCGCCCGGATCACCGACGTACGCATGCGCGAGGCCGACCTGACCGGCGCCGACCTGACCGGCGCGGTGCTCACTGGCGTCGACCTGTCCGGAGCCCAGTTGCACGCCGCCAAGCTGACCCGCGCCGACCTGCGCGGCAGCGACCTGTCCGCGCTCGACCCGACCGCGGTGGAACGGGTCGGGGCGCGGGTCGACGTGGAGCAGGCCGTGACACTGGTCCAGGCGCTCGGCTTCCAGGTCGGCTGACCCGGCCGCCCCTCCCGCCTCCGTCGCCGCCCGGCCGCCCCGCCCGACCGCCCCGCCCTGCCGACCTGCCCCGCCGGTGCCGTCGCGCTCTCGGCCGGCGTCACGCGCCCGGCCCGGCTGGTTAGAGTCCGGGCTTCGGTCCTCACGGTGCGTTACACCTCGTCGAGGACGACTCCTCTGAAGCGATATACCGCTGTGTCATATTTATGACCTACGGGTATATCGCGTCTCACGGAATCCTTTCTCCCGGCCGACACGCCCGAGGTGGGAGCGGCGAAATTGGTTCGTGTCGCCTGCTTCTCGGAGATCGAAGCATGTGTCATCCTGCCCTGCGGCGAGCCGCGGTGACGGTCGCCGACTCCGGCGGCCGAGGGAGGGGCGGTGGCTGAGGAGGAACTCACGCAGTCCGGAATGCGGGTCGGAGGTTGGCTGCCCGCCGTGCCGGTCGAGCCCGTCGCCACGCCGCAACCGCAGGCCGCCCCGCGTCGCCTCGCCGGCGAGCCGGACGACGGCGCGTGGGAACCGGCCGTCCCGGACGTCTCCCCGATCGACGATGCGGCACCGGCACCGGCACCGACCGGGCCCGCGCTGCTCGGCCCCGCGTCCGTCGGGCCCGCGCCTGGGCCGGCCCCGCTGGTCGGGCATGCCCCGGCTGGGCACTGGCCGAGCGGGCCCCAGCCGGCTGGACTCGGTCCGGTTGGGCCGGGACAAGGCGGGCCAGGACCGGGCGGGCTCGACACGGGTGGACCTGGCCCGGGGCCGGCTGGGCCCGGTCCGGTTGGACCCGGCTTGGGGCCAGGCGGGCTCGGCACGGGTGGACCGGGGCCGGGAGCGGGCGGGCTCGGGCCAGGTGGGCCAGGGCCGGCCGGTCCGGTGCCGGCTCAGACGGCGGCTCGGCCGGACCGTGCCGCCCGGCGGGCGCGGACCGGCCTACGGGCGCGGACCGGCCTACGGGCGCGGCCCGGCCTGCGGGCGCGGACCGGCCTGCGGGCGGTGGACGGGGACCCGTTCGGGGACGGGACGCCGGCCTTGGCCGGCCGGCACACCGCGCCGGAGAGCCTCCGCACCCGGCTCGCCGGCCTGGCCGGCGCGCTCGCGATCCGGCTGCGCGGGGCGTTGGCTCGACTGCGCGGGGCGTCGGTCCCACGGGAAGGGATGTCGGTCCGGCTGGGATCAACGTCCGCTCGGCTGCGCGGGGAGTCGCTCCGGCTGGGGCCGGTGTCGGTTCGGGGCGTGTCCGCCCGGCTGCGGCACGCTCTCCGCCCGGATGCGGCGCGGGCCGTGAGCGAGGCCGGGGCCACCCGGGTCGCTGCCGCCCGGGCCCGCCGCCAGCGTCGCCGAGCCGTGCTGGCCACCGCCGCGCTGACCGCGTCGGTGGTGGCGCTGGCGTACTCCGCCCGGTCACCGACGCCGCCCGAGCGTGGCCGGGCCGTGCCGGCAGCCGGGCCGACCACGCCGGTACCGGCGCCGCCGGGGGCGCCCCCGACGGTCGTGCCGGTGACCGGCGACCCGGCGCTGCCCGGCGACCCGCTGCTCGGGGTGGATCAGGAGCCGGTGCCGCCGGCGGTGTCGCTCACCCTGCTCGGCACGCGGGACTGGCGGCACTGGGGCGGCGCGGGCGCGGACAGCGTCCAGCGTAAGCAGCGCGGCACCGGCGAGATCGAGGACCCGGGCGGCGACCGGCTGGAGCACAACGCCGGGGTGTCCGGCCTGAGCTGGACGGACGGCACGCCGACGGTGCGGCAGGAGAGCACCCGGACGGGCGTCTTCCAGCGCGGTGCCGGCAAGTCCTTCAGGCTCGGTGTGGCCGGCAGCGGGGACCTGCGGACCGTCCGGCTGTTCGTCGGTGCGTTCTCGGCCGGGGCCCGGCTCGACGTCTCGCTCTCCGGCGGCGGTGATCCGGCCGTCCGGGAGGTGGCCATGGCCCAGGGCGACCGCTTCTACCAGTACGTCGTCCACTTCCGGGCACCTCGCGGCCAGCGGCTGCTGATCACCTGGCGGGCGCTCGCCGTGACCGGCGGGCAGAACGACGGGGTGTCGCTGGAAGCGATCACGGTAAGCTGACCCGCCGCTTGGCTGGACGGCGACGGGTCCGTTCTGCTACCTCTTGGTAACGAACGGGAAACGCCCGTCGGCTCACATATGGCGCAAACGGCCGGGCGGTGACACCGTGAAGCCCGTCGCGCTCCGGCCGCTCCGGCGGCGCCGCGTGAGACGAAGCGGAGGTGTGGTGGGCGAGGAGGACCGTTCGCGAACCGGCCCCGGCTCGCATCGAGAGGGCCACCCGCGTACCCGGTCCGCGCTGCGCCGGCTGCGGCGCCGGCGGCGGATGGCGTTGGAGGGCCTGGCCGCGTTCCTCTGCCTGGCGGCGCTGGTGGCCTACCTCGGCACCGAGCGGCACGACGCGCCGCGCGAGGAGAGCGCGGTCCTGCCGGTGGCGCCGACCGGCCGGGTCGGGCTGCCGGGCGAAGCCGACGGCGCGGCCGCCACCCCCGGCCTGCGCCCCCGGCAGCGCCCACCGTCCCCGAGCCCCTCACCGTCCCCGAGCCCCGCACCGTCCACGATGGCGCCACCGACGGTCGCGGTCAGCCGGGCCGAGGTGCCCGCCTCGGTCGACCTCACCGCCGTGGGCACTGTCGACTGGGTCCACTGGGGGCTGCTCGGCGGTGACCGGACGGTCCGCAAGCGGGGCGGTTCCGGCGCGATCCGGGACGAGGGCGGCCGGGGCCGGCGGGAGAGCTTCAGCAACAACCCGGAGGCGTACGCCTGGCGGGACGGCGTGCCGGTGGCCTCGGCCAGCGGCACCATGTCCGGGGTCTACACCTGCGAACAGGGCAGCGGTTTCCGTCTCGCGGTGACCGCCGACGGGCAGTCGCGCACGGTGCACCTCTACGCCGGGCTCTGGATGGCCCGTGGCCGGCTCGACGTGCGGATCGCCGGTGGGCCGGTCAGCACGCTCCGGATGGAGGACCCGCACACCGCGCTGACCACCGACTTCACCGTCCGGTTCCGCGCGCCGCGCGGTGCGAAGCTGCTGCTGAGCTGGACCGTGGAGGAGTCCCTCGGGCAGTGCGGCAACGTCAGCCTCCAGGCCGTCGCGCTGCGCTGATCCGCGTACGCCGCCCGGGTGCGGGTCGTGCCCGGCCGAACCATCGGGACAGTTTGTCCGTCGCGCGCCGGGTCGACCGACGTACCTTTCCGGGGTCCCCGTCCGTCCATCCTTTGTGGAGGTTCGACCGATGAGCCGTCCCACGCCTCTCGCCCCTGCCCGCCAGTCCTCCGATCGCGGTGTGTTGCGGGACATCCCGCTGCCGCCGTACGTGACGGTGGAGGACGTCCAGTTCGCGGTGCGGGCGGTGGTGGTGCATGCGCCACGGTCCTGGTCGGGCGGGACCATCTGCCGCAACGACGCCAGCCCGCACCCGTGCCGGTTGCACCGCTGGGGCCGGCGGGTGCTCACGCTGCGCGGGCTGCCGCCGGCCGAGATCGACGCGCTGGTCGAGCGGGGCGACCCCGCCGCCGCGCCGCGCCCGTACCGGCCCGGCGCCTGAACGCCGGGCCGGCGCGGGTCGGTCAGCAGAACGCCGGCTTGACCCAGGAGCACTCCCGCCCCTCCGGCACCCGCGGCGAGTCCGGTGCGGTCGGCACGGTCCGCCGGGCGGTCGCCGTCTCCTTCTCGGTGTACGTGGCCAGCGCGATCGCGATCTGGTCCTCCAGCCCCTTGACCGACGAGGTCAGGTAGTTGTTGAGCACGATCGAGAAGGCCAGCAGCCGGCCGTCGGCGTCGGTGACGTAGCCGGAGAGGCCGGACGCGCCGGTCAGGCTGCCGGTCTTGGCGTGCACGTTGTTCGCGGCGGCGGTGCCCGTCATCCGGCTGCGCAGCGTCCCGCCGACGAGCCGGTCGGTGTTGCCGGCCACCGGCAGCGCGGCGTACCAGGTGTCGAACCAGGGCTCGGCGCGTACCGCGGAGAGCAGCGTCACGAACTGGGCGGGCGGGATCATGTTGCGCCGGGACAGACCGGAGCCGTCACGCTGGCGCAGTGTGCCGGTGTCCATTCCGGCGTCGCCGACGTACTCACCGATCGCGGCCAGGCCGGCGGCCCAGGTGCCGGAGCCGGAGAGCATCCGGCCCAGCTCCTTGGTGAGCACCTCGGCGTGCCCGTTGTTGGAGAGCTTGAGGAACGGCACCATGAGGTCGGCCAGCGGCATCGAGTCGTGCCGCGCCAGCGGCCGGGCGGTGTCCGGGGTGGCCGTGCCGAGCACGGTCCGGCCGAGGACCCGTACGCCGTGCCGGCGCAACGCCGACCGGAAGACGTCGGCGGCGTACCCGGTCGGTTCCCAGACCGTCACCCAGTCGCTCTCGGCGGCCTGGCCGACCGCGATCTGGCCGGTCACCACGACGGTGTTGCTCCCGTGCTCCCGCTCGATGGAGACGGTGGTCTCGCCGCCGGTGACCGTCTCGGCCCGGTTGTCGATGTGCAGCCAGCCGTTGTCCGGGGTCATCGAGACCTTCGGACGGACGCCGGCCCGCGCGCCCGGCGCGACGTCGACGATCACGGTGCCGGCGTCGTAGTCGGTGTCCGGCGCGACGGTCAGCGCGGACACCTGCGCGGCGTAGTAGTAGGGCTCGTCGTCCCAGGTCCAGTCCGGACCGAGCCGGGTGCGGTCGTAGCGGGTGTCGTCGGCGACCAGGTCACCGGTCACCACCCGTACGCCGGCGGCGGCGACCTGCGCGGCGAGCCGGTCGTAGTCCGCGGCGAGCATGGTCGGGTCGCCGCCGCCGCGCAGGTAGAGGTCGCCGGAGAGCAGCCCGGCGCGGCGCGGCCCGGCGGCGCTGACGTCGGTGGTGAAGCGGTGCCCCGGGCCGAGCAGTTCCATCGCCGCCGTCGAGGTGAGCAGCTTGGTGTTGGAGGCGGGGACGAGCCGGCGGGTCCCGTTGCGGTCGTAGAGCGTGCGGCCGGTGGTGGTGTCGACGACGACCACGCCCGCCTGCGCACCGTCGAGCCGACTGTCCGCGAGGATCGCGTCGATGGTCGCGTGCAGCCGGGTCTGCGCCGGGGTGGGCGCGTCGGCCGTGGCGGTGGTGGTGCCGGCGGTGGCCGCGGTGGCGACCAGCACCAGCGCCGCGAGCGCCCGGGGAAAGAGACGACGATGCATGTGCAGATGCTGCCATGGTGCTTTCCTGCGGGAAAGGGCCCGGGGCGAAAGGTTATTGCCGAACTCAGGTCCGCGGCGTGGCCACCCGTTCCGCCGGCCCGGGTTCGCCCGCTCCCGGGCGCAGGATCAGCGGTGCGACCAGGGCGGCGAGTGCGCCGCCCAGCAAGGGGAAGACGATGAAGACCCAGAGTTGGCGCAGCGCGGTGCCGCCCTGGAACAGGGCCGGACCGAACGACCGCGCCGGGTTGACCGAGGTGCCGTCCAGTGTGAGGCCGACCAGGTGCGCGGCGGCCAGGGCGAGACCGATCGGCACCCCGGCGAACGCGGCGTGCTCACCCCGCCCGGTCACCACCAGCACCACCAGGACGAAGAGGAACGTCAGCACCGTCTCCAGCACGGCGGCGCCGCCCAGGTTGATGTGCGCGCCGTAGCCGTTGGTGCCGAGCGCGCCGGTCTGGTCGACCACGTCACCCCATCGGGTGAGCGCCCAGATCACGAACGCGGCGACGATGGCGCCGGCGAACTGCGCGACCCAGTACAGCACCGCGCCCAGCGGGGAGATCTTCCCGGAGAGCAGTACGCCCAGGGTCACCGCCGGGTTGATGTGGCTGCCGGAGAGCGGCCCCATCGTGTACACCAGCGCCAGCATGGTGAAGCCGAAGGCCAGGGCGACCACCACCACGCCACCCTGGACCCGGGCGAAGACGGCGCTGCCCACGCCGAAGAAGATCAGCAGCAGCGAACCGAGGAACTCGGCGACGTACCTGCGCGGGTCGTCCACGCCCTCGAGCATAGGGAGCTGCCGGGCGGTTCGGAGGAGAAACCGCTGCTCACGCCCGATCACCCGGCTCTATTTGACGGATCCACCGGCAGCGGGCACGGTGGGTGGTGAGGGGCCGTCCGACCGCCCCCCTTATTGCGGCGAAACAGCGTTTCGTCCGCTTCCGGGTCGCGAGCCGACCGCGTGGGCCGAGTCGCCCGCGAATCCGAGAGACCAGCCATGAGGAGTTCCGCCATGCTGACCATGACCGACAACGCCGTCCTGGTGATCCGTGACCTCGCCGCCCAGCAGGACGTGGCCGACGCGGGTGGGCTGCGCATCGCCGCCGACACCGAGGCCGGCGCGCTCTCCATCGAGCTGGTCCCGGCGCCCGTGCAGGGCGACCAGGTGGTCGACGACCAGGGGGCGCGGATCTTCCTGGACCTGGACGCCGCCGAGTTGCTCGACGACACCTCGGTCGACGCGGTGGTGGACGAGGAGGGCGTGGTCCAGTTCGGTTTCACCGAGAAGGAGTGACTCAGCCGGCCCGGCGGGCCTCCCCGCCGCGCTGCGGCCGGCCGGCGCGCCCCCACTCCGGGGCGTCCTGGCCGGGCCGCCACGAACCGCCGCGCTGCTCCCGGTCCGGTCGGACCAGCGCGGCCAGCACGTGAGCCAGGTGGTGGGACGTGCTCCAGGCGATCCAGTTGGCCGGCGAACCCGCCCCGGCGCCGCGCCGGGCCCGGCGCAACACCTCGTGGTCGCCCCAGGAGAAACCCGACCCGGCCGCCGGCCAGTGCGGGGCGGCCACCAGCGTGCGGCACAGGTCGGCGAGGCGCTCGTCGCCCCGACCGCCCCGCCGGCACCAGCGGTAGATCCACCACGCGCCGTCGTCCGCCCACCGCAGCGTCGGCAGCCGGTCGCCGGGCGCGTCCGCGTCGCGTACCGCGCAGCCCACCCCGTAGTCGGCGTAACCCAGTCGCAGGTCGGCCAGGCGTTGCCAGAGCAGCCAGTCGTAGCGGTCCAGGCGGACCGGCTCGTCGACCGGGAGCCGGGACAGCGCCGGTGGCATCCCGCCCGCCGCCACGGTAACCGCGCGCCAGGCGTGCCGCCGGGCCCACTCCGCCGCGCGTCGCACCCGTGGCTCGGCCAGCCGGACGTCGGCCAGGCAGCACACGTCACCAGCGTCCAGCAGCAGGTCGCACTGCTCGGGCACCAGCCCGGTGGACCGCCACACCCGTTCCGCCGCCGCGGTGGCGGCGTCCGGGCCGACCCGGTCCGGCCCGATCCGCAGCCGGACCACCGCCCGGCCCGCCCCGGCCCGGGCCGCCGCGCCGTGCGCGCCCAGCCGCCGGTCACTCTCCGCGAGCCCGGTCACCGGCATCAGGGGTACGCCCCAGCGGACCGGGTCGTGTTCCGGGGTGTCCGGCAGCGCCGACACGTCGACGGCCGGCAGGAGCGTGGCGGGCAGCCGTCGCAGCGCCGCCACCGGGACCGGCTCGTCCGCCGGCACGTCGACGATCGGGGCGAGCAGCGCGGCGGCGGTGTCGTCGAGGTGGGCCAGGGCCTCCAACTCGCCCCGACGGCCGGCCAGCACGGGGCGGTAGACCGGGTCCGGCGGCCAGCCGCCGGGTGCGGACACCATACTTCAATGTAGCGACTCAATCGCTCTCCGTCACCGCCCCGTTCGGGTGGCCAGCGCCCTCGTTGACACGGCGGAGGGCACGGTGGTGGCATGGTCTCCGCGGGCGCGGCCGGGCATGGACGGGCAACCATGACCACCTCTGAGCCGGCCCGTGTCCGGGTCGGCCCGCCCGGAAGGCCACCCCATGACCCCGCAGTCCCGCCTCCGGCTCGGCGCGGCCCTGACCGCCGCCGCGGCCGCGCTGCTCGTCGCCGGTCAACTGCCCGCGCTCGCGGTCGACGACCCGCCCGCGCCGGTTACCGGCAACGCCACCCACTTCGACGGCCTCGGCTCCCCGTACGGCGGCTGCGGCCTGCCCCAGTCCGAACTGGACTCGCCGGACGTCGTCGCGCTCAACGTCTACGACCTGCCCGGCGACTACACGTCCTATCCGGTCCGGCCGCTGCCACCGGACCAGGCGGACCGGATCGGGCTGTGGAACAACGGCCTGAACTGCGGCCGGTTCGTCCGGGTGACCATCGGGGACCGGTGTACCGGCACCAACGACGGCGCGCCGGGGCAGCCGTTCTGCCGCAACGGCTCCTGGGTCGCCGACGGCTACAACGGCGCCACCCTGACCATGGTGGTCGCCGACTCCTGCGGCGACGGCAACGCCTGGTGCCGGGACGACCGGAACCATCTGGACCTGTCCACCGCCTCGCTGAACCGCTTCGCACGCGGCGGTGTCCCGGTTGGTGACCTCTATCCGAGCCACTGGAACAACCGGCAGGTCTCCTGGTCGTTCGTGCCGGCGCCCGACTACTCCGGCGACCTCCGGATCGCGTTCCTGCGCGGCGCCCAGCGGTACTGGCCGGCCATCGCGGTGTCCCACCTGCCCAACGGCATCCACGGGGTGGAGTACCTGGCCGACGGGGTGTGGCGGGCCGCCACCATGAACAGCGACATGGGCCAGTCGTACGTGCTCGGCGCGACCACCGCCGGCGGCGTCGACTTCCAGATCCGGGTGCGGGACGTCACCGGCGCGCTGGTGGGCGGCGGCCGGGTGTACCGGTTCGCGCTGCCGGCCTCGTGCGGCGGCACCTGCTCCGCCGCGTACACGCCGGTCAGCTACACCACGTCGGACGGTCCGACGGCCCCGCCGACCGGGTCGCCGAGCCCGACCGCGTCACCGAGCCCGTCCGGCTCGGGGTGCGCGGCGGCCTGGACGGTCACCGGCGCGTGGGCCGGCGGCTTCCAGGCCGAGGTGACGGTCCGCAACACCGGTACGTCCGCCGCCACCGGCTGGCGCACCGAGGTCGCCTTCGCCGGTGGGCAGCGGCTGGTGAACGCCTGGAACGCCGGCGCGACGCAGTCCGGCGCGCGGGTGACCGCGACGAACGCGTCCTGGAACGGTGCGTTGCCGGCCGGCGGCACCACCAGTTGGGGCCTGGTCGTCTCCGGCGACAACCAGCCGCCGACCGAGGTGAGCTGCACGCTGCGGTGAGCACGGCCGGGGCCGGGCGCGGATCCGCTCCGCACCCGGCCCCGGCCGGCGTTCAGTCGTCGTCGCCGTGGCGACCGTGGTCGTCGTCCCGGTCGTGCGAACCGTGGTCGTCGCGCCCACCCCGGTCTTCCGTGCCGGCCCGGTCGTCGCGCCCGCCCCGGTCGTCCGTGCCGGCCCGGTCGTCGCGCCCACCCCGGTCGTCGGTGCCGGCCCGCTGCCGCTCGGCCTCCAGCACGGTGCCGGTCGCCCGGTCGACCTTGACCTCGTGACGCCAGCCGTCACGGGTGACCTTGACACTCCACACCGGACGGCTGTGCTCGGTCTCCGCCTCGATCTCGGTGACCCGGCCGCCACCGGTGCGGACCAACGCCACCTCGGCGGCGCGCTGCCGGCTCACCGTGCCGCCGGCTGCCCGCGCCGGACCCGCGTCGTCGTCCGTACCCCGACGGGCCGGGTTGTCCTCCCGGCCGGTGCCCGCCGGGGCACGGTCGTCGTCGGCCGTGCCCCGGTGGGCCCGGTCGTCCCCGCCGCCGGTCGCCGACCGGGCCGGGTTGTCCGCACCGCCCGTGCCCGTCCGGGCCGGGTTGTCCTCGCCGCCCGTGCCCGTCCGGGCCGGGTTGTCCTCGCCGCCCGTGCCCGTCCGGGCCGGGTTGTCCTCGACGGTCACGGCGGCCGGGGCGGTGCGGCCGGTCGACCGGTCCGCCGCGGTCGTGCCGAGCGCCGCGCCGGTCACCGCCAGCACGGCGACTCCACCGGCCGCCGCCAGCATCAGGGAGGTACGTCGCATGGTTGCCACCTTTCCTCGGTTCGTGTCGTCGAGACTGCGCGCCGGACGGTCGGGGCCGCGCTAGCCGACAGACAACGCCGGGTTAAGGCGCGTGGTCGTGGTCGGCCGGGAAAATCGCTGTCCGTCGCCGGAGCACGGTGGTAGACAGCCGGGGTGTCCGAGACGCTGGAGTTTCCCGAGCTGCTGCGGTTGATCGACGAACGGTCGACCGCGTTCCGGGCGGCGGTCGCCGCCGCGCCCGACCTGGACGTCCAGGTGCCGACCTGTCCGGAGTGGGCGCTGTTCGACCTGGCCCGGCACCTGGGCGAGGGGCGCCGCTCCTGGGCCGCCACGGTGGCCGCCGGGCCGGGCGCCCCGGCCAAGGTGGTGCCGGCCGGCCCGCCCGTGCCCCGGGACCGTGCCGCGCTGCTGGATTGGCTGGCCACGTCGACGCGGCAGCTCCTGGACGCGCTGCGGGCGGCCGGCCCGGAGCGCGGCTGCTGGACCTGGTGGGGGACGTCGCAGTCGCCGTCGACCTGTGGCGCGGTCGCCCGGCACCAGCTCCAGGAGGTCGCGGTGCACACCTACGACGCCAAGCTCACCGTGGGCGCCGCGCAGCCGCTGCCGGTCGAGGTAGCACTCGACGGGGTGGAGGAGTTCCTGTTCACCTGCTGCACCACCACGGCCGGGTGGCCGCACGGGCCCGCCGCCGTCGACTACCACAGCACCGAGGGCCGCTCCTGGCGTCAGTCGCTCTCCGCCGACGGGGTGACCGCCGCCCGCCTGCCCGATCCGGCTGTCGGCGTGGGCCCGGCCGACGCCGCCGCCCACGGTACGGCCGGCGACCTGGTCCTGTCCTTCTACGGCCGCATCCCACTGGACGCGCTGAAGATCGACGGCGACCGGGGCCTGTTCGACAAGCTCGTCGAGTGGGAGCCGGAGTAGGGCGCGGGGTCGTCAGGCAGACGGCGCGGCACCGAGCCGGAGCACCACCCGGGCCCCGCCACCGTTGGCGGCCGACAACTCCAGCCCACCGCCGCTCGCGCGGGCGGCCCGCTCGGCGATGTCCAGACCGAGCCCGGTCGACCCGGCCCGGCTGGCGCCGCGTCGCACCGGGCCGGGCGGCAGCCCCGGGCCGGCGTCCGCCACGGTGAGCGCCACCCGCTCCGGCTCCGTCGCGAGCCGCACCGTGAACGGGGTGCCGTCGGGTGTGTGGGCGAAGACGTTGCCCAGCAACGCGTCCACGGCGGCGGCCAGCTCGTCACCGCTCAGCCGCACCGGCAGCGGGCCGGGGGCGAGGTCGAGCGTCACGGTCCGGCCGGTGTCCTCCGCGAGCACCGACCAGAACGTCACCCGCTCGCCGACCACGGTGGCCGCGTCGCAGCCCCCGCCGGTGGCCGCCGTGCCGCTGCGCCACCGGGCCCGTTGGATCACCCCGGTCACCGCCCGCTCCAGCCCGTCCGCCGCCGCGGTCAGCCGGGCCGCGTCGTCCGGGTCACGCAACGACTCGGCCTCCAGCCGCAGCGCCGTCAACGGGGTACGCAGCCGGTGGGACAGGTCGGCCACCTGTTCGCGCTCCTCGCGCAGCAGGATCTGGATCCGCTCGGCCAGGTGGTTCAACGCGCCCGCCACCTCGCGCAACTCGGCCGGCCCGGCCGGTTCGACACGCGCGTCCAGCTCTGCGTTGGCGAGTCGGTGCGAGACGGCGGACAGCGCCGTGATCGGCCGGACCAGCGTGCCGGCCAGCCGGTCGGCGACCACCAGGCCGACCAGCACGAGCAGCGCGCCGAGCAGCGCCAACACCAGCCAGGCGCGGGTCACCCCGGCGGTCAGCTCGGCGCGGGGGACCAGCGTACGGATCACTCCGGTGCCCTCCGGGCGGCCCTGCACCGCGACCACCACCTCCCGCCCGGCGGCGGACTCGACGGTCAGGCTCTGCCCCCGGGCGGCCAGCGTGACCGCCGGGGTACGCGCCGCCGGCGCGCCGAGCACCGTGCCGTCGGCGAGGAAGACGCTCACCTCACGGCCGGTGTCGACGGCGAGCTGGTCCACGGTCAGCCGGACGGTCTCCGGCGTGGCGGTGCCGACCACGGTGACCAGGAGCTGCACGTCGGCGGTGGCCCGGGCGGTCGCGCGGTCCGCGGCGACGCTGCGCACCAGCACCGCCAACGGCACCAGGAACGCGACCATGACGAGCACCCCGACGGCCGCGACCAGCAGGGTCAACCGGCGCCTCACCGGTCCTGCTCCGGCACGTCGAGCCGTACCCCCACGCCGCGCACCGTGTGCAGGTAGCGGGGTGCCTGGGCGCTCTCGCCGAGCTTGCGGCGCAGCCAGGACAGGTGCACGTCGACCGTCTTGTCGGCGCCGCCGTACGGGATCCGCCAGACCTCGGTCAGCAGCTCCCGCTTGGTGACGACCTGCCCGGGGCGGCCGGCGAGGTGGTGCAGCAGGTCGAACTCGCGTGGGGTCAGCTCCACCGGCGTGCCGTCCAGCGTGACCTGCCGGGACCGCCTGTCGATGCGTAGCCCGCCGAGCACCAGCGCCGCCTCCGTCGCGCCGCCGCCGGCCGAGCGGCGCAGCACCGCGCGGACCCGCGCGTCCAGTTGCGCGGCGGTGAACGGCTTCACCAGGTAGTCGTCCGCGCCGGCGTCGAGCAGGCGCACGATCTCCACCTCGTCGTCGCGGGCGGTCGCCACCACGACCGGCACCGTGCTGACCGCGCGCAGCATCCGCAGCAGCTCGGCGCCGTCCAGATCGGGCAGCCCGAGGTCGAGCACGACCAGGTCGGGCCGGTCGTCCAGGGCGTCACGCAGCCCGCCCAGGGCGGTCGACGCCGCGGCGACGGCGTGCCCGTACTCCCGGAGGGCGCGCAGCAGCGGAGTGCGGATGGTCAGGTCGTCCTCGATGAGCAGCAGGCGCGCCACGCAAGGGAGGGTAGCCGTTCGGCGGGCCGGCGACGGGGTCCGTTAACCGGACCTTAGCGTCGCCCTACGGCCGCCCCGACCCGGCGCGGGGCAGACTCGGGGCATGGATCGCCGTACCCTCCTCGCCGTCACCGGCTGGCTGGCCACGACCGTGGCGGCCACGCTCGTCGGGCTGGCCGCCGTCGACCTGGCCGGCGCGGGCATCACCGGCACCTCGGGCGGGGTGCGGACCGAGCGGGACGTCGCCCGCGCGCTCGCCGTACCCGATCCGGGGGCGGGTGGCGCGACGAGCGTGAGCCCGGTCGCGACGCCGACCGGGACGCGGTCCGGCGCCGCGACGCCGACCGGCGCCCAGCGGGGCTTCGTGACGGACGGCGGCAGCGTGCTCGCCGAGTGCGGACCGGGCGGCGTGCGGGTGGTGGCGTCGTCCCCGGCGCCCGGGTACCTGACGAAGGACGCCGACCGGGGGCCCGACGACCACGTCGAGGTCCGCTTCGTGGGCGGTGGTCGGGAGTACGAGGTGCGGCTGCGCTGCCGGGGCGGAGTGCCGACGCGGGACCCGGAGGACTGAGTATTCGCAGCTCAGAGCCGTCGACTGTCCAAGATCGGACAGTGCTGTCGCTGGTTGGTGAGCGGTGGGCCGGCATAGCTTCGAGAAGCAGGGGAGTGATCGTCGCGGATCGCTCGGCGCACCACGAACGCCTCCTGCCGGCGTACCGGCGGGAGAGAGGACGACCATGTCCAGCCCCAGATCGAGGAGGGGAGCGACCGGCCAGCCCACTCCGAGCGCGCGGGAGGCCGCGCACGTCGACTCGCAGATCGACTCGTGCTCGTCGGCCGGGTTGCCGCCGACCGCCCGGGTGTTGTTCGCCGTCGTCGACGCGAACGGCACGCTGGTCCGCGGCCTGGGCGCCACCTCGGCCACGCGGCTCGCCGCCGGGATGTACCAGGTGGCCTTCGACCAGGACGTCGCCGGGGCGGCCTACGTCGGGACCGTCGGCCCCGCCAACGGGGGCGGGCTCGCCCAGCAGGGCGTCATCACGGTGGCCCCCCGGGCCGGCATCGCCAACGCGGTCTTCGTCGAGACGCACGCCGCGAGCGGGCACGCGGACCGGCCGTTCCACCTGGCCGTGCTCGCCTGAGCGGGCCGGACACGAGCGCGCGGCGCCGCCCGACCCGTCCGGTCGTCACGTCGCCGCGCTCTGGCCGTCTCCCACCGGCGCAGCCGTACGGCGGTACGTCAGCGGGGACCTGGCTCGACCGGCCCAGCTCGCAACCGGTCTTGTGTCCTGCTGATGCCCGTCCGGCGGGGGTCCAAACCTGACCGGCGTGGGGAATTCCACCATCTGCCAGTCCCGGCGTGCTGGGCACGCGAACGGGGTATGAGCGGGCCATGGAGCATTTCACGATCGCGACCGTCGCCGAGAAGAGTCCCGATTTCCGCCGCGTGCTCTGGACCGGGGAGCACACGCAGTTGGTCATCATGACCATCCCGCCGGGCGGCGAGATCGGCGAGGAGGTCCACGAGGGCATCGACCAGATCCTCACGTTCGTCAGCGGCACCGGTGAGGCGCGGGTGGCCGGTGAGAAGAAGGAGGTCGTCGCCGGCGACCTGGTGGTCGTGCCGTCGGGCACGAAGCACAACTTCGTCAACACCGGGCCCAACCCGTTGGTGCTCTACACCGTCTACGGCCCGCCGGAGCACGCCGACGGCGCGGTGCACAAGACGAAGGAGGAGGCGGACGCCGCCGAGGAGGCCGG
Organism: Micromonospora sp. NPDC049201; assembly: GCF_055586805.1. Taxonomy (NCBI): domain Bacteria; kingdom Bacillati; phylum Actinomycetota; class Actinomycetes; order Micromonosporales; family Micromonosporaceae; genus Micromonospora; species Micromonospora sp. NPDC049201. The sequence goes on along the minus strand of NZ_JBVJHM010000003.1, from coordinate 410,346 downwards.
CGAGGACGAGCCGCCCACGTCCTGACTGTTAAGAAGGGGCCCCTCCTATACCTGAAGCGTTAAGAAGGGGCCCCGCCTTGCACCAGGCCGGGGTATTTGAGGCCGGCGCCGGTGTTGAGGACCACGACGCGTTCACCGGGGCGGATCCAGCCGCCGGCGCGCAGGTGCCGGGCGGCGGTCAGGCAGGCCGCGCCCTCCGGGCAGAGCAGCAACCCCTCCCGGGCGGCGAAGTCGCGCAGGTCGGCGACGATCTCCGCGTCGTCCACCGCGATCGCGGTGCCGGCGCTGTCCCGCAACGCGGTCAGCACCAGCTCGTCGCCGAGCGGGGCCGGCACGGTGATGCCGAACGCGAGCGTGTGCGCGTCCTGCCACGGGGTGGCGCGCGCCTCGCCGGCCGCGAACGCGCGCACGATCGGCGCGCAGCCGGTGGACTGCACGGCCACCAGCCGGGGCAGCTTGTCCTCCACCCAGCCCAGCTCGCGCAGCTCGTGCAGCGCCTTGTGGATGCCGATCAGCCCGACGCCGCCGCCGGTGGGGTAGATGATGACGTCGGGCACCTGCCAGCCGAGCTGCTCGACGATCTCGTACCCCATGGTCTTCTTGCCCTCGAGGCGGTACGGCTCGCGCAGCGTGCCGGCGTCGAAGATCCGCCCGCCCGAGGCGGCGACCAGCGCGGCGATCTCCCGGCCGGCGTCGTTGATCAGCCCGTCGACCAGCCGCAGGTCCGCGCCGGCGGCGAGGCACTCCTGCCGGCAGATGGTCGGCGCGGCCAGCGGCATGGCGATCGTCGCGCCCATCCCGGCCCGGGCCGCGTAGGTCGCCCAGGCCGCGCCCGCGTTGCCGTTGGTCGGCATGGCGATCCGCTCGACGCCCAGCTCCCGGGCCCGGCTCACGCCGACCGCCGCGCCGCGCGCCTTGAACGACCCGGTCGGGGTGAGCCCCTCGTCCTTGACGATCAGCTCCGCCACGCCGATCTCGTGGCCGTACGCCCGGGCGTGCCACATCGGCGTCCAGCCCTCGCCCAGCGTGGTGACGAACCGCGGATCGGCCACCGGCAGCAGTTCCCGGTAACGCCACAGGTCCGCCGGGCGGAGCCCGAACTGCTCCGGTGTCACGGTGGCGGCCACCGCGGCCAGGTCGTAGCGGGCCAGCAGCGGGGACCCGCAGTCGCACAGGTTCTGCAGCTTGTCGGCCGGGTGTTCCAGGCCGCAGCGCGGGCACTCCAGGTGCGTCAGGTGCACGGTGGTCCTCAGCTCGCGTCGATGCTCAGCCAGTGCCGGCTGCGCCGGCCCGGCTCGTACGGGGAGTCGAGGCGCTTCGCCACCACTCCGGGGAGCCGCTGCTCTCGGGCGGCCCGCAGGGCGTCCGCGCCGACCCCCGGGAACCACGGCGGAGTCTGCCAGTGCGGGCCGGCGAGCGCCAGACCGTCGAGCAGGTCGCGGCGTTGCGCGTACGGCACGTCGAGGCTGGACACGCCCTCCAGCCAGAGCAGGTCGACGGCGAGGAACTGACCCTCCCGCTTGCTGGGCGGCTTGACCCGCCCGGCCGGGTCGATGCGCACCAGCACCCCGTCCAGCACCACCTCGGTGGGGGCCAGCTCCTCGGCCATGGCCCGTAGCCAGGGGTGGTCGCCGGTGATCTCCGTGTCGTCGCCGTCGAGCAGCCGGAGCCGGCCGCCGGAGACGTACGCCATCGCCCGCACGCCCGCCCAGCGCGGCTCGTACCCCCAGGCGGCGGCGTCGCGCGGCAGCCGGCCGCCCTCGGTGGCGCGCATCGGGCGGACCAGCTCGGGCATCGGCGTCCAACCCGCCGGCGCCGGGTCGGTGCGGCGGACCATCCAGTCCCGGCCCCGGCCGCCGGTGGCGAACAGGACGTACCGGCCCTTGGTGCGCGCGCCGTCGAGCACCACGATCACCTCGTCGTCGCGCCACTTCTCGGCGCGGTAGGTGCCGGTGTCGTGCACTGTCATCCGCCCGCCGCCGTACTCGCCGGCCGGGATCTCGCCGTGGAACGTCAGGTATTCCATCGGGTGGTCCTCGGTGTGCACGGCGAGGTGGTTGCGGCCCGGGTCGCGGGGCAGGCCGCGCGGCACCGCCCAGGAGGCCAGCACGCCGTCGTGCTCCAGCCGCAGGTCCCAGTGCAGGCTGCGGGCGTGGTGCTGCTGGATGACGAAGCGGGGCGCGCGCCGCGCGGCCCGCTTCCGCGCCGGGGGCCGCTCCGGCACCGGCTCCGGGGTACGCGCCGCGTCCCGCTTCCGCCGGTACTCCTCCAGCCGGTCCGCCACAGCCGTATTCTCCGGCATACCCGGCGCGCGCGCCGGCATGGCGACGGCGTTGCGGGGTAGAACCGTCGACATGGACCTCGACCAGCCCACCCTTCCGCTTCCCGGCGACGTCCGGATCCCGATCCTCGGCTTCGGCACCTGGCAGGCCACCGGCGAGGACGGCTACCAGGCCGTGCTCGCCGCGCTGGACGCCGGCTACCGGCACCTCGACACCGCCACGATGTACGGCAACGAGAAGGAGGTCGGGCGCGCGGTCGCCGAGAGCGGGCTGCGCCGCGAGGACCTGTTCATCACCACGAAGCTGCCGCCGGACCGGGTGGGCCGGGAACGGGAGACTCTCGAGGCGAGCCTGGCGGCGCTGGGCACCGAGTACGTCGACCTGTGGCTGGTGCACTGGCCGCCGTCCGCGCCCGGCGACAGCATCCCGGTCTGGCGGGAGATGCTGGCCGCCCGGGACGAGAACCTGGCCCGCGCCGTCGGGGTGAGCAACTACTCGACCGCGCAGCTCGACGAGCTGATCCAGGCCACCGAGGAGACGCCGGCGGTCAACCAGATCCGGTGGAGCCCGTCGCTGTACGACCGGCAGGCGCACGCCGCGCACCGGGACCGGGGCGTCGTGCTGGAGGGTTACAGCCCGTTCAAGACCAGCGACCTGTCCGACCCGGTGCTGGTGCGCATCGCCCAGGCGCACGACGTCTCGCCGGCCCAGGTGGTGCTGCGCTGGCACATCGACCACGAGATCGTGGTGATCCCGAAGTCGGTCACACCGGAGCGGATCCGGGCCAACGCCGACGTGTTCGGGTTCTCGCTGACCGCCGAGGAGATGCGCGACATCGACGCGCTCGGCGGCTGATCCGGCGTACGGGAAGGGGCGCGGTCCGCACGGACCGCGCCCCTCCTTGTCTCCGGTGGTCAGCCTCGGGCGCAGGCGGTTCCGTTGAGGGTGAAGCTGCTCGGCGCGGAGAAGCTGCCGTTCAGCGTCGCCTGGTAGCCGAAGTTGGTCGACGCGCCGGGGGCCAGCGTGCCGTTGTAGTCGACGTTGCGCGCGGTCACCGCCGAGCCGCTCTGCGACACGGTGGCGTTCCACGCGCTCGTCACGTTCTGCCCGGAGGGCAGGTTGTAGTTGAGCGTCCAGCCGTTGATCGTGCTGTTACCGGTGTTCTTGACCGTCACCTCGGCGGTGAAGCCGTTGTTCCACACGTTCGTCGCCCGGTAGGTCACGGTGCAGGCCGAGTTGCCCGAGGGCGGCGGCGTGGTGGTGGGCGGCGGGTTGTTGCCGCCGGTGTTGACGCTCTGGGAGAACGAGTTCACGGCCAGGCCGACCCCGCCCTGCCACGGCTCGAAGCCGGCCTGGATGCTGGTCAGGTACCAGTCGTTGGTGATCGCGCCCCGGTTCCGGGTGTCGTTGATGAACGCCAGCGCGTCGAAGCTGAAGCTGGGGACGGCGGACGGCGCCACGTACGAGATGACGTTGTTGGAGCCGTTGCTGCCCCGCCAGACCTCCCAGGTCCGGCCCGCGATGTTCGTGTTGCCGACTGGGGAGCCGATGGGCTGGATCGAGCCCTGCCGGTTGAGCCAGATCATGATCTCCATCTGGTTCACGCCGTCCTTCTTGGGCGACGGGTCGAGCCAGATGTCGTACGCGGCGTCGTAGATCGCGCCGCTGACGTAGTTGTAGCTGATGCTGGCCGGCGCGCTGCTGATGTTCTTCACCTGCACCGGCAGGTTGGTGCCGGGGGAGCAGTTGGTGTAGTGGCAGCCCACGAAGATCGACGGGTAGGAGACCGGCGCCCCGTTGGTCGGCGCGGAGCCGTCCGCCCGGGTGATCGAGAAGCCGGTCGAGGTGACGTTGATGCACTGCTGGGCGCTGGTGCCCCAGCGGTTGTTCTGCACCACGTACTTACCACCGATGGTGGTGGAGCCGTACTGGTCGCAGATCTGGGTGTCGGCGGAGGCGGTGCCGCCGAGCGCGACGGCGACGATGCTGCCGGCGGCCAGCAGGCCGGCGACGGCGAGGGCCCTGAGTGAACGCTTCATGATGCTCCTTGGTTCGGCGCGGGGGCGCCGGTGGTGTCGAGGGATACGTGCGGGAGCGCTCCCATGTTCACCGGAATACATTTACATGTTTGAAATCGATACGCAACTGAACCGGTTAAGGAGTGCCGGGAGGGGTCCTTCGGCACTTCCGTGGGCCCGGTCGCAGCGAGTAGTGTCTTGCCTCCAACGCGTTCCGACCCCCTCCGGAGGCGTACCCCACGATGGGTGGTTCTCCCCTGCGCATCCTCGTCGTCGGCGCGGGCGTCGCCGGCCTCGCCGTGGCCCGGGCGCTGCGCCTGGCGGGGTTCCGGCCGGACGTCACCGACCGGCTGCCGCCGGGCGAGCGCACCGAGACCGGCCTCTACCTCCCCGGCAACGCGGCGCGGGCGATGCGCCGACTCGACCTGGACGGGCCGCTGCGACCACTCGGTGAGGTGATCCACCGACAGCGCTTCCTCGACGCCGCCGGCGCGCCGCTGTGCGAGGTCGACCTGGACACGCTCTGGGCCGGGGTGGGGGAGTGCCGGGCCCTGCCCCGCGCCGAACTGCACCGGGTGCTGCTCACCGGCGCCGGCGGCGCGGTCCGCCACGGCGCCGAGGTGAGCACCGTCGACCCCCATCCCGCCGGCGTCACCGTCGGCTTCACCGACGGCACCGGCGGCGAGTACGACCTGGTCGTCGGCGCGGACGGACCCCGCTCCGCGGTCCGCACGCTGGCCGCCCTCGGAGGTCCGCCCCGCCCCGCCGGGCAGGTGGTCTACCGCGCCGTGGTGCGCGACGGCCCGCCGGTCACCGACTGGACCGCCCTGCTCGGCCAGCGGGCCGGCTTCCTGATGGTGCCGCTCGGCGCCGGTCGGCTCTACTGCTACGCCGACGAGGCCGGCACCGCGCTGCCCGCCGACCCGCTCGCCCGGCTGCACGAGCTGTTCGACGGCTACGGCGGCCCGGTGCCCGAGGTGCTCGCCGCGCTGGAGACGGTGCACGTCGAACGCACCGAGGAGGTCGAGCTGGGCCGCTGGTTCCACGGCCGGGTGCTGCTGGTCGGTGACGCCGCTCACGCCGTCGCGCCGACGCTCTCCCAGGGCACCGCCATGGCGTTGGAGGACGCGGTCGTGCTCGCCGAGTCGCTCCAGGCCGCCGGCAGCGTCGACGCCGCGTTGATCGCGTACGAGAGTCGGCGTCGGCCGCGTACCCGCTGGGTGCGGGACCGGACCCGGGACCGCAACCGCACCCGCGACGTGCCGCCGGCGCTGCGCGACCCGTTGCTGCGCGGACGCGGCGGTCGGATCTTCGGCGAGCACTACCGACTTCTCACCGGTCCGCCGTAGAAGCGCCGAAGATCGTAGCCGCCCACCCCACGCGGCGGGGCCACCTACCGGGGACTATCCTCCTTGCGGATGACGGCTGCGCCGATGACCAGCGCGCCGAGCGGGACAACCCAGAACCGGAGGCCACTCGTGACCACCGTCGCACCCAAGCCGGTCGTGACCCGGCCCTGGCCGGTCCGCGAGCCGGTCAAGGGGTCGGCCCTCGCGCGGCTGCTGCGCACCACGGACGCGAAGCAGATCGGGATCATGTACATGGTCACCGCGTTCGCGTTCTTCATGATCGGTGGCCTGATGGCCCTGATCATGCGCGCCGAGCTGGCGCGACCGGGGCTGCAGTTCCTGTCGCCCGAGCAGTACAACCAGCTCTTCACCATGCACGGCACGATCATGCTGCTGTTCTTCGCGACGCCGATCGTGTTCGCCTTCGCGAACTACGTGGTGCCGCTGCAGATCGGCGCGCCCGACGTGTCGTTCCCCCGGCTGAACGCGTTCGCGTACTGGCTCTACCTCTTCGGCGGCACGCTGGCCGTCGCCGGCTTCATCAGCCCCGGCGGCGCGGCCGACTTCGGCTGGACGGCCTACACGCCGCTGAGCAGCGTCGAGCACTCCCCGGGCGTCGGCGCCAACATGTGGGTGGTCGGCCTCGCCATCTCCGGTCTGGGCACCATCCTCGGCGCGGTCAACCTGATCACCACGATCCTGACCCTGCGCGCGCCCGGCATGACCATGTTCCGGATGCCGATCTTCACCTGGAACATGCTGGTCACCAGCCTGCTGGCCATCCTGGTCTTCCCGCTGCTGGCCGCCGCGCTGTTCGCGCTCGCCGCGGACCGCCTGCTCGGCGCCCACGTGTACGACCCGGCGACCGGTGGGCCGATGCTCTGGCAGCACCTGTTCTGGTTCTTCGGGCACCCCGAGGTCTACATCGTGGCGCTGCCGTTCTTCGGCATCATCACCGAGATCATCCCGGTCTTCTCCCGAAAGCCGATCTTCGGTTACAAGGGCCTGGTGGCCGCCACCGTGGCCATCGCCGCGCTGTCGATGAGCGTCTGGGCGCACCACATGTTCGCCACCGGCCAAGTGCTGCTGCCGTTCTTCAGCTTCCTGAGCTACCTGATCGCGGTGCCCACCGGCATGAAGTTCTTCAACTGGATCGGCACCATGTGGCGGGGGCAGGTCACGTTCGAGACCCCGATGCTCTGGGCGATCGGCTTCCTGGTGACGTTCCTCTTCGGTGGCCTGACCGGCGTGCTGCTGGCCAGCCCGCCGATCGACTTCCACCTGCACGACTCGTACTTCGTGGTGGCGCACTTCCACTACGTGCTGTTCGGCACCATCGTGTTCGCGGTCTTCGCCGGCATCTACTTCTGGTTCCCGAAGATGTTCGGCCGGATGCTCGACGAGCGGCTCGGCAAGATCCACTTCTGGCTCACCATGATCGGTTTCCACACCACGTTCCTGGTGCAGCACTGGCTCGGCGCCGAGGGCATGCCCCGCCGGTACGCCGACTACCAGGCCGACGACGGCTTCACCACGCTGAACATGGTCTCCACCATCGGCGCGTTCATCACCGGCATCTCGACCCTGCCGTTCATCTGGAACTGCTGGAAGTCGTACAAGACCGGCCCGGTGGTCGAGGTCGACGACCCGTGGGGCCACGGCAACTCGCTGGAGTGGGCCACCACCTGCCCGCCGCCGCTGCGGAACTTCGACCGGATGCCGCGGATCCGCTCCGAGCGGCCCGCGTTCGACGTGAAGTTCCCCGAGCTGGCCGCCGGGCAGAGCGTCGCCGGCCCGCCGGAGGGCGGTGCCAAGCCGCTGACCAGCGAGGTCAACGGTGGCGCCAGCTACCAGGAGGACACCGCCGGGAACCTCGACCAGCGCTGACCCGATCAGCCCACGACGGGCGCCGCACCCCTCCCGGGGCGCGGCGCCCGTCGCCTTTCCCCCCGCCCCGGGCGCCCCCCCGTTGATCAAGGAGTTTGCGTCGGCGATGGCCACCGACCCGACGCAAACTCCTTGATCAACGGGTCCGGCCGAGCCGACGAAGCGGTCGGGCAGTTCGCCGGGGTCCGGCACCGCGTGGCGGAGGTCGGACGTCGAGAAGTGGGTGCGGGAGCACCGACCCGATCTGTCGGCTGACTGAGAGGTCACCGGCGGTGTGGGTGCGTCTGGTGTCGCTGTGGCGACGGCAACCGCACCCGACGCTTCGGGGGTGCGGTCAGCGGAGGGCGGTGACCGGTTCCGGCTGTGCGGTGGGGGCGGACGGCGGGGTGCGGCGGTGGCGCAGCTCGACCGGGAGCACGACCAGCGCCACCAGGAGGCCGACCGCGCCGGTGACCGCGAAGCCCCAGGCCGGGGCGGAGGCGTCGATCACCGCGCCGGCCAGCGGCGCGCCCAGGGCGATGCCGACCGTGACGGCGGAGCCGTGCAGACCCATCGCCAGGCCGCGCACGTCGGGCGGAGCCAGCCGGCTGACCGCGTCCGCGGTGGCCGCGATGGTGGGCGCGCAGAGCGCGCCGGTCGGGATCAGCGCCAGAGCGAGCAGCCACCAGTGCGAGCCGCCCAGCCCGACCGGGATGGTGGTGAGGCTGAGCACCGCCACCAGCGCCAGCGGGGAGAACGAGCGGCGTACCGCGCCGTAGGCGAAGCCGCCCACCAGCGAGGCGACCGCCCACACGGCCAGCACAACGCCGGTCCACCCGACCTCGCCGCCGGCCCGGAGCACCGCCACCACGGCGACGTCGGTGCCACCCAGCACCAGCGTGGCGGCCAGGCTGACCGCCAGCACGGAGAGCAGGCGCGGGGTGAGCCACTCCCGACGCGGCACCGCGCGCCGTGGGCCGGCCGGCTCGTCGACGCCCCGGGTCGGCGGGTTCAGCAGCCAGAAACAGATGCCGGAGGCGACGATGCCGGCGCCGACCGCCCAGAGCGTGAGGCGCGGCGTGACGGTGGTCGCCAACGCCACCGCGGCCGCGGGGCCCACCATGAACGACAGCTCGACCGACATCGAGTCCAGCGCGTACGCCGGGCGTCGTTGCTCCGCCGGGACCAGCGCGGCGATGGACTGGCGGACCACCGAGAAGACCGGCAGCGCGAGCAGCCCGGCCAGGAACGCGGCGGGCAGCAGCACCGGGTAGGAGAGGGTGGGCGCGGCGGCCCAGAACACACCCTCGACGACCGTGCAGAGCAGCAGCACCGGCCGCAGGCCGTGGCGGTCGACGAGCCGGCCGAGCAGCGGCGCGCCGATCGCCGTGCCGACGGTGGCCGCGGCGCCGACCAGGCCGGCGGCACCGTAGCCCCGCCCCAGGTCGAGCACCACGTAGAAGGTGAGCGTCACCCCGACCGCGGTCAGCGGGATGCGGGCCAGCACGGACACCAGCAGCAGCGAGCGCAGACCGGGCAGGGCCAGCGCCTCCCGGTAGGGCTTCAGGTTCACGACGGCCGCACCTCCCGCGCCATCCTGGGCCGGAGGTACGACAGTCGCAAGCGATTACCTGGTCAAGCGGCCTTGATCACAGGGTCACCGACCATGGCGACACCGGCGCCGTCGAGCGCGCGCAACGCCACGTCGAGCGTCGCCGGCGCGACGGCGGCGGTCAGCTCCAGCAGCACGGTGGTCCGGAAGCCCTCCCGGGCGGCGTCCAGCGCGGTCGCGCGGACGCAGTGGTCGGTGGCGATGCCGACCACGTCGACCCGGTCCACGTCGTGCCGGCGCAGCCAGTCGGCCAGGCACTCGCCGTCGGGCGCGTGCCCCTCGAAACCGGAGTACGCGGCCGCGTGCTCGCCCTTGTGGAAGACCGCCTCCACCCGGCCGGTCTCCAGCTCGGGGTGGAACTCGGAGCCGGACGTGCCGACCACGCAGTGCCGGGGCCAGGAGTCGACGAAGTCCGGCGGGTCACCGAAGTGCGCGCCCGGGTCGACGTGGTAGTCCTTGGTCGCGACCACGTGGTCCCAGCGGTCCGGTTCGGCGGCGAGCAGCCGGGAGATGCCGCCGGCCACCCCGGCCCCGCCACCGACCGCGAGGGAGCCGCCCTCGCAGAAGTCGTTCTGCACGTCCACGATGATCAACGCGTTCGCCATCTGGTCGGTCCCTTCTCAGGTCGCGGGTACGACGGTCACCGGCACGGCCGGGTCGCCGCCGGAGAGCTTGAGCCCCTCCCACGGGATGGAAATCAGGCACTCTCGCAGGTGTTCCCGGGACTCGTCCAGCGTCGGCAGCGTCACCGGCTCGCCGGACACCACGTACGAGTGCTGGAGCAGCCGGTCGTTGGGCTGCCGGTCCGGCACGCCCTGCGGCACGATGACCTCCTCGGTGGCGGTGCCGGTCGGCTTGTGCCGGCGGACGGCGACCTTCCGGCCGCCGATGGTGGACTTGTGCTCGGAGCGCTTGACCACCGGCCGCCCCTCCACCTCGACCAGCTTGTAGACCAGGCCGGCGGTGGGCGCGCCCGAGCCGGTCACCACCGCGGTGCCGGCGCCGTACATGTCGACCGGCTCGGCGGCGAGCGAGGCGATCGCGTACTCGTCCAGGTCGCCGGAGACGATGATCTTCGTCTCGGTGGCGCCGAGCGAGTCGAGCAGCTCACGGGACTGCTGGGCGATCACCGCGAGGTCACCCGAGTCGATCCGGACCGCCCGCAGTTCCGGCCCGGCCACCGCGATGGCGTTGCGGATGCCCTGTGCGATGTCGTACGTGTCGACCAGCAGCGTGGTGTCCTTGCCCAGCGTGGCGACCTGGGACGCGAACGCGGTCCGCTCGTCGTCGTGCAGCAGGGTGAACGCGTGCGCGGCGGTGCCGGCGGTCGGGATGCCGTAACGCTGCCCGGCGGCCAGGTTGGAGGTGAACCGGAACCCGGCCAGGTACGCCGACCGCGCGGCGGCCACCGCGGCCTCCTCGTGCGCCCGGCGGGAGCCCATCTCGATCAGCGCCCGGCCCCGGGCGGCGGTGACCATCCGGGCCGCCGCCGCGGCGATCGCGCAGTCGTGGTTGAGCACGGAGAGCACCAGCGTCTCCAGCACCACGCACTCGGCGAACGAGCCGGACACGGTGAGGATCGGTGAGCCGGGGAAGAACAGCTCACCCTCGGCGTAGCCGTCGACGTCGCCGGTGAACCGGTAGTCGGCCAGCCACTGCGCGGCCCGGTCGTCGACCACGCCGGTCCGGCGCAGGAAGTCGATCTCCGTCGGGTCGAACCGGAAGTCGCGGATCATCTCGATCAGCCGGCCGGTGCCGGCGACCACCCCGTAGCGTCGGCCGGCCGGCAGCCGCCGGCTGAACACCTCGAAGACGCAGCGTCGGTCGGCCGTGCCGTCCTGAAGCGCGGCGCTGACCATGGTCAGCTCGTAGTGGTCGGTCAGCAGCGCGGGGCGAAGGGTGCTCACCGCCCCAGCCTAGAGTTCAGGCCGGATCCGTGCCGTCGTGCCCCGGCATCGAACCCAGCGCGGCCCGCAGCTCGCTACGGCGGGTGACGCCGAGCTTGCTGTAGACGCGTTGCAGGTGGTTCTCCACCGTGCGGGTGGAGAGGAACAGCCGTTCCGCGATCACGCGGCTGGTCAGCCCGGTGGCGGCGAGGCGGGCGATCTCCCACTCGCGGTCGCTGAGCGCCGGCCGGAGCAGCCGCAACGCCGGGGTGGAGATCTCGTCGCAGCGGCGCAGCAGGTCGGCGAGGCGTTCCCGGGCCGCCCCCGGAACGCCGGCCCGGGCGTCCCGCATCCGGTGCAGCGCCATCGCGGTCGCCTCGGCGGCGTAGACGACCAGCTCCCGGTCGGCGAAGCCGTCGGCGACCGTGAGCAGGTCGTCCGGGGAGCCGTCGAGCGCGGCCCGCGCGAACCGGGCGACCAGCGGCGGCAGCACGCCGTCGATCTGTTCGGAGAGCTCCGCCAGGCGCTGCGCCACCGAGCGCCGGCCGCCGTCGGTGCAGGTGGGACCGACCGGGGCGGCGGCCTGGTCGAGCCGGACCAGGTCGAGCAGGACGAGCAGCTCGTGGCCGGCGAGACCGTCCTCGCGCAGCCGGTCGGCCAGCGCGCAGAGGTGCTTGACGGCGCCCGGCAGGTCACCGGCCACCGCCTGGGCGGCGCCCCGGGCCTGCTCCAGCCACGGGTAGAGGATCGCCATCCCGGGCGCGTGCGTGCGGTCCGCCTCGGCCATCGCCTCGGCGGCGTGCGCCGCGTCCCCGCGCAGTGCCGCGGCCTGGGCGCGCTCGGCGTGGGCCAGGCCGGCGTAGACCCGGCTGGTGGTGAGCACCGCGCAGGCGCCCAGGCTGGTCCGGAGCGCGTCGCCGCCGCGCCCGCGCAGCCGTGCCGCGTACGCCTGGAGGATGGCCAGGTAGCCGCTGCCGAGCCGGAAGTCGCCGGCGCCGGCCAGATCGGCGAACTCGTCGGCGACGATCGCGTCGATGCCGGCCAGGTCGCCGGAGAGCGCCAGCCGGGTGCCCCGGGCCAGTTCCATGGCGAGCTGGAGGTAGGGCATGTCGGAGCGCCAGCACGCCGCTTCGGCCTGCACCCGGGCGATCGCGGTGGCGCTGCGACGGTACTGCCCCTGCGCGGCCTGGAGGTGGGCCAGCGTGCAGCGGGCCAGCTCCCGGGCCGCCATCGGCGCGGCGGGGCGGTCCAGCACCTCCTGGGCCAGCCGCACCGCGACGTCGACGTCCAGCCGGTGCAGCCGCATGATGGCCTCGAAGGCGCGGACCCGGGCCCGGTCGGCGGGATCGGCCAGTTCCGCGCCGCGAGCGGCGATCTCCTCCACGGTGGACTCCCGGTTGAGCCCCCAGTAGCTCACCATGCCCCGGACGGTCAGCCAGCGGCTGCGCCGGCGGTCGTCGTGGATCTCGCCGGCGACCTGGTCGAGCACCCGGATCGCCTCCTCCGGCCGGTCGCCGAACATGAGGATGGTGGCGAGCAGTTCCGCGGCGTCCGTGCCGCCGCCGGCCTCCAACGCGGCCCGGGCCAGCCGGGTGGCCAGCGGCACGTCGTACCGGCCGAAGGCCTGCACCGCGGCGTCGAGCAGCAGCGTCACGTTCTGCGCCGTACCCGAGTCGAGCCGCCACACCGCGACCCGCAGCAGGTCGTCGCGACGGCGCTTGCCGACCTGTTCCAGCAGCTCGGCGAGGGTGGCCTGGAGTCGGCGGGTGCGGCTGACCGGGCAGTGCCGGCGCATCACCTCGCCGTAGAGCGGGTGGGCCAGCCGGACGTTGAGCCGCCGGTCGTCGCGGACCATGGCGATGAGCCCGCGTTCCTCGGCGGCCTCCACGTCCGCCGGCTCGACCGCCCGTTCCAGCAGGTGCAGGCCCAGCGGCTCGCCGAAGGCGACCAGCTCCACCACCGCCCGGACGCCCGGGGTCAGCCGCCCGATCCGGGTGTCGATCAGGTCGGTGAGGCTGGGCGCCAGCTCCAGCCGGCCGGTCCACCGCCAGATCCCGTACCTGCGGTCGAGCTCGTCGCCGGCGGCCAGCACCAGCTCGCGCAGCAGCAGCGGGTTGCCGGCGGAGAGCCGGAACAGCCGGTCGGAGGAGCCGGCGTCGACCGGGCCGCCGAGGATCGCGGCGAGCAGGCCGGTGGTCTCGCTACGGCCGAGCGGGCCCAGCTCGACCAGGTCGACCAGGTCGTCGGTCCACAGCGCGCGGATCGGCAACGGGATCTGCTCGCCGTTGCGCAGCGTCCCGATCACGGTGGCGTTCTCCGAGCGGGCGACCAGGTGCACCAGCGCCGCCGAGGGCGGGTCGAGCAGGTGCGCGTCGTCGATGGCCAGCACGATGGGCCGGCCCGCGGCCTGTTCCTGAAGCAGATCCACCGCCCAGCGCAGGATGCCGGCGGGGGAGAGGCCCTGCGGTTGCGCGGCGGGGAGCACCTGGACCAGCCCGCCGAACGGCAGCGCGGCGGTGGTGGCGCTGGCCGCGACCGACCAGATGGCGAAGCGCTCGGGGGAGAGCGCGGCCACCCCCTCCCGCAGCAGGCGGCTCTTGCCCACCCCGGCGTCGCCGCTGAAGAGCAGGCCGTGCCCGTCCGGACCGCCGATCGTGGATGACAGCCTGTGGAGTTCATCCGCTCGGCCGACGAACTCCCACCTGGTCATCGAGGCAGCATATCGATGGAATGCCCTCCGCGCGCACGCCGTCACGCAGTGAAGTTGAGTAATCTGGCAATTACTCGTGAGTACCGGATGTGTTCGGTGTCGGATGGCCGACACCCGTACTCTTCCGACATCCCCGCCGGGGACAGTTCCCGCGACCGGGCCGCGCCCGGCCGCCTCACCGGGAGGCCGTCTGATGAAGCCGGGTCCACTCCCTTCGGTCGACGTGCCCGATCCGGGCGAGCGGGCCGAGCCGCCGCGATGCGCCGCGCTCCCGACCCGCCTCGGCGTGACCGCACCGGGCCCGGACGAGCCGCTCGCCGTGGTCGCGGCCGGCCCGGCCGGCGCCGGGCGGCGCGAGCTGGTCGCCGGTCTGCTCGGGGTGCCGGCCGGGACGCTGGCCGTGCCCGTCGGCAGCCACCTGCTCGTCAACCACGCCAAGGTCGCCACCCGGGCGGCCGGTGTCCCGGGCTACCGCCACCCGCTCGCGTACGGCGCCGACCCGCTCGCCACCGGTCCCGCGTTGGCCCGGCCGCCGCGCCGGGTCGAGCTCAGCCTGCCCGACCCGCTGCTGCGGCACTTCGCGGTGCTCGACACGCCGGACACCGCCGCGCTGGGGGTGGCCGGTGGCCGGGTGCTGCGGGACGCCGTGGGCCGGGCCGGCGCGCTGCTTTTCGTGATCGCCGCCGACCAGGCGTTCAGCGCCGCCGAGCTGCACCTGCTGACCGAGGTGGCGCGGGCGTCGGTCGAGGTGTTCTTCGTCGTCACTCCCGGCGGGACCGGCTGGGCGGTGCCGGCGGACGGCGCGACGGCGGAGGGCACGGGGGCGTCCGTGCCGTCGCCCGGCCCCGCCGGCCCGCCCGGCCCCGCCAGCCCGCTCGACCCGGTGGCGGTCTCCATCGCGGCCCACCGGGCGGTGCTGCTGGCCGCGGTGCCCGCGCTCGCCCGGGCCCGGTGGTTCCCGGCCCGCCGCACCGAGCTGCCGAACCTGCGCCGGGCGTTGGTCGGGTGGGCCGCCGGTGAGGGGCTGCGACGGGCCAGCGCCCGGCCGCCCGAACCACCCGGCGCGCACGGCCGGGTGCCGGTACTGACCGGCGTCGAGCCGGCCGAGCTGGCCGACCGGCTCGACCGCCAGGCCCGCTCCTGCACCCAGCGGATCCGCCAGCACCTCGCGCTGGAACTGGCCAACATCCACCTCCGGGTGGTCCAGGAGATCGTCTTCGGGGTCGGCTGCGCCGGCCTGCCGCCGTTGCTCGACCGTGAGCTGGAGGCGCTGTCCCTGCTCGCCACCGCGCAGTGCGACGAGGCGGTGCGCGGCATGGTCGACGACGCCGCCGCCCGGGTCTTCGGCGCGCCGCTCGCCGAAGGCGTACGCCGGCGGATCACCCGCGCCGTGCGCTGGGGCCTCGCCGACCATCCCGACGGCCGGGAGCTGGACCGGGTGCTCCTGGTCACCAGCACCGCCGGGGTCGCCTCGCTGGCCGGCGTCGGCGCCCTGGACGCGCTGGCCGGGCTGCCCGGCGCGGCACGCGACGAGGCGCTCCCGCCGGTCGGCGTGGCGCTCAACGGCGGCTGCTGGCAGCACTGGCGCGCGCCGGGCAACGACGATCCGAACGCCGCCCGGTCCTGGGCCCAGCGCGCCCTGCGCGAGGTGGAACTCGAACTGTCCCGCGAGGTGTCCCGTCGCTTCGAGGTGATCCGTCTCTCGCTGGGTGGGGTGCTCGCCGATGCTGTCGACCACGGCATCCTGCTCGCCTGAGGCCGGGGTCGCCGGGCGCGCGCCCGCCGTCCGGGCGGGCGATCCCGACCGCCGCGCCGTTCCGGTTCATCGGTTCGGCGGATCCGGTGGCACGATGGGGGGCATGGCGGCTCCACAGGTTGCGCCGGTCGAGACGCCGGACACCACAGAGGTGCCGGTCTCCGACCGGCCATGGGTGACCATCGTCTGGGACGATCCGGTCAACCTGATGACGTACGTGACCTGGGTGTTCCAGAAGCTGTTCGGGTACAGCAGGGAGAAGGCGGAGCAGCTGATGCTGGACGTGCACCACAAGGGCAAGGCGGTGGTCTCCAGCGGGGCCCGGGAACGCATGGAGCACGACGCGGCGCAGCTGCACGCGTACGGCCTGTGGGCGACGGTGGACCGGTCGTGAGCGTGCGGAGTGAGCCGGTGCTGCGAGCCCCGCAGTCGGGACCGAGGGCGGCGCGGTGAGCATGTTCCGTCGCCGGGGCGACAGCTACGTGGCCAGTTTCGCGGTGGACGAGGTGCGCGTGCTGCGCAAGGTCGCCTCCGAGGTGGTCGGGCTGCTCACCGACGGCTTCGACCACGGCGACCCGGTGGTCGGCCGGCTCTTCCCGGAGGTCTACCCGGACGACGACGCCGGCACCGCCGAGTTCCGCCGCTACACCGAGGGCGACCTGAAGACCGCGAAGATCGACCAGGCCGGCGCGATCCTCGCCGCGTTGCCCGACGGCGACGCGGGCGGCGAGGTGCGGCTGGACGCGGAGGCGGCCGAGGCGTGGCTGCGGGCGCTCAACGACGCCCGGCTGGCGATGGGTGTCCGGCTGGAGATCAAGGACGGCACCGACCTGGGTGAGGAGCTGGACGACGCGGTCGCCGCGGACCCGGCCTCGTCCCGGGTGTTCCAACTGTCGGTCTACGCCTATCTCGGATATCTCCAGGAGTCCCTGCTCAACGCGCTCATCGACTGAGTGGTGACGGCGGCCACCTCGCCGCCCGGGGTGGCCAGGCGCTAGGCTGGTCGACGTGCTGAGCATCGACCGGTCGATCATCGACGCGATCGTGGCCCACGCGCGCCGGGACCACCCGGACGAGGCGTGCGGCGTGGTCGCCGGTCCCGCCGGCGGCGACACCCCGACCCGGCACATCCCGATGGACAACGCCGCCCGTTCGATGACGTTCTACGAGTTCGACTCGATGGAGCAGTTGCGGGTCTGGCGGGAGATGGACGACCGCGACGAGGAGCCGGTCGTCATCTACCACTCGCACACCGCGACGGAGGCCTACCCGTCCCGCACGGACGTCTCCTTCGCCGGCGAGCCGGGTGCGCACTACCTGCTCGTCTCCACCCGTGAGCCCGACACCGAGGAGATCCGTTCCTTCCGGATCGTCGACGGGGTGGTCACCGAGGAGCCGGTCGAGATCGTGGACGCCGCCGTGGACCCGAACGCCGTCCAGTCCTACATGTTCGGGCAGAGCCCGGCGACGGTCGACTACGAGTGTTCCGGCCGCTGATCCCCCAGCGCCGGCATGCCCTTTCCCGTCCGTCACCTGGCACGACCCTGAACGAGGAGCACGAGACACCATGGCCATCGAGGTTCGCATCCCCACCATCCTGCGCAGCTACACCGGCGGCGCGAAGGTCGTCGAGGGCAGTGGCGACACGCTCGCCGACCTGCTCACCGACCTGGACTCCCGGCACGCCGGCCTGCGGGGCCGGCTGGTCACCGACGCCGGTGCGTTGCACCGGTTCGTCAACGTCTACGTCAACGACGAGGACGTCCGCTTCCTCGGCGCGCTGGACGCGAAGCTCAACGACGGCGACAGCGTGACCATCCTGCCGGCCGTGGCCGGCGGCGCGTTCGGCTTCGCCGCCGCAGCGGCGCTCGCGTCGCACAGCGCCGCCGCGGCGGCGACCGCGCGCGCCGTCGCCGTCCGCTAGGCGGCCCGCCATGGCGCGGTACGACAGCCTGCTCGACGCCTCCGGGGGCACGCCGCTGGTCGGCCTGCCCCGGCTCTCCCCGACCGTGCCCGACGGGGCGCCGCCGGTACGGCTCTGGGCCAAGCTGGAGGACCGGAACCCGACCGGCAGCATCAAGGACCGCGCGGCCCTGTTCATGGTCCGCGCGGCCGAGGAGGCCGGCCGGCTCCGTCCCGGCGACACCATCCTGGAGCCGACCAGCGGCAACACTGGCATCTCGCTGGCCATGGTGGCGAAGCTGCGCGGCTACCGGCTGGTCTGCGTGATGCCGGAGAACGTCTCCACCGAGCGGGTGCAGCTGCTCCGGATGTACGGCGCGGAGATCATCTTCTCGCCGGCCGCCGGCGGCTCGAACCAGGCCGTCGCCACCGCCAAGCAGATCGCGGCCGAGCACCCGGACTGGGTGATGCTCTACCAGTACGGCAACGAGGCGAACGCCCGGGCGCACTACGAGACGACCGGGCCGGAGCTGTTGCACGACCTGCCGAGCATCACCCACTTCGTGGCCGGGTTGGGCACCACCGGCACGCTCATGGGCACCGGCCGCTACCTGCGGGAGAAGGTCGACGGCATCCAGATCGTGGCGGCCGAGCCGCGCTACGGCGAGCTGGTCTACGGCCTGCGCAACATCGACGAGGGCTACGTGCCCGAGCTGTACGACGCCGGGGTGCTGTCCCGGCGCTTCTCGGTGGGCACCCGGGACGCGGTGCTGCGTACCCGGCAGCTCGTCGAGGTGGAGGGGATCTTCGCCGGCTTCTCCACCGGCGCCATCCTGCACGCCGCGCTCGCCGTGGCGCACGAGGCGGTGAAGGCGGGTCGCCGCGCCGATGTGGCGTTCGTGGTCTGCGACGGCGGCTGGAAGTACCTGTCCACCGGGGCGTACGGCGGCACACTCGCGTACGCCGAGGACGCGCTGGACGGTCAACTCTGGGCCTGACGGCCCGGTGGCGATCCGGTCGGTGGGGACACACCGGCCGGATCGCCGCGATCTCCCGGATCCTGGACGCGTATGGGTGTCACGTTGATGACAACTTCCGGTAGATGATTCTTGCCCGACCGGCCGCCGCGTAGGCTGCGCAGCGTGGCGAGCGCGTCGGTGGAGATCAACGACGGGGCGGCTGCCGACGCATCGACTACCCACGGTGAGATCGAGGCAACCGGATGCGACTGACCGTCCTCGGCTGTGCGGGCAGCTTCCCGGGCCCCGAATCGCCCTGCTCCGCCTATCTGATGGAGGCCGACGGGTTCCGGCTCCTGGTCGACTTCGGCGCGGGTTCGCTCTCCACGCTCCAGCGTTACGTCGGGCTGCACGCCCCGGACGCCATCCTCCTCACCCACCTGCACTGCGACCACATGTTCGACGCGGTGAACTACGTGGTGGTGCGCCGGTACGCCCCGGACGGCCCCTACCCGCCCCTGCCGATGTACGCGCCCTCCGGCGCGCCCGACCGGCTGGCCAGCGCGTACGGGCAGGAGGAGGGCACGGTGGAGGACGTCTACCAGTTCTACAGCCTCCAGCCGGGCACGTTCCCGATCGGCCCGTTCACCGTCACCGTCGACCGGATGAACCACCCGGTCGAGACGTACGGGGTGCGGCTGGAGCACGGTGGCCGGGTGTTCTGCTACTCCGCCGACACGGCGCCCTGCGAGGCGCTGCTGCGCCTGGCCCAGGACGCCGACGTGTTCCTCTGCGAGGCCAGCTACCTGGACGGCATGGACAATCCGCCGGACCTGCACCTGACCGGCCGGGAGGCCGGTGAGGCGGCCACCAAGGCGGGGGTGGGCCGTCTGTTGCTCACCCACCTCGTTCCCGCGTGGGGCAGCGAGTCGCACACCGTGGAGTCGGCGGCCGGGGCGTACGCCGGGCCGATCGAGGTGGTCCGGGCCGGCGCCGGCTACGACGTCTGAGCACACGCGGGCACCGGCAGGCGGCGCGATCGGCGCACCGCATAGGGTGCAGGCATGGCGCGACCTGACGGGCGGCGGCCCGACCAACTCCGACCGGTGACCCTGACCCGGGGCTGGAGCACCCACCCGGAGGGCTCGGTGCTCGTCGAGTTCGGCGCGACGCGGGTGCTCTGCACGGCCAGCGTCACTGAGGGGGTGCCCCGCTGGCGCAAGGGTTCCGGGCTGGGCTGGGTGACCGCCGAGTACGCGATGCTGCCGCGAGCCACCAACACCCGCTCCGACCGGGAGAGCGTCCGCGGCAAGGTCGGCGGTCGCACCCACGAGATCTCCCGGCTGATCGGTCGCAGCCTGCGCGCCTGCGTCGACCTCAAGGCGCTGGGCGAGAACTCCGTGGTGCTCGACTGCGACGTGCTCCAGGCCGACGGCGGCACCCGCACCGCCGCGATCACCGGCGCGTACGTCGCGCTGTACGACGCGGTGACCTGGCTGGCCGAGCGCAAGTCGCTGACCGGCAAGGTGGAGAAGGTGATGCACCGGTCGGTGTCCGCGGTCAGCGTCGGCGTGATCGGCGGCGAGCCGATGCTCGACCTCTGTTACGCCGAGGACGTGACCGCCGAGGTGGACATGAACGTGGTCTGTACCGGCGCCGGCGACTTCGTCGAGGTGCAGGGGACGGGCGAGGCCGGTGTCTTCGCCCGCGACCAGCTCGACGCGCTGCTCGACCTGGGCGTGGCGGGTTGTCTGGAACTGGCCGACGCACAGCGGAAGGCGCTGAACCTGTGACCGACAACAAGGTGCTGCTGGCCACCCGTAACCGCAAGAAGCTCGTCGAGTTGCAGCGGATCCTGGACGGCGCGCTCGGCGCCCACCGGGTCGCCCTGGTCGGCCTGGACGACGTGCCGGAATATCCGGAGCTGCCGGAGACCGGCCTGACGTTCGGCGAGAACGCGCTGATCAAGGCGCGGGAGGGCTGCCGGCGCACCGGCCTGCCGACCATCGCCGACGATTCGGGCATCGCGGTGGACGCGCTCAACGGCATGCCCGGCGTGTTCAGCGCCCGCTGGTCCGGCCGGCACGGCGACGACCGGGCCAACCTCCAGCTCCTGCTGGACCAGGTGGGCGACGTGCCGGACGAGCACCGGGGCGCGGCCTTCGTCTGCACGGTGGCGCTGGTGCTGCCCGGCGGCAAGGAGCACCTGGTCGACGGCCGGCAGCCGGGCCGGCTGCTACGCGCGCCGCGCGGCGAGGGCGGGTTCGGCTACGACCCGATCTTCCTCGGCGACGGGCAGGAGCGGACCAACGCCGAGCTGACGCCGGCGGAGAAGGACGCGGTCAGCCACCGTGGCAAGGCGCTGCGGGAGCTGGCCAAGCTGGTCGCCAAGGTGCTTCCGACGGCCGGCTGACGGCGTCCCGTGACGGAGCGGACGACCGTGGACCTCGCGGGTCCAGGCGTGCTGTGGAGCCGGTGGGGGGTGCTCGGCGCGACTCTCGCCGCGCTCGGCCACGACGACGTCTGGTGGATCGACGCCGACGGGGCCCACCACGACGACCACGGGGGCAACTGGGGGCGGCTGGTCCTCGTCGCCGACGACCGGGCGGTGCTGTTCGGCTACGACCACGAGTACAGCGACACGGTGGACGCGAGCCCCCCGATCGACCTGCTCGCCGGTGCGCCCGCCTGGCTGCCCTGGGCGGAACTGGTTCGGCACGCCGACGACGACCAGCTCGGCTACGTCTACTGGCACGAGCACGGCGACTGGCACCGGGTCCGCTACCCGGACCGGGTCGCCGACGGCCTCCCGCAGACCGTCGGCGCCGTCCTCGACGCCGACCGCGCCCGCCGGGAACTGGCGGAGGTGGTCTTCGAGTGGGCCGGGCACGACGTCGACGACGAGGCGGAGCGGGTGGACGTGGCGACCCACGCCGACCGACTGCTCGCCGCCGCGGCCGGCCACGCGGTCGACGCGGCTGCGCTCACCGGTCTGCTCGGGCGGGTCCGGTCCGTTCCGGTCGATCTGGACGCCGCCCTCGCCTCGGCAGCGAGGGCCGGTCTCACCCCCGGCACTGTCGTACCGGTCGTGCCGGCGAATGCCGAGGTGCCGCCCCGGCGGGTCCGGAAGCTCAGTGAGACGCAGCACGAACGGCTGGTCTGGGCGGCCATGGGTGAGGCGGCCGAGCTGCCCCGCCCGGAGCCGGCCGGCACCGGGGCACTGGCGGCGCTGGTGGACTGGGCGCGGCTCCGGGCCCCGGGCGCGGACGGCCGGTCCTCGGTGATCGTGGAGGCGCTGGACGGCGCGATGCGCCAGATTCCGGGCGAGTGCTGCCCGGTGGACCGGCCCGGGGACGGTTTCCGGGACCTCTTCACGCTGGTCGAGGAACTCCGGGCGGCCGAGGCCGATGCCCGGCACGGGCGCTGGATCTTCCTGCGGTTGGCGACCACGTCGGACGGTTTCTCCGTCGAGCGCCGTTACGACTCCTGGCCGGACTGGATGGGGTCGCGGGACAGCGGCCCGTGGCTGTCCCACCTGCGCACCGAGATGCGGTCCCGGGCCGCCGAGTTCCGCCCCCCTTGGAGCGCCCTGCTCGACCCGGACGTCGCCTACCTTCCCACCCCACCCGCGGACCCCGGTCGCTGATTCACGGAAAGCGCGGCCGTTCGACGTCGAATGGCCACGCTTTCCGTGAATCCGTGCGAAAGCAGGGGCGGGCGTCAGGCGAGGGGGCCGGTGGCGCGCTCGATGGCGGCGCGTAGGTCGGGGCCGGCGACTACGGATCGGGCCGCCTCGATCAGCGGGGCGAGGAAGACGTCCGGACCGGGGTCGCCGATCGTGTCGCCGAGCGCGTCCAACGCGGCCCGGCCGGCCGGGGACGGCTCCAGCGGCGCGCGGAGCTGGAGCCCGCGTACCGCCGCCAGCAGCTCCACCGCGAGCAGGCTGGTCAGGTTGTCCAGCACGGTGCGCAGCTTCTTGGTGGCCGCCCAGCCCATCGAGACGTGGTCCTCCTGCATGCCGCTGGTGGGCAGCGAGTCGACCGAGGCGGGGGCCGCCAACCGGCGGTTCTCCGCGACGATGCCGGCGGCGGTGTACTGCGCGATCATCAGCCCGGAGTTCACCCCGGCGTCGGGGGAGAGGAACGCCGGCAGGTCCCGGTTACGGGCCACGTCGAGCAGCCGGTCCACCCGCCGCTCGGCGATCGCGCCCACCTCGGCGGCGGCGATGGCCAGGTAGTCGGCGGCGAAGCCGAGCGGCGCGCCGTGGAAGTTGCCCGTCGACTCGACCCGCCCGTCCGGCAGCACCACCGGGTTGTCCACCACGGAGGTCAGCTCCCGGCCGGCGACCACCTCGACGAAGTCCAGCGTGTCCCGGGCCGCGCCGGCCACCTGCGGCGCGCAGCGCATCGAGTACGCGTCCTGCACCGCGTGGGCCAGGTCGTCGCGGTGCGAGTCCATCACCGCCGAGCCCTGGAGCAACCGGTGGATGTTCGCGGCCGAGGCGGCCTGGCCGGGGTGCGGGCGGATGGCGTGCAGCTCGGGCAGGAACGGCCGCTCCGAGCCGAGCATCGCCTCGATGGCCAGCGCGGCGGTCACGTCGGCCATGGCGAACAGGTGCCGGGCGTCGGAGACGGCCAGCAGCAGCATGCCGAGCATGCCGTCGGTGCCGTTGATCAGCGCCAGCCCCTCCTTGGCGGCCAGCTCGATCGGGGCCAGCCCGACCCGGCGCAGCGCGTCCGTGGCGGGGATCCGGTCGCCGGCCGGGCCGAGCACCCAGCCCTCGCCGAGCAGCACCAGCGCGCAGTGCGCCAGCGGCGCCAGGTCACCTGACGCGCCCAGCGAGCCGTGTTCCGGCACCCACGGGGTGATCTCGTGGTTGAGCAGGTCCACGAGCGCCTCGGCGACGAGCGGGCGGACGCCGGAGCGGCCGAGCGCGAGCGAGCGTACCCGCAGCAGCATCATGGCCCGCACCACCTCGCGGGGCATCGGCGCGCCCACCCCGGCCGCGTGCGAGCGGATCAGCGCGGCCTGCAACTCGGCCCGTCGCTCGGGGGCGACGAACGTGTTGGCCAGCGCCCCGAACCCGGTCGAGACGCCGTACACCGGGCGGCCGGCGGCCTCGATGCCGTCCACGATGGACCGGCTGGCCGCCATCGCCTCGACGGCGGCGGGGTCGAGCACGACCTTGGCGGTGCCGCGGGCGACCGCGAGCACGTCGGTGGGGGTGACCCCGGTGGACAGGATGGTGACGGTGGTCATCGTGGCACTCCGTTGTGCAGAACCTGACGGATCAGTGGCACCCCCGGCCGGTAGGCCAGGTGCAGGTGGGTCGGCGCGTCGAGGACGACCAGGTCGGCCCGGGCTCCGACGGTCAGCCGCCCGACGTCGGTGCGGCGCAGCGCCGCCGCCCCGCCGGCGGTCGCCGCCCACACCGCCTCCGCCGGGGTCATTCCCATCTCGCGTACGGCGAGCGCGACGCAGAACGGCATCGACGAGGTGTACGACGAGCCGGGGTTGCAGTCGGTGGCCAGCGCCACGGTGACACCGGCGTCGAGCAGCCGGCGGGCGTCCGGGTAGGGCGACCGGGTGGAGAACTCGGCGCCGGGCAGCAGCGTGGCGACCGTCTCCGAGCCGGCGAGCGCGTCCACGTCGGCGTCGGTCAGGTGCGTGCAGTGGTCGACGCTGGCCGCGCCCAGTTCCACGCCGAGCCGGACGCCCGGCCCGGGGCCGAGCTGGTTGGCGTGTAGCCGGACGCCCATCCCGACCGCCTGCCCGCAGGTGAGGATCGCCCGGGCGTGGTCGGCGTCGAACGCGCCCCGCTCGCAGAACACGTCGATCCAGCGGGCGTACGGCGCGGCGGCGGCCAGCATCGGCCCGCACACCAGCCCCACGTAGTCGTCGGGCCGGTCGGCGTACTCGGCGGGCACCACGTGCGCGCCGAGGAACGTGGTGTCCTCGGTGAACTCGGCGGCGATCCGCAGCGAGCGGGCCTCGTCGGCGACGCTCAGGCCGTACCCGCTCTTGATCTCGACGGTGGTGGTGCCCTGCCGCCGCATCTCCGCGCGCAGCCGGCCCACGGTGGCGCGCAGGTCGTCGTCGGAGGCGGCGCGCGTCGCGCCGACGGTGGTCCGGATGCCGCCGCCGGTGTACGGCTCGCCGGCCATCCGGGCGGCGAACTCGGCGGCCCGGTCACCGGCGAAGACCAGGTGGGCGTGGCTGTCCACGAAGCCGGGCAGCACCGCCGCGCCGGCGGCGTCGACGCGCCGGCCGGCGGCGGGCGCGTAGCGGGCCGGACCGACCCAGGCCACCCGCCCGTCCTCGACCAGCAGCGCGGCGTCGCGGCGGACGCCCAGCGGGTCACCGCCCCGGCCGTCGTTGGTGACCAGCTCACCGATGTTGTCCACGAGCAGGCTGCCGGTCATGACGTGACCGCCGCGATCGAGTCCCGCAACTCGGTGGGGACGTCCACGGTCAGGTGCCGGCCGTCGGCCACCACGGTCCGGCCGTCCACCACCACCTGCGTGACGTCGGCGGCGGTGGCCGCGAAGAACACACCGACCGGCGGCACCCCGGCGGTGCGGGCGCTGTCCAGCCGTACCGTCACCAGGTCGGCCCGGTCGCCGACGGCGAGCCGGCCGGCATCGCCCCAGCCGAGCGCGGCGTGGCCGGTCACGGTGGCGGCGGCGAACAGTTCGGCGGCGGTGAAGTGCCCGCGCCTGCGGGTGCGCAGCCGTTCGTCCAGCTCCACCGCGCGGGCCTCCTCGAACAGGTCGACCACGGCGTGGCTGTCGCTGCCCAGGCTGAGCGGGCTGCCCGCCTCGACGATCCGCCGGGCCGGGCCGATCCCGTCGGCCAGGTCCCGTTCCGTGGTGGGGCAGAGGCAGACTCCGGTACGGCTGTCGCCGAGCAGCGTCACGTCGGCGCCGGTCGGGTGGGTGGCGTGCACGGCGGTGGTGTGCCGGCCGAGCACCCCGTGGTCGGCCAGCAGCCGGGTCGGCGTGCAGCCGTGCACGGCCCGGCAGGCGTCGTTCTCGGCCGGCTGCTCGGAGACGTGCGCGTGCAGCGGCAGCCCGTGCCGGTCCGCCCAGCCGGCCACAGTGGCGAGCTGCCCGGCCGGCACCGCGCGCACCGAGTGGATCGCCGCGCCGCGCCGCACGTGCCCGTCGGTCGGGCGGAACGCGTCGACCCGTTCCGCCCAGCGCAGCGCGTCGCCGTCGCCGAACCGGCGCTGCGGTCCGACCAGCTCCGCGCCGTCGACGCCCGCCGTCAGGTACGCGGCGTCCAGTAGCGTGAGCCGGATCCCGGCGTGCGCGGCGGCCTCCACCAGCGCGGCGGACATCGTGTTCGGGTCGTCGTACCGGGTGCCGTCCGGGCCGTGGTGCAGGTAGTGGAACTCGCCGACGCAGGTGATCCCGGCGAGCGCCATCTCCGCGTACGCGGCCCGGGCCAGCGCCAGGTAGGAGTCGGGGTCGAGGCGGGCGGCGACCGCGTACATCGGGTTCCGCCAGGACCAGAAGTCGCCCCGGCCGGCGTGGGTACGCCCGCGCAACGCCCGGTGGAACGCGTGCGAGTGGGCGTTGGCCAGGCCGGGCAGCGTCAGGCCGGGCAGTCGGACGGCGTCCACCGTCACGCCGGCGGCCGGCGGACCGCCACCGGTCAGCGGCGTGACCGCGGTGAGCCGCCCGTCCGTCGCCTCGATCAGCACGTCCGGCGTGGGTTCGGCGTGGTCGGGCAGCCAGGCGTACTCGGCCAGCCAGCGGGTCAGCGGCATGCCAGTTCCTCCAGCACCCGGGCCAGGGCGGTCACCCCGGCCGCGCAGTCGGCGTCGGTGGCGGACTCGGCCGGGGAGTGCGACACCCCGGTCGGGTTCCGCACGAACAGCATCGCGGTCGGCAGGTGCGCGGCCAGCACCCCGGCGTCGTGCCCGGCGCCGGTCGGCAGCGTCGGCGCGTCGAGCAGCGCGACCAGCCGCTCCGCCAGCCCGCCGTCGAACGCGACGAGCGGCGTTGCCGACTCCCGCGTGCAGGTCAGCGCCGTGCCGTCCCGGCCGGCCCGCTCGGTGGCCTTGGCGCGTACCGCCTCGACCAGGCCGTCCAGCGTCGCCGCCTCGGCCGCCCGGGCGTCCAGCCAGCCGGTCACCCGGGACGGGATCGCGTTGGTGGCGTTCGGCTCGACCGACACCCGGCCCACGGTGGCGTGCGCGTCGCGCAGCCGGGCCTCCTTGTTCGCCGCGAGCACGGTGAACGCGTAGGTGAGCATCGGGTCGCGCCGGTCGGCCATCCGGGTCGTACCGGCGTGGTTGCCCTCGCCGGTGAAGTCGAACCGCCACCGGCCGTGCGGCCAGATGGCGGACGCCACCGCGACCGGCGCGTCCGTGTCGACGAGCGCGCGGCCCTGCTCGACGTGCAGCTCCACGAAGGCCGCGAAGCGGCCGAGCAGCGCCGGGTCGGCGCCCGCCGGCCGCCCGCCCAGCGCGTCGGCGAAGCTCACCCCGGCCTGGTCGCGCAGCCCGGCCGCGCGGTCGACGTCGATCTCGCCGGTGAGCAGCCGTGACCCCAGGCAGGGTACGCCGAACCGGGCGCCCTCCTCCTCCACGAACGCGGCCACCACGACGGGCCGACTCGGGGTGGCCCCGGCGGCCCGCAGCTCGTCCACGGCGAGGAACGCGCTGACGATGCCGAGCGGCCCGTCGTACCCGCCGCCGTGCGGCACCGAGTCGAAGTGGCTGCCGGTGAGCACCGCGCCGCCGGTCGCCGGCTCGCCCCACCAGGCGAACAGGTTGCCGTTGCCGTCCTCGCTGACCGGCATTCCCCGCCGGTCGGCCTGCTCCCGGAACCAGCCGCGCAGCCTGCGCTCCGGCTCGGTCAGCGCGTACCGCAGGTAGCCGCCGCTGCCGGCGTCCCGCCCGACCGGCGCGATCTCGTCCCACAGCACGCGGAACCTGTTAACAAGGGGCCCGTCCTCTACCGAATGCGTTAACAAGGGGCCCCTCCTTACGCCTCGGCCATGGGGACGCGGACGGCGGTGCGCTCCGCGACCGCGCGGGCGTCGTCGTAGCCGGCGTCGACGTGCCGGATGACGCCCATCGCCGGGTCGTTGGTGAGCACCCGCTCGATCTTCTGCCCGGCGAGCGCGGTGCCGTCGGCGACGCAGACCTGGCCGGCGTGGATGGACCGGCCGATGCCGACCCCGCCGCCGTGGTGGATGGACACCCAGGACGCGCCGCTGGCGGTGTTGACGAGCGCGTTGAGCAGCGGCCAGTCGGCGATCGCGTCGGAGCCGTCGGCCATCGCCTCGGTCTCCCGGTAGGGGCTGGCCACGCTGCCGCAGTCCAGGTGGTCCCGGCCGATCACCACCGGCGCGCTCAGCTCACCGGAGGCCACCATCTCGTTGAACCGCACCCCGGCGCGGTCCCGCTCGCCGTAGCCGAGCCAGCAGATCCGGGCCGGCAGGCCCTGGAACGCGACCCGCTCGCCGGCCATCCGCATCCACCGGGCGAGCGACTCGTTCTCCGGGAACAGGTCGAGGATGGCCCGGTCGGTGGCGGCGATGTCGCGCGGGTCGCCGGAGAGCGCCGCCCAGCGGAACGGGCCCTTGCCCTCGCAGAACAGCGGCCGGATGTACGCCGGCACGAAGCCGGGGAAGTCGAACGCCCGCTCGTACCCGCCGAGCTTCGCCTCGCCCCGGATCGAGTTGCCGTAGTCGAACACCTCCGCGCCGGCGTCGAGGAAGCCCACCATCGCCTCGACGTGCTTCGCCATCGACGCCCGCGCCCGGTCGGTGAACTCGGCCGGCTTGGCCGCCGCGTAGTCCCGCGCGTCGCCCGGGTCCACCCCCTCCGGCAGGTACGACAGCGGGTCGTGCGCGCTTGTCTGGTCGGTCACGATGTCGATCTCGACGCCGCGCGCCAGCAGCTCGGGGAAGACGGTGGCCGCGTTGCCGACCACGCCGACGCTGAGCGCCCGCCGGTCCCGCTTCGCGGCCAGCGCCCGCGCCACCGCGTCGTCGAGCGAGTCGGCGATCTCGTCCAGGTAGCGGTCGTGCGCCCGGCGCTCCAACCGGGTCCGGTCCACGTCCACGATCAGGCAGACGCCGCCGTTCATGGTGACCGCGAGCGGCTGCGCGCCGCCCATCCCGCCGCAGCCGGCGGTCAACGTCAGCGTGCCGGCCAGGCTCCCGCCGAAGCGCTTGGCGGCGACCGCGGCGAACGTCTCGTAGGTGCCCTGGAGGATGCCCTGGGTGCCGATGTAGATCCACGACCCGGCGGTCATCTGCCCGTACATGGTCAGGCCGAGCGATTCGAGGCGGCGGAACTCCGGCCAGGTGGCCCAGTCGCCGACCAGGTTGGAGTTGGCCAGCAGCACGCGCGGCGCCCACTCGTGGGTGCGCAGCACGCCGACCGGCCGGCCGGACTGCACCAGCATGGTCTCGTCGTCACGCAGCTCGGTGAGCGTCCGCACCAACGCGTGGTAGGACGGCCAGTCCCGGGCCGCCTTTCCGGTGCCGCCGTAGACCACCAGGTCGTCGGGGCGCTCGGCCACCTCCGGGTCGAGGTTGTTCATCAGCATCCGCAGCGCGGCCTCCTGCGGCCACCCCTTCGCGGTGCGTACGGTGCCGCGGGCGGCGCGGACGGGCTGGTGCATCTCGTACTCCTCTCAGCCGAGGAACAACTGGCGGCGGGCGGCGGACGACTCGAACGCCTCGAGCCGGGCCTGGGTCTCGGCCGGGGCGGCGTCGCAGATCGCCTGCAACACCACCATGGCCAGCGTCATCGGGGCGGTGTGCAGGTCGAAGACGAGGTCGGTGCCGACCGCGGCGGGCAGCACCACCTCGGCGTGGTCGGTGGCCGGGCTGACCGGGGAGTCGGTGATGGCCACCACCGTCAGCCCGGCGTCGCGGGCCTCGCGCAGCGCGTCCAGCGTCTCCCGGGGGTAGCGGGGCAGCACGAACGCGAGCAGCGCGGTGGCGCCGGCGGCGACGGCCTGGTCGAGACGGTCGGCGAGCAGGCTGCCGCCGTCGTCGAGGACCCGCACGTCCGGGTGCACCTTCGCGGCGAAGTACGCGAAGTACGCGGCCAGCGGCGCGGCGGCGCGCAACCCGAGCACCGGCAGTGGTCGGGTGGCCGCCAGCAGCTTGCCCACCTCGGCGATCCGGTCGCCGTCGGCGAGCTGCCCGGCGAGCCGGTCGAGGTTGTCCCGCTCGGCGTGCACCGCCCGTTGCAGCGGGTTCCCGGCCGCGGCCGGCTCGGTCGTCCCGGTGGCGGCCAGTTCCCGCAGCCGGCGGCGCAGCGCGGGGTAGCCGTCGTGCCCGAGCGTCATGGCGAACCGGGTCACCGACGGCTGGCTGACCCCGGCCAGCTCGGCCACCTCGGCCGCGGACAGGTACGCCGCCGCGCCGGCGTGGCGTACCAGGCAGTGCGCGATGCGGCGCTGGGTCGGGGTGAGCCGCACGCCGTGGAAGAGGTCGAGCAGGCGGTCGGCGCTGGACGCAGCGCTTTCATTCACCCGCTGACTCTATGCATGAAAACTTTCAGCAGGCAAGCGGGGTGGCGGCGGTCCCGCTCAGGCCGACGGGTGCGCGCCCAGCCCGGCGGTGAAGGACCGGCAGGCGTCGTAGTCGGGCAGCCGGCCCGCCGCCCGCGCCTCGGCCAGGCTCGGCGCGGCCGCGTCCCGCGCGGACAGCAGCGGCGTCGCGGTCGGCCAGTCGATGGCGAGGGCCGGGTCGAGCGGGTGCACGGTGTGCTCGGCCGCCGGCCGGTACGTGGCGGAGCAGAGATAGCTGATCGTGGCGTCGTCGGTCAGCGCGCAGACGCCGTGCCCGAGCCCCTCGGCGAGGTAGACGGCCCGCCGGTCGGCGTCGTCCAGGCGTACCGCCTCCCACCGGCCGAAGGTCGGCGAGCCGACCCGGACGTCCACCACCACGTCCAGCACCGCCCCCCGGACACAGGTCAGGTACTTCGCCTGGCCGGGCGGGACGTCGGCGAAGTGGATGCCGCGCACCACGTCCCGCGCGGAGACCGAGAGGTTGGCCTGGGCCAGCCGCAACGGATGCCCCACCGCCTCGGCGAGCCGGTCGTGGCGGTACCACTCCAGGAAACGCCCGCGCGGGTCGCCGTGCTGCTGCGGCGTGACCTCCCAGGCCCCCTCGATGCCCAGCGGCCGGATCCTCACGAGCCGCTCCGGACGGTGCCCGGCCGCTCGGCCAGCAGGCCCAGCAGGTAGTCGCCGTAACCGCTGCGGGTCAGCGGGTGGGCCAGCGCCCGCAGCCGCTCGTCGTCGATCAGCCCGGACCGCCAGACCACCTCCTCGACACAGCCGATCTTCATGCCCTGGCGCTCCTCGATCACCCGGACGAACTCGGCGGCCTGCATCAGCGAGGTGAACGTGCCGGTGTCCAGCCAGGCGGTGCCCCGGTCGAGCACCGTCACGGACAGCTCGCCCCACCCGCGGTAGGTCTCGTTCACCGCCGTGATCTCCAACTCGCCCCGGGCGCTGGGCGTCAGCTTGCGGGCGATGTCGACCACCCGGTTGTCGTAGAAGTAGAGGCCGGGCACCACGTACCGGGAGCGGGGCCGGGCCGGCTTCTCCTCGATCGACAGCACCCGGCCGGCCGCGTCGAACTCGACCACGCCGTACGCCTGCGGGTTGGCGACCGGATACGCGAAGACCCGCCCGCCGGCCGGGTCGCCGTGCTGCGCGAGCTGCCGGCCGAGACCGACGCCGTGGAAGATGTTGTCGCCCAGGACCAGCGCGACCGAGTCGTCACCGATGAAGTCCGCGCCGATCAGGAACGCCTGCGCGATGCCCTCCGGCCGGGCCTGCTCGGCGTACGTCAGCCGCAGCCCCCACTGGCCGCCGTCGCCGAGCAGCCGCTCGAACTGCGGGCGGTCCTCCGGCGTCGTGATCACCAGGATCTCCCGCACCCCGGCCATCACCAGCGTGGACAGCGGGTAGTAGACCATCGGCTTGTCGAAGACCGGCATGAGCTGCTTGGAAACGGCCCGCGTGATCGGCCAGAGCCGGGATCCGCTGCCACCGGCGAGAAGGATTCCGCGCACCCGCGGAGCGTACCGTCGCGTAAACTCTACGATCCGTGAGGATCCTCGTCACCGGTGGCGCCGGCTTCATCGGCTCGGAGTACGCGCGGATGCTGCTCGGGCGGCCCGGCGGCGACGGGGCGTGGACGCCGGACCCGGTGCCCGCCGCGGTGACCGTGCTGGACAAGCTCACCTACTCCGGTAACCCGGCCAACCTCGACCCGGTACGCGACGATCCCCGCCTGCGCCTCGTGCCCGGCGACATCTGCGACGCGGCCCTCGTCGACGACGTGGTCGGAGGCCACGACGTGATCGTCCACTTCGCCGCCGAGTCGCACGTGGACCGGTCCATCACCGGCGCGGCCCCGTTCGTCACCACGAACGTGCTCGGCACCCAGACGCTGCTCGACGCCGCGCTGCGCCACGGCACCCGCCGCTTCGTGCACGTCTCCACCGACGAGGTGTACGGCTCGATCGACGTCGGCTCCTGGACCGAGGCGTGGCCGTTGGCGCCGAACTCCCCGTACTCGGCCTCGAAGGCCGGCGCCGACCTGCTGGCGTTGGCCTACCACCGCACCCACGGCCTCGACGTGGTGGTGACCCGCTGCGCCAACAACTACGGGCCGTACCAGTTCCCGGAGAAGGTCGTCCCGCTCTTCGTCACCAACCTGCTCGACGGCGGCACCGTGCCGCTCTACGGCGACGGCGGCAACGTCCGGGACTGGCTGCACGTGCACGACCACTGCCGGGGCATCGCGCTGGTGCAGGAGAAGGGCCGCGCCGGCGAGGTCTACCACATCGGCGGCGGCACCGAGCTGACCAACCGCGAGTTGACCGGCCGGCTGCTGGCGGCCTGCGACGCCGGCTGGGACCGGGTGGTGCCGGTCCCCGACCGCAAGGGCCACGACCGCCGCTACTCGCTCGACATCACCAAGATCCAGAACGAGCTGGGGTACGCCCCGCGCATCGACCTCGACCGGGGCCTGGCCGACACCGTGCGCTGGTACCGGGAGAACCGGGCCTGGTGGGAGCCGCTGAAGGCGGCGCACCGGTGACCCGGCTGCTGGTCACCGGCGCCGGTGGCATGCTCGGCCGCGACCTGGTGACCGTACTGCGCGCCCGCCCCGACCGGTCCGTCACCGCCGCCACCCGCGCCGACCTCGACGTCACCGACCCGGACGCGGTACGGGACGCGGTCGCCGGGCACGACGTGGTGCTCAACGCCGCCGCGTGGACCGATGTGGACGGCGCCCAGACCCGGGAACGGGACGCCACCGCCGTCAACGGCGACGCGGTCGCGCACCTGGCCCGGGCCTGCGCCGCCACCGGCGCCCGACTGGTGCACGTCTCCACCGACTACGTGTTCGGCGGCGACGCCACCCGGCCGTACCCGGAGGACGCGCCGACCGGCCCGGTCAACGCGTACGGGCGGAGCAAGCTCGCCGGGGAACGGGCGGTGGCCCGGCTGCTGCCCGAGCGCGGGTACGTGGTGCGGACCGCCTGGCTCTACGGCGCCCACGGGCGCAACTTCGTCACCACCGTGCTGCGGCTGGCCGCCGACCGCGACCGGCTCGACGTGGTGGCCGACCAGCACGGGCAACCGACCTGGTCGTACCGGCTCGCCGAGCGGCTCGTCGCGCTCGCCGACGCGGCGCTGGCCGGCGACGCCGCGCCGGGCGTCTACCACGGCACCGCGTCCGGCGAGACGACCTGGTACGGCCTCGCCCGCGCGGTGTTCGCACTGTCCGGCCTGGACCCGGCGCGGGTCCGCCCGACCACCGGCGACCGCGTTCCGCGCCCGGCGCCCCGCCCCCGCTACAGCGTGCTGGGCCACGACCGGTGGGCCGCCGCGAAACTGCCGCCGCCCGGCGACTGGCACACGGACCTGGCCGAGGCGCTGGCCGGCCACCGGGCAGGTTGGCGGCGGTGACGTGCGCCCCGATCACGGCCAGGTCGTCACCCTGGAACAACGTCGCGACCGATCTCGACGACCGGCCGGGAACACCTCCGCCAGGATGACTCGTCCGGACGGACGACGTCGCCCGTCGGTCGGCCCGCCCGCCCGGCGCGGGCCTTGCGGCCGAACCGTGCGGGATCGATGATGGCCGAAACGACCGGATCGGACCGAGGAGTCGACATGCAGGTGATCCACCAGCCGCGGGTGGCGTGGGACACGGCCCGGGTGATCGGCGACGCGCTCCGGGACGACGCCCTGTTCGGCTGGCTCCACCAGGAGTTCGGCGGCCTGTTCGGGCCCGCCGCCGGGGATGCCCTCACGGAGAGCCGCGACCGGGTCCGCTGGGCCGGCGACGCCCGCCTCCCGGTCGAGACCGGCCTCTGGCGGGTCCGCCTGGAGGACGCGCTGCGGCAGCGCCCGGAGCTCGCCGACGAGCTGGCCGGTCTCGCCTCGGTCGCCCGCGCGCACCGGCCTTAGCTTTCGCTTAGCCCGCTTGTCCGGCGACCACCCGGTCCGGCAGCATCGACCGGCGTGACCGACGGCAGCGCGCCCCACCCCTCCACGTCCACCGGCGACGGACTCCCGCCCATCCGGACCGGCCGTCGCCGTACCCCGTCCCGGGCCCGCCGCCGGCTCGCCGCCGCCGGCCTGGCCACCCTCGCCGCCGTGGTCGCGGTGACCCTCGCGGTACGCGGCGGCGCGGCCCCCGCCTGCGCCGCCCCACCCCGCGTGGCCCTTCCGTTGGCCGCCGTCCCCGCTCGCGCGTCCCTTCCGTTGGCCGCCCCGCCGGCTGGTGGCGTCACGCACACCGGCAAAGCCACGTTCTACGACTCGAAGGGCGCCGGCGGCAACTGCTCCCGGCCCGCCGCGCCCGCCAACCGGCTCTACGTCGCGCTCGGCCCGAGCGAGTACGCGGCCGGCGCGTCCTGCGGCGGCTTCCTCGACGTCACCGGCCCGCGTGGCACCGTCCGGGTGCTCGTCATGGACCAGTGCCCGGAGTGCGCCCCCGGCCACCTGGACCTCTCCGCCGAGGCGTTCGCCCGGATCGCCGACCCGGTGCAGGGCGTGGTGCAGGTCCGCTACCGGGCCGTGGTCGACCCGCCGCTGCCCGGCCCGCTCACGTTCCGCCTCAAGGAGGGCGCGTCACAGTGGTGGTTCGCCGTCCTGGTCGGCGACCACGGCAACCCGCTGCGCTCGGTGGAGGTCCGGCAGAACGGCTCGTGGCGCGCGGCGGCGCGCGAGGACTACAACTACTGGCTGATCCCGTCCGGCGCCGGCCCCGGCCCGTACGCGATCCGGGTCACCGACGTGTCCGGCCACCGGGCCACCGCCACCGGCATCCGGATGCTCCCCGGCCAGGTGCAGCGCAGCACCACCCGGATGTACGGGGGCGGCACCGCGACCACCGCCCGTACCGCGAAGCCGTCCCGCTCGCCGTCGTCTCCCCGCCCGACCCCGACCCCCAGCCGTCCCGCCTCCCCACCCCCGTCCACGCCACCCTCGGCCACCCCGCTCCGGGCCTCCCCGTCCCCGCTGACGCCCCTCCGCGAGGCCGCCGCCCCCACCTGCGCCTGACCCCCCACCCCCACCCCCTCACCCACCCCGTGCCGCCTGATTTACGGAAAGCGTGGCCATCCCGGCCGGAATGACCACGCTTTCCGTGAATCAGCGCCCCTTTTCGGGGCGGGTGAGGGGTCAGGGGAGGGGGGGGTCTTGCCACATGAGGATCTCGTCGCGGGAGTCGGTGGGGGAGAGGCGTAGGGCGGCGGGGAGACGGCCGACCTCGCGGTAGCCGAGGCGGCGGTAGAAGCGGTCCAGGCCGAGGCCGTCGCGGACCGTCACGTGCAGCGCCGTCACGCCCAGCGAGCGGGCCACCCGCTCGGCCTCGCGCATCAGCGCCGCGCCGTACCCGCGTCCCTGGGTGTCGGGGTGCACCATGACGCGCTTGAGCACCCGCCAGTGCGTCTTGAGGTGGAAACGGTTGTCGCTGATGACCAGGACGGCGACCAGCCGGTCACCCTGGTAGCCGGCGAGCAGCCGGTCCGGTCCGTCGGCGACGTCGGCGAGCGTCGACTCGGCGACCGGGCGCACCTCGGCGGCGCTCACCGGGGCGACGAAGCCGACCGCGCCGCCGGCATTGGTCGCCTCCACCCAGAGGGCGACGAGCCGTTCGCGCAGCTCGGGGGTCAGGTCGGGGTCGAGCACGAAACGCAGGTCCACGCCGCCATCCTGCGGTGGCCGCCCCAATGACGGCGCGTGTTGGTGACACGGTCGACATCGCTGATGGTGCGGGAGGGGGGTTTCGAACCCCCACGTCCTCTCGGACACAGGCTCCTAAGGCCTGCGCGTCTGCCGTTCCGCCACTCCCGCCGACCTGCTGAGTCTAAGGCGTGGGGCCGGAGTGGTGTGCAGCCCGGCCCGTGCCGGAACGACGGGCGTCGCCGGCCTTGTTGCGGCCCGCGAAGGTGTCGGTCTGGCTGTGACAGTTCGGGCAGAGGATCCGCAGGTTGGGCGGCCGGTTGTCGAGGAAGTCACCGTTGATGTGGTCGACGTGCAGGGTCAGTGGGCGGCCGAACCAGACCGGCCCGCAGCGGCACTGCTCACATTCCTGCGGCACACCGATGTCGCCCAGCGCCCACTTCAGCCGGGTGCCGGGAGTACGCCGTGAGCCGGCCGGAAGTCGGAGGAGCAGTTGTGACGACGTCGTCCGGCGCGGGCTCGGCTGTCCCTTGTTGTGGGCCTGCCCGGTGAAGTGTGAGGTGTCGATGCCGAAGCGCTTGAGCTGCCGGCTGATGTGCGCGTGCGACCCGCCGCTGATCCGCACCCCGAGCAGCCGCATGACCTCGGTGACGCTGTGCGCCCGCGCGGCGGTCGCGGCCAGCAGCTCGGGGGAGTACCGGTAGCGGACCACCCGCAGACGGTAGCGGCGGCCTCCGACAGCGTCAGTCGAGACCGAGGTCGCGGCGCAGCTTGGCGACGTGCCCGGTGGCCTTGACGTTGTAGAGCGCCCGCTCGATCTTGCCGTCGGCGTCGATGACGAACGTGGAGCGGATCACGCCGGTGACGGTGCGCCCGTACGACTGCTTCTCGCCGTAGGCTCCGTACGCGGTCAGCACCGCCTTGTCCTCGTCGGCGACCAGCGGGAACGTGATCGAGTCCCGCTCGCGGAACTTCGCCAGCTTCGCCGGCTTGTCCGGGGAGATGCCGACCACCTGGTAGCCGGCGGACTGCAACGAGGCGAGCGAGTCGCGGAAGTCGCACGCCTGCTTCGTGCAGCCGGGCGTCATGGCAGCCGGGTACGCGTACAGGATGACCTTGCGACCACGCAGGTCGGCCAGGGAGAGCGTCCCGCCGTCGTCGGTGGGGAGCGCGAAGTCGGGGGCGGGGTCGCCGGGGTTGAGGCGGTCGGTCATGGCGGGAACGATACCGCCGCGCGCGGGCCGGAGGCGGGCGGCGACGCGCGGCCGGCCGGTGATCATCACCATGGCTTGTTGCAAGGGATTGGCAACAACGTCTCCCGGGAAATAGGCTCTGCCCGTGGAAACCCTGGCGATGCACATCTCCAACGGGATCATCGACGGTCCCGTCGCCGCGATCTTCGCGGCCTTCGCGCTCGCCGCGCTCACGTTCTGCGTGCTGCGCGGCCGGGCCGACCTCGACGACCGGCTGGCGCCGATGGCCGGCCTGGTGGCCGCGTTCATCTTCGCCGTGCAGATGCTCAACTTCCCGATCTTCACCGCCGGGGTGAGCGGTCACCTGCTCGGTGGCGCGCTCGCCGCGCTGCTGGTCGGCCCGTGGGTGGGCGCGCTCTGCGTCGCCGTGGTGCTGGTCGTGCAGGCCCTGGTGTTCGGGGACGGCGGGGTGGCCATGCTCGGCCTCAACATCACCAACATGGCGATCCTGGGCACCGCCGCCGCGTACCTGCTGATCGCGCTGCTGCTGCGGGTGCTGCCGCGCACCCCGGCCGGGCTGGCGATCACCGCGTTCGTGTCCGCGCTGGTCAGCGTCGTGGTCGCGTCCCAGGGCTTCGTGCTCCAGTACTGGCTGGGCGGCACCACCGACCTCGGCGGCAACCTCGGCGGGCTGGCCGGCACGATGGCCGTCGCCCACCTGCTGATCGGCATCGGCGAGGGTCTGATCACCGCGACCACGGTGGTCACCGTCGCCAAGGTCCGCCCCGATCTGGTGTACGCGTTGCGCGCCCTGAAGAAGCCGGCCGTACCGGCCCCCGCCGTCCCGGTCGCCGGAGGTGCCCGATGAGCAAGCGTTCCTGGCCGTTCCTCCTCGGTGGCCTGCTGGTCGCCCTGCTGCTGGCCGGCGTGGTCAGCAACTACGCCTCGTCCCACCCGGACGGGCTGGACTCCTCGCTGCTCAAGGGCTGCACGGTGAACGCCGACGACGAGATCACCGGCGGTAGCTGCCCGGCCCAGCAGGCGAAGGACCACGAGTTGGCGGACAGCCCGCTGGCCGACTACGGCGTCCGGGGGATCGGCAACGACTTCCTCTCCACCGGCCTGTCCGGCGTGCTCGGCGTGCTGCTCACGTTCGCGCTCGGCGGCGGCCTGTTCTGGCTGGCCCGCCGCCGCGGCCCGACGAGCGGCCCGGCAACCGGCCCGACGAGCGGCCCGGCCACCGGCGACAGTGGGACCACCACGCAGCCCGCCGGCACCCGCTGAGCCCGGGGGAGCGACGAATGGGCGCCGGGCACGGGCACGTGCTCTACCGCGAGTCCGGCTCGCCGGTGCACCGCCTCCCGCCGGAGGTGAAGATCACCGCCATGGTGCTCTTCACCGTGGCGGTGGTGGCCACGCCCCGGGAGGCGTACTGGGCGTTCGGCGGGTACGCGCTGCTGGTCGTCGCCGTGGCGGCGCTGGCCCGGGTCGGCCCGCGCTGGCTGCTCGGCCGGGCGCTGATCGAGCTGCCGTTCGTGCTGTTCGCGTTCGCGCTGCCGTTCCTCGGCACCGGTGAGCGGGTCGGGGTGGCCGGGCTGAGCCTCTCCGTCGACGGGCTGCACGGCGCGTTCAACATCCTGGCCAAGGGCACGCTTGGCGTACTCGCGTCGCTCCTGCTGGCCGCGACCACCACGACCCGGGACCTGATCCTCGGCCTGGACCGGCTGCGCTGCCCGCAGATCCTCACCCAGATCGCCACGTTCATGCTGCGCTACCTGGAGGTGCTGGTCGGCGAGGCCCGGCGGATGCGGCTGGCCCGGGTGTCCCGGGGCGACGACCCGCGCTTCCTCTGGCAGTTGCGCGGCTTCGCGGCCGGTGTCGGCGCGCTGTTCCTGCGCGCGTTCGAGCGCGGCGAGCGGGTCTACCTGGCGATGGTCTCGCGCGGCTACACCGGCCGGATG
This sequence comes from Micromonospora sp. NPDC049201, assembly GCF_055586805.1. Classification (NCBI taxonomy): domain Bacteria; kingdom Bacillati; phylum Actinomycetota; class Actinomycetes; order Micromonosporales; family Micromonosporaceae; genus Micromonospora; species Micromonospora sp. NPDC049201. The sequence goes on along the minus strand of NZ_JBVJHM010000003.1, from coordinate 371,660 downwards.
CCGGCGGTGTGGCAGGGGACCGGCGCGGCCACCGCCGGGCAGTGGGCGGTCGCCGCGACGGTCCCGGTGATCGCGGCCTCCATCGCCGCCGCCGCGCTCGTCCTGCAATGATCGGGTACGTGCAGCCGCCGCCCTCCCTGGACGTCCGTGGCGTCCGGTACGCGTACCCGGACGGTCACGTCGCCCTGCACGGGGTGGACCTGACCGTGCCGCGCGGCGACCGGGTGGCGCTGCTGGGGCCGAACGGCGCCGGCAAGACCACGCTGGTGCTGCACCTCAACGGCATCCTCACCCCGACGGAGGGCACGGTCGAGGTGGGCGGCCTGACCGTCTCCCGCTACCGGGGCACGCTGGCCGAGGTGCGCCGCCGGGTCGGCATCGTCTTCCAGGACCCGGACGACCAGCTCTTCCTGCCCACGGTGGCGGAGGACGTCGCGTTCGGTCCGGCCAACCTGGGGTTGCGCGGGGCCGAGCTGGCGGAACGGGTCGACGAGTCCCTGGCGGCGGTGGGCATGGCCGAGCACCGGGACCGCGCGCCGCACCACCTGTCGTTCGGCCAGCGCCGGCGGGTGGCGGTGGCCACCGTGCTCGCGATGCGGCCGGAGATCCTGGTGCTGGACGAACCGTCGTCGAACCTCGACCCGGCGGCCCGCCGGGAGCTGGCGGAGATCCTGCGCGCCCTGCCGGTGACGCTCCTGATGGTCACGCACGACCTGCCGTACGCGGCCGAGCTGTGCCCCCGCGCGGTGATCCTGGACGGCGGCCGGATCGTGGCCGACGCCCCCACCAAAGACCTCCTGGCCGACACCACCCTGCTCGCGCAGCACCGCCTGGAACTCCCCTACGGCTTCACCCCACCCCTCCCCCACCCCTAACCCGCCCCCCACCCCTCGCCCCCACCCCTCGCCCCCGAACCTCGGCGATCTTGCACTTTCTGCCCCGGCAAAAAGGGCAGAAGCCGCACCAACCGGGCCGCAACTGCAAGATCGCCGGGCCGGGCCGGGGTGGGGTGGGGTGGGTTAGGGGATCAGGGTTGCGTGGGGCGGGGTGGGGCGGGGGGTGGCGCGGGCGGTGGTGCGGAGGCGGAGCAGGCCGGCGGCGACCGCGCCGGCGCCGGTGGCCAGCGCCACGGTGACCAGGACCCGGATGAGCGTGGGTGGGCCGGCGGCCGGGGGGACCGAGCGGGCCAGCACGGCGAGGTTGGACACGCCGGCGAACAGCGTGAGGCAGGCGCCGGCGAGTGCCAGCGTGAAGTCGGCGGCCGGCCGGCGGGCCAGCGCGTACCCGCCGGCGGCCAGCGCGCCGAGGCCGGTGAGCAGCGTCCACACCTGGCCGGTGACCAGTTCGGCGAGCAGACCGCCCGCCCCGGGCGCGCCGGTGTCGAGCGCCCGGCCGACGGTGAGCGCCACGGTGGCCGCGCCACCCACGGCGAGCAGTCCGACCACCGCGCGCAGCGCGCGGACGCCGGCAGCCGTGCCGCCGGGCACCAGCCCGGCCGCGCCGAGCGTCAGGAAACCGAGCGTGGCGGCCACCCACCACGGGTACGGGTCGGGCGGCGGCACCCAGTCCAGCGTGCCGCGTACCTCGGTCGGGGTGTCGCCGGCGCGCAGCGGCACCACCCAGTCGCGGACCCGCTGGACGCGGCCCGGGTCGGCGGCGGCGGCGGGCGGGCCGTCGGAGCGCCAGAGCGTGCGCTGGTCGTGCCAGCGGTAGGTCGGCCCGTCGGCGATCCGTCGCCAGGCCGGCGCGGCGGCCGGGTCGGCCTCGGCGGGGAGTCGTGTCTCCCCGGCGATGGTGCGGTTCAGCCAGGTGGCCGGCGAGCGGCTGTTCTCGAAGACCCCGCCGGGGCCGATCCGCAGGTACGGCTCGCCGGAGTAGCCGAGCACGGTGACGTCGGCGCCGCCGCGGTTGGTCAGCTCCAGCCGCGCGCCGGCCTCCACCATCCGGGCGGTCAGCCCGGTCCGCTCCGGGCCGACGCCGGTGACGGTGGCCCGGTAGTCGGTGCCGTCCGGCGCGTCCGCGCCGTGCGCGGCGGCCGGCGAGGCGAACGCGAGCAGGGCGGTGGTCGCGGCGGCGGCCAGCAACCCGGCCCGGCGCAGCGGTGCGGGGATCACTTGCCGGCCGCCGCCACGGCCGCCTTGATGCCGTCCGGGCTCTTGTCCGCCAGGTCGGTGCCGTTGACCTTGATGGTGGGGGTGCCGGTGACGCCGGACCGGCTGGCCTCGTCGGTGACGTGCCCGGTCCACGCCGTGTACGTGCCGTCGTTCACGCATGAGCCGAAGTCGTCCCGGTTCAGCCCGAGGCCCACGCCGATGTCGATCAACTCGTCGTTGCTGAGCCCGGCGCTGCCCTCGGCCGGCTGCTTCGCGAAGAGCTGGTCGGTGAACTCGCGGAACTTGCCGCCCTTCGCGGCGCAACCGGAGGCGGCCGAGGAGCGGGTGGAGTACTCGGTGGTGGAGAAACGGTTCAGGAACGCGACCGGGTGGAAGACCACCTTGGCCTTGCCCGCGCTGACGAGCTGGTTCACCGTCTCGCCGTTGACCTGCTGGAACTGTTTGCAGACCGGGCAGAGGTAGTCCTCGTAGAGGTCGATGGTGACCGGGCCGGAACCGTAGACGATGCCGGTGCCGGCGTCGTTCGCGCCGGGCGGGGCGGTGAAGTCGTCGGACTTCTGCGAGGAGTAGACGGCCCAGCCGATGCCGCCGGCGATGACCAGCACCAGCACCGCGGCGATGGTGGTGAAGAGCGTGCGCTTGCGGCGCTTCTCCCGGGCGATCTGCTCGCGTACCACGCGCGAGGCGTCCTTGCGGCCCTTGCGGCTACTCATCGTCGTCCTCCACGGTGTCGCCCGCGAGCCACCCGTCCACCGAGAACGGGGTGCGGGGCCAGATCAGCAGGAACCCGGCCAGTGCCAGGAACCCGAGGTCCCGGAGGATCTCCGGGAGGTAGCTCGGCGTCTCCCCGGCGCCGAGTTGGCCGCCGCTGCCGAAGCACCCGCAGTCGATGGCCAGGCCGCGGACCCAGGCCGACGCGATGCCGGCGACGAAGACCACCAGCAGCGCCGCGGAGACGCCGGCGCTCACCCGGGTGGCCAGCCCGGCGAGCAGCAGCAGGCCCAGGGCCAGCTCCACGAACGGCAGCGCCGCCCCGATCACGGTGGCCACGTCGTACGGCATCACCTGGTAGGCGTTCACGGCCCGGCCGGAGGCGGCCAGGTCACCGACCTTGGCGCCGCCGGCGACCAGCCAGACGGCGGCCAGGCCGAGGCGGGCCGCGACGCCCAGCCAGGGGCGCAGCGCCGGCCAGCGCGCGGCGGCAGGGGAGGGGTGCACAGTCATTCGTCGTCCGGCGGCCACGAAAGGTTCCCGCTATCCGGCCCGCGTGTCGCCGACGGCGTCGACCAGTTCGTCGCGGGCCCGGGCGACCCGGGAACGGATGGTGCCCACCGGCACCCCCTCCACGTCGGCGGCCTCGACGTAGGAGAGGCCGAGCAGTTGGGTGAGCACGAACGCGGAGCGTCGCTCGGCGGGCAGCCGGCGGACCAGGTCGGTGGCGCCGAGCTGGCCGGCCGGGTCCGGGTACGGCCGGTCGGTGGCCGCCTGGGCGGCGAGCCGCTCGTCGAGCCGGCGGCGGCGCACCAGGGTACGCAGGTGGTCGGCGCAGGCCCGTCGGGCGATGCCGAGCAGCCAGGTGCGGGCGGTGGACCGACCCTCGAAGCCGGGCAGCGCGCGCAACGCCCGCAGGTAGGTCTCCTGGGTCAGGTCGTCCGCGCTGTCCGGGTCGACCAGGGCGGCGGTGAAGCGCCAGACCTCGGCCTGGGTGGCCCGGACGAACGCGGCCCGCGCGTCCGGGTCGCCGTGTCGGGCCGCCAGCGCCCAGTCGGTGACCGTCTCCCGCGCAGCCCCGGGCCCCGCCCGGAGGCGGTCGGCGGCGGTGTCGCGCGGGGCGGGGATCACGTGAGACGAGGTTACGCGGCGTACCTGTGCCGGACAGGGTCCTTCGGCCCATTCCGTGGTCCGGCACACGCCGGGAACTTTTTCCACCCACTCACCGACTACCCCCGCATGACCTCCGACCAGCACGCGGGCCGGGCACCTCGCCGTGCCCGACGGAGGTCGGCTCGCCGGAGGCCGCGCGGTTCGGGAACCATGGCGGTCATGAATGCTGCCGTACGCCGCCCGCCCGGGGCCGTCGCCGCCCGCTCCGGGGCCGCCGCCGGGCTGCTGCTCCTCCTGCTCGCCCTGCTCCTCGCCCCGGCCACTCCGGCCAGCGCCCACGCGGTGCTGGTGAGCAGCAGTCCGGCCGCCTCCGCGGTGGTGCCCGAGGCGCCCGCCCAGGTGGTGATCACGTTCAGTGAGGGGGTCCGCAAGGTCCCCGGGAAGGTGCGGGTGATCGCCCCGGACGGTTCGCGGGCCGACCGGGGCGAGCCGACGTTCCGGGGCGCCGAGGTCAGCATCCCGGTGGACCCGTCCGGCGGGCGCGGCACCTACCTGGTGAGCTACCGGGTCATCTCGGCGGACAGCCACCCGGTCTCCGGCGCGTTCACCTACTCGGTCGGCGCCCCGTCCGAGCCGCCGACCGACACCGGCTCGGACAACCGGGCGAACCCGGTGACCGAGAACGCGGTCAAGGTGGCGAAGTACGCCGGCTACGTCGGTCTGCTGCTGCTGGTCGGCCCGGCGCTGGTGCTGGCCGCGCTCTGGCCGCGCCGGCTGTCCCGGCGGGGGCCGGCGCGGCTGGCCTGGGCCGGGCTCGGCGTGCTGGCGGTGGCCACGCTGGCCGAGCTGTGGCTCCAGGTGCCCTACACCAACGGCGGCGGGCTGTTCGACGTCACCTCGGCGGGCGTGGGCGACGTGCTGGGCAGCACCTACGGCGCCACCCACCTGGTCCGGCTGGGCCTGCTCGCGGCGGCGGCGTTCCTGCTCCGTCCGCTGTTCGCCGGGCCGGTCGGTCGCACCGACGGGATCATCCTGGCGGTCCTGGGCGGGGCGGCGTTGTTCACCTGGCCGCTCGCCGGCCACGCCGCCGCCTCGCCCGCGCCGGCGGTCTCGGTGGTGGTCGACGCCGTACACCTGGGCGGCATGGCGGTGTGGCTGGGTGGCCTGGTGATGCTGGCCGTCTTCCTGCTGCGCCGCGCCGACGAGCGTGAACTGGGCGCGATCCTGCCGATCTGGTCCCGCTGGGCCGCGCTCGCGGTGGCCGCGCTGCTGCTCGCCGGCACCGTGCAGGGGCTGATCGAGGTGGCCACCCCGAAGGCGCTCGTCGACACCACGTACGGCCGGCTGCTGCTCGCCAAGATCGCGCTGTTCGCGCTGGTGATCGGCGTGGCCGCGTACTCCCGGGCGCTGGTGCGGCGGCGCGTCGCCGCCGGCCGGCCGGGCGCGATGCGGCGGGCCGTGGTGGCCGAGCTGGCGATCACCGCGGTGGTGCTCGGCCTGTCCGCCACCCTCGTGCAGACCACCCCGGCGCGGACCGCGGGCACCGGCGTGACCGGCGGCTCGGTCGACTACTTCTCGACCACGCTGAGCAGCCCGAAGTATTCCCTCCAGGTGGAGCTGGACCCGGCCGGGACCGGCAACAACTCGCTGCACCTCTACGCCTACACGACCGACAACCGGCCGCAGGCGGTGCAGGAGTGGAAGGTCACCGCGGCGCTGCCGTCGGCCGGGATCGAGCCGATCACGGTGCCGCTGCTGCCACTGAGCGACAACCACGCCACCGGCGAGGTCAGCCTGCCGTCCCGGGGCGACTGGCAGCTCCGGATCACCGTCCGCACGTCCGACATCGACCAGGCCACGGTGACCGCCACCGTGCCGATCAAGTAACGGAAGGTTCCCTCTGATGATCCGTCTCCGGCGTTCCGCGACCGCCGCCGCGCTGACTCTCGCCGCCGTCTCCGCGACCGTGCTCGGCCTGGCCGGGTCGGCCTCGGCGCACGTCACGATCAACCCGAAGGAGGGGACGCAGGGCGGCTACGGCCGGTTCGCGTTCCGGGTGCCGAACGAGAGCGACACGGCGTCGACCGTCAAGGTCGAGGTGAACCTGCCGGCGAACGCGCCTGTCGGGTCCGTCTCCACCATGCCGGTGCCGGGCTGGACGGTGGCGGTGGAGAAGCGCAAGGTCGACCCGCCGGTCGAGGTGCACGGCAGCCAGCTCACCGAGGCGGTCTCCAAGCTCACGTTCACGGCGGCGCCCAACGGTGGCGTGAAGCCTGGCGAGTTCCAGGAGTTCCCGGTCTCGATGGGGCCGCTGCCCCAGGTCGACACCATGGTGTTCAAGGTGCTCCAGACGTACTCCGACGGCAACGTCTCCCGCTGGATCGAGGAGCCCACGCCGGGCGCGGAGGAGCCGGAGAACCCGGCCCCGGTGCTCGCGCTGGCCGCCGGTGGGGCGTCCGCGTCCCCCGGCGCGAGCGCGCCGGCCGTCGCGGCGGACGACGACGATGACGACGCGGACTCCGGGGCGGCCACCGCGTTCGGGGTGGCCGGGCTGGTCGCCGGCCTGGCCGGCCTGGTCCTGGGTGGGCTGGCGTTCGCGCGTACCCGGCGGGAGCCCACCGCGAAGTCCTGAGCACGGCACGGTCACCGGCCCGGCGGATCACGTCCGCCGGGCCGGTGACCGTCGGGGGGCCGGGTGCGGTGGATATCCGGCGATCGGTGGAGCGTCGTCGGTAAGGTCGGCCGGGTAGTTGGCTACCGAGAGGGACGACGCGAATGCGTTTCGTGCGCACGATCGCCGGCATGCTGCTGCTGGCCCTGGGAATTCCGGCGCTGCTGCTGGGCGCCGGGCTCTGGCTCACCGCCCGGCACGCCGATCCGGCCGGCGGCTTCACCGCCCGTTTCGAACCGGTCCGCACGCCCGCCCGCGCGGTCGTGGTGACCGACGTGGACGCGCTGCTGCGGGCCGACCTGCCGGCGGCCCGCACCGGGCAGATCCGGCTGCGGCTGGCCGCGCGGGACGCAGGTGGCCCGGTGTTCCTCGGCCTCGCCCCGACCGACCAGGTGCGCCGGTGGCTGGCCGACGTCCCGCACAGCACCGTGCGGCGTGTCGCGGTCACCCGGGGCCCGCTGCCGGTCCGGCTCGACCCGGCCACCGCCGGCGTCGCCACCGCCGTCCCGGACGGGCAGTCCTTCTGGGTACGCCAGGGCGTCGGCTCGCTCCAGTGGCGCCCCGCCGAGCTGGGCGACCGGTCGTTGAGCCTGGTGGTGATGCGCGCCGACGGCGCCGGCGGGCTCGACCTGAGCCTGCGGGGCGAGGTGCGGGCCGGCTGGTTCCCGGGCGTGGCGTGGGCGTCGCTGGCCGGCGGGACGCTGCTGGTGGTCCTGGCGGTGCTGGTGCTGCTGCGCCCGCACCGGCCCCGGGAGGTGGTCTTCGTGGTCGAGCCCGACCAGGTCCCGGTACTGGCCGGGCAGCTCGGCATCAGCTCACTGAGCGGGCTGGGCCGGCAACCGGACCGGGCGTCCGGCCCGGACCGGCAACTGGTCGCCGTCGGCCCGGTCGCCGGTGAGCGGAGCCGCGCGGCGATCTCCGCCGCGCCGAGCCGGCGCCCGGCCAGCCTGGCCGACCTGCCGGCCGGCCGTGACTGGTCGTGGCCGCCGATCTCCCGGCGGGACGACAGGTGATCCCGGCGCGACGGCAGGTGGCCCTCCGCGCTGCCGACGCGGAGGGCCACCGTCACCGGGGGAATTCGGTGCTACCTGGGAGAAAACAGAGGTAGTTGGGACAAGATTAGCGCCGAACGCCACCGTTTGCGAGGTCTGTCCGTTCAACGACCGTCGCGGTTCGCCGGCGGACCGGCAGCACCGCCAGCAGCAGCAGGCTCAGCAGCACGTACGCGTTACGCGTGACGAAGTCGACCGGGTCGTCGGTACGCGCCGGACCGGCGCCCCAGTCCTGGAACGTCACCACCCCGTACACGATCACCACACCGGCGCCCACGGCCAGCGCGAGCAGGCCACGACGCCGGCGGATCCCGGCCGCCGTCGACCGGTCGGCGTCCAGCGCGGCGTCCACCAGCACCACCACCGCCGGAATGAACCAGTACAGGTGGTGGGTCCAGGTGATCGGGGAGATCAGGCCGCCGACCAGGCCGGTCAGCGTCAGGCCGGCCAGCGCGTCCCCGGCCCGCGCCGCGCGCGCCGCCCGCCACAGCCCGTAGCCGGCGACCAGCAGCGCGAGCACCAGCCACGGCAGCCGGCTCGGCTCCTCCGGCGCGGTGATCCGGCTGAGCAGCCCGAACAGGGACTGGTTGCCGGTGTAGTCGGTGCGGCCCACCCGGTCGGTGGCCCACAGCTCATGGGTCCAGAACCGCCACGAGTCGTTCGGCGCGACCGCCGCCGCCAGCAACGTGGCCGCCGTCGCGGTCGCCGCCGCCACCGCCGCGGCCCGCCACCGCCGGGCGGCCAGCAGATAGAGCACGAAGATCCCCGGGAACAGCTTGAGCGCCGCCGCCAGCCCCACGCCCACACCGGCCCAGCGCCGCCCCTGGGGTACGGCGAACAGCAGGTCGGCCAGGATCAGCACCACCAGCAGCATGTTGATCTGCCCGAAGGTGATCGTCTCCCGGGTGCTCTCCACCGCCAGCACCAGCAGCACGGCGACGGTCAGGCCGAACACGCGGGGCAGGCCGTGCCGCCGCAGCACCGGCGTCACCAGCCAGCGGGTGGTGACCACCACGCCGGCCACGGTCAGCACCGTGAACGCGGCGATCGTGGCCCCCAGCGGCAGCAGCGCGAACGGGCGCAGCAGCAGCGCCGCGAACGGGGGATAGGTGAAGTAGAGCGCGCCCTGGACCCGGTCCGGCTGGACGTAGTCGTAGAGCGGGTGCCCGGCCGCCCACCAGTCCATGGCCCGCATGTAGATCTTCAGGTCGAAGTAGTCGTGCACGAAGCCGGGCAGGTAGAGCGCCGGCAGCATGGCCGCCAGCGCCAGCACCGTGACCACCCGCCGAGCCGTACGCCCGCCCGCGTCGTCCGGGGTGACGGCGGGTGGGGCGACGGGTTCGGCTGGCACGGGGAAACCCTAGCGGTCCACCTGGCCGACCGGGCCGAGGCGCGGGCGGGTCGGCGGCGCGTAGTCTGTCCCGGTGGCTGATCTTCTCGTCTGGATCGATTGTGAGATGACCGGGCTCGACCTCGGCCGGGACGCCCTGATCGAGGTCGCCGCGCTCGTCACCGACCCCGATCTCAACGTGCTCGGGGACGGCGTGGACGTGGTGATCCACGCCGACGACGCGGCGCTCGCGGGCATGCCGGAGATCGTGCGCACCATGCACGCCAAGTCCGGCCTCACCGAGGAGGTACGCCGGTCCACGGTCACCCTCGCCGAGGCCGAGGACCTGGTGCTCGACTACGTCACCAGCCACGTGAAGGACCCGAGGACCGCGCCGCTGTGCGGCAACTCGATCGCCACCGACCGGGGCTTCCTGGCCCGCGACATGACCCGGCTCGACGCCCACCTGCACTACCGCATGATCGACGTCTCCTCGATCAAGGAGCTGTGCCGGCGCTGGTACCCGCGGGTGTACTTCGGCCAGCCGCAGAAGGGCCTGGCCCACCGCGCGCTGGCGGACATCCGGGAGAGCATCCGGGAGCTGGAGTACTACCGGCGGACCCTGTTCGTGCCGCTGCCCGGCCCGGACGTGGAGACCGCGAAGGCGATCGCCGCCCAGCTCTGACGTCCGGGTCGGAACCCGGTGGACGGGGCGGGGCCGGGTGTGGCTATTATTGGTCCGCGCACCGCCCGGGTGACCGGAGCGGCGAGCATGGTGGCTGTAGCTCAGTTGGCAGAGCACCGGGTTGTGGTCCCGGTTGTCGTGGGTTCAATTCCCATCAGTCACCCCAAGCGTTTCCCGCGTCAGGGCCGGTTTTCACCGGCCCTGACGCGTATTCGGAGAGCACGGTGGGGGCAGCCACCGGCGGCGCATCCTGCCGACGGCCACGCCGACGCGGAACGCCCCACGGTCTGCCGGCTGCGGGGCAGCCGATGAGGTCGCGGGCCCGCAGGTAGAGGGCGGGGAAGCCGACGACCGCGGCGCAGAAGATGTGGGCGATCTCCACGCGGTTGAGGCCGGTGGTCTGGCTGGACGCGAGGATCTACACCACCCAGATGCTCTTGACGGTGGCGAGGGCGCTGAAGACCTTGGTGAGGGTGAGGGGCCCGCACTCGTAGGTCTGATGGTTGCTCTGTCGTGTCGCGGTGTCCGTCACGGTGGTGCTTCTCCGATCGTGGCTGTGCTGGGGGAGGGTGATCGGAGGCGGTAGCGGCCGCCTCCTGCCAGGCCCGGTGTGTCACCGGTGCCGGCGCGTGCCCATCGGGGTGGGCGCGGTGCGGCTCAGGTTGGTCCGGGCTCGATGCAGGTGTGCCGCGAGTCGGGGAGTTGGGAGCGGGCCCGCGTGTGGCTGAGGCGTGCCAGGGCGGGTGGATGAGGGCGGCGGTGGTGTCGGTGGCGCCCCTGGCGAGGGCTGCTGGCCGCCGGGTTGGTGGCGCCGGAGGGGTTGCCGAGTGTGCCGGGGCATCCGCCGTCGGTCAGGGTTCGGTGGTGGGGTCGAGGTTGAGGCCGTCGTAGGTGTGCTGGTCGGCGTGGTCGCGCCCAGGCGGCTGCCAGTAGTCGGGTTCGGGTGGGGCGGCTTCGAAGGCGAAGCCGGGTGGTTCTCCGATTGCAGTCGGCGGGGTGAGTGTTTCGGCGATGGTGGGGCCGGAACAACGCCCCGCTCACCTTCGGGTGGGCGGGGCGTTGCGTTGCGTTGGATGGTCAGACCGCGTGTAGCTCTCGGACGCTGCGGTCGGTCGCCACGTACTGCGGCCAGTCGTCCGTGTGGCACTCCGCGGCGTGCAGGGCGGTGCGTACCTGCGACAGAAGGATGTGGACGGCGCTCTCGAAGTCGTCGGCTTCAATGCTCGTGGCGAACTCCACGGTGCGATCGGCCAGGCTGGCAGCCATCTGCACCTCGCAGTCCAGGTTGTCGAGGTGTTCCTGCACGGCGTCGAGGAACTCCTCGTACTGCGCGTCGGTGCCGTGTGGCGTACTTTCGAGCGTCATCTGGATCGCGATGCGATGCTGCTGCATGATCATCCCTTCTCCCAGCATGTGGCTCGTTTGAGCTGTCCAATAAGATCTTTTAGGTAGTTCGCACCAGAGGGGTGCACTTCACGGTCTTCCAGTGCTTTTCAGGGCATGGGCAGTACAGCTTGAAGTACCTGTTGCCCCCGCCGTCAACTCTCCAGTTCTTGCGCTCAGCCTCGCGGAGAACGTCCTCAAGTTCTTTAACTCTGTGCTTGGGGCGTGACACTCGGTAAACGCTCCTTGCCTCTTGAGGTTACCTACCCGGAAGATCCACTAACAGACGCGGTTGGTCACAGACGCGCCAACGAGTGAAGAGGGCATCGGACGCGGAGCGTAGGGTCTCCGATCGGTGTACCGTGACCGCTTCGTCGGCAACGCGACACCGAGGTCAGGCGCGCGCCCGTTCGTCGCGCCACCGCCGCGCCAGCTCCAGGCATCCGGCTCCGGCTGGCGCGACGCGGCCGGAGCTGAGCAGCTCGCGGAACGCCAGCCTCAGTGAACGGGACTCTCTCCGCCAGAACGGCGCCCTCGTCGTTGCGGTCGACGAAGTCGCAGGCGAGATGTCGAATACCTCCGCGTCGTCTGCGGCACAGCCTCGTCGCGTGGTTGCTGTCGGCGAAGGAGCCGCCGTCGTTGACGGCGATCCAGCGGCGCCTGGGGCACGCGTCGATCTCGGTCACGTCGGACCGCTACGGGCACCTGGTGCCGGCGGTGGATGAGCGGATCGCGGCGGCGTTGGATGCGGCGTTGCCGCGTTCGGGCTGGGGGCAGTGAGCCCGACGCAACCCGTCCCAGCCGAACGCAATCCGAGGCATCTAGCACGGGAAACGGTGGGTCACGCCCGTGGCCTAGATGCCACGGCTGTTTCAATTCCCATCACCCCAACGACGAAGCCCTCCCCTCCGGGAGAGGGCTTCGTCGTGTGCGCTGTGGGATCAGGCGGTCGGCTCGGCGCTGGGCGTCCCGGCGTCCGGGCTGGCGTCGTCGCCCGGCGCGGCCGGCGGCTCGTACGGCAGGGCGCTGCCCTTGACGTACTCGTCCCAGCTCATGTTCCAGTCGGTCCAGCCGTTGCCGTTCTGGAGCTTGCGCTCGGTGCCCTTGACCGTGATCGGGTCGCCCAGGCGGGTGTTGGCGAACAGCCAGTTGCCGTCCTTCATCGAGACGTTGACGCACCCGTGCGAGACGTTCGAGCGTCCCTGCACACCCTCGGACCAGGGGGCCGCGTGGATGAACTCGCCGCCCCAGGTGAGCCGCTGCGCGTAGTCGATCTCGGTGCGGTAGCCCTCCTCCGGGCCCAGCTCCTCCATGGTGTCGAAGACGGTGTGCCGGAGCTTCTCGATGACCACCATGGTGCCGCTGGACGAGGGGGTGCTCTTCTTGCCGAGGCTCACCAGGATCGTCTTGACGACCTTGCCGTCCTTGGTGACGGTCATCCGCTTGGTGCGGTTGTCCACCGTCATCACGAACGACGGGCCGATCTTCACGTCGACGGTCAGGTCGGAACGGCCGTACCAGCCGTCGCCCAGCGGCAGCCCGTTGGCCCGCACCTGGTAGGAGACCGTGCTGTTGGCCTTCCAGAACGTCTTGGGCCGGTAGTGCACCTCGGTCGGGCTGATCCAGCGCCAGATGCCCTCCTGGGCCGGCTGCGCGGTCACCGTCATCCGGCGCTGCATGTCGTCGCGGTAGTCCTCCGGGATGGCCCGGCCGAACTTCACGATCAGCGGCATGCCCACGCCGACGACCTGGTTGTCGCCGAGGAAGCTGGTCACCCGGACCTGCTTGGCGGGCTTGGCCATCACGGTGAACGTGCTGGTGGCGGTCGCCGGCTTGCCGTCGTCGCCGGTCGCCGTCACGGTCGCGGTGTACGTCTGGGCGTAGTCGAGCGCGGCGGCGGGCTCCCAGCTCTTGCCGTCGGCGGCGAGTGTGCCCTCCACCGCCTTGCCGGCGGCGTCCTTCAGCTCGACGGCGGTCTCCTGCGCGTCCTTCGTGGTGAAGGTGATGGCGGTGGTGGCCGGGACGTCCTTGGCGTCGGCGGCCGGCTCGCTGATGGTGGCCGCCGCCTTCGGGGCCTTCTCGCCGCCGTCACCGCCGCCCTGCCAGCTCGACGGTTTGTCGCCGCCGCCGGTGCAGGCCGTCAACGCCATGGTGGCGACGAGCACCGCGGCGGCGAATGCGCGGCGCCCGCCGCGGCGGGCGCTCCCGCCCCGGATCGGTTCGTCCTGGCCAGCTCGCATGATTCCCTCACAAGTGTGCTGCGCGGTCCCGATCGTCTCTGGTCAGACGCGTCGGACCGGGTACTCGTTGCCGGAAGTGAACCGGAACACCCCGGTGACGGTGTAACGATTCTGTCGTCGTCCGGCGCTTCGTTGCTGGGGACGAGTCCCGGCGCCGCCGCAAGCGGCTGCGTCCGACAACGGTACGCCGCTTAGAACGGTGCGCCCTGCCCGCCCTTCGGCACCGGCAGGGCGCTGCCGGCGACGAACTCCGACCAGCTCAGGCTCCATGCCGTCCAGCCGTTGCCGGGCACCAGCCGCCGTTCGGTGCCCTTCACCGTGATCGGGTCGCCGACGAGCGTCTTGCCGAACAGCCACCGACCGTCGGCCATCGAGACGTTCACACAGCCGTGCGACACGTTCCGGCGGCCCTGCACCCCCTCCGACCAGGGCGCGGCGTGGATGTACTCACCGCCCCAGGTGAGCCGCTGGGCGAAGTCGATCTTCGTGACGTACTGGTTGTTCGGGTCCGGCTCGTCGCGGGTGTCGAAGACGGTGGACTCCTTCTTCTCCATCACCACCATGGTGCCGCTGGAGGACGGGGTGCTCTTCTTGCCCAGGCTCACCGGCAGCGTACGGATCACCGCGCCGTTCTCCGAGACCGTCATCTTCTTGGTCGCGTTGTCCACGGTCATCTCGAACGCGCGGCCGATCTTCGCGGTGGCGTTCCGGTCGACGTTGCCGTAGCGGCCGTTGCTCAGCGGGATGCCGGCCAGGGCCAGCCGGACGGTGAGCGTGGTCCCGGTCTTCCAGTACTCCGGGGCGCGGTAGTAGGCCTGGGTGCCGTTGGCCACCCAGTACCAGGCGCCGGGCTGCGGCGGATCGGTCTGCACGAACATGCGCTTCTGCACCGCGGCCCGGTCCTTCTTCGGGATGCCCGGCGAGAACTCGGCGACCACCGGCATGGCCACGCCGTACGTCTTGTCGCTGAACAGGTAGAGGCCGGAGCCGATGGTGGACTTCGGCTTGCCCATCGTGGTGAACGTGCTGGTGCCCTGGTGGGTCGCGCCGTCCGGGCCGGTCCCGGTGACCGTGGCGGTGTACTTCGTGGCGTACTTCAACGGGGAGGACGGCACCCAGCTGGAGCCGTCGCGCCGCATCCGCCCGTTGACCGCCGTGCCGTCGGCGGTGGTCAGGACGACCTTCGACACCGTGCCGCCGCCCGGGACCCGGGCGCTGATCTCGGTGCTGGCCGGCCGGCCGGTCGCGCCGTCGGCCGGGCTCACCGACAGCGGCGAGGCGGCGGGGGCCGCGTCGCCCGACGGGGTGCCCGTCGGATCCGGCGCGGTGGACGAGACGCCACCGACCTCCTGCTGCTGGCCGGGCACGAAGGCCGGCTTCTCCTCGTCGCCGCCGCACCCGGTCAGTGCCAGCGACGCCGTGAGGACCAGGACGCCCACCATCGCCCCGGCCCGCGCGAACCTGCCCATGCCCACCCCTGTCGTAGCGTGCCTGGCGGACATCGTGCCCCATCGACGCCATGACGCCCGTCCCCGTAGGGGCTCGGCTGTCGGTTTTGGTCGGTTTCGCCGGTTAAGCTCGTCCGAAGGGTGGACCCCGGTATCGGATTGGAACCCCGCTCAGCGGGCATGCTAAGGTTCTTCCCGTTGTCAGCGAGCGCCGCTAGCTCAACTGGCAGAGCAGCGGACTCTTAATCCGCGGGTTCGGGGTTCGAGTCCCTGGCGGCGCACCAGCAGCAAGGCTCTGACCTGGGGTTACTCCCCGGGTCGGGGCCTTTCTCGTTTCCGTGCCGATGAAGTCCATCGCGTGGGGTGTGGCGGTGACCGCCGTGGTCCAGGACCGTTGGTGTGCGGTGTTGATCAGGGGTGGGGTGACGTCGGGGGCGGAACCGACGGCTATGCCCGGGCCTACTACGGCATGCTGTCGCAGTCGAACAACAGCACGATTTTCGTCGCCCCACAGGGCATCAACAACGGCTGGGCCAACACCAACGGTGAGGACGTGACCTTCACCGACGACCTGATCCGCATGATCGATAACGCACTCTGCGTCGACACGACGCAACGCTTCTCGGTCGGGTTCAGCCATCGCCGCCGCCGCTCGTCAGCGACGGCCGGTGCGGGCCTCGGGTGACGTGCCGCCGTAGGTGGACGGATCGACGCTGATCAGGGCCGAGTGGATGGGACTTCGCTGCCGGCGGGCTGACCGTGCGGGCCACCGTGGGCATGGGGGATCGCTCGGCGTCCGCGTCCCGGGATCGGCCGGGGCGGTGGTGGCGCCGTCGAGGCGCGGACGACGAGCTCGACCGGTTGGTCGGCCGCCGGTGGAAGCTCGACGTCCGGCTTCTCGATGACCTGTACCAGCAGCGCGAGACCCTGCCGCGTGACCTCGTCGAACGGCTGCCGCACGGTGGTGAGCGGGGGAGTGACGTAGGCGGCGACCGGGATGTCGTCGAACCCCACGACGCTGATGTCCTCGGGCACCCGGCGCCCGGCCTCGAGCTGCGCGCGGATGAGCCCGATCGCCATGTCGTCGTTCGCGGCGAACACCGCGGTCACGGTGCCGTCGTCGGCCAGTTCCCGGCCCGCCGCGTAGCCGGACGCGGCCGACCAGTCGCCCTCGACGACCGGCGGCTCGTCCGCGCCGTGGGCTCGCAACGCCTCGCGCCAGCCGGCGATACGGTCCCGTGCCGAATACCACCGCTGCGGGCCGGCCAGGTGATGGACGGTCGCGTGCCCCAACTCCAGCAGGTGCTCGGTCGCGGCCCGCGCGAGCCGGCCCGCGCCGACCCTGGCGGTCACCACCTGCGGCGCGGTGAAGGTGGGCGGCGCGCCGAGGACCAGGACCGGCACGTCCACGCTGATGAGGCCGACGCCCTCGTCGATCGGCTCGGAGATGACCACGCCGTCCACGCCCTGGTCCAGCAGCGACGCCAGGGCGCCCGTGATGCCGCCCGGGTCGCCCTCGATCGTGGTGGCCACCCGCAGCGTGTAGCCCACCTTCCGGACCGCCCGCTCGACGCCCATGAGCCACGACGCCGGCCCGTACAAGGCGCTGCCGAGCGTCACCACGCCGATCGACCGGGTCCGCCCGGAGGCCAGCGCCCGGGCCACCTGGTTGCGCCGGTAGCCGAGTTCCTCGGCGGCGTCCAGGACCCGCCGGCGCACGTCGGCCGAGACATACGGCTCGTCGTTGAGGACCCTGGACACCGTCTTCTGGGAGACGCCGGCCAGCCGCGCGACGTCCACGCTGCGCGGCGTCGGAGGGCTTCCACCCGGCCTCGCCAGTCGCGTCATGGCACCTCCCACCGCCGGCCATAGTTATGTATGATTGCGCTGTCATGTCTGCGCAGTCAGACACTCGCCACCAAGATCCCGCAACCCACCTGTGATGCTGGCGAGGCACGTTCCCTGCCGACACCCTAACCCCAGTTTCGAACCGAACAGGCCGGGCCGGGCCGCCCACCGGCTTCGCCGATGACCGCAGTGCTGTCCACGCCTTCGACGTGTCACGCGGCCGGGCCCCGCAGCGGCGAATCGATTCGCCGCTCGGTCGGCACCGCGTCGGTGAGCCGGCGAGACGGAATGCCTGAGCGTGACGCTCTAGCGCTCCGGAAGGGGCGTACTCATCGGCGGCCGTTCGAAGCCTGCGAGGTGCCAGGAGCAGGAAGTAACCGCCTTGAAACCTTGACTTCACGCTCCATGGACCCATTAATGCATATCTATGTATCCGGGCCGTGGCTGCCCTTCCCGGGTGGTCGGCGACGCCGGCAGATTCGTCGAATCGGTTCGAGTGTCGGCCTTGAGGCTGCGCCCTGAACCGGTGTTGCCGAGCTGGCGGATGAGTCACAGGAGGTTGCCGTGCATCGTACGAACGCCCGCTGGGGTGGCCGATTGTCGGCGTCGGCCAGAGGGCTTGCCGCGACCGTGGCGCTCGGCCTGAGCCTGACGCTGGGCGGCCTGCCCCTGGCGACCCCCCGGTCGGCCCTGGCCGCGCCGGGCGCGATGAGGGCTGTGGCCGCCGCCGGTGTTGACGGTGTGGCGGCCGGGAACGCCGCGATCGCCTCGGTCGACCTGAGCGGGACCTGGGGCTTCACGCCCGCGGGCCGGGCGGCGACCACGATCGCGGTGCCCGGTGGCGGCTGGTACAAACAGGGCTTCACCACCGTGAACGAGGCGGTGTACTCGCGCAGCATCACCGTGCCGGACTCGGGGCAGCCCCAGTCGAGCTGGATCGAGTTCGGCGCCGTCAACCACCAGGCGACACTGTCGGTCGACGGCCGCGTGGTCGCCACCCAGACGACGGCGTTCACCCCGTCGAACTTCGACATCAGCGCCTACGCGGCGCCCGGCACCACCCACACGATCACCGTGAACGTGAAGGGCCGCGGCGCGTTGAAGGCATCCAACGGCCGGTACCTGGTGCCCGACGCCGCCACGTGGTCCGAGGCGGTACCGCAGGGGATCTTCGGGTCCGCGTTCCTGCGGGTGTACCCGGCGGTGTACGTCAGCGACACATTCGTGCGTACGTCGGTGGCGAACAAGACGCTGACCTACGACGTGACGGTGCGGAACACGTCGGGCACTCCCCGGTCGGTGACGTTGACCGGGTCGCTGTCGTCCAGGAACGGAACGGCTTTCAGCTACCCGGAACTGCCCAGCCGTACGGTCACCGTGGCGGCCCGCTCGACCGTGACCGTGACCGTCGGGCCGGTCGCGTGGAACCTCGACAGCACCTCGTACTGGTGGCCCAACGTGCCGTACCGGTCGGGGTACCGGGCGCAGCTGCACGGGCTGGCGGTGCATGCCGTCACCGACGACGGCCGGACGAGCGACGCCGAGTACCGGTTCGGGTTCCGGGAGGCCACCCAGAACGGTGACTACTACTACCTCAACGGCGTGCGCGTGAACTTCCGCGGCGACAACCTCCAGGGTGCCGACTATGACCGGATCAACAACGGCGGCAAGGGCGACGCATACCACACCCTGCCCGGCTTTCTGCCCCCGTCGTCCGGCAACGGCGGCTGGCCGCAGGCGGTGGACAACTACCAGCGGCTGAACTACAACGTGGTGCGCATCCACCAGGAGCCCGGGAGCCCGTACATGTTGGATGTCGCCGACGAGATGGGCCTGATGATCATCGATGAGGTCGCGATTCGCGGCTCCCAATCCTCGCAGGAGTGGAAGGAATCCGTCGGGCACGACAACATGGTCAACCACGCCCGTGCGCTGGTCCTGCGCGACCGCAACCACCCCGCGATCGTCCGCTGGAGTCAGAACAACGAGCCGAACCAGAGCGGCCAGGATTCCGAACAGTTCGAGAAGGAGCTGTACGCGGCGATGAACGGCGCCGACGGCACCCGGCCGATCATTGTCGAGGTGGGCGTCGGCGGGAATGTCAGCCTGTATCCCGGCATGACGTACGCCAACTTCGCGGTGATCCCGCACTACGTCGACGGCTTCGGCAGGTACGGGGAGGGCCTGATCACCGTGAACGGACGGCCCGACGGCGAGGGCGAGTACATCTGGCCGGCATGCAACAACAAGCAGGGCTTCGAGTGGTTCGCCACGGCAACCCTGGCCAAGCGCGGCAAGGGCGCCACCGACCTGCGCCCGTACACGCTGCTGTCCGCCTGGGCCAGCGTCGTGCCCGGCGTGCGGACCACCGACTTCACCCCGGAGGAGGGTGGTCACCCCATCTACGGCGTGGACAACCTGCCCGACCCGTGGAGCAACCCGCAGATCCAGCGCGTGCAGGCGGCGTTCAACCCGGTGGCCGCGGTCGACCTCCCCTACTGGTCCGCCTCCGGCAATTCGGACTCGAACGGCACCTTCCCGCTGCCGCAGGCGGTGCCCAGCTACGCCCGCAACGCCACGGTGACCCGCAATATCACCGTGTTCAACGACGATGTCGTCGACACCTCCGTGGGCTTCACCTGGACGGCGCGCCTCGACAGCCCGACCGGCGCGGTCGTGGCATCCGGCAGCACGACCCTGACCGTCCCGCTCGGCTCACGGGTCACCCAACCGGTGACCTTCACCACCCCCGCCACCGGCAGCCGCGTGTATCTGCAGCTGTCGACCACGAAGTCCGGCAGCACCGTCTTCACCGACGCGGTCGAGTACTTCAACCTCGGCGGAGGCAGCGGAACCGGACCCACTCCCGGCACCTACCGCATCGTCAACCGCAACAGCGGCAAGCCCCTCGCCATCGCCGGCAACTCCACCGCCGACGGCGCCAAGGCGATCCAGCAGAGCGGCAGCCCCACGTGGACGGTCAGCGCCACGCAGGACGCCTACACGCTGCGCTACACCGCCTCCGGAAAGGTGCTCGACGTCAACGGCGGCAGCAGCACGCAGGGCCTGCAACTGCAGCAGTGGTCGGCAAACGGCGGCACCAACCAGATGTGGTACCTGCGGCCCACCGGTGACGGCTACTACACCATCGTCAGCCGTGGCAGCGGACTGGCAGCCGACGTCTACGGCGCCTCGACCAGCGACGGAGCGCAGGTCGTGCAGTGGACCGCCAACGGCGGTACCAACCAGCAGTGGCAGTTCGTACCCGCCTGACAGAGAACAGAGGCGGATGTCACGCCCGACCGCCGGTAACGGACTGCCGATCGTTGCGCCGACTCGGGGGTGCGGTTTGTACGCCCGAGTCGGCCACGATCCGATCGCGGTGGGGCACGAGCTACCCATCCGGACAGACGCCAGCCTGGTCCGCTCGCTACCCGAACGTGAGTCAGGCCCAGGGCGTCGCGACTGAGTGCATGGACTCTGGGTGCCGTCCATGCACCCCAGAGGTCGGACGGCTGGGCCGATTGCGATACGCATAGTCGACGGACGATCCGATGGTTGCGCCGTAAACGTCTGACGTCTACGCTGCAAAGCAGCATTCTGTGACCATGGGCAAGCGGGTGTGAGCGGGCATCGGGCGTTACCGACGGCACGGTAGGTGCCGCCGGGCGGTGCTTCTCGCTCGAAGCGCGCGTGGCCCCGCGGCTGTTCTTGCCGCTCCTTGTCAGAGACCCACCATGGTCGGAATCGCCCCCCGTGTTCTCCCTCCGTCGGCCGTTATTCGTGCGGTGGTCCACCGTCGCGCCCCGAGGACGATTGTCCAGCGAACATGCCCTGTCGGCGGTAAGCGAAAGGAATGGTACGTGAAACCAGCCGTCTCTACCGTTCGAAGGTCACTGCTGGCAGTTCTGCTGGCCGTCGCCTCCACAGTCCCGGCAGTGGTCGCGAGTCAACTGCCGGCCTCGGCCGCCGTCCAACAGACCTACTATGTCGCCCCGGACGGAAACGACGCCAACCCGGGAACGCTCCAATCACCATTCCGGAGCCTGCAACGTGCGAGGGACGCCGTTCGTACGGTGAATTCCAGCATGACGGGCGACATCCAGGTCTACCTGCGCGGTGGAAGTTACCCGGTGAACAGCACGATCGAGTTCGGGGCCGGTGACTCCGGCACCAACGGATATCGGGTCAGCTATTCCGCCTACCCCAACGAGACCCCCGTTCTCGAGGGTGGGGTGCAGGTGACGGGGTGGACCCAACACAGCGGCAACATCTGGAAGGCGCCGCTCGACCGCGCCAACAAGCTGCGCGCGCTCTACGTCAACGACAAGCGGGCGTACATGGCGTCGAAGACGATCGGCTCGGCGGGCTGCTACGGGACGTACACCATCACGGCCGGGCAGGCCGCGTGGGCCTGGGAGTCGGGGTCGCAGTGCGACGGCGCCAAGTACAACCTGAACGACTTCCCCGCCGTCGCCCGCAACTCCGACGACATCGAGATCGAGACGGGGACGACCTGGACCACGGCGATCGTGGGGGTCCGCCAGGTGACCACGAGTTCCGACGGTGCCAACCGGGTGGCGCTGTTCCAGCAGCCGGGTGCCGCCATCGCCCAGGGCGCGTTCAACGGCAACGCCCAGACCGGCGGCAGCCACAAGGTGATGAACGCCTACGAGTTCCTGGACACGCCGGGTGAGTTCTACTTCGACAAGGGCAGCCGGACGCTCTACTACTACAAGAGCAGTTCCGAGAACATGGCGACCGCGTCGGTCTTCGCGCCGAACAACGTGACCACCCTGTTGCGGGTCGCCGGCACCTCGACGAGCAGTCACGCTCGCAACATCACGTTCTCCGGCCTCACCGTCCAGCACTCCGACTGGAACCTGTTCAACGTCGCCGGTTCGTCGTTCAAGCAGGCGCAGCAGGGCAACCTCGGTGCGCAGGCGTATGCGAAGCGGAACTTCCACGACTACTACTACCGCAACGTCGACGTCACCCCGGGCATCATCCAGGTGGAGAACGCCGACGGGATCCTCCTGCAACGCAACCGGATCCAGCACACCGGCGCCGACGGCATCAACATGGTCAACGACGTGCAGAACAGCCAACTGGTCGGCAACCACACCAACGACATCGCCGGCTCCGCCGTCACCGTCGGCCATCCCCAGCACGTCTACATCGGCGACGGGACGTCGACCAACCGCGAGAAGTGGTCCCCGCAGGTCGAAGGGCTGCCGAAGAACATCGCCATCAGAAACAACTACATCTACGACAGCGCGGTGCTGTTCAACGGGCACAGCCCCATCTCGGCGTACTTCGTCGACACCCTGACGGTGCAGCACAACCGGATCGAGAAGTCGCCGTGGGCGGGCATCACGCTCGGTTGGGGCTGGTGGAACTTCGACGGATCATCGGGCTCGATCGCGCCCAACCGGCCGACCACGACGGCGCGGAACAACACCATCAGCTACAACCACATCATCGACACGGTGCAGCGCCTCAGCGACACGGCGCCCATCTACACACTGGGCAGCCAACCGGGCACCACGATCACCAACAACTATCTCCAGGGCGTGCCGTCCGGGCACAAGTACGGCCTCCACCCCGACGAGGGATCGGCGTACCTCACCTTCCGCGACAATGTCCTGAGCGTGGACAAGAACGTCACCTGGATGATCAACTCCGACGACTTCGGGCGCAAGCACGACCTGAGCATCACGCAGACCTACGGCCCCATCAACAAGGTCTCGAACAAGAACCTGCCCAACAGCACGATCAACGACATCATCGTCTCCGCCGACTACGTCTGGCCGGCACCGGCGTACGGCATCGCCGTCAACTCCGGCCTGGAGGACGCGTTCCGGGACATCGTCCCGGCGGCCAACCTGTCCCTGCCGAACCATGTCCTGCCGGCCAGCACCTACGTCACGAGCGGGACGGCATCGATTCCGATCCGGAGCGCCGGGGACGCGACCAGGGCGGTCTGGTTGGCTCCCGCCGGCACCACCGTCTTCACCGCCGGCCCGACGATGACCAGGGCCGGGGGCACCGACACGTCCATCGCCGTACCGACGTCGCAGGGCGAGTACCGGCTCTACGTCCTCGACGCGCAGGGCAACCGGTCGGCCGAGTCCAGCTCGATCGTCCGGCAGCAGGGCACCGGCACCGGCCAGCAGGGCGGCCGGCTCGTGGGCGGCCAGTCCGGCCGGTGCGTCGAGGTGCCGAACTCCGCCACCACCAACGGCACGCAGGTCCAGCTGTGGGACTGCGCCGGCGGCGCGAACCAGCAGTGGGCCTACACCGCCGGCAAGCAACTGACCGTGTACGGCAACAAGTGCCTGGACGCGAACGGCGCGGGCACCAGCAACGGCACCACGGTCATCATCTGGGACTGCCACGGCGGCACCAACCAGCAGTGGAACGTCAACGCCAACGGCACCGTCACCAACGTCCAGTCCGGACTCTGTCTCGATGCCAACGGCGCCGCCACCGCCAACGGCACGAAGATCATCCTCTGGTCGTGCAACGGTGGCGCGAACCAGCAGTGGAGCCTTCGCAACTGACCGACGGCCCCGGGGCCGGGCGACCCGGCCCGGCCCCGGGCCGGCGCACCGACGAGCAAGGCCCTGATGTCCGCTTTCGCGGGTCGGGGCCTTCTCCGCGTCCCGCGGGCGGTAGGCGGTCGCTCGGTGCCGCTCGCCGAGGTGGGCCCGGCACACCGGGCCCACCTCGACGTCGGGCTACCAGCTCAGTGGCAGGGTGCCGATGAACCGGGTGAGCGCCCCGGCGATCAACTGGTCGTCGCGCCGCGACGGGTGCCAGTCGCAGCCCAACTTGTCCAGGCCGAGCGCGTTGTCGTCGTAGTAGAGCGAGCGGACCCGGGTGTCGCCCGCGTCCGTCCGGGTCCGGACGACCTGCTGCACGGAGCTGGCGAGCGGCGTGCCGGACAGGTCCGGGTAGGTGAGCACGATGAACGTGTCGGGGCCGTAGCGGGCCCGCAGCTTGTCGAGGAAGCCCAGGTACGCGGTCCGGAAGTCCGCGGCGAGCTGGTCGGGGGTGCTCCACCGCTCACCGGCGTGCAGGGCGGTGGAAAAGTCGTTGATGCCCAGGCCGACCACGACCAGTTGTGGTTGCCAGGTGGCCGGCTTCTGCCACACGGTGCTGTTCCAGAGCGCCTGGAGGTCGGTCTCGTAGTAGGTGCGGAAGTTGTCGGTGCCCCCGCCGTTGTAGTTGCGCACCATGCCCAGGCCGGACCAGGCGATGAGCTGGAAGTCGGCGTCCAGGCTCTGTGCGGTGAGGGCGCCGAACGTGACGTCGGCGTTGGAGTTGCGGGTGACCCCGCCGTTGGCGGAACAGTCCCGGGTCGTCGACATGTTGCCGTAGCCGGCGGTCCACGAGTCGCCGATGAACTCGATCTGCCGGCTGCGGGCGGCGGGCCTGGCGAGGACCACGCCACCGGGTGCGGCGACGAGACCACCGAACTCGCCGGCCGCCCACGGGCTCTCGGTGCGTTTGACGAGCCGTACGGTGTGGACGGCGTCGGCGAGGTTCCGGACCCAGTAGGTGGTCTGCCCGGGGGTGACCAGGGTGGCGACGGTCGTGCCGTCGATCTCGACGGCGTAGTCGTTCTGGCTGTCGTTGAGCACGATCCCGACGCCGGTGCCCCGGAACCGCCCTTCGAAGTAGGTACCGGGCCAGGTGTACTGGACGCTGCTCCCGACCGCCCGGACCCGCCCGACCGTGTTCGTCTGCGCGGCCGACGGCGGCGGCGGGCTGGTGGGCGGCGGGGTAGGCGTGGCGGTGGGTGGCCAGTTGGTCGGTGGCGGGCCGGTGGTCGGTGGCGGGGTGGTCGGTGGCGGGGTGGTCGGCGGCGGGCTGGTGGTCGGTGGCGGGGTGGTGGGGGTCGGGCTTCCGGTGCACGGCACGCCGTTGAGCGCGAAGTCGGTCGGCGCCGGGTTCGACGAGTTGTTCCACGAGCCGCTGAAGCCGAACTGCGCGCCGGCGCCGGTGCCGAGGTTGCCGTTCCAGCCGGTGTTGGTCACGGTGACCCGGCCGCCGGACTGGGCCACCGTGCCGTTCCACAGTTGCCCGACCACCTGCCCGGCGGTGAACGACCAGGTCAACCGCCAGGTGGTGAGCGGATCGCCGAGGTTGGTGAGGTCGACGTTCGCGCCGAAGCCGCCCGGCCACTGGCTGGTGACGGTGTAGGCGACCCGGCAGCCGGCGGCGGCCTGCGCGGAGACGGTGGTGGTGAGTGCGGCGGTGACGGCGGCGGTGACGGCGGTGGACACCG
The DNA here is from genome assembly GCF_055586805.1 of Micromonospora sp. NPDC049201. Classification (NCBI taxonomy): domain Bacteria; kingdom Bacillati; phylum Actinomycetota; class Actinomycetes; order Micromonosporales; family Micromonosporaceae; genus Micromonospora; species Micromonospora sp. NPDC049201. The sequence continues at coordinate 346,772 of NZ_JBVJHM010000003.1, read as the reverse complement.
CCACCGCCGACCGGAGCCGGGTACGGGTGGGTGACATCTGGGTTCCTCCGGGGCGACGGGATGACGGGAGCGCTACGCGCCGGAGCAGGTGATTCCGCTCGGGGCGGGGGAACTGCTGCCGTTGGCGAGGAAGCCGAAGCTCGTCGACCCGCCGGCGTTCAGGGACCCGTTGTAGGCGGCGTTGCGCACGCTGACCGGGCCGCTGGCACCGGTGGCCACGCCGTTCCACACGTTGCTGATGCTCTGGCCACCGGCCAGGGTCATCCGCACCGTCCAGCCGCTGATGGCCGCCGTGCTGCTCACCGTCACCTCGCCCTGGAAGCCGCCGGTCCAACTGCTCACCAGGCGGTAGGTGGCGGTGCAGACACCCGAGGGGTCCGGCGGCGGCGTGGTCGGTGGCGCGGTGGTGGGCGGCGGCGTGGTGGGCGGCGCGGTGGTGGGCGGCGGCGTGCTCGGCGGCGGGGTGCTGGGCGGCGGGGTGGCGCCGTCCGGGGCGACCGCTCGGCCGGTGGCCGGCGAGATCATGCCGGCGCACAGGCCGCGGTTGGCGAGATCGCTGACGATCCGCGGAATCGCCGCGATCGTGTTCGCCGGCCAGTCGTGCATCAGGATGGACCCGCCGGCCTGGAGCCGGCTGGCGTTCTGCACGATCTGGTCGGTGCTGGCGTTGTTCCAGTCCTGGGAGTCCACGTCCGCGTTGATCTCGGTCAGCCCGAACTGGGCCTCGACCGCCCGCAGCGTCGCGTTGGACTCCAGGTAGGGCGGCCGGAACAGCTTCGGGGCCGTGCCGGTGGCCTGCTGGATCGCCTGCTGCGTCTGGGAGATCTCCGAGGCCATCTGCGCCTGGCTGAGTTGGGTCATGTGCGGGTGCGTCCAGCTGTGGTTCCCGATCCACATGCCGGCGTCCCGCTGCGCCCGGACCAGCGCCGGGTTGCTCTGCGCGTTCTGGCCGACGTTGAAGAACGTCGCCCGTACGCCGGCCGCCCTGAGCGTGTTGATCAGTGTGGTGGTGTTGCCCGGGGTGGGCCCGTCGTCGAAGGTCAGGGCCACGTAGCCGGTGCAGGCGGCGGCCATCGAGGGCGCGGCGGTGACGGCCAGGCCGGACGTCACGGCGGTCAGCAGCGCGGCGGTGGCCGCCGCCAGCAGCGTCGGGCGACGCGAGGATCGGGTGGGGGCAGCCGTCGGTCCGGCCGGGAAGGGTGTCATCGGTGGTTTCTCCCGCTGGCGTTCGAGGTGCTGCTCGGCGCCGTCACGGCTCGCTCCGCCCGGGAGACGGGCCGCGACGTGGCTCAGTGGCCCGCTGGCAGCGACGTCGGGTGGGTGCCCACGGTTCGCCGGTGTCGGCGCACCGCGAGGTTCGGCCTGTGGCCAGCCCGGCTCCGGTGGAGATTATCCCGCTATGCTTCGACGGTCGTCAATTCCTGGAGGCCCTCCGAATGAAGATCGTTGCGTTGTCCTGCACCCAGAAGCGCCTGCCGTCGGTGACCGACGCGCTGCTGGAGGCAGCGATCAGCGGCGTCGTCCGGGAGGTCGACGGCGCGGAGATCCAGCGGATCCGGTTGATCGACCATTCCATCGCCATGTGCGAGGGCGAGGACACCTGTCTCGATCCCGACGTGGGTCGGTGCCCGATCGACGACGACTTCGCGCACGTCGTCGAGCTGGCCGAGGGCGCGCAGGCGATGCTGCTCGCCATGCCGGTGTACGCGGGGAACGTCCCCGCCGTGCTGAAGATCTTTCAGGAGCGCCTGAAGAGCTTCATGAACGCCCGGCAGCGACCGTTCGGCAACCTGCTGGTCGGGACCATCGTGCATTCGCGCACCATGCTGACCGAACCGGCGCTGGGCGCGTTGTTCCCGTGGTACCTGCGGCTGCGGAACAGGAATGTGGCGTCGGCCTGCTTCACCCGTAACGATCATGAGGACCTGACCCGCACCGCGGCGTTCGACATGTGTGTGGCAGTGGGCCGGCAACTCGGCATGACGCTCGCCGGCAGCGGGTCGCCGGCCGACGAGCGCACGCTGCTGCCGGTGGTTCAGCCGCCGGCTCGTCCGCGCTGCGGCGACCCGTCCGTCTCCTCGCCCGGGACGTGAGACTCCGCGCGCCAGGTGCACCCGTCGCCGGCCCGCACGCACGACACCCTGACGTCCGGTTCCAGGTAGCGGGCGGCGATGGTCTCGTGGAGGGGCTGGCAGTACGTGCACGGTGAGGAGAGCGTCAGCACGACGCCGGCGCGGGCGGCCTTTCTGCGGTAACGCAGGATCCCGCAGTCGGTGTTGCGCAGGACGGTGCCCGAGGGCTGACGCTCGCTGGTCACCGCCGAGTCGTACAGCAGCAACTGACGTTGCAGCCGGGTCATGAAGTGGTCGGTGGCGGACATCCCGGCGGGCCGTTGCGCCCGGAGCAGCGCCGCGGTGATGCGGGAGTTCGCCCGGATCCACGCGGTCAGGCCCGCCTCGCCGTGCTCGCCCAGGACGAACTCCTCGGCGGCGGCCTGGGCCTCGAAGAACCGCTGGCGCCACAGGTCGACCTTCTCGTCCGGGTCGAGGGGGGACGGCTGACCGGTCACGCGGTCCTCCCGGCGGCGTCGTCCAGTTCGGCGAAGACCTCCTGGGCCACGCGCAGCCCGTTGTTGGCGACCGGCCAGCCACCGTAGTAGGCGAGCTGGATGATGACTTCGACGATCTTCTCCCGCGACATCCCGAGGTGCAGGGCGGCACCGATGTGGCCGCGCAGCTCCCAGTCGGTCCGGGCCAGCGCGACAGCGGTCAGCGCGACCAGTTCGCGCTCCTCGACGCTCAGGTGCGGGCGTGTCCAGATCTCCCCGAACAGGTGGTCGACCGTGATCCGCAGGAACTCCGGGTAGGAGCCCGGGCGCGGCTCACGTCCGAAGACCTGCTGGAACATGGCCTCACCCCGCTCGTGGCGGTCAACCGGCTGATCCATCGTCAACTCCTTCGGGTCGGACGAACGGTGGTCAACGTGCCCGACGCCACGAAGGCGACGGCCAGCAGCGCGGCGCCGCTGGCGAAGGCGGCCGGAACGTTCACCCGCTCGGCGACGAGCCCCACGACGACCGGTCCGGCCACGGCGCCGATGTCGGTGCACATCGAGAAGCCGGCGACGCCGCTGCCGGCCCGGCCGGCCACGACGTCACCGACCAGCGCGGCCGGCGCGGCGTTGAGCAGCGCCGATCCCGCGGCGTACACGCAGAGCAGCGCGACGAGCCAGGCGTACCGGTCGACGAACGCCAGGGCGGTGACGGAGGCCGCCGCCACGCCGGTGCCGGTGATCATGGCGGCCCGGCGGCCGGCCCGATCGACCATCCGGCCGGCCGGCATGATCAGCAGCGCCTGGACGGCGGCGGACAGGGTGAACGCCCACCCCACCCATGACACGTCGTGTCGCCACGCCACCACGACCAGCGTGGGGACCAGGGCGCTGCGCAGTCCGAACAGGACCCAGCCCTGCGCCAGCGCGGCGAGGCAGGCCACCACGTAGCGTCGGTCCCGCAGCAGCGCCGGTAGTCCGATCACCGGACGGCCGGGCTCCGCGCCGGCGGTCCGGTCGGTGCGTAGCAGCGCCGGCGTCAGCACCGCGGCGGCCAGCAACATCGTGGCGTACGCCAGGAACGGCGTGGCGAGGGTGACCAGCGCGAGGAGCCCGCCCAGGGCCGGTCCGCAGACTCCGCCGAGCAGGAAACCCGCCTCGAACACGGCGCTGGCCCGCCCCCGCCGGTCGGCCGGCGCGACCGCCAGGAGCATCGCCAGCGCGGACACCGAGAACAGCACCGAGCCGACGCCGCCGAGGCCCCGGAACACGAGCAGTTGCCCGTAGGACCTGGCGAAGGCCGTCAGCGCCGAGGAGACCGCACAGAGCAGCAGGCCGGCGACGAGGACCCGCCGCTCCCCGAAACGCACCCCCAACCGTCCGCAGAACGGGCTGGCGACCAGCCGCATCAACGCGAACAGGGCGACGAGCGCGCCGATCCGGGTCGGCCCGGCCCCGAACGTCGCCGCGTACACCGGGAGCACCGGGAGCACCAGCCCCAGGCCCAACATGACGCATCCGCCGACGACGCTGAGGACGTAGACCTCGCGCGGGAGACCCGGTCGGACGGCGGCGACCGGTGGGACGCTGCCCGGAACGGCCGTCTTCACTGCCCGGTCACAGGATGATGCTGAGCTTTCCGTGCTCGACCAGCGTCTCGTGGTCCAGCACCACGACCCGGCGCCGGGCCCGGAACGACCCGCCCTCGGCGACCAGCTCGAACCGGTACTTCCCGACGTAGGCGTCGGAGCGCCCGTGCCCGAACCGGTGTACGACGACATTCGCCGCCACGTCGAGGTGGGTGCCCCGGTCGGCCAGGATCTCCACGTTGCCGACCAGCCGGTTCGTCCGCGATCGTGGGTTCTCGCACCACACCTCGCCGGTGAGGAGCTGGTCGATGCGCTGGCGCAGGCGGGCCGCGTCGTCGTCGATGAGCCCGAGCACGTTGGCCCCCTCGTCGCGGACGTCGGTGGCCGGCACCCGGTAGCGGATGTCGTCGGTCAGCATCTCGTCGTACCACTCGCGCAGGCGCCACTCGTCGAGCAGTCGCGCCTCCCGGAAGAGGAACTGGTTCACCCGGTGCCACAACCGCACCTGGGCCGATTCGTCGACGGTCAGCTCGATGGTCATCGCGGTTCCGCCCCCTGCCGCTCCGCCGGCCGAGCGATCTCGTGGTGATCGTCGTCGCCGTGCATCAGCCGATCCCACTGCCGCCAGAACTCGCGGGCGGGAAGCTCGTCCGTCGTCTCCGGTACGGCCCTGTTCATGCCGCGGGACAGGTCCGAGTAGCGGACCGACCGGTTGAGGTAACCCCGCTGGCAGGATTCGATGATCTCGATGTCGTCGGGGGTGGCGAAGCCGGCGGGACCGAGGAACGTCAGGTAGTGGCTCTTGCGGAGTTCCCGGATGTCCGGATCCTCGTCCTTCGGGGCCAGCGCGACCGAGGTGATGGCCATCCGGTCGGGGGCGATCGGGTCGATCTTGCGGATCGTGATCGCGATCGCGTCGATGATCATCAGGTTGGGAAAGATCAGCAACGCGCGGTTGGTGCCGGTGATCCGCTCGGCGCGTTCGGCACCGAACCGGTCGACGAACCGGGCGGCCGTCGCCTCGATCCGCGGCCGGACCTCCGGGCTGAACATCGGCGTCCAGTACGCGAGCGGGCGGGCCGCCGCCGGTGGCAGCTCGTTGGCGCCGTGTCCCAGCCCGAGGGCGCAGCCGAAGCCGCCTCGCCGTCGTGGTGGCACCGACCCCAGCGACTCCATGTAGCCGACGTAACGCTTGTGCAGGGCCCGGAAGTGGTAGATGTCGACGCTGTTCTCCATCATGAGCTTCCAGTTGGCCCGCGCGCCGTGGAGCTGCGCGCCCTGGATCACCTCCATCCCGACCTCGGACTGGTCGTCGATCAGGTCGAGGTACTCCGTCGCGCCCGCCAGGTACTCGGTCAGCGTGCGCCGCTGTCGCGGGTCGAAGGTGACGAACACGAATCCGCGGTAGGCGTCACCACGGTGCTGCGTGAGGCCGTGGTCCGCCTTCCGGAAGCCCGGTCCGTACCCGTCCGGGATCGGGACCCCGACCAGGTCGCCCCGGTTGGAGAACGTCCAGTCGTGGTAGGGGCACCGGAACGACCTGGCCCGCCCGGCCGGCTCCGCGCAGATCAGCGCCCCGCGGTGCGGGCAGCTGTTCGCGAACACCCGGATCACCCCGTCGGATCCGCGCGCCATGACCACCGGCCGCCCGCCGACGTCACGTGCCACGTAGGAGCCCGGTCCGGGCACCTCCGACTCGTGTCCGACGTACAGCCAGCAGCGGTCGAAGATCCTGGTCATCTCCCGGGCGGCCAGCTCACCGTCGGTGTACGCGCGGCGATCCACCAGGAAGGAGTCGCGCTCCCGGTCGTCGATCACGATCGGGTCGCCCGCCGGTCGCCGCGACTCGGTCGTCACCGCTTCTCCTCGCGCGGTGGCGTCCCGGCCGTGTCGAGGACCAGCTCCGCCGTCCGCGCGGCGGAGTCGCCGCACTCCGGCTGTGCGGCGCGCAGCCGGGCCCGGTAGTCCCGGGTGGGGTCGAGCAGGTCGGCGACGGCGTCGGTGACCGCCCGCGCGGTGACGTCGGCCGGCGCCAACGCGGTCCCGAAGCCCGCACTGCCCACGAAGTGCGCCTGCACCGGCTGATCCACCGCCAGCGGGATCACCAGCATCGGTGTCGCCGCGCGGATCGACTCGGCCACGGAGTTGTACCCGCCGTGGGTGACGAACACGTCGGCGCGTTCGAGCACCTCACGTTGCGGCAGGTACGGGGCGGTGAGCACGTCGTCGGGCAACGCGAGGTCCTCGGCGAGGTCGCCGACCGCGGCGATCACCTGGGCGCCGGTGGCCGCCGCGCCGGTGATGACCGTGCGCAGCAGGTCGGGTCGCCGGTAGAAGATCGTGCCGAAGGAGACGTACACCACCGGACGGCCCGGCTCGATCCGGTCGAGGCCGGCGAAGGCCACCTCGTCGCCGCGGGCTCCGGCGGCGCCCGGCAGCCCGATCAGCCGTACGCCGTCGTCGGTCACGCCGTCGTTCCCGACGAGCGCGGGAATCGTCGGCATCAGATTGAGAATCGGCGATCGCGCCGAATGGGTCCGGGTCGACCACCGCACCCCGTGTCGGGTCAGATAGTCGCCGACCTGTTCGTCGTAGGCCCAGCGCCCCCGTCGGTGTTCGCGTGGGCAGACGCCACCCAGGTTGGCCCAGATCATCCCGTACGGAATGCCGGAGGCCTCGGTGCCGACCATGGCCGACGCGGTGACCGGCAGCGAGTCGACGAGCACGAAGTCCGGTGCCGTCGCGCGCAGCGCGTCGGTCGTCTGGTCCGCCACCGGGGACGCCTGGAGCATCGCGCCGATCTTCGCCGGATCGTCGCTCCACGGTGCCATCTCGACCTTCCCGACCAGGTGGACCGGCGTGGTGCCGAGGGCCTGGCGGCGCTTGTCGTCGAGCATGCCTCCGTCCGCTGACAACAGCAGCAGCGTGACGTCGCTGCCGGCGGCGCGGAGCGCGTTGACCACCGGAACGTACGGGTTCAGATGACCGTGCTGCGTCGTGGTCAGGAGGGCGACGCGCATCAGATCTCCGATCCGTCGGGAAAGCGGTATCAACTCGTCCTCAAGCACGCGGAAAAGGTGCGTCAGCGAAAGGAAAAGCTGAAATGCGGCCCGCTTTCCGGCGTTCCGCAAAGCCTGCCGGGGCAAGGGATCGATGTCAATGCCTGCTGTCTGTCACCCGTCGTCGGTCAACGGCGTACAAACATCGTCGGGGCTTCGGATAATTGGCACTTGAGTGTTTCGGACGAGTCTGAGCGGTTGGACGCATTTGGTCGACAAAAGGCAATGCCGGGCGCTCTCGCCGATGCCTTTGGCGACCCCGCCCCCTCGCCGACCCGGAGGGCAATCTGATCGGCCTCGCCGCCCTGCCGTGACGCGTCCGCCTGGCGCCCGTCCGCCGCTGGGCGACCGGTCCCCGACAGAGCACGGGCATCGTGGCGTCGCGCCCCTACAGTCCCCTCCATGAAGTGGACGGTGCGTTTCACGACCGGGCTCGCCGTACTGGTGACGGCCCTGGTGGCCGGGGCGGTGAGCGCCGCCGCGGCGCCCGCCGACGGCGGCCTCGGCCTGGCCCTGCGCCCACCGGCGGCGGACTACCGCGCCGGCGGCCAGGTCCGCCTGGATCTCACCGTCACGAACACCACCGCAGCGGCGTGCGCGCTGCCCACCCAGGCCGCCGGCACCGTCCAGGTGACCGGGGTACGCCGGGACGGGCGCGACCTCACGCCGGTGCTCGCCCGCAGCTTCCACGACGACGGGATCGCCGCCGCCGCCACCGCCGGCCTGACCACGGTCGAGCCGGGCGCGACCGCGACCGTGACGCTTACCGGCGTCCGGGTGCACGACGGCGACGCGCCTGGCGACGTGGTGCTCCGGTCGGTGGCCGCCACTGCGGACGGCGGCGGCCTGGACTCGCTCTGGCCGGTCGGCGCAGCCGGCCGGTACGAGGTCACGGCCGGCTACGTGACGCTGCCGGTCACCGGTGCGGCGAACCCCTGCCCGGGCGCGACGGAACTGCGGACCACCACGTTCACGATCGGCGACGGCGGCGCGCCCGTCCGCCGCTGGCTCTGGCCGGCCGCCGGGGCATTGCTGCTGGTGCTCCTCGTCGCCGCGCTGGTGGTCCTGCTGTGGGTACGCCGTCACCGTCGGCCGGCCGCCGCCGGCGTGGCACTGCTGCTCGTCGCGGTCGGCGCGCTGGTCGGCGGCGGGTCGCGGCCCGCCCGGGCCGACTACTCGGTCGACCCGACCGCCGGCGTGCCGGTCAGCGGCGTCGACTTCCAGGCCGCGGTCGACGGCTGCCTGGCCGGGTTCGCGCTGCCCGGCGGGGATCCGGCCGGCCTGCTGCCCCGGTTGAAGGACAAGAAGAGCCCCAAGGTGCGGATCATCCCCACCCCGGGCGGCTCGGGCGCGTTCGAGACGCCGGAGAGCGCCGACGGCAAGGGCTCGTCCACGGTCACCTGGAATCCGGCGTCCACCGACCCGTACGAAGACGGGGTGGCCCGGAACCCCTGCGCCGCGCTCTACCACGAGCTGAACCACGCCGACGACATCTCCCGCGACGCGGTCCCGGCGGGCCAGTGCGGGAGCACCGGGATCCCCACCGCGGAGGTGAAGGCGACGCTCGCGGAGAACCGCTACCGGGCGGCGAAGGGCCTGCCGCCGCGCACCCAGTACAAGGGAAACCCGCTGCCGAAGAGCATCGACGAGTGCAAGAAGCCGGCGAAGAAGACGCCCCCGCCGAAGGGCCCAGTGAAGCTCTGCGAGGACGGGGCCGACTGCGGCGGCAGCAACGGCGACCCCCATCTGGTCACCTTCGACCGGGTCTACTACGACTTCCAGGCCGTCGGCGAGTTCACGCTGGTCGCCGCCGTCGGCGGTGACCCGCTGGAGGTGCAGGTCCGGCAGGCGCCGATGGCCGGCACCCGCACCGCCTCGGTCAACTCCGCGGTCGCGTTCCGGGTCGGCGCCCACCGGCTGGCGCTCACCCTCACCGACGGCACCACCCGGGTCCACGTCGACGGCGCGCCGCTCGCCGCGCCGCCGGAGCGGACCGACCTGGCCGGCGGCGGCAGCCTCACCCGCCGTCCCTCCGACACCGGACCGACCGACGGGTACGACGTCACGTGGCCTGACGGCTCCGCCGCCGCGGTCGACCAGATCGGCCGGTACGGCTACCGCGTGCTGGTCCGGCTCGCCGACGGTCGGGCCGGAAAGGTGCGTGGACTGCTCGGCGACTTCGACGGCGACCCCGCCGACGACATCGCGCCCGCCTCCGGCCCCGCGCTCACCCAGCCGGCGCCGTTCGCGAAGCTCTACCCGGCGTACGCGGACAGTTGGCGGATCACCGCGGACCGGTCGCTGTTTTCCTACGGCGACGGGGAGGACACCGGCACGTTCACCGACCGGAGCTTCCCCGAGCGGCAGGTGACCGCCGGTGACCTCGACCCGGCCCGCCGCGCCGCCGCCGAACAGGTCTGCCGGTGGGCCGGCGTCACCGCCCCCGGCCCGCTCGCCGAGTGCGTCTTCGACGTCGCGGTCAGCGGGCGCCCCGAGTTCGCCGTCGCCGTCGCCACCACCGAACGCGTCGCCCCGCCGGCCGCCGCGCCGATCACCGCCGTACCGGTGGCCACCGCCAGCCTGACGCCGGGCGGTGAGCCGCTGACGTTCGCCGGCCGGGCCGGGGACGCCGTCTTCGTCGACGCCACCGCCCCCGGCATCGACGACCGCTGCTCGCCGTACCTGCTCGTCGATCCTGGTGGGCGGGAGATCGCGAGCGGCTGCAACATCAACGGCGCTGGTTACGTCGACCGCGTCGACCTCCCCACCACCGGCACGTACGCGATCCGGGTCGCCGCCGTCCCCGGCGACGCCGGCCGTGCCGCCGTCCGGGTCTACCTGGCCCGGGACAGCGGCGGCACGCTTCAACCGAACGGCCCGGCCGTGATCGCGACCGTCGAACAGCCGGGCGCCCGGGCGCAGTACCGGTTCACCGGCCGCAAGGGGGAGCGGGTCTTCGTCGAGGTGCCCGAGAGCACGCTGCCCGACCAGTGCTCCCCACTGGAGCTGCGGGACCCGGCGGGGCAACTGCTGCGCAGCGGCTGCGTCGTCAACGGCGTCGGCGAGGTCGACGGCACGCTCCTGCCCGCCGGCGGGACGTACACGGTGCTTGTCGACCCGGTCGAGCGCGGCACCGGCACGGCCACGCTGCGCCTGGTCACCGGCCGGGACCGGGATGCGACGATCATGGTCGGCGGGCCGCCGGTCGTCGCCGGGATCGACCGGCCCGGGGCGGTCACCGGCTACCGGTTCACCGCCGCAGCCGGCACGTCGGTGACGGTCACCGCGACCGCCGCGACGCTGCCCGACCAGTGCGGCACGCTGGTGCTGAGCGCCCCGGACGGCAGCACGCTCGCCACCGGGTGCGTGATCAACGGGGCCGGCGGGATCGACTCGACCACGCTGCCGGCGGCCGGGGAGTACACGCTGTCGGTGGATCCGTCGGGGGCCGCGACCGGGGAGGTCACGCTGGCGGTGCGATGAGGTGGCCCTGCCGTCGAGGGCCGGCGGGCAGGCTGCTAACGTTCCGTCCCGTTGCCGGCGAGCGCCGCTAGCTCAACTGGCAGAGCAGCGGACTCTTAATCCGCGGGTTCGGGGTTCGAGTCCCTGGCGGCGCACCAACGATCAAGGCCCTGACCGGGTGTTTCACACTGGGTCGGGGCCTTTTCGTGTACGTGGTTGGCGGGCGGTCGCTCGGTGGGTGCTCGGGAGCCATTGGACCGGGCCGGCATCCACGCGGGGCCGGTCATCGCCGATTACGCTGGCGGCGTGGGGGGACAGCCTCGGGTTCGTGTGCAGGGGGATCTCTATCACCCGGTGGTGCCGCCGGGTGCCGTGTACGTGGGGCGGCAGGGGTTCGGGTTGCGGCGTTCTCCCTGGGCCAATCCGTTCAGCCTGCGGAAGCATGATCGGGCGGAGGCGTTACGCCTCTATCGGCAGTGGCTTGTGGGGCAGCCGGCCCTTGTTGACCGGGCGCGTCGGGAACTCACGGGGAAGCAGTTGGCGTGCTGGTGTCGGGTCGAGGATGCGTGCCACGCCGACGTGCTGGCCGACGTCATTGGTTGACGTGCAGCCGGTGCCGGGCGGTGGGCCGTCTCGGTGCGTAGACGCCGCCGATGCTGAAGGACTGCGGTCGCGCCGCCTGGTTGCCTACGTAGAAGGCGACATCGCGGTCGGCGGCGCAGAGCTGGGTGAGGAACTTGTTCTTCAGCTGCTCCTCGGCCTCCGGGTCGGTGAGCTGGCCGAGGCGACGTTGTAGGGCGACGAACTCCCAGTCCCAGAGTGTCTGCTGGTGACCGCGGCACTGACGGTCCGCGCAGCGGTAGCGGTAGGTGCCGGTGAAGCGTGGTGCTTGAATCGGGCTGCGTTTGGCCGGTTCCAGTAGGTCGAGCTGGTTGAGGTAGCCGGCGATCTTCCTGCGATCCTCCGCCGACCATCCGGGGTGTCGCTTGACCCGCAGAGCCGAGATGTCGGCCACGCGAATCAGCGCGATCGATCGTGCGCTCGGGTCGTCGCGGGCCTGTCTGTTGAGCCGGCACATGGAGTCTTCGACGAGTGGGTCGAGGAGGTTTCGACGCGACTGCCGACTGGCGAGGTGCCGCTCGGTGGTGATGGTGTCCACGATCGGTTTCCAGCTCTCGCGTCGCTGGTCCTGCCTGGCTGGCAGCGCGTCGACGTGGATGATGTCGTACTTGTGGAACGTGCCGTCGTCGTCGAGGCACCGATAGTGGACCGGGTAGAGGCGAATCCAGCCCGTCCAGGGCGGGTCCATGCCCAGTGCCCCGACGCAGACCGTCTCCCCGTACCGCGCGGAGGGGTTGGGTGCCGCCTTCACTGTGATCAAGAGGCGCAGCTTTGCCGGTCGTGCCAGGACCGGCTTCGGTCTCGGATCTTCGTCGGTGCTCGGTCCCCACAACGGGAGCTGTTCCAATGGAACCACCCACATCGCTAAAAGCAGCCGTATGGACACATTTAGTTACATAGACAGTCTCACATCCAAGTGGAGCGAGCGCCAGCCCGAGCCAGCTCTCGACGACGTCGTACCCGTCGAGGTTTCGTCGGCTGTTCACTGGTGACGGCCTGGAATGCTTCGGCCATGCCTTCCTTCCCACCCACCTTCGCCGACCGGGTCGTCGCGTTGCCGGCCGGCGCCCAGTTCGAGGCGTTCCTCGACGAGCACCGCGACGCGCTCAACGGCTGCCTGGACGGGCTGACCGAGGAGCAGGCCCGCCGGTCGCTCGTGGCTTCCCGGACCACGTTGCTGGGTCTGGTGAAGCACGTGACCTTCGTGGAAAAGGTCTGGTTCGACGAGGCCGTCACCGGCCGGTCGCGCGCCGAGATCGGCATCCCGGAGCGGTCGGAGGAGTCGTTCGTCCTCGACGACGGCGACACGATCGCCACGGTGCGGCAGGCGCACCGCGACGCCTGTGCGGCGTCCCGCCGTACCACGTCGTCCCTCGGTCTGGACGACGTCCTGCGTGGACATCGCCGGGGCCCGCTGCCGCTGCGCTGGGTGTACCTGCACGTGCTGCGTGAGCTCGCCCAGCACTGTGGGCACGCGGACATCCTCCGTGAGCAGCTCCTCGACGGCTGACCTCCCGCGCGGGTCCGGTCGTGCCGCGGCTCAGCCCTGACGGGTGGGCCGGATGGTCAGGTCGCCGATCTCGACGTCGTCGGGCTGGTCGATGGCGAAGGCGATCGCCCGGGCCACCGCCGCCGGGTCGATACCGAGGTCGGCCATGTGCCGCCGGGCCTGCTCGCGCGTAGCCGGGTCGTCCACCGCGTTGTCGATCAGCTCGGTACGGACGTAGCCGGGGGAGATCGACGTGGTGCGCAGCGTGCCGTCGGTACTCTCCTGGCGCAGCGCTTCCAGGAGGGTGCGGACCGCGTTCTTCGTGCCGGCGTAGACCGCCTGGGTGGGGACGATCTTGAGCCCCGAGGTCGACACGACGGTGACCAGGTGCCCGCTGCCCTGGCGGCGGAACGTCGGCAGGGCAGCGGCGATCCCGTGCAGGATGCCCTTGACGTTCACCTCGATCATGGCCGACCAGCCGGCCACGTCGAGGTCGGCCAGTGGGCCGATCCGGGTCATCCCGGCGTTGCCGACCAGGACGTCCAGCCGCCCGTACCGCTGCACGGCGGTGTCGACGAGCGACGTGACGTCGTCGGCGTCGGTGACGTCGACGCGTACGGCGGTCGCGGTACCACCGGCGGTGGTGATCTCGTCGACGAGCTGGTCCAGCCGGTCGGTGCGGCGGGCGCCCAGCACGACGGTCGCGCCGAGCGACGCGAGGTGGCGAGCCGTCGCCGCCCCGATACCGCTGCTGGCGCCGGTGATGGCGACGACCTTGCCCTGGATGGCCATGATGCCTCCCCCTAGACTGGACACATGTCCGGTTACCCCGACCAGCCTAGCGGACACGTGTCCGCTTCCGCCACCGGTCAGCCGTCGCGGCGGGCCGACGCGCAGCTCAACCGCGAACGGATCCTCGCGGCGGCCCGCGAACTGGTGCGCCAACCGGGCGAGCTGAAGCTCAACGCGGTCGCCAAGGCGTGCGGCATCGGGCAGGGGACGTTGTACCGGCACTTCCCGACCCGGGAGGACCTGTTGGCCGAGGTCTACCGCCAGGAGGTCGACGAGCTGGTCGCCGCCGCCCCGCGACTGCTGGCCCGACACCAGCCGGTGGACGCGCTCGCGGCCTGGTTCGACCGGGTGGCCGCGTACGCCCGGGTCAAGCGCGACGTGTTCGCCGCCGTGGAGGCGGCCACCTGGCGCGGCCTGGCCGCGCACAGCCTGGGCCCGATCGGCGAGGCGGTCGAGCTGCTGCTCGCCGCCGGCCGCGCGGCGGGCGCCGTCCGTCCCGACGCGGACGCCCGCGACGTCATCGTGCTCATCAGCTGGCTGTCGCGTCTGGACGACGCCGAACTCGACGCCCGCGGGTCCCGGCTGCTCGCCATCCTGGTCGACGGGCTCCGGGCGGGCCCGGCCTGAGCCGGCGCCCCGCCGGGTTTCCGTCCGGCGACCGCACGGTGCGGGCCGGACGGGACCGGACGGGTCGGCGCGTCAGGCCGGCTGCGGCGTGAAGAAGCGGACGAGGTCCTCGGCGGCGGTGGGCGACAGCATCATCGCGTGCACCCGGGCGGACATCTCGGCGATCGGCTGGATCCTGCGGAACATCGCCTCCTCGTAGGCCCGGATCGCCGCGTCCGGGTCGGCGGGGGAGTCGACGAGCGCGGCGGCGAGTTCCGCCGCGTCGAGCATGGCCTGGTTGGCACCCTCGCCGACCGGCGGCATGAGGTGGGCGGCGTCCCCGACGAGGGTGACGCCGGGCCGGTGCGTCCAGCGGGTGCCGGCGGGCATGGCCTGGATCCGGCGGAGGATCGGCGGGCCGTCGCCGGCTTCGACGAGTGCGGTCAGGCGAGGGCTCCAGCCGTCGAAGAGGGCCAGCAGGTCGTGCTTGGTACGGCAGGTGTCCGGGTGCCGGTCGTCCGCGGGCAGGGAGATCCCGACCCGGATGCTGCCGTCGCCGAGGCGTTGCGCGGACAGGATCTGGCGTACCCCGACGCCCCAGAGGTTGCCGGGGCCGACCAGCTCGGCGATCTCCGGGTGGCGCCGGTCCGCGTCGTCGATGCGGAGCTCCACCGCGGTGGACACGGCGGTGAGGGGAGCGTCGGTGAGCAGCGACCGGACGACCGAGCGGGCGCCGTCCGCGCCCACGAGGAGATCACAGTCGTCGCGGTGGCCGCCGTCGAACGTCAGCCGGAAACCGCCGTCGGGCCGTGGGCCCGCCGCGACGAGCCGGTGCCGCCACCTGACCGTGCCGGCGGGCAGCGAGTCGAGCAGCAGGTCCCGCAGTGCGGCGCGGTCGATCTCGGGGCGACCGTCGAACGAGCCGGGCTGCGGCACGTGGTGCAGGAGGGTCCGGCCGGCCGGGTCGAGGATGCGGTGTTCCTCGCCCTCCGGTCGCGCCTCGGACCGGAACCGGCCGGTGAGGCCCGCCTCGTCCAGGGCCCGCTGGCCGGACTCGGGGTGCAGGTCCAGCATCCCGCCCGGGGAACGCGTCGTGCGGTCGGCCTCGCGCTCGTGGACCACCGCGTCGATGCCGTGCCGGTGCAGGATCCGGGCCAGCGTCAGGCCGCCCAGGCCCCCGCCGGCGATCGCGATTCGCATCGCCACCTCCTTTAACGTACGATGTATTGCATGGATACACCGTACGGTAGCGTACCGTTGCCGGTCTGGGAACGCCCCGAGCCGCAGCCGCGGGCGGCGCCCGTGCCGTTGAGCCGGGCGAAGATCGCCGCCGCCGCGA
Organism: Micromonospora sp. NPDC049201; assembly: GCF_055586805.1. Classification (NCBI taxonomy): domain Bacteria; kingdom Bacillati; phylum Actinomycetota; class Actinomycetes; order Micromonosporales; family Micromonosporaceae; genus Micromonospora; species Micromonospora sp. NPDC049201. The sequence goes on along the minus strand of NZ_JBVJHM010000003.1, from coordinate 331,265 downwards.
TCCGGCTCGCCGACGCCGACGGCCTCGACGGGGTGTCGATCCGCAAGCTCGCCAAGGCGCTCGACGTCGGCCCGATGCGGCTCTACGACTACGTGCTCAACCGGTCCGAGCTGCTCGACCTGATGGTCGACGCGGTGTACGCCGAGATCGCCGAGGCCGACCGGCACGACGGGTGGCGCGACACGGTGCTGGCCGTCATGCGGCGGACCCGCGAGGCCGCGCTCGCGCACGAGTGGTTCGTCGACCTGCTCGGCGCGCGTCCCCACCTGGGCCCGCACGCGCTCGCCGTCGGCGAGGCGACCGCGGCGGCGCTCAGCCGGGCCCCCGCCGTACGCGGGATCGACGATCTGCAACGGGCCCTGGGCGCGCTCAACGCGTTCGTCGTCGGGGCGCTCCGCCGGGAGATCACCGAGCGACGCACCGCCCGGTCGACGGGCACCGACGTGGCCGCCTGGCAGACCGCCCTCGGGCCCTACCTGTCCCGCATGCTCGACACCGGTCGTTATCCGACAGTCGCCCGGCTCGTCGTCGAGGGCGCCCACCTCGACGCGGCGGAAACGTTCCACCACAACCTGGTCACCGTGCTGGACGGCATCACCGGCCGTCCGTGACGGCGCCGGTCGGGTCCGTGGCGACCGGTCACGTGAGCCGCTCCGGGACGCTCCGGAGTCGACGGTCGGCGTAGCATCGCCTTCATGATCGAGGACTTCGCCGGTCGGTTGGTGCGCGACCTGGCCCGCCTCGACCCGTGCGCGGCGGTGGTCGAGGTCGGCGACCAGGAGGTCGACGGGCTCACCGACTACAGTCCCGAGGGTCACCAGGCGCGCGCCGACCTCGCCGCCTCCGCACTGCGCGAGCTGGCGGCGTGGCCCGCGCAGGGCCCGTGGCACGCCCACCTCACCGAACGGCTGCGTACCCGGATCACCTTCCACGAGGCCGGGGAGGACCTGCGCGAGCTGCACGCGGCGGCCACCGGCCCGCTCTCGCTCATCCGCCAGGCCGTCGAGGCCGGGGTCCCCGGCCGGGACGTCGAGGGTGCGACCTACGAGGATGGCTGGGCGCGGGTGGGCGCGCGCCAGGCCGCGATCCCCGCCACCCTGAAGGGCTACGCCCGCAGCCTCCTGCTCGCCGCCGAGCGCGGCCACCTGCCCACCCGACGCCAGGTGGAGCTGGTGACACGGCGCTGTCATGCCTGGGCGGACGAAGACACCGCCCTGGTGGAGCGGTACGGCGACGGGGCCCAACGGGCGACGTTGCAAGCGACGGCGCGGGGCGCGCGGGACGCGTACCGAGAACTCGCCGCCACGCTTGCCGCGGGTCTGGCGTCGCGGGCGCGCGACGACGAGGCGTTCGGGCCGGAGCGGTACGCCCTCTGGGTGCGGACCTTCCTCGCCGGCGAGCCGGATCCGCGCGAACTGCACGACTGGGGTTGGGACGAGTTCACCGCGACAGAGGCGGAGCTGGTCGCCGAGGCGAAGGCCCTGGGCGGGAGGGTGCCCGAGGTGATCGAGCGGCTCGACCGCCCCGACGGGCCGGGCGTCCGGCACGGCCGGGCCGCGTTCGGCGCGTGGTTGCAGGAGCTGCTGGAGTCCACCATCGGGCACCTGGACGGCGTGCACTTCGACATTCCCGCGCCGCTGCGGCGGATCGAGTCCCGGATAACCAGCTCGGCCGGCACCTCCTACACCGGGCCGTCGCGCGACCTGACGCGGCCCGGCCGGGTCTGGTGGTTCCTTCCCGAGGGCCGGGAGAGCTTTCCCACCTGGATCGCCTACAGCACCGCGTACCACGAGGGTGTTCCCGGCCATCACCTCCAGCTCGGCCGCGAGGCGTGTCAGGGTGGGCTCGGGCAGCGGTTGAACCTGCTCGGCGGGCTATCCGGCTGCCGGGAGGGGTGGGCGCTGTACGCCGAGCGGTTCATGGACGAGATCGGTTTCCACCAGCAGCCGGGTGCCCGTCTGGGGTACCTGCTCATGCAACTGTTGCGGGCCGCCCGGGTCGTGCTCGACACCGGCCTGCACCTGCGGCTGCCGATCCCGTCCGGTGGCGGCGAGCCGTGGACGCCGGGGGCCGCCCTGCGACTGCTGCGGGACCGCTGCCACCAGGGTCCGTACGCGTCGGCGGAACTCGCGCGCTATCTGGGCCGGCCGGGACAGGCGCTCACCTACAAGGTGGGGGAGCGGGTGTGGTTGGCCGGCCGCACGTCCTTCCGCGGTGACCGGCGGGCCTTCCACCGGCGGGCGCTGGCGGTCGGCTCGCGAGGGCTGGACCAGTTGGCCGGGGCGCTGGCCACATGACTGGGCCGACCGTGCTGTCCTTTCCGCCCGTCACCGCCGCATGGGTGGGCGGGATCGAGGCGGCGGGCGTCCGCCGGGTGCGGCACCGGACCCGCTCCTGCGATCATCATGCGATGCGGGGAGCGGCATGAGCATCACGTCGGTGATCAACTACAAGGGCGGGGTCGGCAAGACCACCATCACCGCGAACCTCGGCGCCGAGCTGGCCGCCCGTGGCCGCCGGGTCCTGCTGATCGACCTCGACCCGCAGGCCAGCCTCACCTTCTCGTTCTATCCGGCGGACGAGTGGGAGAAGGACCTCGCGTACGAGAAGACGATCCTCCAGTGGTTCGGCTCGGTGCTGGCCGAGGAGCCCACCGGCCCGCTGCACCCGTACGTGATCACGCCGGAACCGGCCAACGCGCTGCTGCCCGACGAGGGCCGTCTCGACCTCGTCGCCTCCCACCTGGGCCTGGTCGACGTCGACCTGGACCTCGCCGCGGCGCTCGGCGGGTCGCGCTTCCAGCACGGCAGCCCGCACTTCCTGCCGCTGCACCGGGCGCTGGCCGACGCGCTCGCCGCCGAGGAGTTCGCCGGGTACGACGACATCCTCATCGACTGCGCGCCGAACTTCACCATGGTCACCCGGACCGGCATCGTGGCCAGCGAGCACATCCTCACCCCGGCCCGGCCCGACTACCTGTCCACGCTCGGCATCGACTACCTGCGCAGCAAGGTCTCCGAGCTGGTCCGGGACTTCAACCGGGTCGCCGCGCCCGGACCGACCATCGACCCGCAGTACCTGGGCGTGGTGTTCACTATGATCCAGTACGCCGCGGGCGGGCCGATCAACGCGTCCCGCAACTACATGCGGCACACCGACAGCCTGGAGGTCCCGGTGTTCCGGCAGACCGTCCGGGAGAACAAGACCCTGTTCGGCACCGCCGGTGAACGGCGGCTGCCCGCCGTGCTGGTGCCGAACGCCAACGAGACGGTGCAGCACGAGCTGCGGCAGTTGGCCAGCGAGTTCCTGGCCCGCACCCGCCTGTGAGAAGGAGACTCCCGGTGTCCCACCCCGCCGACCTCGCCCACGCCGTCCTGCTGCGGGTGGCGGAGTTCGTCCGCGCGCTCCCCGCCGACCAGCTCACCGCGCTGGCCGACGGCACCGCGAAGCTGGCCGTGGTCGACCGGACGCGGACCGTCGCCCGGCCGGCCACCACCGCGTCGGCCGGCGTGGACACCGACCGGGTCCGGGCCGACCTCGCCGCGATCGGGGACCGCGCGGCCGGCGTCCGCTACCTCGCCGACCTGAAGCTCACCGTGGCGAAGCTGCGGGCGCTCGCCGGCGAGTTGGGCATCGCGGTGCCCGGCAAGGCCCGGAAGGCCGACATCGAGCACGACATCGTGCAGTGGACGGTGGGGCGACGGCTGGACTCGGCCGCCGTCAGCCGTCCGCCGGCCGCCCGGGGCTGACCGCGCCCCCCGGCCGTTCGGGGCTGCCTCCGTCCGCCGGCCGTCCCGGGCTGCCGGCGGTCTCCGGCAGCAGGGTCCGCACCTCGGCGAGCACCTCGGCCCAGAACGCGGCCGGGGCGGCGCTGCGCACCTGCCCGGCCAGGTGTTCGGCGAGCCGCCGCGCCTCCCGCCTGCTGAACGGCGCGTCCGTCGGGCCGCCCACCCGCTGCCGGGGCCGGGCCGGCGCGTCCAGCGGCACCGGGTCGCCGGTGCAGACGATGTCGAGGTGCCCGGTGGTGCGCGTCAGCGCCACGTAGAGCAGCCGGTGACCGCGTTCGTCGCCAGCCACGATCTCCTCCGGCTCGACCACCACCACCGCGTCGAACTCCAGGCCCTTGGCCTCCTGTGGACTGACCAGGTTGACCGCGCCGCCCAGCTCGCCCCGGTCGGCGCTGCTCCAGGCCATGTCGTTCGCCGCCAGCGCCGCCTCGACCGGGCGTCGCTGCCGCGGCGGGCAGACGATGCCGACGAACCGGCCGGCCTCGGCGTGCTCCCGCGCCACCGCGACCGCCCGGGCGGCCAGCTCGGCCAGGCCGACCCGGTGCACGCCGGTGTCGGCCGGGCCGTCCCGGACCACCTCCACCGGCGGCACGCCCGGCGCGGCCACCGGCAGCAGCGCCGCCGCCGTCGCGTACGCCTGCCGGGGCACGCGGTAGCCGTACCGCAGTGGGGCGACCCGGGCCGGATGCACGGCCGGCAGGTGCGCGAGCACCTCGTCCCACGAGTCGCGTGCCCACCTGCCGGTGGACTGGGCGAGGTCGCCGACCACTGTCAGCGACCCGGTGGCGCTGCGCCGGGCCACCGCGCGCAACTGCATCGGGGACAGATCCTGTGCCTCGTCGACCACCACGTGCGCGTACCGTCGGCCCGGCCCGTCGATGAGGAACGCCAGCTCGTCCAGCAGCGGCAGGTCGGCCGCCGACCAGGTCTCCCGGGACAGCCGGTCAGCGCCGCGCCGGTGCAGCGCCGCCACCTCGGCCGGGGCGAACGCGTCCCCGGCGGCGGCCCGCAGCCGGGCGGTGGAGCCGAGCAGGTCGCGCAGCAGCCCGGTCGGCGTCTGCTGTGGCCAGAGCCGCTCGACGAGGTTGCCGACCGCCTCGGACCGGGTCGGGTCGACGCCGGCGCGGGCCGCCACCAGGGCGGCGAGCCGGTCACCGAGCAGCCGGCGCCGGCCGGCGTACGGCAGGGCGGCGGCCCGGGCCATGGCGAGCGCCTCGGCCACCTCGGCGCCGGGCAGCGTGACGAACCGACCGCCGACCAGCAGCCGCTCGGCCGGGTCGGGGACGCCGACCCGGGCGTCCAGCGCGCGGGCCAGCAGCTCGGCCATCCGGGCCTCGCCCTTGATCCGGGCGACCGCGTCGGACTCGGTCCGCCCGCGTGGCACGTCCGGGGCGAGCCGGTCGACGTCGCGCAGCTCCACCCCGTCGTCGCCGAGGGCGGGCAGGAGCTGACCGATGTAGCGCACGAAGGTCGGGTGCGGCCCGACCACCAGCACGTCCGCGGCGGAGAACTCGGTGCGGTGCTGGAACAGCAGCCAGGACACCCGGTGCAGCGCCACGGCGCTCTTGCCGGTGCCGGGACCTCCCTCGATCACCAGCACCTGGTCACGCGGGGCGCGGATCAGCGCGAACTGGGCGGCCTGGATGGTGGCCACGATGTCCCGCATGGTGCCGGTGCGGCCCCGGCTCAGCTCGGCCAGCAGGTGCGCGTCCACCGCCTCGGCGATCTCGGCGAGGATGGTGTCGGTCAGGTCGTCGATGGTGTTGCCGGTGCAGGTGAAGGCGCGCTTGCGGCGGATCCCGGCGGGATTCTCCGGGGTGGCCTCGAACCAGCCGGCGGCGGCCGGGGCCTGCCAGTTGACCACCAGCACCTCGCCGTCGGCGTCCCGGATCAGGTGTCGTCCGACGTACCGGGTCCCGCCGGCCTCGTCGTCGGTCCGGCCGAACGCCACCGCCTCGTCGGCCGCGCCGAGCGCCCGCCCCGCGGCGTCGGCGTAGCGGCGCAGGTGGGCCGCGGCGGTGGCGTGGGCGGCGGCGGACGGCAGCCGGGCGAGGTGGTCGCGGCGCTGGTCGCGGCGCTCGGCCGCGGTGTCGAAGTATTTCTGCTCGGCGGCGATGTCGGCTTCCCTGGACGCCACGCAGCCCTCCCTCACGCCGGTGTGGACCGGTCCGGCCGACGGGACTCGGTCGGGGCTCACCGTACCGGCTCGGCCCGACGTCACGGGCACCTCACCCGCCGGCAACAGCATTGACATACTTCACTGCTCGGCCTAGGGTCTGGTCGAATCGATTCGAGTCGCGCTGTGGCGTTCCAGCGGCGACGGCGGGCGGTTCGGGTCGCGATCGGGCACGTGCGGTGCGGGTGCCGCCGCCGACGCGACGGCCGGCTGGTCGCGCACCGGGCATGCGGACCAGGGGCGAAGTCCGGGACAGCTACGCCGCGCACGGCGGACCCGGTCGTGCGCGTTCTCCCCGTGCCGGCCGGCGGAGTGGCGGTGCGGGGGTCGTCGTCGATCCCCGTACCGGACAGGTTCCCACCAAGTGGCGAAGGAGCCGCGTCATGAGATTACGCAGCACCGTCCTCGGGCCCCTCGCGGCCGTGGCGGTCCTGGTCGTGGTGGCCGCGACGACAGTGGCGGGCGGCCCGGGCGGGTCCGCCTCGGCCGCGGCGTCCGGCACGCTCGCCGGGACCGCCGGTTGTGGCCGGGCGCCCACGCTGACGAGTGGTCCCCGGACCATCCAGAGCAGTGGCCAGAACCGGAGCTTCATCCTGCGGATCCCCGACAACTACGACCGGAACCACGCCTACCGGCTGATCTTCGGATTCCACTGGAACGGCGGCACCGCGAACGACGTCGACTCCGGTGGGGCGGACCGGGAGGCCTGGTCCTACTACGGTCTGCGACAGCAGGCGAACAACAGCACCATCTTCGTCGCGCCCCAGGGCAACGGCAACGGCTGGGCCAACCCCGGCGGTCAGGACGTCACCTTCGTCGACGACATGATCAGGCTGATCGAGGGGGACCTGTGCGTCGACACGACGCAACTCTTCGCGCTCGGCTTCAGCTACGGCGGCGGCATGAGCTATTCGCTGGCCTGTTCCCGGGCGGGCGTGTTCCGCGCCGTCGCGGTCTACTCCGGCGGCCAACTCAGCGGGTGCGCCGGCGGCACGCAGCCGATCGCGTACATGGGGATCCACGGCATCGGTGACCCGGTGCTCAACATCTCCGCCGGACGCTCGCTGCGCGACACGTTCGTGCGCAACAACGGCTGCACCCCGCAGAACCCGCCGGAGCCGAGGGCGGGCAGCCTGACGCACATCACCACCACCTACGCCGGCTGCCGGTCCGGCTATCCGGTGGTGTGGGCCGCGTTCGACGGCGGCCACACCCCCGGTCCGGTGGACGGCGGCGGGGACAGCGGTGCCCGGACCTGGACGAAGACCGAGGTGTGGCGGTTCTTCACCCAGTTCGGCGGCACCGATCCGACCCCGACCCCGACGGTCAGCCCGACCACTCCGCCGCCGGGCGGCACGTCGATCGTCCGCAACGCCGCCTCCGGTCGGTGCCTGGACGTCAACGGCGGCTCGCAGGCCAACGGCGCGGCGGCGATCATCTGGGACTGTCACGGCCAGAGCAACCAGTCCTGGACCTCGACGGCCGCCCAGGAACTGCGGGTCTTCGGCGGCAAGTGTCTCGACGTCAACGGCGCCGGCACGGCCAACGGCAGCTCCGTGATCATCTGGGACTGCAACGGCCAGTCCAACCAGAAGTGGCGGCTCAACGCGGACGGCACCATCACCGGGGTCGGATCGGGTCGGTGCCTGGACCTGGTGGGCGCCGGCACGGCCAACGGCACGCGGACCGAGATCCGGGACTGCACCGGCGCGGCCAGCCAGCGGTGGAGCCGCGCCTGAGCCGTTGACCGTTCCTTGTGTGAACGCTAACATATGACGTCTTATAGATTGACATTGATCGATTAAGCGGGACTGGGAGGCGGATCGGATGTTCAGCACAGTGAGTCGTCCACGGAGATCGTGGCGGGCGGTGATGTCGGCTGCGGCGGCATCGGTCCTCGCGGCGGCGGCCGTTCTGACCGCGTCCGCCTCCCCGGCCCAGGCGGCCACCGCCATCACCATCAACGGGTCGTCCGGCGGGCGGGCGCTCGACGGCGTCGGCGCGGTCAGCGGCGGCGGCGGAAACAGCAGACTGCTGATCGACTACCCCGAACCGCAGCGCAGCGACATCCTCGACTACCTGTTCAAGCCGGGCTACGGCGCCGCGATGCAACTGCTCAAGGCGGAGATCGGCGGCGACACCAACTCCACCTCCGGCGCCGAGCCCAGCCACGAGCACACCCGGGGCAGCGTGAACTGCAACCGGGGCTACGAGTGGTGGCTGATGGAGCAGGCCAGGCAGCGCAATCCCAACATCGCGCTGGTCGGCCTGGCCTGGGGAGCGCCGGGCTGGATCGGCAACGGCAACTTCTGGTCCACCGACTCGATCAACTACCTGGTGGGATGGCTGGACTGCGCGGCGACGCACGGGCTGACCATCAACTACCTGGGCGGGTGGAACGAGAAGGGCTACAACATCACCTGGTACAAGAACCTGCGGTCCACGCTCAACTCCCGCGGTTACGGCAACGTGAAGATCGTCGCCTCGGACGACTTCGGGTGGGGCGCCGCCGACGACTCGCTCCGCGACCCGGCGTTCGCCAGCGCGGTACAGGTCTTCGGCAGCCACTACGTCTGCGGCTACCGCAGCGCCCAGACCAACTGCCCCAGCTCCGCCAACGCCATCTCCACCGGCAAGCAGCTCTGGGCCAGCGAGAACGGCTCCGACGACTACAACGCCGGCGCGCCGGCGCTCGCCCGGGGCATCAACCGGGGCTACATCGACGGCAAGATGACCGGCTACATCAACTGGCCGGCGATCGCCGCCATCACCCCGAACATCCCCTGGGCGACCACCGGCGTGGCGGTGGCCCAGCAACCGTGGTCCGGTGCGTACTCCATCGGCAAGAGCACCTGGGTGATGGCACACACCACGCAGTTCACCGCCCCGGGCTGGCGCTACCTCGACGCGTCGAGCGGCTATCTCGGCGGCAACCGCAACAACGGCAGCTACGTCTCGCTGAAGTCCACGAACAACAGCGACTACAGCACCATCATCGAGACGCAGGACGCCGGCTCGGCCCAGCAGCTCGACTTCACCGTCGCCGGCGGGCTCTCCACCGGCACCGTGCGGGTCTGGGCGACCAACCTACGGTCCAACAACAGCGCCGACCACTTCGTCCGGGGCAGCGACATCACCCCGAACGGCGGGCGCTTCTCGCTCACCGTCCAGCCCGGCTACGTCTACAGCATCACCACCACCACCGGGCAGGGCAAGGGCACCGCGGTCAGCCCGGCCCAGGGCAACCTGAAGCTGCCGTACAGCGACAACTTCGACAGCTACGCCACCGGCCGTGAGGCCAAGTACCTGATGGACCAGCAGGGCTCGTTCGAGATCGCCGGGTGTGCTGCCGGCCGCGCCGGCCAGTGCGTCCGTCAGATGTCGGACCAGGCGCCGATCTACTGGACGTCCGGCCAGGCCGAACCGTACACCCTGCTCGGCGACCTGACCTGGCGCAACTACACCGTCTCCTCGGACGTGCTGCTGGAGAAGCCCGGTTACGTCCAGCTCATCGGGCGCGGCAACACCTACAACCACCAGGGGCCGCAGAACCTGAACGGCTACTACTTCCGGGTCACCGACGGCGGCGCCTGGTCCATCCGGAGCAACAACACCAGCGGCAACTGGCGCACCCTGGCCAGCGGCAACACCTCGGCGCTGGGCACCGGACGCTGGCACAACCTGTCGTTGAAGCTCAACGGCAGCACGCTCACCGCGGCGGTCGACGGCACCACGGTCGGCACCGTGTCGGACGCCACCTGGGTCGCCGGCCAGATCGGGTACGGCACCGGCCAGGGCGTCACCGCCCAGTTCGACAACCTCTCCATCACGCCGGGCGACGGTTCCAGCAGCCCGACCGGAGAGATCCGCAGCGCCAGCGCCAACCGCTGCCTGGACGTCAACGGCGCCAGCCAGGCCGACGGCGCGGTGGTGCAGATCTGGGACTGCAACGGCGGCGCCAACCAGCAGTGGACGGTCGGCACGAACAACCAGCTCACCGTGTACGGCAACAAGTGCCTCGACGTGGCGGGCACCGCCTCCGGCAGCCGGGCGCGAATCATGACCTGCACCGGCGGCAGCAACCAGCAGTGGCGGCTCAACGCCGACGGCACCATCGTCGGCGTCGGCTCGGGGCTCTGCCTGGACGTCAACGGCGCTGGCACCGCCAACGGCACCGCGGTCCAGATCTGGACCTGCAACGGCGGCAGCAACCAGCAGTGGGTACGCGGCTGACCCCGTCACCCGTCGTCGACCCGGCCGTCCCGTCACGGGGCGGCCGGGTTGGCGCGTCGCTCCTACGATGACGGCCATGGATGTCGCCGCGGTGACCAACGTGGTCGTGGCCGCGATCTCGGTGCTCACCGTCGTCGTCTCGGCGTTCTTCGCGCTCCGGCAGCTCCGGCTGGCGCAGGGCGCGAACCACACCCTGGTCGCGATCGAACTGCTCACCCGGGACCGGATGAGCGACACGTTCCTGGACAGCCAGCAGTTCGTGCTCACCGAACTGCGGACCGCCTCCCCGCGCGGCGTGCCGGTCAGCGAACTGCCCGCCGACGCCCGCAAGCACGTGAACCGGATCGCGCTCTACTACAACGGGCTGGGCCAGATGCTGGCCTTCAGGGTGGTCGAGCCGGCGCTGCTGCTCGGCACCGGTGGCTACCGCGCCCGGGAGGCGTGGGCCGTGCTGGAGCCGTACATCCTCGCCGAGCGGGCGGTGCGCGGTGAGTCGTACCTGTCCAACTTCGAGCATCTCGCGGTGCTGGCGACCGAGACGCCGTGGCCGGTCGCGGTGCGCAAGCTGGGCCTGCGCCGGTTCGACCACTACCCGGCGGACGTGGGTCGGGCGCCCCGGCCGGCCGACGAACCGGAAACCTGAGCGTCTCCTCGCCCTGGGCCGACTACCATCCGCGCGATGGCGGAGTTCGTGCACATCACCCGCGCCCGATCGGCGCGACGCATCCGGCGCTCGGGCGTCGCCGCGCGCAGTCGGGGGCGCGTCGGCGAGCGGGGGGTGTACTGCATGCCGGTGCTGCCGCCGTTCACGCTCACCCATCAGTGGGTACGTGAGCTGCGGCGCTGGCATCCGGGCGTGCTGGTCGCGGTGTGGCTGCGGCTGCCCGACGACGAGCCGGTGACCGTCGGCCCCTACGCCGGCCCGGCACGGCAGGTCACCGCCGCCCAGGCGGTCGCCACGGTGCGTGCCCTCGACGACCCGCGCGGCTACGAGGTGTTCGTCCCCCGCGCGATCACGGCCGCCGAGGTGCGACGGATCCGCGACGTGCCGCAGGGCGTCGGGTGGCGTTACGTGCCGGCCGCGCACGGCCGGATCCCGTGCGGCTGTCCGGGCTGCCTCCAGCGCGGCACCTACAAGGTGGCTCGACTGCGCCGCCGGTTCCCGTACGACAAGCCGCCCGGCCCGAAGAGTGAGCTGATGGCACGGTTGCGGGCGGCCACCGGCCCGGACGAGATCATCGATGCGCTGTACGAGTTGGGCCGTGGCCGGCGTGGCGGGGCCGAGGAGTTGGCGTACCTGGCCGACCATCCCGATCCGGACGTGCGGGAGACGCTCGACGGCACGTTGCGGGCGTACCGCGGCCGGGAGGCGCGACGGCTGCGCGAGCGGGTCCGGCGAACGCTGCCCGAGGACCCGTCCCCGTGATCCCCACGACGCGATGCGAGGCGTCAACCGGGGGTTGACGGAGTCCATGCGTCAACCTATGGTTGACGCATGGACGAGACCGAACCGCTCAAGATGAGCCACCCGGTGCGCCTCGACGACCTGATCGAGGGCATCAAGAAAGCCCGCCCCGACGCACTCGACCAACTGGCCGACGCGGTCCTCCTCGCCGACCACCTCGGCGACGTCGCCGACCACCTGATCGGGCACTTCGTCGACCAGGCGCGCCGCTCGGGCGCCTCGTGGACGGAGATCGGCCGCAGCATGGGGGTGAGCAAGCAGGCCGCCCAGAAGCGCTCCGCCGCCAAGGCCGAGACCGCCGCCGCGCTCGACCCGAACGCCGGGTTCGGCCGGTTCACGCCGCGCGCCCGCAACGTGGTGCTGGCCTCGCAGGAGGAGGCACGGGCCGCCGGCCACGCCGAGATCACCCCGGAGCACGTGGCGCTGGGGCTGCTCGCCGAACCGGACGGGCTGGCCGCCGCGTTGGTCAAGGCGAAGGGCGTACCCCTGGAGATGTTCCGGGAGGCCGTGGCCGCGACCCTGCCGGCGAAGGCCGACCAGGTTCCGGACCTGATCCCCTACGACGCGCGCGCCAAGAAGGTCCTGGAGCTGACGTTCCGGGAGGCGCTGCGGATGGGGCACAACTACGTCGGGACCGAGCACATCCTGCTGGCCCTGCTGGAGGAGGAGGGGGCCGACGGCGTGCTCGGTGGCCTCGGCCTGACGAAGGAGGCGCTGGAGTCCGCGGTGGAGGGCGCGCTGGCGGAGCTGGCCCGTAAGCGGGCCTGAGCCGCGTCGGGCACGCGCCACGGGGGCGCGTGCCCGACGTGCGGTTGTCAGTCGGCGGCGGGGAATCCGTAGCGGGCGGCGTGCTCCGGGTCGGCCGGGTCGACCTGGCGGATGCCGGCGTCGGCGAGAAGCTTGTTCACCTCGTCGAGCCGGTCCCGGACCAGCCGGGCCTCCTCCTCGGTGACCCGGCCGCGGTGCGGCCGGCCGGCGTGCTCGATGGTGCCGTAGTCGACCTTCTCGGCGGTACGCCGCGCCTTCGGCGGCCGGACCCGCTCGGCGGTCCGCAGCAACCGCGCCATCGGCACGTCGGTCGCCATCGCGTCGAACTCGCTGGCGGTCAGCACCACCCGGCGCGGCTCGCCGCCGCCGTGCCGGTCGTGGATCTCCACCACGGCCACGTCCAGCGCCGCGTCGTCGATGCTCTCCACGTCGACCGGGGTGGCGTCCAGTTGCACGGGCCCGGCGACCAGGTCCGGGTGCTCCAGCACGACGACCCGGACCACCTCGTCGTCGGGGGACAGCACCTGGCCGGTGAAGTCGGAGACGTGGATCGTCTTCTTGCCCATGCGCGGAGCTTCTCCTGTCGTAGGCCGGAAATCGGACCACAAGACGCTACCGCACAGGCGTACGAAGGCCGGTACGACCGCCGCCCGGTGTGTCGCCGCCCGCCCTACCCCGTCGTGAGGCCGCGCCAGGCGGGGGTGCCGGCCGGCTGCGCGTTCAGCTCGGCCCAACAGGGCCCCCGGTGTCGGGCCTCGCGGTAGGCCGGCTGCGCCGGGAAGCGGCCAGCCGCTTCGGCGGCCCGCCACCTCCGCGGCGGGTCCTGCTGGAATCGGTCATTCGGCTTCTGAGGCATGACCACTACCGTCCCAGAGAAACTTGTCCATGTATGAAAGTGAATATGACGCGGGGTCGAGGCGTTCGGTTCCGCCGAAGCGTCAGATTCCGGCGGCCGGCAGGCGGACCACGAATCGGCATCCGTCGCTGACGTTCTGGACCTCTACCCGTCCGCCGTGCGCCTCAACCAACCCGCGCACGATCGCCAGTCCGAGCCCGCCGGACCCGCTCGGCTCCACCGCCGCCGGCGTACGGGCCGGCTCGCCCCGGAACGCCACGTCGAAGACCCGGGGCAGATCGTTCGCCGGAATGCCGCCACAGGTGTCCGCGACCGCCAGCCAGGCGGTGTCGACGTCCCGCCCCGCGTCGACCGTCACCGTGCCGTCGGCCGGCGTGTAGCGGATCGCGTTCAGCAGCAGGTTGCCCACCACCCGCGCCAGCTCCCGCTCGCTGGCCGTCACCGCCGGCCAGCCCGACTCGGGGGCGACCAGTCGGATCCGGCGGGCGGCGGCCAGCGGCGCCGCGCCGGCCAACGCGTCGGAGACCACGTCGCCGAGCGCCACCGTGGACAGCGACAACCGGAGCGCCCCGGCGTTGATCCGGGACAGCTCGAACAGGTCGTCCACCAGCCGGGTCATCCGGTCGGTCTCGATCCGGATCCGGCGGTGGTACTCGGCCACCGTCACCGGCTCGTCGACCACCCCGTCCTCCAGCGCCTCGGCCATCGCCCGCAACCCGGCCAGCGGGGTCCGCAGATCGTGCGAGACCCAGGCGACCAGATCGCGGCGCCCCTTCTCGATGAGGCGTTCCCGGGCCCGGGCCTGGTCCGCCCAGACCGCGGCGGCGGCCAGCCGGCGGCCGAACAGCCAGCCCACCGCCAGGCTCACCACCGCGGCGGCGGCGAGCGTGGTCAGCACCACCTGGAGGTCGTGTGGGGAGAGGAACATGGCCTGGGCGACCACCGCCACCCCGGCGGCCACCGCGCCGACGGTCGTGGCCAGCAGCACCGAGATGTGCACGGTGATCGACCGGCCGCGCAGCGCCCGCAGCGCCACCGCGCCGGCCAGCCCGACCGCGAGCGCCGCGGCCAGCGACGCACCGAAGATCAGCGCGAGGTCACCCATCGGCCGGCTCGTACCGGTAGCCGACACCCCAGACGGTGACGATGCGCCGGGGACTGGCCGGGTCGGTTTCGATCTTCTCCCGCAGCCGCCGCACGTGCACGGTCACCGTCGACTGGTCGCCGAAGCTCCAGCCCCAGACCCGCTCCAGCAGCTCGGCCCGGCGGAACGCCCGCGCCGGATGCCGCATCAGGTGCGCCAGCAGGTCGAACTCGCGCAGCGTGAGGGCCAGATCCCGGCCGTGCAGGCGGGCCACCCGGGGTCCGGTCTCCACCTCCAGGCCGCCGTCGGTGAGCAGCTCCGGCAGCACGCCGGCCGGCTCGCCGCCGGCCCGGCGCAGCACCGAGCGGACCCGCAGCACCAGCTCGCGCGGAGAGAACGGCTTGCCCAGGTAGTCGTCCGCGCCCAGTTGCAGGCCGAGGATGCGGTCCGCCTCGTCGCCGCGCGCGGTCAGCATGACGATGGGTACGCCGTCCGGCCGCTCCCGCAGCCGCCGGCACACCTCCAACCCGTCCAGTACGGGGAGCATCAGGTCCAGCACCACCAGGTGCGGCGGCCGGCGGGACACGGCGTCCAGGGCTGCCGCCCCGTCCCCGGCGTGCTCGACCTCGTAGCCGGCGTGCTCCAGGTAGCGGCAGACCACGTCGGCGACCGTCCGGTCGTCGTCGACCACCAGCACCCGCTGCCCCACGGTGCACCTCCTGCCGGCCGGGAGGTCAGCGTAGCCACGGGCGGGCGCGTGATCCATTGCCAGGTTCTTACGGTCGGCGGCGACCGGGCGGGCCCGGTGGGCGTACCGTGATCATGTGCTCGACCGACGGCTCTTCCTGCACCTGGCGACCTGGTTGGGGCAGTGGCCGGCGGCGCCCGGGTTGCACGTGGTCCGGTCCTGGCGCCGCGCCCGCCCGGCCTGGGACGGGCGGCTGCGCCCGGCGATCGGGGTCGCGGCGGGCGGCAGCGCGATCCTGTCGGTGGCGCCGGCCCGCGTCGAGGCGGTGCGCGCGCTGGTGGCGGGGCGGTCGATCGAGGAGTGGCTGCCCGCGCTGCCGGCGGCGGTCGGCACCCCGGAACTCACCACGAACCGGGGCGTGTTCCGCTGGTGCACCGACCCGGCGCCGCTGCCCGACGTGGGGGAGTGGCTGCCGCCGGAGATGCCCGGCGCCCCACCGTGGCTGGGTCTGTTCGACACCGACGTGCTGGTGGTCCGGGACGCCGACGGCGCGTACCTGGCCGGCGTGGGGATCAAGCGGCACGACGCGTTCGGGCACGAGCTGGCGGTGGGCACGGTGCCGGCGGCCCGGGGGCGCGGACTGGCCCGACGGCTGGTCGCGCAGGCGGCCCGGCGCGTGCTGGCCGAGGGCGCGATCCCTACCTACGTCCACAACCCGGGCAACCTGGCGTCCGCCCGAGTGGCCGAGGCGGCCGGGTTCCCGGACCGGGGCTTCACCTCGTTCGGCGTCTTCCCGCACTGAGCGGCGGCGCGGACCGTGGATCCCGGGCCGGATCCACGGTCCGCTGCCTCTCCCCCCAGGCCCCGATGTTGGTAACGCTAGGTAAACCCATGCGGCCGAGCAAGACGCTGACCTTGTCCGGTTGTGGACTTGACCTGTGGAATCGTTGTCGCAGCCGAACGGTGGGTCAGTGACGCAGCGTGTGGATCAGTGTGACCGCCTGGCGGGTGACCGGGCGGAGCACCCGCAGCCGGGACAGCCCCACGAGCCGGTCGACCAGCGGGACCACGCCGTCGATGAGCTGCCGGGTCTTGGCCTGGCCGGGCGAGCGGTCGTGCACCCAGTAGAGCACCACGCCCAGGTAGCCGAGCCAGAGCAGCTCCGGCAGGGCCGCCCGCAGCTCCTCGTCCAGTTTCGCGGCGGAGCCCGACAGCACCTCGCGGAAGAGCGCCACCGACGCCTCGCGGGGCGCCGACGACTCGGCGGAGAACGGGCTGAGCGGCGAGGTCGGCTCCGCCGCCGTTTTGAAGAAGGTGCCGGCGAACGAGTGGTACGGGCTCAGCACGTCGACGCCGGCGTGCAGCACGCCGGCCAGCCGCGGCGCGAAGTCCCGCTCCCGGGCGAGCACCGGCGCGGCGGCGGTGCGGTGCTCGCGCTGGGTGTCCGCGTAGAACTCCTGGATGAGGTGTTCCTTCGAGCCGAAGTAGTAGTAGGCGTTGCCCACCGCCACGCCGGCCTCCTGGGCGACGGCACGCATGGTGGTGCGCGCGTACCCCCGCTCGCGGAACAGGCGCATCGCGGTGTCCAGGATCAGCTGGCGGGTCTGCTCACCCCGGGCGGTCGCCCCACCGCTCGGGTCACCCGCACCGGTCGTCGGCGCACTCTGTTCGGTCATCGTGGTCACCGTATCCCGGTTCCCGGACGCGTTCGCGGACCGCGGCGGCGACCGCCACCACCCGCCGGGCCAGTGGCAGCAGGTGCGGGCGGGTCAGCCGTTCGGCGGTGGCGCGGTGCCCGGCGAGCGCCCAGAGACAGGCGAACCAGGCGCCGTCG
Organism: Micromonospora sp. NPDC049201; assembly: GCF_055586805.1. NCBI lineage: Bacteria > Bacillati > Actinomycetota > Actinomycetes > Micromonosporales > Micromonosporaceae > Micromonospora > Micromonospora sp. NPDC049201. Next base: position 314,373 of record NZ_JBVJHM010000003.1, on the reverse strand, counting down.
CCGGTCCAGACCGCGCCGGTGTCGGCGACCACTGTCAGGTCCCGCAGTGTGGCGTCGTGGTCGAGCCCGGGGAAGCGGCGCCGGGCCTGCGCCGACCCGGCCGCCACGAACTCCAGCGGTACGAGGTGGTCCCGCGAGGCGAGCCACCGCCGGGCGGAGCGGCACAGCGGGCAGCCGGCGTCGTAGAGGACGGTGAACCCGCGGATCCCACCGGCCCCGTGCCCGGTGGGATCCGACGGGTGCCCGCCGGGGGCGGACGTCACCGGGCCGGCGGGTTCGGGCCGGCGGGCGGGACCGGTCGCGGGCCACCCTGCGGCGGGTGCGCGGCGCCCTGCGGCGGGAAGACCACGCCGGGCGGCGGGAGCATGCCGGCCGGCGGGAGCGGCGGGTGGCTCGCCTGGTGGCGCAGCCGGCCACGCCGGTAGCGGCCGAGCGCGAACACGTTGAAGAAGTGCAGGGCGCCCAGGACCAGGAGCACCATCCCCACCTTCAGGGACAGTTGCTCCAGCGCCTGACTGGCGTCGCCGATCGGGTCGGACTCCTTCATGGCCACCGTGACGTAGCCGAGGTTGAGCAGGTAGAAGCCGACGACCAGCAGGCTGTTGACCGCCTCGGCCAGCCGGCTGTCGGGGAACACGTCCCGCAGGAAGACCAACCCGTTGCGGGAGAGCGTCCGCGCCACCCAGACGGTTAGCCCGATGCTGACCGCAAGGTACGCCAGGTACATCCAGACCTTCGCATCCATCCCCGCCGCCTTTCTTGAACGCGTTCAAATTTGCGTCGCGCTGAGCGTACGACGTCTTTTGAACGCGTTCAAGTCGACGGTGCCCGGGACGCGCGCCGGCCCGCCGTCGGTGGACGGCGGGCCGGCGGGCACGGACGGATCAGCCGGTCAGGCCGAGCACCCGGGCGGCGGCCCGGCCGTTGGCGTGGCTCGCGCCGTAGGTGGCGACGAACGCGCGCGCCCCGGCCGGCCGCCAGGCCCCCGGCCAGCCCATCTCCACCACGGTCACCGGATGCGTGGCGGCCAGCGTCTCGACCAGCTCCCGCGCCCCGGGCAGCCGGTGCAGGTGCCGCCCGACCAGCACCACCGGCCGCTCGCCGGCGAGCCGGCCCAGCTCGCCCGGGTCGGTCTCGCCGGCCACCGCGCGGACCTGCTCGACGCCGGCGGCCAGGTGCGGACCCAGCCCCCACGGCACCCGCCCCTCGGCGATCGTGGCGGCGGCGTGCACCTGCACCACCAGCGGGGCGCCCGGACCGGGCAGGTCGCCCTCGACGCGCACCGCCCGTAGCGCGGCGGCGTAGCCGAGGCCGTCGGCGGGCGGGGCCGGTGCGTCGGCCGGTCCGGCCCAGCCGGCGAGCGCGGCGGTCCGGCCAGCGGCCTCCTCCACCCGGGCGCGGTCCAGCCGGCCGTCCCCGAGTGCGGCGACGATCTCGGCGGCGATGTGTTCCACCAGGGCGGCGTCGACCTGCGCGCCGATGCAGAGCAGGTCGGCGCCGGCGGCCAGCGCGCGGACCGCGGCCGGACCCACCCCGCCGGCGGCCAACGCCGCGCCCTTCATCTCCAGCGCGTCGGTGATCACCGTGCCGGTGAAGCCGTACTCGCCGCGCAGCAGGTCGTGCAGGACCGCCCGGCTGAACGTGGCCGGGCCGTCGCCGGTCAGCGCCGGCACCCGGATGTGCGCGGTCATCACCGCGCGGACGCCGGCGTCGACCACCGCGGCGAACGGCGGCAGGTCCCGCTCCCGCAGCACGGCCGGCGGCACGTCGACAGTGGGCAGCTCGTGGTGGGAGTCGGCGACCGTCGCGCCGTGCCCGGGGAAGTGCTTGGCGCAGGCGGCCACGCCGACCGACTGGAGGCCGGCGACCGCGGCGGCCGAGTGCACCGCCACCCGCTTCGGGTCCGCGCCGAACGAGCGGGTGCCGATCACCGGGTTCTCGTCGGCGGTGTTCACGTCGACCGTGGGGGCCAGGTCGAGCGTGAGGCCGAGCGCGGCCAGCTCCGCGCCGATCGCCGCGTACACCGCCCGGGTGAGGTCCGGGTCGTCGACCGCGCCGAGCGCGGCGTTGCCCGGGTACGGGCTGCCGGTGGCGTGGGCCAGCCGGGTGACGTCGCCGCCCTCCTCGTCGATCGCGACGATCACGTCCGGGCGGCCGGCGCGCAGCGCCGCCGTGGACGCCGCCACCTGGGCCGGGTCGTGCACGTTCGTGCCGAACAGGGTGTGCCCGGCGAGCCCGTCGGCGAGCAGGTCGACCGCCCAGTCCGGCGGCACCGGGCCCGGGTACGCGGCCAGCAACGTGCCCAGCGCGAGCCGACGGAGTCCTGGATCCAGCCCCACTGTCGTTCCCCTTTCCCTGCCGGGTCGTCCGACCTCCGTCGGACAGGGTGGCCGATACGCTAACGGGCACCCTTCGGCAGGCGTTTTATGGTTAGCAACCTTACGAAAAAAATTGAGGACGTTGGCATGAGTGCGACCCGGCTGCCCGGCACCCCCCGACTGTTGCGGGCGCTCAACGACCGTGCGGCGCTGGAGCTGCTGCTCGAACGCGGTCCGCTGACCCGGGCCCGGATCGGCGAGCTGACCGGGCTGTCCAAGGTGACCGCCTCCCAGTTGGTCGAGCGGCTGGAGGAGCGCGGCCTGGTCGCCCGCGTCGGCGAGCAGGCCGGCGGGCGGGGCCCGAACGCCCAGCTCTACGCGGTGCGTCCGGGCAGCGCGTACGTGGTCGGCGTGGACGTCGGCGCGGAGCGGGTGGTGGCGGCCTGCGCCGACATCACCGGCACCGTCGCCGGCCGGGTCGAGCAGTCCACCAAGGACACCGACGACCCGGTCGGGGTGGTGCACAACGCCGTGGTGCAGGCCGCCAGCAGCGCCGGCGCGGAGCTGTCCGCGGTCCGGCGCGTCGTGCTGGGCACCCCCGGCCTGGTCGATCCGCAGACCGGCGACATCACGTTCGCGTTCAACCTGCCGCGCTGGCACAGCGGCCTGCTCGCCGCGCTCCGGGAGGACCTGGACACCCCGGTCGTGTTCGAGAACGACGTGAACCTCGCCGCGGTGGCCGAGGCGCAGTCCGGCGCCGCCCGGGGCACCGCCGACTTCGTGTTGGTCTGGGTGGACGCGGGCGTCGGCCTGGCGATCATGCTGGGCGGCCGGCTGCACCACGGCAGCAGTGGCGCGGCCGGTGAGATCGGCTACCTGCCGGTGCCCGGAGTGCCCATCCCGCGCGACGTGTCGCGGCGGGCCAAGCCGGCGTTCCAGCAGCTCGCGGGTGCCGACGCGGTGCGCGCCGTGGCGGCCGAGCACGGCTTCGCCACGCCGGACGCGGCCGAGCAGGGTGTCGCGGCGGCGTGGGCCGCCGAGGCGGTGCAGGCCGCCATCGCCGCCGGCGAGGCCGGGGGCCCGGTGCTTGACGAGCTGGCCCGCCGGCTGGCGCTCGGCGTGGCGAGCACCTGCGTGGTGCTCGACCCGCCGCTGGTGGTGCTCGCCGGCGCGGTCGGTCGGGCGGGCGGGGCGGCGCTGGCCGAGCGGGTGCAGCAGGAGGTCGCGGCGATCACGCTGGTCCGCCCCCGGGTGGTGAGCACCGGGCTGACCGAGGAGCCGATCCTGCGCGGCGCGTTGCGTACCGCGCTCGACGCGGTCCGGGACGAGGTGTTCGGCTCGACGGTCGGCTGACCGCCGACCTGTCACCGCACCGGCCGCCATGTGAAGGAATTCTTCACGCTGTAGGCGAAGTCTGCAAGGAGTTGCCGGCGACGTCCGGTCGGCCCGCGTCGGCGCGGCCCGGCCGGACCGGGCCGCGCCGACGTGCTCAGATCAGGTCACGGCGGCGGAACACCGCGAACGCGGCGGCCACCAGCGCGGCGGTGAGCCCGAGCAGGACCACCAGGCCCGCCGGCCAACCGAGCGTGTACGAGCCGTCGCAGAAGCCGGAGATCCCGGTGCCGCACGCGTTGTCGTCCCAGAACCGCACCTGGCCGGCGAGCCACGCCCCCAGGTAACTGGAGAGCATGAACCGGTCCGGTCGGCCGACCTGGAGGATCTGGAACACCAGCCGCGCGCCCAGCTCCCACACCACCACGTACGCGGCCACCGTGCCGAGCGCCGCCGAGGTGTGCCGGCCCAGCGTGGCGACGGCGAACCCGAGCGCCGCGGCGAGCAGCACCAGCACCACGCCGCGCGCCCAGACCGCGCCGAGCCCGGCCCAGAACTCGCCGCTCATCCGGCCGGTCAGCCCCGACGCCTGGCCGATCAGCCAGAACGCCCCGAGGTACGCCACCGACGCCAGCACGGAGAGCCCGAGCAGGCCACCCAGCAGCGTGCCGAGCTTCGCGGCGAACACGGTCGGCCGGCGGGGCCGCCACAGCAGCAGGTTGACCACGCCGCCGGAGTTCAGGTCCGCCCCGATGTAGGAGGCGCCGACCAGGAACCCGAACAGCGCCAGGAACGCGATCAGGAAGTAGAGCAGCGGCTTCGCCTCCTTGGTGAAGACGAACACGCCGCTGAGGTGGTCGGACGCGGTCGGCAACTGCTCGGACTGCGCCGGGTCGATCTGGGCGCAGTCGCGCGGCAGGTAGTCGTTCTCGTCCGGGGCGAGCGTGCCCGCCTTGATCCGCAGGCACCTGTCGTGCGCCAGCTCCAGGCGGCGCACCTCGTCCGCCGCCTGCGACTGGGCCCGGCTCAGCTCCACCTCGGTCGGCCGGTGCGAGCCGCCCAGCGTGGTCACCACCGTCACCGCGAACGCGACCGCCAGCAACACCACCATGAGCTGCACGAAGCGCCGGGCGGCGAGCCGCTCCAGCTCGGCACGGACCAGGTTCACGCGTCCACCTCCCGGCTGCCCCGGACGTCGAGATCGATCACACCGTCGTACGCCGGCGCGCCGTCCACCTGGCGCGGTACCGCCACGTGCTCGTCGCCGCCGGTCAACTCCAGGAAGACGCTCTCCAGGTCGGGGCGGAGCGGGACCAGCTCCCGCACCCACATGCCCTGCTCACCCAGCGTGCGGCTGATCACCTCGGGGTCCTCCACGCCGGTCACCACCAGATGGTCGGCGTGCCCTTCCACCGACAGGCCGGCCCGGCCCAGCAGCAGCGCGGCCGGCTCGGGCTCGGCCACCCGGACCCGCCACTGGTGCTGGTCGAAACCGGCGAGCACCTCGTCGACCCGGCCGGACGCGACCCGCCGTCCCCGGCTGACGATCGTCACGTGGTCACAGATCAACTGGATCTCGGCGAGGATGTGGCTGGACAGCAGCACGGTCACCCCGGACGCGGCGAGCGACCGGGTCAGGTCGCGCATCTCCCGGATGCCGGCCGGGTCGAGCCCGTTCGCCGGCTCGTCGAGGATCAACAGCTCCGGGCGCTTGAGCAGGGCCGAGGCCACCGCCAGCCGCTGCTTCATGCCGAGCGAGTAGCCCTTGACCCGCTCCTCGCCCCGGTCCCGCAGGCCGACCTGCTCCAGCACCTCGTCCACCCGGGAGGTGGGCACGCCGCCGGCGAGCGCCAGCAGCCGCAGCGTGCGGTGCGCGGTGAAGTTGCCGAAGAACTGCGGACTCTCCACGATGGCGCCGACCCGCCCGGCCACGTCCGGCAGCCGCTCCGGGGAGCGGGCGCCCAACACGTGCATCTGGCCGGCATCCGGCCGGACCAACCCGAGCAGGGCCCGCAGCGTGGTCGTCTTGCCCGAGCCGTTCGGCCCGAGGAAGCCGTGCACCTGGCCCGCCTCGACCAGCATGTGGAAGTCGTCGACGGCGACCCGGCGCCCATGACGCAGCGTGCGGAACGTCTTGCGGAGACCGGCGATCTCGATGACCGCGCTCATCCGCCTGCCTCCCGGCAGCGGTCGGGCATGAGTCGTCCTTCCTCAGGCGGTGACCAACGACACGGCGCCCCACCCTATGGCGGCGGCGCCGCCCGTGGGGGGCGCCGGGCCGGGTGCGTGGTTGGATGGGGCGGTGACTGGTGACCTGATCCCCGGCGCCGTGGGCGCCCCCGCCCCCTCGACCGTGGACGCGGATCTGGTGGTCAGCCTCGACGGGGTCGGCGTCACGCGCTCCGGCACCGCGCTGGTGCGCGACGTCGACTGGCGGGTCGAGCTGGACGAACGGTGGGTGCTGCTCGGCCCGAACGGCGCCGGCAAGACCACCCTGCTCAACCTGGCCGCCGGCCGGCTGCACCCGAGCAGCGGCGTCGCGCACGTGCTCGGCGAGCGCATCGGCCGCACCGACGTCAACGAGCTGCGTACCCGGATCGGCCTCTCCACCGCCACCCTCGCCGAGCGGATCCCCGCCGACGAGCGGGTCGTCGACGTGGTGGTGACCGCGGCCTGGTCCGTGGTCGGCCGCTGGCGGGAGAGCTACGACCGCACCGACGAGGCGCGGGCCGCCGCGCTGCTGAGCCAGCTCGGCGTCGGCCACCTCGCCGAGCGCGGCTACGGCACGCTCTCCGAGGGCGAGCGCAAGCGGGTGCAGATCGCCCGCGCCCTGATGACCGACCCGGAGCTGCTGCTGCTCGACGAGCCCGCCGCCGGGCTCGACCTGGGCGGTCGGGAGGACTTGGTGGCCCGGCTCGCCGAGCTGGCGTACGACCCGGACGCGCCGGCCATGGTGCTGGTCACCCACCACGTCGAGGAGATCCCGCCCGGCTTCACCCACGCGCTGCTGCTGCGCGAGGGCGGTGTGGTGGCGCAGGGCCTGCTCGCCGACGTGCTCACCGCCGACAACCTGTCCAAGACCTTCGGCCTGCCGTTGGTCGTCTCGCGGACCGGCGACCGCTGGACCGCCCGCGCCGCCTGACCGACGGGAACCCACCGTGCCACAGACCCGGATCGCCGTCGTCGGCAGCGCCAACATGGACCTGGTCGGCACCGCCGCCACGCTGCCCCGGCCGGGGGAGACGGTGCTCGGCAGCGACTTCGTGATGCTGCCCGGCGGCAAGGGCGCCAACCAGGCGGTCGCCGCGGTCCGCGCCGGCGCGTCCTGCGTCTTCCTCGGCGCGATCGGCTCGGACGCGTTCGGCGTCACCCTCCGGGCCCGGATCACCGCGGCCGGCGTCGACACCAACCACCTCCGGGTGGCGTACGGCCCGTCCGGTGTCGCCCTGGTCATGGTCGGCGGCGCGGGGGAGAACGCGATCCTGGTCACCCCGGGCGCGAACGAGGCGTTCACCGGGCCGACCGAGGACGAGCTGGCCGCCGTACGCGAGGCGGACGTGCTTGTCGCGCAGCTTGAGGTGCCGGTCGAGACGGTGACCGAGGCGGCGCTGGCGGCCCGGTCCGCCGGCACCCGGGTGGTGCTCAACGCGGCGCCGGCCCGGGCCCTGCCGCCCGAGTTGCTGGCCGCGACCGACCTGCTGGTGGTCAACGAACCCGAGGCGCAGGCGTTGACCGGCCGCGGTCGGGACGAGCCGGCGGCGCTGCTCGACCTGGTGCCCCGCGCGGTGCTCACGCTCGGCGGCGACGGCGCCTGGTACGTCGACCGGGACCGACCGGCGCTGCACGTGCCGGCGCTCCCGGTGGAAGTGGTCGACTCCACCGCTGCCGGGGACGCCTTCACCGCCGCGCTGGCGGTGGCCTGGGGCGAAGGACGTGACCTGGTCGAGGCGGTGCGCTGGGCGGCGGCGGCCGGGGCGGCCTGCGTCCGCAAGCTCGGCGCCTCGGTTGCCCTGCCCCACCGCGCCGAGATCGACGCGCTGTTCGGCGGGCGGTAAGGAGGGGCCCTCTGTTAACGCCTCCGGTATAGGCGGGGCCCCTTCCTAACCCTCGGCGCGCTCGCCGCGGCGGCGGAGCATGCCGAGGCCGGGGATGCCGGCCACCGCGAGCTTCAGGTCCCGGGTGACGTCCAGCAGGTCGTGCAGGTCCGGGCCGACCCGGTCCAGCGTGGCCAGGATCGGCAGCACGTCCGAGGTGAGGTGCTCCTTCAGCTTCGGCAGCTCGTCGACGAGCCGGATCGCGGCGGTCACCTCCTCCGGGCTGAGTTGCTCGACGAAGCGGGCCGCCATCGGCGCGGCCCGGCGCAGCGTCGCCTCGTACGCGGCCAGCAGCTCGGTCGCGGTGCCGGCGGCCTGCTCGGCGGTGGCCACCGTGCCGGCGGCCCGGGTCGCCACCGTGTCCGCCTCGGCCACCACCCCGGCGGCGGCCCGCGCCACCCGGTCCGCCTCGCCGACCACCGTGGCGGCGGCAGCCGAGACGCGCTCCGCCTCGCCGACCACCACCGCCGCCGCGGCGGCCACCTCGGTCGCGGTGTCGATCGCGGTGGTGGCGGCGGCGCTGATCACGGCCACCTCCCGCACCGCCCCCTCGGCGTCGGTGAGCACCCGGTCGGTGCGGTCGAGCGTGCCCTCGATCCGGTCGACCACCCCGTTGATCCGCCGTACCAGCGCCTCCACCTCGTCGAGCACGGCGAAGGCGCGGGCGGGCACGCCGGCGAACGCGGCGGCCGAGCCGAGCGCCTGGTCCAGGGCGGAGCGGGTGAGGCCGACGACGGCGCCGGGCCGGGGAAGTGGGATCGCCATGCCGACAAGTGTGCGTCGCGCCGGCCACCGACGCTCGCCGGCCGTCGGGCGGCGCACGTGTCAGGTGGCACCCGGGCAACGAGGCATCCGGGTGGCGGAGACCCGGGGCAACGCCGGCTCTCCCGCGGCGCGGGCGTGCCGCGTAGGGTGCCGGCATGCCCGCCCCCGGCTCGGCCCCGCGGCGACTCCTCGTGCTCGGCGCGTTCGCCCTGCTCGCCGTCGTGCTCGGCACGCTGCTGCTGGTCCGCGCGGACGCCGGACTGAGCACGCGGCGGGCCACCGTCGCCGGCGTGCCGCTCACCGAGGTTCGCCAGTCCGGGACGGGCGGCGGCGACCGTCGACCGGGGGTGGTGATCGCGCACGGGTTCGCCGGCTCCGCCCGGCTGATGCGACCGCTGGCCGACTCGGTGGCCCGGCACGGCGCGGTCGCGGTGCTGCTCGACTTCGCCGGGCACGGCGCCAACCCGGCCGGGCTGCCCGGTGCGGGTCGGGACGACGAACGGGCCCGGGCGGTCCTGCGGCACGACCTGGACGTCGCGCTGGCCTGGCTGCGGAGCCGGCCGGACGTCGACCCGGACCGGATCGTCCTGGTCGGCCACTCGATGGGCGCCGGGGCGGTCACCCGATACGCGGTCGACCACCCGGAGATCACCCGGACCGTGGCGATCTCGCTGCCCGACGCGGACGACGTGCCGCCCGGCTGGGCGGGCCGCCTCACGGTGGTGGTGGGCGGGCTGGAGTTCCCCGACTTCCGCCGGGCGGCCGAGGCGGCGGCGGCCGGCGGGCCACCGGGGGCGCGGGAGCGGGTGGTGGCACCCGGCACCGAGCACATCTCGGTGCTCTTCGCGCCGCGCACCCACGCCGCGACGCTGGCCGCGATCCCGGGTCGCCCCGGCGGTCCGCCGCCGGCCCCGCTGACCCGCCTGGTCGGCGGTGGGCTGCTTCTGCTCGGCCTGGGCGTCGGCTTCGTACCGCTGGCCGCGCTGCTGCTGCGCGGCCCGCCGGCCGCCGCGTCGCCCGGCGGACCACGCTCCCGGCCGGGTCGGTGGCTCGCGGTGGCGGTGCCGGCGGCCGGGCTCGGCGCGGTCCTCGCCGCGCCGTTGCCGACCGACCGGCTGCCGCTCGCGGTCGGCGGGCACGTGGCCGTGTTCCTGCTGTTCACCGGCGTGCTGCTGGTTGCGGCGTACCTGAGGTTCCGGCCCCGCCGGCCGGCCGGTCACGCCCGCCGGCCGACGCGCGCCGCCGGGGTGACGGCGGTGCTTCTCGGGTACGCGGTGCTCGCCGTCGCGTTGCCGTTGCACCTGGGGTTCACGTCGACGGCACCGGTCGGCGCCCGTTGGTGGCTGCTGCCCCTGGTGACGCTCTGTTGTCTGGCCTTCCTGCTCGGCGCCGAGCTGGTCACCGAGGGCCGGGGCGTGGCCTACGCGGCGGTCGGCGGGCTCGCGGTGGTGGTCCTGGCCGCAGCGGCGGTGACCGGCCTCGCGCCCGGGTTCGTGCTGCTGGTGGTGCCGCTCTTCGCGGCGCTGGTCGCCTGGCAGGCGGCGTGGGCCGGGGTGCTGCGCCGGCGCGCCGCGCCGTGGTGGCTGCCGGCGGCGGTCGGTGCGGTGGTGCTCGCCTGGCCGATCGCCACCACGCTGCCGCTGACCTGAGCCGGGGCGGGAATCAGCGGTTCGGCCGGGCCACCCGCAGCGCCCACCAGATCAGCGGCGCCTGCATCGGCACCCGGCCGTAGGCGACCGCCCGCCTCACCGGCCGTCGCCGTCGCCAGTCCCAGGCCATCTGCGCGTTGGCCGGCAGCACCGCGACGAACAACGCCGCCGCGGCGAGGCCACCCCGTCGTCGGGTCGCCGGATGCGCCACCGCCGCCGCCACGGCCAGCTCCGCGACCCCCGAGGCGTACGTCCAGAAGCGGGCCGGCCCGGGCAGGACGCGCGGCACGATCGGGTCGTAGAAACCGGGGCGGGCGAAGTGGGTGACGCCCGCGGCGGCGAGCAGCCCGGCGAGCGCGACGGCCTCGCCGCGACGGTGGGTCATCGTCGGTCTCCCTGCTGTTCGACGGCGCGCTGCACGGCCCGGTAGATCTGCCCGAACCGTAGCGCGTCGGGCGTGCGGACCAGCATCGTCTCCCGCCCGTGCACCTGCACCCACAGCTCGTGCACCCGGTTGCCCCGCTCGTAGGAGCGGTCCAGCCAACCCAGCGGCACCTCCAGGAACGGGGTGAGCACGAGCCCCAGCACGACGAACGCGGCCAGGATGATCAGGGCGAGTTTCCAGTCGCCCCGGTCCTGCGCGGCCCAGGCCAGCGACAGCACGCAGACCAACGCCACCAGCGGCGGCAGCGACAGCAGCAGGACCAGTACGCCCCGGCCCAGGACCCGGCCCCGGACCGCCATCGTGGTGGTGCCGCGGGCGTGCCAGACGTACGTGATGTCGGCGAGCGCGACGACCTGCCCGCCGGCGTGGATGGTCTGCGAGGTGACCTGTACCGCGTCGTCCCGGTAATAGAGGGTCATAAATCAGCGTAACCATCCGTGCGCCATCCGTGCCGCTGCGTGTCGCTCTTGATCGACTCCATCTCGGCGAAGCGGCGGTATCGGAGAGTGTCGGTTCACGCCACCTCGGCGAAGTGGAGTGGATCAAGAGGGAAGTTGGGCCCGTTGAGGCCGTGAGTCGTTTGTGCCATCAGCTCGAAAGGGAGCGTGCATGCACTCTCTGGCGGCGGGCGAGGCGGAGTGCGACTCGCTAGCGTGGGGGCATGACGGACTCCGACGAGCGGGCGCGCAACGTCGAGGTGGTCCGGCGGTACCTGCGGACGTTCGTCACCAAGGACCTGGCCGAGCTGGCCGAGGTGGTGGACGAGGACGTGGCGATCTACGGTTCCGGCTCGGCGGTACGCGGCCGGCGGTGGTCCGAGGCTGCCGTCTCCTCGCCCGGCCTGACCGTGCTCGACCAGGACATCCGGGAGATCTTCGCGGCCGAGGACCGGGTGGTGGTGTCGATCGCGCAGACGTACCGGAGGGACGCGACCGGGGCGACCACGGTGCAGAGCGCCTGCAAGATGTACCGGCTGGCCGGCGGCCGGATCGTCGAGTTCTGGGGCGAGCAGGACACCTACGGCCTGCTGCGCGGGCTGGGCCTGGTGCCGGACGACCCGATCACGTTCTGACCGGGCACGCGCTCCATGGCCCGCTGCACCGCCCGGTAGATCTGGCCGAAGCGCAGCGCGTCGCGGGTGTGCAGCAGCCGCACCGGCCGACCCCGCCAGGTGGCCCACATCTCCAGCTCGCGGCTGCCCCGCACGTACGAGCGGTCCAGGTGTTCGAAGAGCACGTCGGCGAGCGGCCCGACCGCGAGGCCGACCAGCACGGAGGCCCCGACGATGGCGATGGTGACGGTGAGCGAGCGGTGCAGCCAGACCGCCAGCGCGATGCCCAGCAGCGCGGCCACCAGCGGCCCGGCGAGCGCCGCGCCGATCGCGCCGCGCCCGGCCAGCACCCGCCAGGAGCGGTCGCCCCGGCGGTGCCACACCATGGTCAGCTCGGCCAGCGGGTAGCTGTGCTCGTCCACCCGCAGCGCGGTGGACGTGACCCGGACCGACCGGTCGTCGTAGTAGGTGGTCATGACCTCACTCCCGGTGTCCGGCGGCTACCGCACTGTCTACCCCAACGACGTGGGTCGTAAGGTTGGCACGCTACTTCGACGAGGAAGTGAGGGCGGCGTGGGCGAGTTCGTCAGGCTGGAAGTGAAGGACGGCATCGGGACCATCCGGCTGGAGCGGCCACCGATGAACGCGCTCAACACGCAGGTGCAGGAGGAGTTGCGCGCCGCCGCCACGGCGGCCACCGCCGACGCCGAGGTCCGCGCCGTCATCGTGTACGGCGGCGAGAAGGTCTTCGCGGCCGGTGCGGACATCAAGGAGATGGCCGACATGTCCTACGTGGACATGGCGGAGCGGGCGGCCGACCTGTCCAGCGCGCTGGGTGCGATCGCGCGCATCCCCAAGCCGGTGGTCGCCGCGATCACCGGGTACGCGCTCGGCGGCGGGTGCGAGCTGGCGCTGGCCTGCGACTGGCGGATCGTGGCCTCCGACGCGAAGCTCGGCCAGCCGGAGATCAAGCTCGGCATCATCCCGGGCGCCGGCGGCACCCAGCGGCTGGCCCGGTTGGTCGGCCCGGCCCGCGCCAAGGAGCTGATCATGACGGGCCGGATGGTCGACGCCGACGAGGCGCTGCGTATCGGCCTGGCCGACCGGGTGGTGCCGGCCGCCGAGGTGTACGACGCCGCGGTGGCGTACGTGAAGCCGTTCCTGACCGGGCCGGTGCAGGCGCTGCGCGCGGCGAAGGCGGCGGTCGACGGCGGTCTGGACATGGACCTCACCTCCGGTCTGGCCTGGGAGAGCCAGCTCTTCGCGGCGCTGTTCGCCACCGACGACCGGCGCGAGGGCATGGCCGCGTTCGTGGAGAAGCGCAAGCCGGGCTTCACCGGCCGCTGACGCGAAGGTTGTTCACATCCGGTCTACCGGCCAGTAGCGTGTGACTCCGGTCGCGCGACGAAGGGGAGTGGCATGACGGAACGCCTCGAGGGGCACGGCGGCGAGTTGGCGCTGGCGGCGCTGCTGGCGCACGGCGTACGGGAAATGTTCACGCTCTCCGGCGGGCACGTCTTCCCGCTCTACGACGCCGCGCACAAGTCCGGCTTCCCGCTCTACGACGTGCGGCACGAGCAGTCCGCCGTGTTCGCCGCCGAGGCGGTGGCCAAGCTCCAGCGCCGCCCCGGCCTGGCCGTGCTCACCGCCGGCCCCGGCGTCACCAACGGCGTCTCCGGCCTGACCAGCGCGTTCTTCAACGCCTCGCCGGTGCTGGTGCTGGGCGGGCGCGCGCCGCAGTTCCGCTGGGGCTCCGGCAGCCTCCAGGAGATGGACCACCTCCCGCTTGTCGCGCCGGTGACCAAGCACGCCGAGACGGTGTTCAGCGCCGACGACATCCCGCGCGCGGTGTCGGCGGCGCTGACCACCGCGCTCACCCCGCACCGGGGCCCGGTCTTCCTGGACTTCCCGCTGGAGGCGGTCTTCTCGGTCGGTGACGCCGACCTGCCGGCGGTCACCCCGCCCGCACCGATCGAGCCCGACCCGGACGAGGTGGCGAAGGCGGCCGGCCTGATCGCCGGCGCGTCCCGCCCGGTGATCATCGCCGGCTCCGACGTGTACGCCGGCGACGCGGTCGACGCGCTGCGTGCCGCCGCCGAGGCGTTGCAGGTGCCGGTGTTCACCAACGGCATGGGCCGGGGCGCGCTGCCGCCGTCCCACCCGCTGGCGTTCGCCAAGGCCCGCCGGGTCGCGCTGAAGGGCGCCGACGTGGTCGTGGTCATCGGCACGCCGCTGGACTTCCGGCTCTCCTTCGGCGACTTCGGCGACGCCACGGTGGTGCACGTGGTGGACGCGCCCAGCCAGCGCGCCGGGCACGTGCAGCCGGCCGCCGCGCCCGCCGGTGACCTGCGACTGATCCTCGGCGGGTTCGCCGAGCACAGCGGCGACCGGGCCGACCACGCCGGCTGGCTCGCCGAGCTGCGTACCGCCGAGGACGCGGCGAAGGCGCGCGACGCCGAGGAGATGGGCGCCGAGACCGACCCGATCCGGCCGGCCCGGGTCTACGGCGAGCTGCGCAAGGTGCTCGCCCCGGACGCCATCACCATCGGCGACGGCGGCGACTTCGTCTCGTACGCCGGGAAGTACCTGGAACCCGCGCAGCCCGGCACCTGGCTCGACCCCGGCCCGTACGGCTGCCTCGGCACCGGCCTGGGCTACGCGATGGGCGCCCGGGTCAGCCACCCGGACCGGCAGATCTGTGTGCTGATGGGCGACGGCGCGGCCGGCTTCTCGCTGATGGACGTGGAGTCGCTGGCCCGGCAGAAGCTGCCGGTGGTGATCGTGGTCGGCAACAACGGCATCTGGGGGCTGGAGAAGCACCCGATGCGCGCCATGTACGGCTACGACGTCGCCGCCGACCTCCAGCCCGGCCTGCGCTACGACAAGGTGGTCGAGGCGCTCGGCGGCGCGGGCGAGACGGTGGAGAAGGCCGCCGACCTCGGCCCGGCACTGGGTCGCGCGTTCGACGCCGGCGTGCCGTACCTGGTCAACGTGCTGACCGACCCGGCGGACGCGTACCCCCGCTCGTCGAACCTGGCCTGACCACGACCGTGACCGCCGCCGCCGGGTGACCGGCGGCGGCGCGTTGCCTTTCAGACCTCCGGGCGGTCCCGGTCGTCGGGGCGGTCCCGCAGTTCCGCCTCGCGGCGGCGCAGGTCCTCCTCCCAGCGGCGGAGGCGGTCCTGGTCCTCGTCGCGGGAGCGCTTGTCGAGCGAGGCGAGGAAGTCGGGGTCGTCGTCCGGGGCGAGCGGCCCGCGGACCGGCGCGGCGGGTCCCCCGAACCCGGTGCCGGCGGCCGGCCCGGTCGGGCGCTCGCGACCGGCCACGAACCAGGCGATCGAGCCGACCACCGGGAAGAACAGGATGACCAGCACCCAGATCATCCGGGGCAGTGCCTTGACCTGCCTGTCCTCGGCGGAGAGGCAGCTGATCAGCGCGCAGACGGCGAGCACGACCTGGACCAGGAAGAGCAGTACGTAGAGGCGGGCCATGCCCCATGATGGCCCACCCGACGGGGTCAGTGCACCCGGCCGAGCACGTGCGCCACGCCGAGCAGGGCCAACGCGGCGGCGCCGAGCGCGGTCAGCGGCATGGACAGGCGGCCGAGCCGGCGCGGGCCGGCCCCGGCGGCTCGTCGCCAGGCGGCGGCGAGCACGACCAACCAGACCAGGATCGCGACCCCGGCCAGCACCGCGTCCACGACCCGGCCGGTGAACGCCGGCCGAAGTTGGAGCAGCAGCACCACGGTCAGGGTGAGCAGCGTCCGTCGCCAGGCCAGCCGGGTGCGTTCGGCGGGCAGCCCGACGTCGGCGCTCATGGGGTTGTTCCCCGGATGAGCACGGCGCCCACCAGGAGCAGCGCGCCGACCGCGACGATCAGCGCCAGCACGGCGGGGAAGCGGGACGCCGGCAGTTCTTCGCCCAGCCGGATGGCGCGTTCGGTGCGGGCCCAGTGGTCCACCGCGCGGATCGACACGGTGGCGCCGAGCAGCAGCAGCCCGACGGCGAGCATCTCGCGCAGGTGGGCCAGCGGGAGCGGCGGGAGGAACTGCGCGGCGGCCAGCCCGCCCGCGACCAGCGCCAGCCCGGTCCGCAGCCAGGCCAGGAACGTCCGTTCGTTGGCCAGCGAGAAGCGGTAGTCCGGCGTGCTGCCGACCGAACGCAGCTCCCGCGGGTCGAACCAGCGCTTGATCGACTCCCACACGGCACCGATTATCCGCTTTGCCGCCGGCCTAGCCTGAGGGGATGACCGATCTTGACGCGCGCGCCCTGCGCGACGCCTACGACACGCAGGTCCGTCCGGAGCTGCCGGACCCGGTGCCCGCCGGGGTGACCATCGAGCGGGACGGCCCGCTGTTCCGGGTGCTCGGGCTGGATCAGCGTGGCTTCCTCACCTACCGGACGCTCGACGGCCTGGCCGGCGCCGAGCTGGACGCGTTGATCGCCCGGCAGGTCGAGGTGTTCCGGGCCCGCGGCGAGGCGGTCGAGTGGAAGCTCGCCGGCCACGACGAGCCGGCCGACCTGGGCGACCGGTTGCGCGCCGCCGGCTTCGTCCCGGAGGACGAGGAGACCGTCGTGGTCGGCCCGGTGGCGCCGCTGGCCGCCGCCGTCCCGGTCCTCCCCGAGGGGGTACGCCTGCGCGAGGTCGCCGGCCGCGCCGACCTGGAGCGGATCGCCGCCATGGAGGAGGAGGTCTGGCACGACGACCGGGGACACCTGGTGACCGGGCTGGCCCGGGAGATCGAGGCGGACCCGCAGTCGATCACGATCGTGGTGGCGGAGGCGGGGGAGACGGTGATCAGCGCCGGCTGGATCCGCTACCAGGCCGGCACCGGGTTCGCCAGTCTCTGGGGTGGCTCGACGCTGCCGCAGTGGCGTCGGAAGGGCGTGTACCGGGCGCTGGTGGCGTACCGGGCGCGGCTGGCGCAGCAGCGCGGCCGGACGTTGGTGCAGGTGGACTGCTCGCCGGACAGTCGGCCCATCCTGGAGCGGCTGGGGCTCGTTGCGGTCACCACCACCACGCCGTACGTCTACACTCCGTGATCATGGACCGGTTGACGGAGGACGAGCAGCTCACCCTGAAGACCGGCGCGTTCGGGGCGGTGTTCCTGGTCTCCAACGCGGTGCCCGGGGTGCTGGGCATGGTACGCGAGAGCATCGCCGCCTCCGGTGCGCTGGCCGACGTCGGTGGCGTGGTCAAGGAGGCGCTCACCACCGGCCCGCTGCCGCAGTTGCCCCGCGACTCCGCGCTGGAGATCGAGTCGGTGGTGCTGCCCGCGCTGGGCCGGGCGGTGGAGATCCTGCGCGCCAAGTCGCCGGGCGACGTCGAGGCGTACCGGTCGGTGGTGCTGGCGGCGGCGGACCGGGTGGCGGCGGCGCACCGGGGCGTGGCGCCGGCCGAGGCGGCGGCCATCGACAAGATCCGGGTGGCGCTGACCGAGGCGGCGTGACGACCACAGGTTACGGTGAGTTGCGTCACTCCGGGCTCCCGGGGAGTCGATGCTACTTGCGGGTAACATTGCCCCGTGGGCAAGTGCACAGCGGCCTGCGGTTGACCGAGCGTTAAGTCACGCGGCAGGCTGCGCCCGTGACCGGGCGAGTGATCGCTACACCAAACAGGAGGGTCGTCGAAGCGCGATGAACATCGTCGTACTCGTCAAGCAGGTGCCCGATTCGGGCGCGGACCGCAACCTGCGTCCTGACGACAACACCGTCGACCGCGGCTCGGCGAACAACGTCATCAACGAGATGGACGAGTACGCCATCGAAGAGGCGTTGAAGATCAAGGAAGCGCACGGCGGTGAGGTCACCATCCTGACCATGGGTCCGGACCGGGCGACCGAGTCGATCCGCAAGGCGCTCTCCATGGGGCCGGACAAGGCCGTCCACGTCGTCGACGACGCGCTGCACGGCTCCTGCGCGGTGGCCACCTCGAAGGTGCTCGCCGCCGCCCTCGGGCAGCTCAACGCCGACCTGGTCATCTGCGGCGCCGAGTCCACCGACGGTCGGGTGCAGGTCATGCCGCACATGATCGCCGAGCGGCTGGGCGTGGCCGCCCTGACCGGCGCGCGCAAGCTCACCGTCGACGGCTCGACGCTGACCGCCGAGCGGCAGACCGAGGAGGGCTACGAGGTGGTCACCGCCTCGACGCCGGCCGTGGTCTCCGTCTGGGACACCATCAACGAGCCGCGCTACCCGTCCTTCAAGGGCATCATGGCCGCGAAGAAGAAGCCGGTGCAGACCCTCTCCCTGGGCGACCTGGGCGTGGCCCCGGCCGAGGTGGGCCTCGACGGCGCCACCAGCGCCGTGTTGGAGCACACCAAGCGCCCGCCGCGCTCCGGCGGCGAGAAGATCACCGACGAGGGCGAGGGCGGCGTCAAGCTGGTCGAGTTCCTCGCCACCGAGAAGTTCGTGTGAGAGGTCTGGACATGTCTGAGGTTCTCGTCGTCGTCGAAGCCACGAAGGAATTCGGCGTCAAGAAGGTCACCCTGGAGATGCTCACCCTCGCCCGCGAGCTGGGCACCCCGAGCGCGGTCGTGCTCGGCGGCGCCGGCGCCGCCGAGGCGCTGAGCGCCAAGCTGGGCGAGTACGGCGCGGAGAAGATCTACGCCGCCGAGGGCGAGGAGATCGACGGCTTCCTGGTGGCCCCGAAGGCCACCGTGGTCGCCGAGCTGGTCAAGCGGGTGCAGCCGGCCGCCGTGCTGCTCGCCTCCTCGCAGGAGGGCAAGGAGATCGCCGCCCGCCTGGCGGTCAAGCTGGACAACGGCATCCTGACCGACGTGGTCGCCCTGGCCGCCGACGGCACCGCCACCCAGGTCGCGTTCGCCGGCTCCACCATCGTCAAGTCCAAGGTCACCAAGGGCCTGCCGCTGGTCACCGTCCGGCCGAACTCGCTCAACCCGACCCCGGCCGCGGCCACCCCGGCCGTCGAGCAGCTCACCGTGTCGGTCACCGACGCGGACAAGCTGGCCAAGGTCGTCGAGCGGGTCGCCGAGCAGAAGGGCTCCCGCCCCGAGCTGACCGAGGCGTCGATCGTCGTCTCCGGCGGTCGCGGCGTCGGCAACGCCGACAACTTCAAGCTGGTGGAGGAGCTGGCCGACCTGCTCGGCGGCGCGGTCGGCGCGTCCCGTGCGGCGGTCGACTCCGGCTTCTACCCGCACCAGTTCCAGGTCGGCCAGACCGGCAAGACGGTCTCCCCGCAGCTCTACGTCGCGCTCGGCATCTCCGGCGCGATCCAGCACCGGGCCGGCATGCAGACGTCGAAGACCATCGTCGCGGTGAACAAGGACGGCGAGGCGCCGATCTTCGAGCTGGCCGACTACGGCGTGGTCGGCGACCTGTTCAAGATCGTCCCGCAGGCCGCCGAGGAGATCCGCAAGCGCAAGTGACCCCACGGTCGTGAACGAAGGCCGCCGCCCGGATCACCGGGCGGCGGCTTCTTCTCGTAGGGAGCTGATCGGCGGGCCGGGGAGCTGAGCCGGCCCGCCGATCAGCCCGTCAGGGTGCCCCTCAACAGGCTGTCGCCGGAGTGGCGGGTGTTGTTGTCGTACTGCTCGGCGCTGATGTCGACGACGGTGAAGGTGCTCAGGTCGACGTTGCGGGGGATCGGCAGCAACGCGTCCCCCGATCCGTTGCTCAACGTGCCCACCGAGAACATCTCCATCGTCTTCGGATCGATCAGCCAGACCTCGTAGTACCCCGGAACGCTCGGGAGATTCGCCACGTGCAGATGCAATTGGTTGTCCCCGAGCACCCGGGCGTCGCCCGAGGCGTCCTTCGGCGTCGCGCCGAACGCGGCCAGCGGCGCACTGGCCAACACCGTCGGCTGCGGCGCCGGATCGTCACCGCCGGCGCCGAGCACCGCGACGGTGCCCGCGACACCGATCACCGCGGCGGCGGTGGCGGTGACCGCGGTGCTCGCCCACCTCGGCAAGCGGCGGCCACGGCGTGGGCGGACGACGGTCGACGGTCGGTCGCCGACATCGGCCGGATCGCCGGTACGCGGCAGCCGGCGACCGTTCAACGTGGGCAGTTCCTCGGCGGCCCGGATCTCGGCGACGATGCCCTGCCAGACGTGCTCCGGCGGATCGGGCAGCTCGGTCAGGCCCTGGGTGCCGGCGCCGAGCCCGGCGACGTGCCGGAGCGTCTCCAGCTCGCCCTGGCAGTGACCGCAGGAGGCGAGGTGGGTGGATTCCGCGTCGGCCGCCTCGCTCTCACCGAGCGCCAGAAAGACCAGCCGGTCGTGTTCCAGGTGCTGCACCGTCCACCTCCCATCTGCGTTTCAGGCTCTGCATGCCGCGTCGGATGTGGCTCTTGACCGTGCCGAGCGGCACCCCTGTCACGGCCGAGATCTGCTGGTGTGTCAGGTCGTCGTAGAACGCCAGCTCCAGCATCCGCCGTTGCTCGTCGGGGAGCCGGGCCAGCTCGTCGGCGACCACCAGCCGGTCGACCACCGTGTCCGGGTCGGGGCCGGTGTCCACCGGCTCGGGCAGTTGCCTCACCGTCTCGACCACCCGGGTCTCCCGGGCCGCGGCGCGGATCCGGTCGACCACCTTGCGTCGCCCGATGCCGAGCAGCCAGCCGATCAGTGATCCCTTCGCCGGGTCGAACGTCTCCCGGCCGAGCCAGGCGGCGACGAACGTCGCCTGCGTCACGTCCTCGGCGTCACTGCGGTTGACCAGCGTCGTGGTGGCCAGGTGCAGCACCGCTCGGCCGTATCTGTCGTACGCCTCGCGCAGGGCTGCCTCGTCGCCGTCGCGGAACCGTGTCGCGAGGTCGTCCTCGACCGGCGGCTCGGGGCCTTGCCTCGCCGCCGTCACCGGGCGGCTCGCCATCCGTGGGGCATGCCGAACTGTAACTCCCACCGCCCCCGCCCCACTCCCGGTGTGTCCGACACGACGCTCATCACCTCCTCCTTCGTCGGCGAGGGGCCCGACAGATGCGTCCGCGGCCGGAAAAAGAAAACGGATCCGGTGCGCATCCGGGGGCGGCGGGGCCGGCGTAACCCGTTCTGCAAGCCAGGCCTGACGAATCAGCACCAACCACCAGGAGGCACTCAAATGCAGCACGCCATGTTCCGTCGGGTCGCCGCGGGCGGCGCGGTGGCCGCCCTCACCTTCGCCGGCGTCGGCGCCGCCACGATGAGCCCGGCATACGCCGCCTCGTCGAAGGTCTCCGTGGTCCACGGCATCCCGGACACCCCGGTCGACGTCTACGTCAACGGCAAGAAGACGCTCGACAACTTCAAGCCCGGCGACGTGGCCGGCCCGCTCACGCTGCCCGCGGGCGAGTACGACATCGCCCTGACCAAGCCCGGTGAGGCGGTCGACAAGGCCATCCTGAAGGTCGACGACGCCGAGGTGCCGGGCGGGGCGAACATCAGCCTCGCCGCCCACCTGAGCGCCGACGGCAAGCCGCAGATCACCCCGTTCGTGAACGACGTGTCCAAGGTGGGCGCCGGCAAGGCCCGGCTGATCGTCCGGCACACCGCCGCCGCGCCGGCGGTGGACGTGCGGGCCGGCGGCAAGCCGGTCTTCGAGGGGCTGACCAACCCGAAGGAGGCCAAGGCCGACGTGGCCGCCGGCACCGTCAAGGCGGACGTGGTGCTCGCCGGCACCGACACCGTCGCCATCGGCCCGGCCGACCTCAACCTGAAGGAGGGCACCGCCACCATCGTCTACGCGATCGGCTCCGCCGAGGCCAAGAACCTCGACCTGGTCGCGCAGACCATCAGCGGCCTGCACTCGGCGCCGGGCGGCGTGCCCAGCGGCACCGGCGGCCAGGCCGGCACCGGCGTGGACACCTGGTGGTACGTGCTGGCCGGCGCCGGCGTGCTGCTCCTGGTCGGCGGCGGCGCGCGGGTGGCCACCGCCCGGGCCGGTCGCCGGTGACGGTGCGCAACCGCGGGGCGCTGGCGGCGATGGCCGCCGGCGTCGCCGCGCTCACCGTGGCGACGCTGGTGGCGTGCGGGTCGCAGCCCGCCGAGGACGTCGGCGCCGACGAGGCGGCGGCGCTGGCCAGCGCCACCCCCAGCGCGACGCCGGCGGCGACCCCGACCGGGGACGCGTCGGTGCCGGTGAACGCCGGCACGCTGCCGGCGGACGGCAAGGCCGTGCCACCGGTACGGCTGAGCATCCCGCCGATCAAGGTCACCGCCTCGGTCAACCCGGTCGGCATCAACGAGCGCACCAACGAGTTCGAGGTGCCGCCCAGCGTGGACCAGGTCGGCTGGTACCGCTACGGCCCGGGACTGGAGGCCGACGCCGGCTCGGTGGTCATCGCCGGGCACGTGGACAGCGCGGAGCAGGGCAAGGGTGCGTTCTTCCGGCTCCGTGAGCTGAACCGGGGGGACACCTTCACCGCCACCGGCGCGGACGGGAAGGACCGTCGCTACCGGGTGGTGGCCCGGGAGGAGTACACCAAGACGAAGATCCCGCTGGCGCGGTACTTCGCCCGCGACGGCAGCCCGCGACTCACGTTGATCACCTGCGGCGGCCCGTTCGACCCGAAGACCCGGCACTACCGCGACAACATCGTCGTCACCGCGGTTCCCGCATGAGCGTCCGGACCGTCCGTCCCGCCTCCGCACGGGACGGGCGGTCCGGCCAGCGGTGGCCCGCCCACCGGCCGTTAGGCTGAACGGTGATGGCATACCTGGATCACGCGGCGACGACCCCGATGCTCGACGAGGCACTCGAGGCGTACGTCGCCACCGCCCGCGAGGTGGGCAACGCGTCGTCGCTGCACGCCTCCGGCCGCCGTGCCCGGCGGCGGGTGGAGGAGTCCCGCGAGCGGGTGGCCGCCGCGCTCGGCGCCCGCCCCTCCGAGGTGATCTTCACCGGCGGAGGCACGGAGAGTGACAACCTCGCCGTGAAGGGCATCTTCTGGGCCCGCCGCGACGCCCGGCCCGAGCGGGTCCGGGTGGTCTCCAGCGCGGTCGAGCACCACGCCGTGCTGGACGCGGTGGACTGGCTCGTCGGGCACGAGGGCGCGGAGGCCGGCTGGCTGCCGGTCGACGCGACCGGCCGGCTCGACCCGGAGCGGCTCCGCGCCGAGCTGGCCGAGCACGGCGACCGGGTGGCGGTGGTCACCGCGATGTGGGCCAACAACGAGGTCGGCACCGTCCAGCCGGTGGCCGGGCTGGCCGCGGTCGCCGCCGAGCACGGGGTGCCGTTCCACACCGACGCGATCCAGGCGGTCGGTCAGGTGCCCGTCGACTTCGCCACGACCGGCGTGTCCGCGCTCACCGTGACCGGGCACAAGCTCGGCGGTCCGACCGGCGTCGGCGCGCTGCTGCTGGCCCGCGACGTCGCGGCCGTCCCGCTGCTGCACGGCGGTGGCCAGGAGCGCGACGTCCGCTCCGGGACGCTGGACACGGCCGGCATCGTCGCGTTCGCGGTCGCCGTCGAGGCCGCGGTGAAGGGCCAGCAGGAGTACGCGGCCCGGGTCGCCGCGCTCCGCGACGAGCTGGTCGAGCGGGTCCGTCGGGCGGTGCCCGAGGTGGTGTTCAACGGCGACCCGACGGACCGACTCCCCGGCAACGCGCACTTCTCCTTCCCCGGCTGCGAGGGGGACGCGCTGCTGCTGCTCCTCGACGCCCAGGGCATCGCCTGCTCGACCGGGTCGGCCTGCTCGGCCGGCGTGGCCCAGCCCTCGCACGTGCTGCTGGCCATGGGCGCCGACGACGACCGGGCCCGCTCCTCGTTGCGTTTCACGCTCGGTCACACCAGCAGCGGCGCGGACGTGGACACGCTCATCGCCGCGTTGCCGGCCGCCGTCGAGCGGGCCCGCCGCGCGGCCGCCCTCCGTACCCCCCGCTGACCCGGATACCCTCGGTGGGGACGAGGGGAGTGGGCCGGTGAGGGTTCTGGCGGCGATGTCGGGCGGGGTGGACTCCGCCGTGGCGGCGGCACGTGCGGTGGAGGCGGGGCACGACGTGACCGGCGTGCACCTGGCGCTGGCCCGCAACCCGCAGACCTACCGCACCGGCGCCCGGGGCTGCTGCACCCTGGAGGACTCCCGGGACGCCCGGCGGGCCGCCGACGTGCTGGGCATTCCGTTCTACGTGTGGGACATGGCGGACCGGTTCCACGACGACGTGGTCGACGACTTCGTCGCCGAGTACGCGGCCGGCCGTACCCCGAACCCGTGCCTGCGCTGCAACGAGAAGATCAAGTTCGCCGCGGTGCTGGACCGGGCCGTGGCCCTGGGCTTCGACGCCGTGGTGACCGGCCACCACGCCCGGCTCGGCCCGGACGGCCTGCTGCGGCGCAGCGTCGACGAGGCCAAGGACCAGTCGTACGTCCTCGCGGTGCTGACCCGCGCGCAGCTCGACCGGTCGGTCTTCCCGCTCGGTGACTCGACCAAGGCCGAGGTGCGCGCGGAGGCCGCCCGGCGCGGCCTCGCCGTGGCCGACAAGCCGGACTCGCACGACATCTGCTTCATCGCCGACGGCGACACCCGCGGCTTCCTGGCCGAGCGGCTCGGCGAGGCCCCTGGTCAGGTGGTGGACGCGCTCACCGGCGCGGTCGTCGGCAACCACAGCGGCGCCTACCAGTACACCGTCGGGCAGCGACGCGGGCTGCAC
This sequence comes from Micromonospora sp. NPDC049201, assembly GCF_055586805.1. Lineage (NCBI taxonomy): Bacteria > Bacillati > Actinomycetota > Actinomycetes > Micromonosporales > Micromonosporaceae > Micromonospora > Micromonospora sp. NPDC049201. The sequence continues at coordinate 290,134 of NZ_JBVJHM010000003.1, read as the reverse complement.
CTGGACCGCCCCGCGCCGGACGGCCGGCCCCGCTACGTGCTCTCCATCACCCCGAAGACCAACACGGTGACGGTCGGCCCGGCCGAGGCGCTTGAGGTCTCCGCGGTGCGCGCGGTCCGCCCGGTCTGGACCGGCGGCCCGCGCCCGGACGGGCCGGTCGAGTGCGAGGTGCAGCTCCGGGCACACGGCGACGTGGTCCCGGCTGCCGTCTCGGTCGACGCCGACGGCCTGCACGCCGCGCTGCGCCGACCGCTGCGCGGGGTCGCCGCCGGCCAGGCGATCGTGGCCTACCGGCCGGACCCGGCCGGTGACGTGGTCCTCGGCTCCGCCACCATCACCGCCTGACGGGTCAGGGCGCGACGGGCCTGGCGGGTCACCCCACCCGGCGACGGCTCCGCCGGGCGGCCGTGGCGCAGCCGGTCCGTGCCGCCACCGGCCGGGCCGGGCGCCGTAGGCGGTGTTCTCTCCGGCGCCTTTAGAGCTGAGAGCACGAACGACTCACCGACCGGCGCCCGCTGCCGTGCCCGGGGCTACCTCATGGCGCGACCCGGGCGGCGCGACCCGGGCGGCGCGACCCGGGCGGCGCGACCCGGGCGGCGCGACCCGGGCGGCGCGACCCGGGCGGCGCGATCGGGGCGGTGCGACCCGGTGGGCGTGACCTGGGTGGGGCGCGACCCGGTGTGACCCGGGCGGTAGGCGCGGAGCAGCGCCGCCCTCCGGAACCGGGTGAGTCGTTTCCGCTCTCAGCTCGAAAGGGCCGGTGAAGCGCTCTGGTCGCCGGCCCGCGCCCCGGCCCGCCCGTCGGCCGGCAGCGGCTAGGCTTCGGCGGTGACTGATCAGCAGTGGCCCTGGCCGGCCGGGGCGGCGACCGGAATCGGTTCGCTGCCCGGCACCGACATCGCCGAGGCGCAGCGGATCGTGCTCGGCGAGCTGCCCACGCTGCCGCATCTGCCGGAGCTGCCCGCCCGGGGCCCGGGCGCGGATCTCGTGGGCCGCACCGCCGGGCTGCTCGTCGAGCTTCCGGTCGAGCTGTACGCGGCCCGCTGGCGGGTCGCCCTGCGCCCCGGCCGGGACCTGCGCCGCGCCCGTGACCTGATGGAACGCGACCTCGACCAGCTCGCCGAGCAGGCCGAGGAGTACGCCGGCCCGGTCAAGGTCCAGGCCGCCGGCCCGTTCACCCTGGCCGCCACGCTGGAGCTGCCGCTCGGCGGCCGGGTGCTGCGCGACCCCGGCGCGGTACGGGACCTCGCCGGCTCGCTGGGCGAGGGGCTGCGCGGCCACCTGGCGGCGGTGAGCCGACGACTGCCCCGCGCCACGGTGCTGCTCCAGCTCGACGAGCCGTCCCTGCCGGCGGTGCTGGCCGGGCGGGTGCCCACCGAGAGTGGCCTCGGCACCCACCGGCCGATGGAGGCCGAGGTGGCCCGCGCGCTGCTGCGCGGCGTGCTCGACGCGGCCGGCGTCCCCACGCTGGTGCACTGCTGCGCGCCGGACGTGCCGTTGGAGCTGATCCGTTCCGCCGGTGCCGTCGGCGTCGCCCTCGACCTGTCCCTGGTCAAAGACCTGGACCCGCTCGGCGAGGCGCTCGACGCCGGGTTCGGGCTGCTGGCCGGCGCCGCGCCGACGCTGCCGCCGTCGTCCGGCCGGGCGCCCACGTCCGCCGAGGTCGCCGACCGGGTCCGCCGGCTCTGGGACCAGCTCGGCTTTCCCCGCCGGCGGCTGGCCGAACAGGTGGTGGTCACGCCCGCGTGCGGGCTGGCCGGCGCCACCCCGGCGTACGCGCGGGCCGTGCTGGCCGCCTGTCGCGACGCCGGCCGGCGGCTCGCCGAGGAGTGACGTTTTCCTGTCGTAAGCCGGGGGCAGGATGGCCGGCATGATCGGACGACTGCGTTCCACCGTGATCGACTGTCCCGACCCGCGTGCGCTGGCCGGCTTCTACGCGGAACTGCTCGGTCTCCCGCTGATCGAGGACAGTTCCGACGGCGACGACTGGGTGGTCCTCGGCGGCCCGCCCGGGCACCAGCCGCGGCTCGCCTTCCAGAAGGCGCTCGACCTGCGGGCACCCGACTGGCCCGACCCGGAGCGTCCGCAGCAGTTCCACCTGGACGTGACGGTGGACGACATCGAGGCGGCCGAGAAGGCGGCGCTGGCCCTCGGCGCGCGGCGGCTGCCCGGCGAGGGGGAGGGCTTCCGGGTCTACGCCGACCCGGCCGGCCACCCGTTCTGCCTCTGCTGGGACTGACCGCACGGGGCTTGCGCGGCCATTGCATGATCACCACCGTGACCGCCTCCACCGACCGACGCGCCGCCGGCTCGCTCTTCGGCCTGGCCTACGGCGACGCCCTCGGCAAGCCGACCGAGTTCCTCACCGTCACCGAGATCGTCCGGCGCTACGGCCCGGCCGGTCCCCGCGAGCTGGAAGGTGACCCGGCACTGGTCACCGACGACACCCAGATGGCGCTGGCCGTGGCGTGGGCGTTGCACGACGCGCCGGCGTACACGGCGGAGGCGGTGGAGCCGCTGCTGCGGCAGCGCTTCCTCGACTGGGCGGCCAGCCCGGAGAACAACCGCGCGCCGGGCATGACCTGCCTACGGGCCTGCGCCGAGCTGAGTCGGGGCACCCGCTGGCAACAGGCCACGGTCGCCGGTTCGAAGGGCTGTGGCGCGAACATGCGGGTCACCCCGGTCGGGTTGCTCGACGTCGACCTCGACACGCTGGCCGGGCTGGCCCAGCTCCAGGCCGGCCTCACCCACGGGCACCCGACCGGGCTGGCGGCCAGCGAGCTGACCGCGTACGCGGTCCGGCTGCTGCGCGACGGCGCGGCGCTGCCGGCGCTGCCCGGCCTGCTCACCGAGCGGGCCCGCGAGCAGCGCACGGTCTACCGGGGCGAGTGGCTCGGCGACCTGTGGCAGCGTCCGGGCGTCACCGACCCGGCGGAGTTCATCGCCCGCGGCTGGGACGACTGCCTGCGGGTGCTCGGCCGGCTGGAGGCGGCGCTGGCACGCCCCGACGACGGCGGCGACCCGTGTCGGCTCACCGGGGAGGGGTGGATCGCGGAGGAGGCGCTCGCGACCGCGCTGCTCTGCGCGCTGCGGCACCCGGACGAACCGGTCGCCGCGCTGGCCCGGGGCGCCACCACCGCCGGCGACTCGGACTCCATCGCCGCGCTGGCCGGGGCGTTCCTCGGGGCCGCGTACGGGATGGCCGCCTGGCCGGCCGACTGGTCCGCCCGCATCGAGTACGCGGACCAGCTCACCGCCCTGGCCGACCCGCTGGACTGAGCGGTGTCCCGCGCTACGCGGTGAGGTGGGGCAGGCGGCGGACGCCGCGCCACACCTCGGGGTCGCAGTCACCGGCGCGGTCCGCGAACTCGTCGAGCGGCACCCGGATCGGTTCGCTGACGTCGAGGAAGCTGTCGTGGTCCGCGCCGGGGTCCCAGGTGCGGGTCGGGATCCGCACGTGGTCGTCCCGGTCCGACTTGTCCTGGCTGGTGATCTTCAGGACCTCGGCCGCCCGGCCGTCGACGCGCAGCACCAGGCAGGGGCGCACCTTCGAACCGGTGCCGTCGGCGTACGGCACGTCGGCCCACCAGATCGCCCCGGGCCGTGGCCGGTCGCCGGTCGGCCGGTCGGCCCCACGCGGCTTCGGCGGAGCGGCGACCCGCCCACCACCGGGTCGGTTGTCCCGGCCGCGCCCCGGCCGGCTGCCCCGCCCACCACCGGGCCGGCTGCCCCGCCCGTCGGCGGCGCGGCGGCGCCACTCGCTCCACAGCCAGCCCGCCGCCACACAGGCCACGATCACCAGTGCCCAGATCAGCGCGTCGCGCATCCGTGCCCGCCTTCCGTCCGCTTCGGCCCAGCGATCGTCGCACGGTTGCGGCCCGTCCGCTCCGCGGCGCGGCACGCGTCGCCGGGGCGGCGGGTCGCCCTGCTCAGCGCGGGTGGGCGGACGGTTGTCACAGCCGACCGTTACGGTTCGGGGGTAGCACGAGCACGGGAGGTCGACAGCGTGTCCGATGGTGGCGGCGTGTCCGAAGAAGCGGTTCCCCCGACGGTCGACGCCGCCCAGGAGGCGGCGGCCGGCGTCGAGCCGACCCCCGAGGCCCGGGAGCGGCACGCCACGCTGAGCCAGGAGCTCACCGAGCACCAGTACCGCTACTACGTGCTGGACGCGCCGACGATCACCGACGCCGAGTTCGACAGGCAACTGCGCGAGCTGGAGGCGCTGGAGGCGGAGTTCCCGGCGTTGCGCACCCCCGACTCGCCCACCCAGCGGGTCGGCGGCACGTTCTCCACCGACTTCACCCCGGTCACGCACGCCGAGCGGATGCTCTCGCTCGACAACGCGTTCGCCGACGAGGAGTTGGCCGCCTGGGCCGAGCGGGTCGAGCGCGACGCCGGTGGCCCGGTGCCCTACCTCTGCGAGCTGAAGGTCGACGGCCTGGCCATCAACCTGACCTATGAGAAGGGCCGGTTGGTCCGGGCGGCCACCCGCGGCGACGGCCGCACCGGTGAGGACGTCACCGCCAACGTCCGCAGCATCAAGGGCGTGCCGGCCCGGCTGACCCCGTCCGACGACTTCCCCGACGTGCCCGAGCTGATCGAGGTGCGCGGCGAGATCTACTTCCCGGTGGCCGGGTTCGCCGACCTCAACGCGAGCCTGGTCGAGCAGGGCAAGGCGCCGTTCGCCAACCCGCGTAACGCCGCCGCCGGCAGCCTCCGGCAGAAGGACCCGCGGGTCACCGCCGGTCGGCCGCTGCGCCTGATCGTGCACGGCATCGGCGCCCGCAAGGGCTACCGGCCGTCCGCGCAGTCCGAGTCGTACGCCGCGCTCAAGGCGTGGGGACTGCCCACCAGCGACCGCTGGAAGGTGGTGGCCGACCTGGCCGGCGTGGCGGAATACATCGCCTGGTACGGCAAGCACCGGCACGACGTCGAGCACGAGATCGACGGCGTGGTGGTCAAGGTCGACCCGGTCTCCATCCAGGGTCGTCTCGGCTCGACCAGTCGCGCGCCGCGTTGGGCGATCGCCTTCAAGTACCCGCCGGAGGAGGTCAACACCACGCTGCTCGACATCGACGTCAACGTCGGGCGCACCGGCCGGGTCACCCCGTTCGCCGTGCTCCAGCCGGTCCTGGTGGCCGGCTCCACGGTCGCGCTGGCCACCCTGCACAACGCCCGCGAGGTCGAACGCAAGGGCGTGCTCATCGGTGACACGGTGGTGCTGCGCAAGGCCGGCGACGTCATCCCCGAGATCCTCGGCCCGGTGGTCGACCTGCGGCCGGCCGACGCCCGCCCGTTCGTCATGCCGACCACCTGCCCGGCCTGCGGCACGCCGCTCGCGCCGGCCAAGGAGAGCGACGTCGACATCCGCTGCCCCAACGGGCGGACCTGTCCGGGGCAGATCCGCGAGCGGGTCTTCTACCTGGCCAGCCGCAAGGTGCTCGACATCGAGGTGCTCGGCGAGAAGGGCGCGGCGGCGCTGCTGGACGCGCAGATCATCACCAACGAGGGCGACCTGTTCCAGCTCGACGCCGAGCAGCTCGCCCGCTCGCCGTTCTTCGTGAACAAGGACGGCAGCCTCGGCACCAACGCCACCAAGCTGCTGGAGAACCTGGCCGAGGCCAAGGAACGGGACCTGTGGCGGGTGCTGGTGGCGTTCTCCATCCGGCACGTCGGCCCGACCGCGGCGCAGGCGCTCGCCCGGCACTTCCGCTCCGTCACCGCGATCGAGGAGGCGTCCGAGGAGGAGCTGTCCTCGGTGGACGGCGTCGGCCCGACCATCGCCGCGAGCCTCAAGGAATGGTTCGCCGTCGACTGGCACCGCGACGTGGTGGGCAAGTGGGCCGCGGCCGGCGTCCGCATGGCCGAGGAGTCCGCCGACGAGGGGCCGCGCCCGCTCGACGGGGTCACCGTGGTGGTCACCGGCACGCTTGCCGGGTTCAGCCGTGACGAGGCCGCCGAGGCGATCCAGAGCCGGGGCGGAAAGGTGACCGGCTCGGTCTCCAAGAAGACCGGCTTCGTGGTGGTCGGCGACAACCCCGGCACCAAGGCCGACAAGGCGGCCACGCTCAAGCTGCCGATCCTCGACGAGGACGGGTTCCGGGTGCTGCTGGAGTCCGGTCCGGAGGCGGCCCGGGGGGTGGCCCGGGTGGAGGAGTGACCGGCGCCCGGGTGACCGCCCGGCGGCGTATACCAACTTAATTACGACTAGCACCGATTCGTGACTGTCGTGTCGGGGAAAGCGGTCCGTAGGGCGTTTCATTGGCGTACGGCGCGTGACGGCGCGCGCCAGGACCGTGCCCGGGAGGTGCGATGGCGACCGACGACCCGCGCAACTCCGTCCCGCCGGGGCGGGCCGGGCCGTTCTTCGGCTTCGTCGGTGCGGTAGGCGTCGTCGCCCTGCTCGTCTCGGTCGGGCCGCTTGCCGCGTTGCCCGGCCGGCTGACCGAGCTGCCGGTCGCGTTCTGGACGATGGCGGCGCTCGCCGTCGCCTGCGACGCCCGCCCGTTCGTCCCGCCCGGCCGGCGGCAGACCTCGGCGGTCTTCCCGTCCACCTGCTTCACCTTCGCCATCCTGCTCGGCTGGGGTCTCGGCCCGGCGGTGGCGGTGCAGGCCGTGGCGGTGGCCGTCTCCGGCTGGCGTCTCGGGTACGCCGCCTGGCGCACCGGTTTCAACGCGGCCCAGTACGCGTGCGCGCTGGCCGCCGCGTACGCGGTCACCCGGTTCGGTCCGGGCGAGCTGTTCGGCGGTGGCCGGCTGCACTGGACGGACGTGGCAGCGGTGGGCGGCGCCACGGTGGCCTGGTTCGCGGTCAACTACGGGCTGGTCAACTCCGCCATCCGGCTGCGCTTCGGGGACCGGTGGTGGCCCAACGTCCGGCTCGGGCTGGCCTACGAGCTGCTCTCCACCGGCTCGCTGCTGCTGCTCGCGCCGGTGCTGGTGGCCGCCGCGCGGGCCAGCGCGGCGCTGATCCCGCTGGTGCTGGTGCCGCTCTTCGCGGTCTACCGGATGGCCCGGCTCTCCGCCGAGCGGGAACAGCTCGCCGACGTCGACCCGCTGACCGGGCTGCCCAACCGCAAGGCGTTGCTCAGCGAGGTGGTCGAGCAGGTGCACCTGCACGCCGAGCGGGCCGCCCGGGGCGAGCCGAACGCGCACGTGGCCCTGCTGCTGCTCGACCTGGACCGGTTCAAGCACGTCAACGACGCGCTCGGCCACGCGGTGGGGGACCGGCTGCTGGTCGAGGTGAGCGCCCGGCTGATCGACGTGGTCGGCGAGCACGAGATGGTGGCGCGGCTCGGCGGCGACGAGTTCGCCATCGTCGTGCCGGGGCTGGCCGGCGTCGAGGAGGCCCGGGAGCGGGCCGACCGGGTGGTCGCCGCGCTGGCCGAGCCGGTGCCGTTGGACGGGCTGCCGCTGGACGTGGGCGGCTCGATCGGCGTCGCGCTCTTCCCCGAGCACGGCGAGGACTTCGCCACCCTGATGCGGCACGCCGACGTGGCCATGTACGACGCCAAGCACCGCACCGACACGGTCGCGGTCTACGCGCCGGAGTCCGATCACAACTCGGCCGAGCGGTTGAGCCTCCTGGCGGACCTGCGCCGGGTGCTTGAGTCCTCGCCGTCGCCCTCCGGTGAGCCGGTGGGCGTGCGCGGCGGGGACGGCGCGGCGCTGACGCCGGGTCTGCCCGCCGCCCGGCCGGCGCACCCGGCCCGCCGGCGCCTCCGGTGGCGTCGTGAGCGTGTCGAGGCGCGCTCCGACGACGACCTGATCGAGCGGATCCTGACCGGCGCCGACCCGACCCGCCGCCGGGCCGACCGGGTCCCCGAGCCGGTCCGTCCCGGCGGTGACCCCGCGTCGGCGTCGGCCGCACCGGCGTCGGCCGCACCGACGGCGGCCCCACCGGCGTCGGCGGAGGTAGCGCCGGCTGCGTCGGTCGCGTCGACCCCGGCCGGCGGACCCGCCGTGGAGGCCGCCCCGGCCGCGCGGCTCGCGGAGACCACGGCCGCGTCGGCCGCGGAGGCCGGCGAGATCACCATGTACTACCAACCGCAGATCGCCATCGCCACCGGCGAGGTGGTCGGCGTCGAGGCGCTGCTGCGCTGGCGGCACCCGCGCCGGGGCATGGTCGACCCGGGGGAGCTGATCCAGGTCGCCGAGCAGAGCGCGGTCATGCGGCTGCTCACCCGCCGGGTGGTGGACGACGTGGTGGAGCAGCTCGCCAAGTGGTCCGCGGCCGGGCTCACGTTGCGGGCCGCGCTCAACGTCAGCGTCCGGGACCTGCACACCGGCGAGATCGCCGACCAGATCGCCGACCGGCTGACCCGGTACGGCGTCCCGCCCGAGCGGCTCCAGGTGGAGATCACCGAGGGCGCGCTGATGGCCGACCCCCGTCGGGTGCTGGCCAGCATCACCCACCTGCACCGGATCGGCGTCGGGATCGCGCTCGACGACTTCGGCACCGGGTACTCCTCCCTCCAGCACCTGCGCCGGCTGCCACTGTCCGAGGTGAAGGTGGACCGGTCGTTCGTGCTGGGCATGGCCGACGACCCGGACGACGCGGCGATCGTCCGCTCGATGATCGAGCTGGCCGGCGCGCTCGGCCTGCGGGTGGTCGCCGAGGGCGTGGAGGACGAGCGCACCTGGCGGCTGCTGCACGCCGCCGGCTGCGACGTGGCGCAGGGCTGGTTCCACGCCCGGCCGATGCCGGCCGAGGACCTGATCGCCTGGCTGTCGCGTTACCGCCCGGTCCGCCCGACCGCGGTGGACGGCGACGGGCGGGGCGGGCCGGCGGCGGAGGGGGAGTCGAAGGCGTCGTCGTGACGGCGGGACAATAGACTCGCTCCGGTCACCGCGCGTCATCGTGCTCCGTCAGGCGCGCGGCCGGCACACGCAGACGTCTGAAGGACAGCCACGAAGGGGGCACCCGATGGCCGCCATCTCCCGCGAGGAGGTCGCGCACCTCGCGCGACTGTCGCGGCTCGCCGTCACCGAGGAGGAGCTGGACCTGTTCGCCGGCCAGCTGGACGTGATCCTCCAGTCGGTCGCGCAGGTCGGCGAGGTCGCCGCGGCGGACATCCCGCCGACCTCCCACTCGGTGCCGCTGACCAACGTGCTCCGCGAGGACGTGGTGACGCCGAGCCTGACCCCGCAGGAGGTGCTGTCGGGTGCGCCCGACGCCGAGGAGCAGCGGTTCCGCGTTCCGCGGATCCTGGACGAGGATGTGGCATCGTGACCGACCTGACCAGGCTCAATGCCGTCGACCTCGCCGGCCTCGTCGCCAACGGTGACGCCTCGGCGGTCGAGGTCACCCGCGCCCACCTGGACCGGATCGGTGCCGTCGACGACCGGGTGCACGCGTTCCTGCACGTCGACAGCGACGGCGCGTTGGCCGCCGCGCGGGCCGTGGACGAGCGCCGCGCCGCAGGCGAGGAGCTGGGCCCGTTGGCCGGCGTCCCGGTCGCGGTCAAGGACGTGCTGACCACCAAGGGCGTGCCGACCACCGTCGGGTCGAAGATCCTGGAGGGCTGGCGTCCGCCGTACGACTCGACGATCGTCGAGCGGCTGCGCGCCGCCGGCACGGTGATGCTCGGCAAGACGAACATGGACGAGTTCGCGATGGGCTCGTCCACGGAGTACTCCGCGTACGGGCCGACCCGGAACCCGTGGGACACCGAGCGCATCCCGGGCGGCTCCGGCGGCGGCAGCGCGGCGGCGCTGGCCGCGTACGAGGCGCCGCTGGCGATCGGCTCGGACACCGGCGGCTCGATCCGTCAGCCCGGCGCGGTCACCGGCACCGTCGGCGCGAAGCCCACCTACGGCGGCACCTCCCGGTACGGCCTGGTGGCGTTCTCCTCGTCGCTGGACACGCCCGGCCCGTGCGCGCGTACCGTGCTCGACGCCGCGCTGCTGCACCAGGTGATCGGCGGCCACGACCCGCGCGACTCCACCTCGATCCCGGCCCCGGTGCCGGACGTGGTGGGCGCGGCGAAGCTCGGCGCGAGCGGTGACCTGACCGGCGTCAAGCTGGGCGTGGTCACCGAGTTCACCGGCGAGGGCGCCGAGCCGGGCGTGATGGCGGCGTTCCGCGAGTCGGTCGAGGCGCTGGCCAAGCTGGGGGCCGAGATCGTCGAGATCTCCTGCCCGCACTTCAAGTACGCGCTGCCGGCCTACTACCTGATCGCGCCGAGCGAGTGCTCCTCCAACCTGGCCCGCTTCGACGGCGTCCGGTTCGGCCTGCGGGTCGGCGACGACGGCAACCGGTCGCTGGAGGAGGTCATGTCGCTGACCCGCGAGGCCGGCTTCGGCCCCGAGGTGAAGCGGCGCATCATGATCGGCACGTACGCCCTCTCGTCGGGCTACTACGACGCGTACTACGGCCAGGCGCAGAAGGTGCGCACGCTGATCACGCGCGACTTCACCAGCGCGTTCGAGCAGGTGGACGCGCTGATCTCGCCGACCACGCCGTTCGTGGCGTTCCCGATCGGCGCGCGCACCTCGGACCCGTACCAGATGTACCTGGCGGACCTGTTCACCATCCCGACGAACCTCTACGGCGGTCCGGCCATCTCGGTGCCGTGCGGGTTGTCCGACGGGCTCCCGGTGGGTCTGCAGATCATGGCGCCGACCATGGCCGACGACCGGATGTACCGGGTGGCCGCCGCACTGGAGTCCAGCGTCGGCGCGTTCACCCCACCAGCACTGTGAGGCAGGAGCAGATGACGACGACACTGCCCGCGTACGACGAGGTCGTCGCGCGCTACGAACCGGTGATCGGCCTGGAGACCCACGTCGAGCTGGGCACGAACACCAAGATGTGGTGCGGCTGCCCGACCGACTTCGGTGGCGAGCCGAACACCCGGGTCTGCCCGGTGTGCCTGGGCCTGCCCGGCTCGCTGCCGGTGGCCAACAAGGCGGCCATCGAGGCGACCATCCGGATCGGCCTGGCGCTGAACTGCTCGATCGCCGAGTGGTGCCGGTTCGCCCGGAAGAACTACTTCTACCCGGACATGCCGAAGAACTTCCAGATCAGCCAGTACGACGAGCCGCTCTGCTTCGACGGCCACCTGGACGTCGACGTCGACGGCGAGTTGGTGCGCATCGGCATCGAGCGGGTGCACCTGGAGGAGGACACCGGCAAGACGCTGCACGTCGGTGGTGCCACCGGCCGCATCCACGGCGCCACCGAGTCGCTCGTCGACTACAACCGGGCCGGCATCCCGCTTGTCGAGATCGTCACCAAGCCGATCCCCGGCACCGGTGCGCTCGCCCCGGAGATCGCCCGCGCGTACGTGGCCGAGCTGCGCGACGTGATCCGTTCGCTCGGTGTCTCCGACGTCCGGATGGAGGAGGGCTCGCTGCGCTGCGACGTCAACACGTCGCTGAACCTGCCCGGCGCGGAGTGGGGCACGCGGACCGAGACCAAGAACGTCAACTCGCTGCGTTCGGTCGAGCGGGCGGTCCGCTCGGAGATGCTGCGCCAGGCGTCGGTGCTGGACGCGGGCGGCCGGATCGTCCAGGAGACGCGCCACTTCCACGAGGACACCGGCGACACCACGTCGGGCCGGTCCAAGGAGACCGCCACCGACTACCGGTACTTCCCGGAGCCGGACCTGGTGCCGCTCGCGCCGGACACCGCCTGGGTGGCCGAGCTGAAGGCCGCCCTGCCGGAGCTGCCGCGGCTGCGCCGCAAGCGGATCCAGCAGGACTGGGGCCTCTCCGACCTGGACATGCAGTCGGTGGTCAACGCCGGCGCGGTGGAGCTGATCGAGGCCACCGTGGCGGCCGGCGCCACCCCGGCGGCGGCCCGCAAGTGGTGGCTCGGTGAGCTGTCCCGGCGCGCCAACGAGACCGGCGTGGAGCTGGCCGACATCGGGGCGACCCCGGCGCAGGTGGCCGAGCTTCAGGGCCTGGTCGACGCCGGCAAGCTCAACGACAAGCTGGCCCGCACCGTGCTGGAGGGCGTGGTGGCCGGCGAGGGCTCGCCGACCGAGATCATGACCGCCCGCAACCTGGAGGTCGTCTCGGACACCGGCGCACTCACCGCCGCCGTGGACGAGGCGATCGCGGCCAACCCGGCCATCGCCGACAAGATCCGCAGCGGCAAGGTCGCGGCGGCCGGCGCGTTGGTCGGCGCCGTCATGAAGACCACTCGCGGCCAGGCGGACGCCAAGACCGTCCGCGAGTTGATCCTGGAGCGCCTCGGCGCTGCCTGACGTGCAAGGAAGGGCCCCTTCTTAACGCCTGGTGCATAAGAGGGGGCCCTTCCTAACACCTCACCCCCACACCGAGGGCGTCAACGGCGACGCCCGGATGGAGACAGCGTGAACGAGGACGTCCTCGACGAGATCCAGCGCCGGGTGCTCTGGCTCGCCACCCGCATCGTCGACGCGGCCAACCACGACCGGGACACCGGCGACGGGGTGAAGGTCGGCGGCCACCAGGCGTCGAGCGCGTCGCTGGTGACCGCGATGACCGCGCTCTGGTTCCAGCACCTCGACGCCGAGGACCGGGTCGCGGTGAAGCCGCACGCCTCCCCGGTGTTCCACGCCATCCAGTACCTGCTCGGCAACCTGGACCGGTCCTACCTGCCGAAGCTGCGCGCCCGGGGCGGGCTCCAGTCGTACCCGTCGCGGACCAAGGACCCGGACGAGGTGGACTTCTCCACCGGATCGGTCGGTCTGGGCGCCGCCGCGCCGCTGTTCGCCGCCGTCACCCGCCGCTACGTCGACGCGCACTTCGGCGCGCGCCCGCACTCCCGTTTCATCGCGCTGATCGGCGACGCCGAGCTGGACGAGGGCAACATCTGGGAGGCGGTCGCCGACCCGGCCACCACCGGCCTGGGCAACGTGATGTGGCTGGTCGACTTCAACCGTCAGTCGCTGGACCGGGTCGTCCCCGGCATCCGGATCAACCAGTGGCGCGGCCAGTTCGAGGCCGCCGGCTGGCACGTCGTCGAGGTCAAGTACGGCCGCCGGCTCGCCGAGGCGTACGCCCGGCCGGGCGGCGCGGCGCTGCGCGACTGGATCGACCGGATGCCGAACGAGCAGTACCAGTCGCTGTTCGGCCTGGCCGGGCCGGTCCTGCGCAAGCAGTTCCTGGACGGCGCGCCGGACGAGGTGACCGCGTTCGTCGCCGACGTCCCGGACGACGAGCTGGGCCCGCTCGTCACCGACCTGGGCGGGCACGACGCGCAGGCGCTGCTCGACGCGTACGCCCAGTGCGACGCGGTCACCGACCGGCCCAGCGTGGTGTTCGCGTACACAGTGAAGGGCTGGGGGTTGCCGATCGCCGGCAACCCGCGCAACCACTCGGCGCTGCTGAGCACCGAACAGGTGGCCGCGCTGCGGACGGCCCACGGCCTGACCGCGGAGACCGAGTGGGACCGCCTCGACCCGGCGTCCCCGGCCGGCATCTGGGCCGGCGAACGCCGGGAGGCGCTGTCCCGCGCGCCGCGCGAGCGGGCGCTGGGCGTCACCGTGCCGGAGTCGACCCGGGTACGCGCGAACAAGCCGGTCTCCACCCAGGAGGTGTTCGGCCGGGTGCTCGTCGACCTGGCCCGTGACCCGCAGGTGGCGCCCTACCTGGTGACCACCGCGCCGGACGTGGCCACCTCGACCAACCTGGCCGGGTTCATCAACAAGACAAGTGTGTTCGCCCCGACCGAGCAGCGTTCGTGGACCGAGGACCGGATGCTGCGCTGGACGGAGAGTCCCGCCGGGCAGCACATCGAGCTGGGCATCTCCGAGATGAACCTGTTCCTGCTGCTGGGCCAGCTCGGCCTGTCGTGGGACCTGTCCGGCCAGCCGCTGCTGCCGGTCGGCACGGTCTACGACCCGTTCGTGCTGCGCGGGCTCGACGCGTTCCTGTACGGCACCTACTCGGGTTCCCGGTTCGTGGTGGCCGGCACCCCGTCCGGCATCACGCTGGCGCCCGAGGGCGGCGCGCACCAGTCCACCATCACCGCGTCGGTGGGCCTGGAGCTGCCCGGGGTGACGTTCCTGGAACCCGCGTACGCCGGCAGCCTGGACTGGCTGCTCTGCGACGCGCTCGGGCAGATCGCCGGCGGCGCCGCGCCGGCCGTCACGGCCGCGCCGGCCGAGGACGGGGCCTACTACTTCCGGCTCAGCACCCGGCCGATCGACCAGGCGCCGTTCGAGGCGGCGCGGGCCCGGCTCGGTGACGCGGTGTTGCGCCGGCAGGTGGTGGCCGGGGCGTACCGGCTCGTCGACGCGCACCAGGCGTACCCGGATCTGGCGGACGCCCCGGTCGTGCAGCTCGCCGCCTCCGGCGCGGTGCTGCCGGAGGTGCTGGCCGCCGCCGCGGAGCTGGCGGAGGAGGGGGTGGCGGCGCACGTGGTGGACGTGACCAGCCTGGACCGGCTCTACCGCGCGTGGCAGCGGACGCTGCGTCAGGGCGTGCGGACCGCCACCGTGCCGAGCGTGCCCGGCGCGCTGCGGTCGGCGTTCGCCGACCGGGTGCCGGTGGTGACCGTGCAGGACGCGGCCTCGCACGCGATGGCCTGGCTCGGTTCGGCGGTCGGCGCCCCGGCGGTGCCGCTCGGGGTGGACGAGTTCGGTCAGTCCGGCACCGTCCGGGAGCTGTACGAGCTGCACGACCTGCTGCCCGGCAGCATCGTCAACGCGGCGCTGGCCGCGCTCGCGTTGCGCTGACCCGGCCGGACGGTTGCGTGGCGTCGGCGACACGGCGCCGTGGTGAGGCGTGAGCGGGCCGCGCGGTGGCGGAGCGTGAGCGGCGGGCGTCGTCGCGCAGCGTGCTGGCCGAGCGGAGCGATTGTGGCACCGCGCATGGCCTTTGCTCTGCAGCCATATCCGCAGCACGGCCCCGACCTGCGAGCAGGTCGGGGCCGTCGCGCGGTGCCGGTCGCCGGTACGGTGACACTCGGTGCCTGCTGCGTCGATGGCTGCAGAGCAAAGGGGGCGCAGGCCGACAACCGTCCCGATGCCGCCGTCACGAAAAGTAACGGGCCGGTGCGGTCAGCTGGGGGTCGGTGCCGGGGTCGCGCTCGGCGACCCTGATTCCGGGGCGCCGCGGGTCGGCGTCGGGGTGACCGGCACCTCGTCGCCCTTGGCCGGGTCCCGGATGACGTGCCGTTCCAGGTTGACCTGCGACTGCCCGGTGCCGCCCACGGTGATCTCGTCGTACGCCTGGAGCAGCTTCTGCTGGTCGAAGTAGAGCACGGTCATGGCCAGCGGCGTCGGCTTCTCGCCCTCCAGCCCGCGCAGCCCGGCCCCACCGGTCGAGCCCTCCACCATCAGCGTCGTCGGCTGCTCGCCCGGCACCTGCGGCAGCTTCGACACCTGGCGGGCGTGGGTGTGCCCGGAGAGCACCAGCGGGCAGGTGCCGGAGAGCGGCCCGGCCGACGCCGGGTCGTGCACCAGCGCCACGTCCACCTTCCGCGGTGACTTCTCCACCGTGGCGGCGAGCTGCTCGCCGGCGCCGATCACCTGGTCGGCCACCGCCGACGTGAGTCCGCTGCCGGCCGGCGAGGTCTCCTTGTCCGGGGTGAACCGCGGGTCGCCGATGCCGGCGATGGTCAGCCCGGCCACGGTCGTGGTCGAGTTGTTCAGCACCACGGCGTTCGGCTGCTGGGCCACCGCCGCGGCGGTCCGCGGCGAGTCGTGGTTGCCGCGGATGTAGACGTAGGGCTTCTTGAGCAGGCCGATCGAGCCGACGTAGGACGCCTCCGGCTCGCTGCCCCAGTCGGTGAGGTCGCCGGTGTCGATCACGACGTCGATGCCGAACTGTTCGACCACCGTGCGGATCAACTGCCACCCGGTCG
Organism: Micromonospora sp. NPDC049201; assembly: GCF_055586805.1. NCBI lineage: Bacteria > Bacillati > Actinomycetota > Actinomycetes > Micromonosporales > Micromonosporaceae > Micromonospora > Micromonospora sp. NPDC049201. Next base: position 274,335 of record NZ_JBVJHM010000003.1, on the reverse strand, counting down.
GGTTGAGGTGCATGTCCGAGACGTGCAGCACCCGGGTGGTGCCCGGGGACGGCTGCACCACCGGCAGCGCCGAGACCGTGGTGTAGAGCTTGCTGACGTTGCCGACCAACCGCTGGAGCTGCTCCGCGTACTTGGTGTAGTCGTTGGCGATCCGCCGCGCGTCACCCACGATCGCGGGCGCGTTGACCAGCAGCCCCTCGTACCGCGGTTCCTCGATCGCCTGTGGCCGCAGGGTGGCCGCGCCCAGGCCGAGACTGCCGGCGGTGATGACCAGCGCCAACCCGCCGGCCCAGGCGGTCCGCCGCACGTCGCGGAAGACCAGCCCGGCCAGGATCAGGGTGGCCAGCACCGCCGCGGCGAGCGTCCGCAGGCCGAGCCGCATCACGCCGTCCCGGACGTCCTGCACCGCCGACTGGCTGGCCCGGCTGATGCTCGCCGGATCGTCGATGAGCGCCTCGGTGCGTCGCTGGTCCAGGGAGCCCACCTCGACGGTCAGGTACGCCGGCCCGTCGTGGCTGTCCAGCAGCAACGCGCCCAACGGCGGGATGTCGACGGTGGTGCCGCCGCTCAGCGACGGGCTGAGCTTCAGCTCCGCCCGGAACGGGCCGATGTCGGTGCCGACGTGGCCGCCGGCGTACGTGCCGACCACGATGCCGCCGAGCGTGACCGCGAGCAGCGCCAGCGCCACGCCGACCCGGCGCAGCCGGTGGCCCGGCCGCCAGGCCGCGAGGCGGCGGGCGCGTCCGGTCGCCGGGGACGTCGGGTTCCCGGCGCGCTGCTCTTCGTTCTCCTGGCCGTCCATGCTGAAATCCTGACCTGCCCAGTGCGTGATCTTGGCAAACCTGTCCGAAGCGGCTCAGCTCCGGCCGGCGCCGCCGTCCGCGAGGACGAGCCGCAGGATCCGGTCGTCCTCGGCGGCCGGCCGGCCCCGGCCGTCCCGGTTCGAGGTGCTCACCCAGATCGAGCCGTCCGGCGCCACGGCGGCGGCGCGCAGTCGACCGTACCGGCCGGTGAGCAGCTCGCGCGGCTGGCCCAGGACGGTCCCGTTGCCGGCCAGCTCGACCAGCCACAGCCGTTGCCCGCGCAGGCAGGCGGCCACCAGCAGCCGCTCCACGGCGGCCAGCCCGGAGCAGGACGCGTCGGCGGTGCGCCACTGCACGACCGGGTCCACGTAGCGGTTGTCGTCGCCGCGCCCCTCGACCTGCGGCCAGCCGTAGTTGCCGCCCTGGTTGATCTGGTTGATCTCGTCCCAGGTGTTCTGGCCGAACTCCACCGCGTACATCCGCTTGTCCGGCATCCAGGCGAAGCCCTGCACGTTGCGGTGCCCCGAGGACCACACCGGCGAACCGGCGGTCGGGTTGCCCGGGGCCGGCTTGCCGTCCGGGGTGATCCGGAGGATCTTGCCGCCGAGGCTCTTCGGGTCCTGTGCGTTCGCGGTGCGCCCGGCGTCCCCGGTGCTCACGTAGAGGAAGCCGTCCGGGCCGAAACCCAGGCCGCCGCCGTCGTGGTTGCCGGCCTTCGGAATGCCGGTGAGGATCGGCGTGGGCGTCTGACCCAGCCGCAGCTTCGCGACCCGGTTGTCGGCCTCCGCCGTGTAGTAGACGAAGATCATCCGGTCCTGCGCGTACTTCGGCGAGACGGCGATGCCGAGCAGGCCGCCCTCACCGCCGGCCGCCACGCCGGGGACCGTCTGCACCGGCCGGACGGCCAGCCCGTCCGACCCCGACTCCGGGCCGACCTGGACGATCCGCCCGCTGTCCCGCTCGGTGACCAGCGCCGCGCCGTCGGGCAGGAACGCGATCGCCCACGGCACCGCCAGCCCCTTCGCCAGCACCGTGGCCACCACCTGCTGGCTCGCCCCGCCGGGGCTGGCCGTGCTCGACGGCGTCGGCAGGTTGGGCGGCTCGCCGGCCGGGTCCGGCTCGGGCTCGCCGAGCGCGCAGCCGGCGGTGCCCAGCAGCAGCGCCGCGCAGGACGCCGCCAGCACCGTCCGGAGGCGGTGGGCGCGGGGGTACGGGAGTCGCGGGCTCACCCGGCCCAGCGTAGCCGCACACGGCGGCGAACCGGGCCGGACGACGCGGTGCGGGCCGGCCGCTCAGCCGGCGCGCAGGGCGAGCACGGCGACGTCGTCCTCGCGGCGGTGCGCGGTGGCCAGCAGCCGGTCGCAGAGCGCGGCCAGCGGCACGTCGGGACCGTCGGCGGCGAGCCGGTCGAGCAGCTCCGCCTGCCCCTCGTCGATCGGCTGGTCCCGGCGTTCGATCAGACCGTCGGTGTGCAGCAGCAGCGTGTCGCCCGGCGCGAGCGTCAGCGTCCGGCCGGTGCGCCGGGGCGGACGGACCAGACCGAGCAGCGGACCGCGCCCCTCCGCCACCGACACCGTGCCGTCGGCGCGGATCAGCAGCGGCGGCGGGTGCCCGGCGTTGCACCAGCGGATCCGGAGCCCACCGTCGCCGGGGCGGACCCGGGCCAGCACGGCGGTGGCGACCGTCGGCACCCGGAGCCCGCCGATGGCCCGGTCGAGGTTGGCCACCAGTTCCTCCACCGGATCGTCGCGCCCGTACGCGTTGCCCCGGACCAGGTTCCGCAACTGGCCCATGGTGGCGGCGGCCTCGATGTCGTGGCCGGCGACGTCACCGATGGCGGCGATCAGCTCGCCGTCGGGCTGGACGAACGCGTCGTACCAGTCGCCGCCGACCTCGACCCGGTCCGCCGCCGGCAGGTAGCCGGCGGCCAGCTCCATCCCGGACACGCTCGGCAGCACCGGCAGCATGCTGTGCTGGAGCACCTCGGCCACGTGCCGCTGCTCGCCGTAGAGCCGGCTGTTGCCGACCGCCTGGCCGGCGCGTACCCCGATGTCCTGCGCGGTCCGCAGGTCGCTCGCGTCGAACCCGCGCCGGCCGGCGCGGTTGACAAGCGTGACGGCGCCGATCACCCGGTCGCCGACGGCGGTGATGGGCACCGTGAGGTGCGAGCCGATGCCGAGCCGTTCGGCAAGCGGCACCAGCTCCGGGCGGGTGGTGCCGCGCGCCACGTCCTCGATGCCGGCGGCGCCGCGCATCACCGGCCGACCGGAGCGCAGCACCGAGCGGATCAGCGACTCCGGGCCGAGCCCGGTGGCCAGCAGCGTGGCGAAGCGGGCCAGGTCGGCGCGGCGCTCCCCGTCCCGGTGCACGCCGGTGACGCTGCGCGGCCGGCCCGCCGGGTCGACCAGCGTGATCAGGCACCAGTCGGCCAACAGCGGCACCATGGCGTGCGCCAGACGGTCGACCGCGGTGGCCACGTCGAGCGTGCCGCCGAGCATCTCGCTCATGCCGGCCAGCATCGCGAGCCGGTCGTGGGCCTCCTCCGCGCGGCGGCGGGCCTGTTCGGCGCTGCGGACCGCGATCCGCAGCCGCAACTCCGACGAGCAGGCGGCGGCCAGGTCGGCGAGCGTACGCAACTGCTCCCTGGTCCAGGCGCGGGGCTTGCTGTCGATGGCGCAGAGCGAGCCGAGCACCCGCCCCTCCAGGTCGGTCAGCGGCATGCCCGCGTACGCCACCACGCCGAGGTCCTCGATGGCGAGGTTCAGCCGCACCCGGGGGTAGAGCCGGGCGTCGGGCAGCACCATCGGCATCTCGATGTCGACGACGTGCTGGCAGAACGAGTGGCTGAGCGGCGTCTCCCGGCGACTGGCCCAGGGCTGCGGCAGCCCGGTCGCGCCGGGGAAGAACTGGCGATCCGCGTCGACCAGGGAGACCAGCGCGACCGGCACGTCGAGCAGGTCGCCGACCAGCCGCGCGAACCTGTCGAACGCCTCGTCCGGCACCGCGTCGAGGCGTGTCTCGTCGAGGGACCGCAGCCGGTCGGGATCGGTCAGCGCCGGAATCGGCGCCGCCTTCCGCTCCGGGTCGTCCTCGCTCATCGCCCCCCTGTCGTGCGCACCGCGACGCCGGCCGGCGTCCCGCCCCCGATTAAACCCTGTCGCACGGGTGTCCGACCCCCGGCGGGGCGTTCGTCACGGCTGCCGCGGCGTCGACCTGCGGCTACGGATATCGTCGGCGGTCGTGAAGGCATGGATTCCGCACCCCGACGGTCGTCGCCTGCTCGGCGAACTGCCGCCCGACGTCACCGTGGAGGTGCTGACCGATCCGGCCCGCCTCCCGTCGTCCCCGGCCGGGGTGCGGTTCTGGGTGCCGCCGTTCCTGGCCGGGCCGGACGCCGGCGCGCTCCTGGCCGACCTGCCGGACGTCGAGGTGGTGCAGTTGCTCTCCGCCGGCGCGGACGCGTGGGCGGGCCGGATGCCGGCCGGCGTGACGCTCTGCGACGCCCGCGGCGTGCACGACTCGACCACCGCCGAGTGGGTGGTCGGCGCGATCCTGTCCGCGCTGCGCGGGTTCGCGCCGCTGGCCCGCGCCCAGGCCCGCCGGGAATGGGCGTACGACGAGGTCGCCCCGACCGACGAGCTGGCCGGCAAGCGGGTGCTGATCGTCGGCGCCGGCTCGATCGGCGCGGCGGTGCGCGCCCGGCTCGCCCCGTTCGAGGTGAGCTTCACGCTCGTCGCCCGCACCGCCCGCCCCGAGGAGGACGTGCACGGGGTGGCCGACCTGCCCGCCCTGCTGCCCGCCGCGGACGTGGTGGTGCTGCTGGTGCCGCTGACCGGGCAGACCCGGGGTCTGGTCGACGAGCGGTTCCTCGCCGCGATGCCGGACGGCGCGTTGCTGGTCAACGCCGCGCGGGGGCCGGTGGCCCGGACGCCGGCGCTGCTCGCCGAGCTGGCGTCGGGGCGGCTCCGGGCCGCGCTGGACGTCACCGACCCGGAGCCGCTGCCGGCCGACCATCCGCTGTGGGAGCTGCCGAACGTGCTGCTCACCCCGCACGTCGCCGGCTCGGTGCGCGGTCTGCTGCCGCGCGCGTACCGGCTGGTGGGGGCGCAACTGCGTCGCTTCGTGGCCGGGGAGGAGCTGACGAACCGGGTGGTGGACGGCTACTGACCGGTGTCGTCGTCGGGCTGCTCCCGACCGGTGTCGTCGTCGGGAAGGCGCTGCCCGGTGGCGGCGACCAGCCGGGGGAGTTCGGTGGCGCGTACCGCGGGCAGCACGAGCACCTGCCCGTCGTCGAGCCGGACGACGGCCCGGCCGCGGGCGTCGCCGGCCAGCTCGGCGACCCGGTCCCAGGGCACCCGTCGCTGCCCGACGAGTGCCCGCAGCCGTAGCTCCCGGGCGTCGGCGTCGGTGCCGGACCGCCACGCCCACAGCCCGATCCCGAGCGGCACCAGCAGCACCCAGAGCAGCCACCACCGGGCGGTGGCCAGCGGCAGCGCGCCGATGAAGGCGACGATGGCGGCCACCAGGATGGCCTGGTTGGGACGGAAACGGACGGTGTCGGCGCGACTCACGCTCCGATGATCGCATCCGACCAGCTCACGCCCCTGCGCCGCCCCCGGGTCGGAGCTGCCTGGGCTTCATTGTGACGCGCGTCACTAAGAACGTGCCGTCACCGGCCGATTCCGGGATCGTTCTTAGGCATGGCCGCAGCGGTCCACGCCGATGCGACCGTGCCTGCCCGACCCCGCACGTCGCACCGCAACAGCACCGCCCCGTGCCCCCTCACGAAGGCGACCGCCGTGCCCGTCATCCCCTCCGCCGGACCCCGCCGGCGGCCACCGCTGCCCGATCTCGCCGTGTCGCTCCTCGGCATGTCCTTCCTACTGGCGGGCGTCGCCGGGGTCGTGCCCGGTCCCGCCGCCGCGGCGCTCGCCGTGGCCGGCGCCTCCGCCCTCGCCTGCGTCCGGCTCGCCTGGCTGGCGGGCGTGCCGCCCACGCCGGCGCCGGCACCTCACGCCGTGCCGACCCGAGGCCCCCTGCCCTCGGCCCGGACGCGTCGCGGTGCAGCGGGCGCCGACCCCGTGCCGTCGAGGAGGCACGCCGCCCCGGGCTCCGTCGATCCGACGCCGCGCGCCGTTCCGGGTCGGCCGAGGACCTGCCTCGGCGTACCGGGGGCGGGCGGCTCCTGGCCGGCCGAGCGGGCCACCGCCCCGGGCCGGGCCGAGGCGACCGGCCGGGCGGGCCCACCCGGCCCGGGCGCCGCGAGCGGGCGGCAGGCCCGCCGGGTGGCGCTGTCCCGGCGGGTCGCCGCGATTCTCGACGCGGCCGTCCTGGTCGCCGGGCTCACCGTCGCGGTGCTGCCGCTGAGCGACCCGGCGCACCGGCTGCCGGTGGCGCTGGTCGGGCTCGGCCTCACCGCGCCGCTGCACGCCGCCGCGCTGCTCCGCCTGCCGGGTCGGTCCCGGCTCCCCACCCGGGAGCGGCTGCGCCGCACCGTCGACGTGCTCGCGCTCGGCGTCAGCCTGGTCTTCGCCGGCTGGATGCTGCTGCCCGCCGGCCCGGTGCCGCCGGTCGCGTGGGTCGCCACCGGTGGCGGGTCGGTGGCGTTGGCCGTGCTCGCCATGGCGGCGGTCTCCGAACGCCGGCGTCGGCCGGGCGCCGCGTGCTGCCACGCCGGCGCCGGTCTCACGCTGGGCGGGTTGGCGCTGCTGGTGGTGCTGCTCGCGTACGACGCCCCGGATCGCGCGCTGTCGGCAGTCGCGCCGCCGGTGCTGGCCGGTGCGCTGCTGATCGCCGCCGGCGCCCGGCGTACCTCGGCGGGGGAGCGACCGCACCACGGGGCCGCGCCGGCCGCATGGCCCCGGCTCACCGCGCCGGCCGGCATCGCCGCGCTCGCGGCCGGCGTGCACCTGGGCACGGCGGGCGAGTTCACCCCGGCGGCGATGGCCCTGGGCCTGGCGGTCATCCCGCCGATCATGGTGGGTGAGCTGCTGGCCGCCGCCGACCAACGCCGCCGGGTGGAGCGGCTCGCGGCCAGCGAGGCGTGGCTGCGGCGGCTGGTCGGCGTGGGCGACGACGGCGGTGAGCCGGCGTTGTTGACCCGGGCCGAGCTGGTGCGGGCGCTGTCCCTGCGCAGCGGCGGCGCGCTGCTCCTGGTGGACGTGCACGGCGACGAGGCGGCCCCGCCGGACGGGCCGGCGCTGGCCGAGGTGGGGCGCCGGCTGCGCGCCGGCTGCGGTCCGCACGACCTGGTCGCCCGCGTCGGCGACACCGGGTTCGCCGTGCTCACCGACCTCGGGCCGGTGCCCGCGTACGCGCTGGGCACGCGGCTGCTGACGGCGCTCGCCGAGCCGTACCCCCGGCCCGAGGGCGGCACCCCGCTCCGGGTCAGCGTCGGGCTGGCCGAGACCACCGGTGGCGACCCGGAGGACGTGCTGCGCCAGGCCGACCTGGCCCGGCGGCGGGCGGCACAGCTCGGCCGGGAGCGGATCGAGTGGTACGACGCCTACCTGGAGGAGCAACTGGTCCGCCGGCTCGACCTGGAACGGGAGCTGCCCGGCGCGGTGGCCCGGGGCGAGCTGGACCTGGTCTACCAGCCGGTGGTGGCGCTGGCCGACCGGATGCCGGTCGGCACCGAGGCGCTGCTGCGCTGGCGCAGCCCGGCACTGGGCACCGTGCTGCCGGCGGAGCTGCTGCCGGTGGCGGCCGACCTGGACCTGCTCGGTGAGGTCGGGTGGTGGGTGGTGGACCGGGCCTGCCGGCAGCTCGCCGCCTGGTCGGAGGGGGGCCGCGAGCTGTGGATGGCGGTCAACGTCACGCCGCGGGAGCTGGCCGCGACGGACTTCGTGGCGCGAACCGCGACCGCGTTGGCGGCGTACGACGTGCCGCCGGAACGGTTGGTGGTGGAGGTGGCCGAACCGGCGGTGGGGGCGGAGTTGCCCACCGTGACGGCGCGGCTGGCCGGCCTGCGGTCGCTCGGGGTGCGCACCGCGCTCGACGACTTCCGCGCCGAGCACGCCTCGCTCGCCCAGCTCCGCCGGTTGCCGATCGACCTGCTCAAGGTGGGCCCGCACCTGGTGGCGCCGGGCGGGGACGGGCAGCGTCCGCTGATCGACGTGGTGGCGAACCTCGGCGACCGGCTCGGCGTGGAGGTGGTGGTGGAGGGGCTGGAGTCGGACGGTCAGGTGGCCGGCGCCCGCCGGGCCGGCTGCCGGTACGGCCAGGGCTTCGCGCTGGCCCGGCCGGCGACCGCGGAGCGGGTCGAGGCGTGGTTCGAGGAGTTCCCCTCGGCGTCCCGGTGAGGAGTTGACTTAACCGGTTCAGCGCTGGCGCGGCGGGGCGGTGCTGCCGCGCGGCGTCAGGTGGGCGGTCTCGTCCTGCAACTCGGTCACCGGCTCCCCGGCGATCACGGCGAGAAGCTGTCGGGCGGCGTGCGACCCGTACGCCGGGATGTCCCGGCCCAGCGCGGTCAGCGGCGGGTGCACGAGCTGGCAGAGCGGTGAGTCGTCCCAGGCGACGATGGAGAGGTCGCCGGGGACGGCCAGCCCCATCTCCTGCGCCACGGACAGCCCGGCGATGGCCATCACGTCGTTGTCGTAGATCACCGCGGTCGGGCGGTTGGCGGAGCTGAGCAGCCGGCGGGTGGCCCGCGCGCCCTCCTCGCCGGTGTAGTCGGACCAGACCGTGCTCGCCTCGTCCAGCCCGAGCCGCCGGCAGACATCGGTGAACGCGTCGGTGCGGATCTCGGTGTGCAGCAGCGAGGGGAGCCCGCCGACCCGGGCGATCCGCCGGTGCCCGAGCGCGACCAGGTACTCGACGGTCTCCACCAGGGCCGCCGCGTCGTCGGACCAGACGCTGGCCAGGGTGCCGGTGTGCCCGGGGCCGCCGATGACCACGGCGGGTAGTTGCAGCTCCTCCAGCGCGGGCACCCGCCGGTCGTCGGTGCGCAGGTCGCAGACGAAGACGCCGTCGACGCGGCGCTCGGCCCACCACCGGCGGTAGACCGCGATCTCCGCCTCCTGGTCGGTGACCACCTGGAGCGTGAGCGCGTACGAGCGGGCGGAGAGTTCCGCCTCGACGCCGCTGATCAGCTCCATGAAGAACGGCTCGATGCCCAGTATCCGGGCAGGCCGGCACAGCGCCAGCCCGACCGCCTTGGCGGTGGCGCCGGAGAGCGCCCGCGCGGCGCTGCTCGGGCTGAAGCCGATCTCGGCGGCGATGGCCAGGATGCGCTGGCGGGTCGCCTCGGAGACGCCGGGCTGCCCGTTCAGCGCGTACGAGACCGCGCCCTTGGAGACCCCGGCGCGCCGAGCGACGTCGGCGATGGTCGGCCGCTTCACCGCAGCGTTCCTCCACTGTGTCCAGCCCTCGCGGGCGCCTTCCGGCCGCCGGGTGGCGGCGGGGAGTGACGCTACTGCACCGGGTCCGTCGGCCGGTCGGCGCGGCGGCCCGCCGGCGACTGAACCGCACAGTTGGTCACTTGTGCGGTTCAGCGTACGGGCATCCGGCCCGGTGTCCACCATCCCGGCGCTCCCGAAACTGCTCCGGAAAGCGCTCCACCACGCATGGTCGCGCTCCCATCCGGTCCGGAAGGTTACGGGACGGCCTCGCTGTTAACCGGCCGTTGACAGTGCAAAGAGCGAACCGTACGGTGGCCTCACTTATCCGGTTCAGTCAACGTCTCTCGATCTCGGGAGCGTTCCCATTTGGCGCGGAGGATGACATGAAACGGTCCTGGACGCACTGGGCGCGCACGGCCGCCGTCGGTGCCGTCAGCCTGGTCATGGTCGCCGCCTGTAGCGGCAAGAGCACCACCGGCGGCGCGGACGCGGCCGACGGCCAGGTCACGTTGAAGATCAATTTCTGGGGTGACTTCGGCCTCCAGGACCTCAAGACGAAGTACGAGGCCGACCACCCCAACGTCAAGATCCAGCTCAACTCGGGCGAGTACAACGCCCAGCACGAGGACCTGCAGAAGAAGCTCGTCGCCGGCAACGGCGCGCCGGACATCGCGGCGATCGACGAGGGCTTCATGGTCCAGTTCCGCAGCCAGTCCGACAAGTTCGTCAACCTGCTGGACAAGGGCGCCGGGTCGTACGAGAGCAAGTACCTGCCCTGGAAGTGGAAGCAGTCGCTGTCCGCCGACGGCAAGACGCAGATCGGTCTCGGCACCGACGTGGGCGGCCTGGCCATGTGCTACCGCACCGACCTGTTCAAGGCCGCCGGCCTGCCCACCGACCGCGAACAGGTCTCCGCGCTGTGGCCCACCTGGGACAAGTTCCTGGAGGTCGGCCAGCAGTACACCGGCAAGACCAAGAAGAAGTTCATCGACGCCGGCACGAACCTGTTCAACCCGATCCTCGGGCAGCAGCAGGTCGGCTTCTACAACGACCAGGAGCAGCTCCAGATGGAGCAGGGTCCGAAGGTCGCGTTCGACTACACGGTCAAGGCCGTCCAGGGTGGGCTCTCCGCCAACCTGGTCAGCTTCCAGGCCGACTGGGACAAGGGCTTCACCAGCGGCGCGTTCGCGGTGCTCGCCTGCCCGGCGTGGATGCTCGGCCACATCAAGGACACCGCGCCCGGCACCCAGGGCAAGTGGGACATCGCCGCGGTGCCCGGCGGCGGCGGCAACTGGGGTGGCTCGTTCCTGACCATCCCCAAGCAGGGCAAGAATGTCGACGAGGCGTACAAGCTGCTGGAGTGGCTGGTCGCGCCGGAGCAGCAGATCGAGATCTTCAAGAAGGTCGGCAACCTGCCGTCGCAGCCGGCGCTCTACGCCGACCCGGCCATCGCCGACTTCAAGAACCCGTTCTTCAACGACGCCCCGGTCGGCCAGATCTTCCCGAAGATGGCGCAGGGCCTCACCCCGCAGTACCTGGGCAAGAAGAACGGCCCGACCCGGGTCGCGGTGGAGAACGTCATCCGCCGGGTGGAGAACAAGTCGCTGAAGCCCGACGCCGCCTGGACCGAGGCGGTCAAGGAGGCCGACAAGGCCGCCAAGTCCTGACGCACCACCGGTGCCGGAGCGGACCGACCCGCTCCGGCACCGCCGTACCCGTCCACCCCCACCTCGGCTCTGGAGTGATCCGATGTCCAGCACCCGTGCCGCGCCCGCGCCGCCGCGCCGCCGACCCGCGCCGGAGCGCGGCCGTCGCGGGGCCGACGAGCGGCGGTTGACCTGGCGCAACCGGCTGTACCGCTTCGACATGCGCTACATGCCGTACCTGATGATCGCGCCGTTCTTCCTGCTCTTCATCGTGTTCGGGCTGTTCCCGCTGCTGTTCAACGCGGTGGTCTCGCTGCGCAACTACCGCCTGGACGACCCGACGCTGCCCTACTGGGCCGGCGTCGAGAACTTCAGTCGCCTCGTCGCCGACGAGGACTTCTGGAACGCGCTCTACAACACCTTCGGCATCTTCCTGCTCTCCACCGTCCCGCAGCTGCTGCTCGCGCTGCTGGTCGCCTCGCTGCTCAACCGGCAACTGCGGGCGCAGACCTGGTGGCGGGTCGGCGTGCTGCTGCCGTACGTGACGCCGATCGTGGCCTCGACCATGGTGTTCAGCGTCTTCTTCTCCCGCGACTTCGGCATGGCCAACTGGGCGCTCGGCCTGCTCGGCATCGGCGGCGCCGACGACCCGATCGACTGGCGGGCCGACAAGCTGCACGCCTGGATCGCCATCGCCACCATGGTCAACTGGAAGTGGATCGGCTACAACGCGCTGCTCTACCTGGCCGCCATGCAGTCCATCCCGCGCGACGTCTACGAGGCCGCCGCGATCGACGGCGCCGGCCAGTGGAAACAGCTCTGGCGGATCACCGTGCCGATGATCCAGCCGGTGGTCGTGTTCACCGTGATCCTCTCCACCATCGGCGGGCTCCAGCTCTTCACCGAGCCGATGCTGTTCGACCCGAACGCCCAGGCCGCCACCGGCGGCCCGAACGGCGAGTGGCAGACCATCGCCCAGCTCATCTACAAGGTCGGCTGGAAGGACCTCAACCTCGGCTACGCCGCGGCGATGTCCTGGGCACTGTTCCTGATCATCCTGGTCGTCGCCGGGATCAACTACCTGCTGACGAACCGACTCTCCGGAGGGCGTAGATGACGGCCCTTGCCTCCCCGCCGACCCCGCGCAAGCGCCGGCCCATGGCCCGCGCCCCGCAGGAGACGCCGGCCGGGTTCTGGACCTACCTGCTGCTGGCGGTCAGCATGCTGTTCGCCGCGTTCCCGCTCTACTGGATGTTCGTCATCGCCACCAGCAACGACGAGGCGCTGGCGAAGCTGCCACCGGCGATCGTGCCGAGCGACCGGTTCCTGACCAACGTCGACGAGGTCTTCTCCCTCCAGGACGTCTACTTCGCCGCCTCGCTCGTCAACAGCGTCATCGTGTCGACGCTGGTCACCGCCTCGGTGCTGTTCTTCTGCTCGCTGGCCGGGTTCGCGTTCGCCAAGCTGCGGTTCAAGGGCAGCGGCGCGCTGATGCTCTTCGTGGTGCTCACCCTGACCGTGCCGAACCAGCTCGGCATCGTCGCGCTCTACATCGTGATGGGCAAGCTCGGCTGGAACGGCACGCTGCTCGCGGTCATCGCGCCCGGCCTGGTCACCGCGTTCGGCGTGTTCTACATGCGGCAGTTCATCGTGAACACCGTCCCGGACGAGCTGATCGAGTCGGCCCGGGTCGACGGCGCCACGACCATGCGGGTGTACGCGACGATCGTGCTCCCCGCGATCCGCCCGGCCCTGGCGGTGCTCGGCCTGCTCACGTTCGTGGCCACCTGGAACGACTACCAGTGGCCGCTGATCACGTTGAGCGGCACCGACTACCCGACCTCGATGGTGGCGATCTCCGACCTGGCCAGCGGCAACTACGTGATCTACCGGCGGGTGCTGGCCGGCGCGTTCATCGCCACCGTCCCCCTGCTGCTGATGCTGTTCGTCGGTGGACGCCAGATCGTCCGCGGAATCATGGAAGGCGCGGTGAAGTCGTGAGCCGTTCCACGCTGCTGCACGAGGGTTGGACGCTGCGGGCCGAGCCCGGCGCGCAGGTGCCGCCGCAGATCGCCGGGGCCGAGGTGCCGGCCACGGTGCCCGGATGCGTACACACCGACCTGCTCGCCGCCGGTCTCGTCCCCGACCCGTACCTCGACGACAACGAGAACCGGCTGCTCTGGATCGGGCACACCGACTGGGTCTACCGGACCACGTTCGCCTGGCAACCGGGTGAGGACGACCGGGTCGACCTGGTCTGCGCCGGCCTGGACACGGTGGCCACCGTGACGCTCAACGGCGTCGAGGTCGGGCGCACCGAGAACCAGCACCGTTCCTACCGGTTCGACGTCCGCGCGCTGCTGCGTCCGAGCGACAACACCCTGGCCGTACGCTTCGACTCGCCGTACCGCTACGCCCAGGCGCACCGGGACCGGCTCGGCGACCGGCCCAACGCGTACCCGGAGCCGTTCCAGTTCATCCGCAAGACCGCCTGCAACTTCGGCTGGGACTGGGGACCGGCAGTGGTCACCGCCGGCATCTGGCAGGAGATCGGCCTGCACGCCTGGTCCACCGCCCGGCTCGCGGCGGTCCGGCCGCTGGTCACCGTCTCCGACGGCGTCGGCCGGGTGGAGCTGCACGTCGACGTGGAGCGGGCCGGCGACGAGCCGCTGACCGTACGCGCCGACGTCGCCGGCGTCACCGCCGAGGTCACCGTGCCGGCCGGGGAACGCACCGCCGCGCTGGCGCTCACCGTGCCCGACCCGGCGCTGTGGTGGCCGGTCGGCTACGGTGACCAGCCGCTGCACGACCTCCACGTCACGCTGCACGCCGCCGACGGGCGGGACCTCGACGCCGCGTCCCGCCGGATCGGCTTCCGCTCGGTCCGCCTCGACACCACCCCCGACGCCCACGGCACCCCGTTCACGCTGCACGTCAACGACCTGCCGATCTTCGTCAAGGGGGTCAACTGGATCCCCGACGACGCGTTTCCCAACCGGGTCACCCGTGAGCGGCTGGCACAGCGGTTCGACCAGGCGGTCGGCGCGAACGTCAACCTGCTGCGGGTCTGGGGCGGCGGCCGGTACGAGTCGGACGACTTCTACGAGCTGGCCGACGAGCGGGGGCTGCTGGTGCAGCAGGACTTCCTGTTCGCCTGCGCGGCGTACCCGGAGGAGGAGCCGTTCCGCACCGAGGTCGAGGCCGAGGCGCGGGAGCAGGTCTCCCGCCTCGCCGGCCACCCGTCGCTGGTGCTCTGGACCGGCAACAACGAGAACATCTGGGGCTGGCACGACTGGGACTGGCAGGAGCCGCTCGCCGGTCGCACCTGGGGGCGCGGCTACTACCTGGAGCTGCTGCCCGCGATCGTCGGCGAGCTGGACCCGACCGTCCCGTACTGGCCGGGCAGCCCCTGGTCCGGCACCGAGGACCGGCACCCCAACGACCCGGCGCACGGCACGATGCACATCTGGGACGTCTGGAACGACGACGACTACACCAAGTACCGCGAGTACGTGCCCCGCTTCGTCGCCGAGTTCGGCTACCAGGCGCCGCCCGCGTACGCGACGCTGCGCCGATCCATCTCCGACGAACCGCTCGCGCACGACTCGCCCGGCATGAGCCACCACCAGAAGGCGATCGACGGGGACCGGAAACTCCAGCGCGGGCTGGACGCCCACCTGCCGCCCCCCGCCGACTTCGACGACTGGCACTACTACACCCAGCTCAACCAGGCGCGCGCCATCCAGCTCGGCGTCGAGCACTTCCGGTCCCACCGGCCAATCTGCACCGGCACCATCGTCTGGCAGCTCAACGACTGCTGGCCGGTCACCTCCTGGGCCGCCGTTGACGGCGACGGCCGACGCAAACCCCTGTGGTACGCGCTGCGCCGCGCCTACGCCGACCGGCTGCTCACCGTGCAGCCGCGCGACGGCGGGCTGGCGCTGGTCGCGGTCAACGAGACCGGGCAGGCGTGGACCGGGCCGGCCACGGTCACCCGGCTCACCGTCACCGGGGAGCCGAGGGCGAAGACCTCGGTCGACCTCGACGTCCCGGCGTACTCCTCGGTGGTGCTGGCGCTGCCGGCGGAGCTGGCGCGGCCGGACGAGGCCCGCCGTGAGCTGCTTGTCGCGGACGCCGGCGACACCGCGGAGCGGGCGCTGTGGTTCTTCGCCGAGGACCGCGACATCACGTGGCCGGCGGCGGAGTGGGACGCGACCGTCGAGCCGGTGGACGGCGGCCAGCGGGTCCGGGTGACCGCCCGGACCGTGCTGCGCGACCTGACGCTCTTTCCCGACCGGCTGGACCCGTCCGCGCAGGTCGACACCGCGCTGGTCACGCTGCTGCCGGGGGAGAGCGCGGTGTTCACGGTGCGCGCGCCGCGCCCGCTCGACCGGGCGGCGCTGACGCGCCGCCCGGTGCTGCGCTGCGTCAACGGCTGAAGGAGGGGCCCCCTGTTAACGCATTCCGCAGAGCAGGGGGCCCCGCTTAACATTGACGCATCTGTCAGCGTCCGGCCCGCTTCCACGCCCGGTAGAACTCCTTGTACAGGAATCGCTGTACCGGCGTGCCGGTGGCAGCCATCTGCTTGCCGATCACCCGGGCACCGATCCACATTCCCGAGACCTTCGGAACGCCGGGCACCGACTCGGCCACGGACGCCACGCCGTTGACGAGTTCCTGCTCCACCGCCGACAGTGCGATCTTGCGAAACCCGAGGCGTTCGAGCAGTTGCTTCTTCGCCTCGTCGATGTCCCGTACGAGGCGTAGGTAGTCCTCGTCGGTGACGCACCTGGCGACGGCCGCTCGTAGATCGGCCGCCTTCTGCCGATAGTCGCCGATGCGGCTGACGACCAGGTCGACCCACGCCTTGTCGCCCAGCCTGCCGGTCTCCGAGGCCTGCCACAGCCGGCCACCGAGAAGCGGTAGTTCCAGCTCGAGCAGCCGCACCTGATGGGTGTCGCTCTCGCTCGCGGCAGTGGCGAGCGACTGGTGGATGCCGCGAATGGCCTTGATGACGTCGAGTACGACTCCCTCGGTCGCGCCCTCGCGGGACAGATCGAAGGTGAGGAGGAAGTCTCTTCGCAGGGGGTGTGCCTGGTACGAAAGGCCGGTGGCATCCGCTCTCGACCGGTACTTGAGCCCTCGGGCAAGGGTGGCCGCCACGTAGACCTCCTCACCCGGTGGGGCCATCGACTGAAGCGGCCCCCGTAGGACGATCGAGGCCGCCCTCGCCCACTCACCGAAGGGGTCGTCCTCCACGCCGTCGGAGGTCCCGATCCGATCGGCGTGGTGACCGGCGACGCGGACATGTGTGGCCTGGAACGCGGACCACCCGTGGATGCGCTTTGACAGTGAGTTACGGGTACCGGGCATGGCGTCGTCGCAGGTGAGTGCCTGTTCGATGAACTGTCCGAGTGCCCGGCTTCCCTGCCAGCTCTGCAGATCCTGAAGAGCGGACTCCTCGGCGGTTCGAGCGGCTCGGCTCTCGTCGGCCTCAAGGTGCAGCGGATGGAGCAACTCGGCCTCTGCCAACGCCCGGAGCAGGAGAGGCCTGGTGCCGAAGTCCGCAGCGGTGGGTCGTGCGAGTACCGGGTGGGCGACCCACACCCGGTCCATGAAAATCAACGACTGGATCAGCTCGACGAACGCCTGTCGCGCGAACGGATCGCCGGGTTGTGTGCGGCGGTTCTGAGCGGCAACGAAGTCATCGGCACCGATGATCGATGTGACGTCTACGAGGACCTCGGTGTTTCGGTGCGGGAGTTCCGCGCCACCTCCGCGAACCACTTGACTGCCTCCGGGCGACCCATCACGGTGCTGGCGAAAGTCGGTTCTGGCTGAGCGAGCGTCTCGATGGACACTGGCAGGCGCTTGTTTCCATCAATGTCCGTAGACATTAGACCGACGATCTCACCCAGACACAAGCCCGCCAAGCCGTCCCAGACCTTCTGTCGCTTGCGATAGAAGAGGTCGAAGCGTGGTGTGCCCTCGACCAGGTCGGTGAGGTCCAGCGCGGTCCGGAGCATGTCGAGCGTCTGTGACGTGGTGCGGGTCTTCAGTCGATATCCCGCCTTGGCCATGGCCAACTCGTGAAGCGGCGCCTCGGAGGTCGCACTTCGTGTCAGAGATGCGACAAGTGTGGGGTTCGGGCCGTTGTTGAGCGTTGCGGGGCGGCCGTTGACGACGATCGAGTTGGCGGCTCGGGACGCGTGCACGATCACCGGCGCACGGTCGGTGCCGAGTTCGGGGGCGACGATGAGCGCCGCCACCGGCTCCCGCCGCTCCAGCAGGCAGACGACCGAGCAGAACTCCCTGCTCTGCGGGCGGACGAACTCCGCCGTGCCGTCGATCGGATCGATGATCCAGATCCGCTCGGGCTCCTCGTCGACGCCGGGCCGCCAACTGCCGCTTCCGGACTCCTCCGCCAGTACGCGGGCTGCCGGATCGAAGGCGCGGAGCCTGTCGATGATCATCTTCTCGACTGCGAGGTCGGCCTCCGTGAGCAGCGTTCGATCGGCCTTCTCCTGCACGTCGATCTCCGACAACCGGGACCGATAGGCGGCAAGGGTGCGGAGAATTTCCGTCGCCAGCCCGGACCACAGCCGCTCAAGGTTCATCGACACTCCTACACGCCTGCGTGGAACAAGCCTGTCAGTGGTGGAGCCCCATCCTCCCACCTCTTCCCCTCGCCCGTACCCTCAGGCGCGGTCAGCGGAGCGCCAGCACCAACGGCCGGACCGCCGTGGAGAGATTCGCCTCCCCGGACCGCGTCATCACCTCGAAACGGCTTTGTCATCCACCGGTTCCGTCGCGCGGATGCGACATTGAATTCGGTCACCGGGCCAGCGCTTTCCGCGAATGGGAGAGCCCTGTTGACGATCGGACGAATGTTCCGTTCCGGCGCGTTCGCCGCCGCGGCGGCCGGCCTCACTCCTCGCCGTTCCATCCACCGGGCCCGTTCGGGCGGGGGAGAGAAACGGCGGGGTCACCGCCTCTGCTGGTTGTCGCCCGCCGCCGACGGGGCGTCGAGGTCGGGGCTGTCCTGGGAGGAGATGGCGGTGGAGACGAGGCTCGCCGCGACCGGCTGCACGGGCGTGACGTCGTCCGGCGTACGCAGGCGCGGCGGGGCGGGCATCCACGGCTTCAGGTTCTGGATGATCTGTTCGTAGAAGTCGTCGATCGCGCGCAGCACGGAGTCGATGAACGCGCCCCGCCCGCTGCCCCGCTTGGTGCCCGCCGCCGTGCTCTGGGCGACCCGGAACGCCCGCAGCTCACGGGCCGGGTCGGTGATCAGCATGCTGGGCTCGGCGCGGACCTGACGCAGCAGGTCCGTCGCGCCGCCCCCGCGGGCGTGCAGGACGAACGCCTCGATCCGTACCGTCTCCGGCGCGTCCTTGAGTTGGCGGACCAGCCAGTTCACCCTGGTGGTCGGCCGGCCGGTACGCGGAGCGTCCACGTCGACGTGGCAGACGATCTGCCCGGCCCGCAGGTCGGCGGTGACGTGGAGGTGGCCGACCGCGCCCGGAATCCTGATGCTTCCGGTCAGGCTTCCGGTGGTGACGAGCTGGTTGACGAGCGACTGGGTGCGTGCGGCCGGGTCGGCGAGGTCACGGCGGCTCAGCGCGGGCGTGACGTCGGTGCCCAACTGCCGGCCGAGGCGCAGGCAGGCGTAGCGGATCAGGGCGTCGAAGCGGCCGGCCACCTCCGCCGCGCCGACGTCGCCGGCCCGCAGCGTCCCGGCCGACACCCCATCGCGTACGGGGACCCAGGCCGGTCCCATGTCGCTGAACTCCAGTGCGCCCGAACGCGGGTGTTCGAGGTACCTGATCAGCTCGCCCAGGACCCACGCCTGGTCCGGGTCGGCGACGCCGCGGTACTCCTTCTGGACCACCGCCTGGGTCAGGATCTCCGTCCAGGGCAGGTGGTAGAGCGCGACCTTGCGCAGCTTCCGGCGATCGATCGTGGTCGGATGCTGGCCCGGCACGGGGGCGATCTCGTTGGAGATCGTGATGAGAGCGTCGAAGCCCTGTTCGCGGGCGATGTCCAGGTACGCCTCCACCTGCTCGGTCCGCAACGCGTTGCTGCCGGTCTTCACCTCCACCAGCGCGGTCCACTGTCGCTGCCCCCGCGTGACG
The DNA here is from genome assembly GCF_055586805.1 of Micromonospora sp. NPDC049201. NCBI lineage: Bacteria > Bacillati > Actinomycetota > Actinomycetes > Micromonosporales > Micromonosporaceae > Micromonospora > Micromonospora sp. NPDC049201. The sequence continues at coordinate 255,412 of NZ_JBVJHM010000003.1, read as the reverse complement.
CGGATGAGGCCGTCCGGAAAGAGCTGCTGGTTGCCGAGCTTGAACGGCACCTCGATGAAGGTCTGCACCGTGCCGGCCGGTGCGCCGAGGGACTGGGTGAGCACCCGCCCGAACTCCCGTACCGCGCTCATCACCGCCAGCAGCGCGGATGTGGCCCGGCGTTCCTGCTCCTCCGCGCCGTTGATGCCGGACGTGGGGATCAGGCGGGCCGCGAGCCAGGTCTCCTCGGACATGCGGACACTCCTCGTGAAGGCGGTGGTACGAGAAGTTACCTGCGGGCTGGGCCGGAAAGCGGCGTGATCGTGGTCGCGTACGCACGAAAAGAGTTGACCGGACGGATGTCCGCAGATCCGCCCGGCTGGGATCCATCTGCCGGACGGAGAGGCCCACGTCACCGATTCGGGCCCTGCCGGGGCTTCTGTCCGGTAGCTGACTGCGGGACCGGGCCCTCGCGCGATCGGGTGAGCAACGCGTCGGATGGCACGCCGGGAACATCCCGGTGCCGGGAATCCTTGCCAGTCGCACATGCGACTACGGTGGACCGGCACGGATTCGTGACCGCCCGCGCACGAGGAGACAGCACCAAGCATGACCCATGACCGGACCGCGACATGACCGAGCGTTATGCGCGGGCTTCCGCGACACCCCGTGACACGCTCGCCATCCCGCTCAGCCTCGCAGAGCTGGAGCAGTATCTGGCCCGCGCCGCCGACCTGCTGCGCGGCAGCATCGACCAGGCGGACTTCAAGGCGTACATCTTCCCGCTGATGTTCTTCAAGCGGATCAGCGACGTCTACACCGAGGAGTACGAGCGGGCGCTGGCGGAGTCGGACGGCGACCACGAATACGCGTCGTTTCCCGAGAACCACCGCTTCGGCATCCCCACCGGGAGCCTCTGGGAGGACGTGCGCGCCCGAACCGAGAACATCGGGCAGGCCCTGGTGACCGCATTCCGGGCGATAGAAAAGGTCAACCCGGACGTGCTGTACGGCATCTTCGGCAGTGCCGCCTGGACCAACAAGGACAAGCTGCCCGACGCCAAGCTGCGCGACCTCATCGAGCACTTCTCCACCCGGACGCTGAGCAATGCCGTAGTCGCGCCGGACGTGTTCGGGCAGGCGTACGAATATCTCATCAAGCGGTTCGCGGACCAGTCGAACAAGAAGGCCGGCGAGTACTACACCCCGCGCCCGGTGGTGAAACTACTCGTCGACATCCTCGACCCGCAGGAGGGCGAGACGGTCTACGACCCGGCCTGCGGCACGGGCGGCATGCTCATCGAGGTCATCGAGCACGTGAAGCGCCAGGGCGGCCGACCGCAGACGCTCCGGGGCAAGCTCTTCGGCCAGGAGAAGGTGCTCGCCACCTCCGGCCTTGCCAAGATGAACCTGCTCCTGCACGGCGTCCAGGATTTCGATATCAGGCACGAGGACACGCTGCGCGCGCCGGCCTTCTTCGACGGCGGTCGCCTCACCCGGTTCGACTGCGTCATCGCCAACCCGCCGTTCTCGCTCAAGAACTGGGGCGACGTGGCGTGGGGCACCGACCCGTGGGGCCGCAACCGGCTCGGGGGCGTGCCGCCCAAGGGGTACGCCGACTGGGCGTGGGTCCAGCACATGATCGAATCCGCGGCACCCGGCACCGGCCGGGTGGCCGTGGTCCTCCCGCAGGGTGCGCTGTTCCGCCAGGGCGCCGAGGGGCGCATCCGCGAGTTCGTCCTGAAGGCCGACCTGATCGAGGCCGTGATCGGCCTCGCGCCGAACCTCTTCTACGGCACCGGCCTGGCCGCGTCCGTGTTGATCCTGCGTCGGCGGAAGGCCGAGGAGCGCGCGGGCCGCGTGCTGTTCGTCAACGGCGAGACGCTGTTCCGGCGCGGCCGTAACCAGAACACGCTCGAACCCGAGCACGCCGACACGCTGCTGCGGACCGTCCAGGATTTCACCGACGCACCGGGTCTGGCGGCGGTCGCCACGCTCGACGACATCAAGGCCAACGGGTTCAACCTCAACATCCCGCTGTACGTCGCACCCGTCGACGACGGCGAACAGCGCACCCTGGAGCAGGCCATCGCCGACCTCGAAGCGGCCCACGCCGCCGCCCGCGAGACGCGCGCCGCGCTGGAGGCCGAACTGGCCAAGTGGGGCCTCGGGCCGAAGGAGGTGACCGCGTGAGCACCCGCATCACCCAGCGCGAGTTGGAGTCCTACCTGTGGGGCGCGGCCGTCGTGCTGCGTGGCCTCATCGACGCCGGGGACTACAAGCAGTACATCTTCCCGCTGGTCTTCCTCAAGCGGCTCTCCGACGTCTACGACGAGGAGCGTGCCGCCGCACTGGCCGCCTACGGCGAAGAGGAACTGGCCGACCTGCCGGAGAACCACCGCTTCGCCATCCCCGACGGCGCCCACTGGCGGGACATCCGCGCGGCTGGCACCGACGTCGGCGCGGCGGTCCTGGCCGCCATGCGGGCGATCGAGGCGGCCAACCCGGACACGCTGACCGGCGTGTTCGGCGACGGCGAGTGGGGCAACAAGAGCCTGCTGCCCGACCGGACCGTCAAGGAACTCATCGAGCACTTCTCCACCAAGACACTGTCGGTGGCGAACCTGCCGGAGGACGAACTCGGTCAGGGGTACGAATATCTGATCAAGAAGTTCGCCGACGACTCCGGCCACACCGCCCAGGAGTTCTACACCAACCGCACGCTCGTGCACCTGATGACGATGATGCTCAAGCCCGAGCCGGGCGAGTCGGTCTACGACCCGACCTGCGGCACCGGGGGCATGCTCATCTCCACCGCCGCCGAGCTGCGCCGGCAGGGCAAGGAGTGGCGCAACCTGCGGCTGTACGGGCAGGAACTCAACTACGGGACGTCGGCCATCGCCCGGATGAATCTGTTCCTGCACGGCATCGTCGACGGGGACATCGCGTACGGCGACACGCTCACCAAACCCGCCTTCCTCGACGGTAACCGGCTGCGCACCTTCGACGTGGTGCTCGCCAACCCGCCTTACTCCATCAAGGCGTGGAACCGGACCGCGTTCACCAACGACCCGTACGGCCGCAACATGTGGGGAGTGCCGCCGCAGGGGCGTGCTGACTACGCGTTCTTCCAGCACATCGCGGCCAGCCTGGACCCCGAGTCCGGCCGGGCCGCGATTCTGCTCCCGCACGGCGTCCTGTTCCGGCGGGACGAGCTTGCGATGCGGTCTGGGCTGGTCAAATCCGACCTCGTGGAGTGTGTGCTGGGGCTGGGAGAAGGCCTGTTCTACAACTCACCCATGCCGGCGGCTGTGGTGATCCTGCGAGCACGCAAGCCGGTCGACAGGAAGGGGAAGGTCCTCTTCATCGACGCTCGGACGGAAGTCGCGCGGGAACAGAGCCAGTCGTTCCTGCGTGGCCGCCACCAGCAGAAGATCCTCGCTGCCTATGAGGGCTTTGAGGAGCAAGACGGCTTCGCTGCGGTCGCCACGCTCGACGAGATCGGCAACAAGGGGAACAGCCTCGCCATCCCGCTCTATGTCAGCCGCAACGGCGTGGACGAGTCAGCCGAAGCTGTAGACGTCATTGACGCGGTCGACGCCTGGCGGGCCTCGGCGGCGGAGGCGGACCGCGCCATCGGTGACGTGCTCGCCATGCTGCGGCAGGAGGTAGCCAAGTGAGCCTCAATCTGGACAAGAGCGGCTGGAAGCGCGTCGCGCTCGGAGACGTGATCAGGCACGTTACCGACCGGGTAGACCCGGAGACCTCGGGTTTGGAGCGCTTCCTCGCCGGAGAACACATCCCCAGCAACAGCCTTCACATCACGGATTGGGGCGTCATCGGGCGCGACCCCATCGGCCCGATGTTCTACAAGCGCTTCCGACCGGGCCACGTGCTCTACGTGTCGCGTCGTTCCTACCTGCGTAAGACGGCCGTCCCCGAGTTTGAGGGGATCACCGGCGAAAAGACATTCGTTCTTGAAACCCGTGATCCAGGCATCCTGCTTCAGGAATTCATGCCATTCCTGTTAAGTGCTGAGCCTTTTCATCAATATGCGGTGGCCAACTCGCGAGGTTCGGTAAACCCCTACATTAACTGGACCGAACTCGCGAACTATCAGCTCAGGCTGCCGCCTCCTAATGAGCAGAAGCATCTTGCTGGGCTCCTCTGGGCGGTCGAGAGTCATCGGCGTGCTCTTGGTCTCCTTACAGCGCGAATGAGGAGTACAGCCCGAGAGAGCGTCGTGAATCTGCGTCGTTGGGCGGTGGATGCGAAGCAAGTTTCTGAAGTTGCCAAGATTCGCAGCGGGCATGCTTTCCCGAAGGATTTGCAAGGACAACCGCGCGCCGAAGTCCCCTTTTTCAAGGTGGCGGACATTGAGCGGCCCGGGAACGAGCGCTATCTCGTCTCCGCTGCAAACTGGATTACAAGGAAGCAGGCTGTTGATCTAAATGCAGATCCTTTCCCCGCTGGGACATTAGTGACGGCGCGCGTTGGGGCCGCTATTAGGCTTGAGCGAAGGCGTGCGCTTGCAGTTCCCAGTCTGGTGGACGACAACTACTTGGTGATTCGGCCGCAAGGTGTTGATCCAGCTTACCTTCTCGCAATTCTTTCAGAGACTGATTTGGCGAAATCCGGTAATAGTGGTGTTGTTCCTTCGCTCAATCAAAAGATCGTGGGCGCAGTTCTGATTCCGGCTCTCGGTGAGGAGGGCGAGCGACGCTTCGGTCAGTTGTACGAAAATCTTAGAGATGCGCTGGATGTGGCCTTGCAAGAAGCTGCTTCTCTCAAGAATTTGATGGCAACGCTACTTGCCGAAACCTTCGGAGGTGACGAGTGATGTTCAACGAAGCGAACGCGGTTCGTGACTTTGTTCGGAACCTTGTCAGCTCTCGTAATACCCAGTTCGTGTCCGGTAAGCAGTTGCCGCGCCGTGAGGAGGAGGTGCTGCTGGAAGGGCCGCTTAAGGCGGCCCTGATCCGACTGAACCCAGCCGTCGAGGCCGACCCACGACGCGCCGATGAGGTCATCTACCAGCTCCGGGCAATCATCCTGGCCGCGCGGCGGACCCCAAACCCGGTCGTCGCCAACGAGCAGTTCACCGCCTGGTTGACCGGCCAGAAGTCGATGCCGTTCGGCCCGGCCGGTCAGCACGTCACGGTTCGTCTTATCGACTTCGACAACCCGGATCCGAGCGCCAACCAGTGGATCGCCTCGACGGAGGTGACCTACCGGGTCGGGCGGGTCGAGCGCCGCTTCGATCTGGTGCTCTGGTGCAACGGCTTCCCGTTGGTTGTCGGCGAGGCGAAGTCGCCGGTTCGGCCGGCGTACTCCTGGATCGACGCGGCGGCGCAGATCAACGAGGACTACGAGGTCAACGTCCCGGCGTTCTTCGTGCCGAACGTGTTCAGCTTCGCCACCGAGGGCAAGGATTTCCGGTACGGCTCGGTCGGCATGCCGGTCGGCCTCTGGGGGCCATGGCGGGAAGAGACAGACGACGATGCCCCGGCGCGGTCCGGTCTGGCGGTGGTGCGCGAGGCGGCCGAGGGTGTGCTGTCACCGGCGGCGGTGCTGGACTTCCTGCGCTTCTTCACGGTGTTCGCCACCGACAAGAAGCACCGCAAGATAAAGATCATCGCGCGGTTCCAACAGTTCCAGGCGACGAACCTGATCGTTGAGCGGGTGCTGCACGGTCAGGTCAAGCAGGGCCTGATCTGGCACTTTCAGGGCTCGGGCAAGTCGCTGCTCATGGTGTTCACCGCGCAAAAGCTGCGCGCCACGGCGGGGCTGACCAATCCCACCGTGATCATCGTGGTGGACCGGATCGACCTCGACACCCAGATCACCGGAACGTTCAACGCCTCGGACGTGCCGAACCTCGTCTCGACCAACAGCCGCCGGGAGCTTCAGGATCTGCTCAGCACCGGTGCGCGGAAGGTCATCATCACCACCGTCCACAAGTTCGGCGAGGCGCCAGGCGTGCTGGACGCCCGCGACAACATCATCGTCATGGTCGACGAGGCTCACCGTTCCCAGGAGGGCGACTACGGCCGCAAGATGCGCGAGGCCCTGCCGAACGCGTTTCTCTTCGGCCTGACAGGCACTCCGATCAACCGCCGCGACCGCAACACGTTCATGTGGTTCGGATCCACAAAGGATGAAGGCGGCTACCTGTCGCGCTACTCGTTCCAGGATTCGATCCGGGACGGGGCGACGCTGCCGTTGCATTTCGAGCCGCGACTGTCGGAGATCCACCTCGACGAGGCCGCGATCGACGCCGCCTTCGCGGAGCTGGCCGAGCAGCACCGGCTCACCGAGGCCGACAAGTCGACGTTGTCCAGGCGGGCCGCCTCGCTGGAGTCGCTGATCAAGTCTCCCGGGCGGGTCCGCAGGATCGCCGAGGACATCGCCGAGCACTTCCGGGCGAAGGTCGAACCGCAGGGTTTCAAGGCGCAGGTGGTCGTCTACGACAAGGAGACCTGCGTCGCCTACAAGGCGGAACTCGACAAGATCCTCGGCCCCGACGCCTCCACGGTCGTGATGAGCCGCACCGCCCGTGACCCGGAGGCGTGGAAGGAATACACGCCGGACCGGGACGAGTTGGAGCGCATCACTGCTCGGTTCAACGACCCAGCCGATCCCCTGAAGATCATCATCGTGACGGCGAAGCTGCTCGTCGGCTTCGACGCGACCATCCTCTACGCGCAGTACGTCGACAAGCCGCTCAAGGAGCACAACCTGCTCCAGGCGATCACCCGCACCAACCGGGTCTACCCGCCGAGCAAGACGCACGGCCTGATCGTCGACTACCTGGGCATCTTCGACAACGTCGCCAAGGCGTTCGCCTTCGACGAGAAGAGCATCCAGCAGGTCATCAGCAACATCGACGTGCTGAAGAACCAGCTCCGCCCAGCCGTCGAGGCGGCGTTGGCCTTCTTCCCCGGCGTCGACCGGACCGTGGGCGGCTACGAAGGGCTCATCGCCGCGCAGAACGCGCTCAGCAGCGACGAGGCCCGCGACGCGTTCGGGGCGGCCTACAGCATCGTCGCCCAACTCTGGGAAACCCTCAGCCCGGACCCGATCGTCTCGCCCTACACCACCGACTACCGGTGGCTCACCGATGTGTACGAGTCGGTGCGGCCCTCGGACATCGCCGGCCGACTGGTCTGGCACACCCTCGGTGCCAAGACGCTGGAACTCATCAACGAACACGTCACCGTCGAGGTGCCTCGCACCGACCTCGACACGATCGTGCTCGACGCGCAGGTGATCGAGGACCTCATGTCCGGCCGGCGTCCGGACGTCGACCCGGTCGAGGTCGAAAAGTGGATCACCGCCCGCATCGCCAGGCACAAGGGCAACCCGGCCTTCATCGAACTCGGCAAGCGGCTCTCGGCGCTACGGGAGAAGTACGCCCACGCGCAGCAGGCCAGCCTGGACTTCCTCAAAGACCTGTTCGCCCTCGCCCGGGACACGGTCGCCGCGGAGAAGGCCGCCGCGCAGATCCCCCGCGAGGAGCAGGGCAAGGCGGCGCTCACCGAGCTGTTCCAGTCGCTCAAGGGCAACGGAACACCGATCATCGCGGAGAAGGTCGTCGAGGAGGTGGACGAGGTCGTGCGGGCGGTGCGCTTCGACGGCTGGCAGGACACCCGCGACGGTGACCGCGAGGTCCAGCAGTCCCTGCGCAAAACGCTCTACATCAAATTCAAGATCCGTGACAACGACGTGTACGAGCGCGCCCTCGGCTACATCCGCGAGTACTACTGAACCCGGGCGCGGCGGTCATCGCCCCGCCGCACCCCGGGCTGCCGTCAGCGGGTGTGCTTGGTCTGGGCGGTGAAGGTGGTCCAAGCGGCGGGGGTGAAGGTGAGGACCGGACCCGCCGGATCCTTGCTGTCGCGTACGGCGACCAGGCCGGGCAGGTTGTCGGCGACCTCGACACACTCTCCGCCGTTGCTGCCGCTGCGGGTGCTCTTGCGCCACTGCGCTCTGGTCAGATCAGCCATGGTGAACCTCCCCGATGATCTTATCGACCAGCCGTCTCGACAGGCTGGGGTCGAGAGCAAGCTCATCGATGCTCGCCCAGACTTTCTCATATGCGGCGAGTTCCTGGGGTCGGTCGAGATACAGCGCTCCGGTCCACGATTCGCTGTAGACGACCGGCGGCTCGGGCGTTGCCCGGTTGCCAGCGGGGAACGCCAACATGACGAACGTGCCAGCTTCGACGCCTCGATGCAGACCGGCCATGAGCGGTAGCACGCGAACGGAGACGTTCGGTCGTTCGCTCAGGGCTGCCAGGTGACGCAACTGACCTACCATCGTCTCGCTGCTTCCGACGACCCGCAGCAGTGCCGCCTCGGAGAGTACGACTTCGCAACGTGGGGCAGGCGGCAATCGGCGGCTCAACAACGCTTGGCGTTGCAGCCGGACCTCGACCAGGCGTTCCCGCTCCTCGTCGCTGACCTCGGACCGGTGCTGGTACACCGCGTGCGCGTATTCCCTTGTCTGGAGAAGACCAGGCACCATCGCGTCGTAGTAGAACCGGAGCCGACCGGCTGACTGTTCCAGGCTGACGTACAGCTCGAACCAGTCCGGGATCGCGTCGCCGTAGGCGTGCCACCAACCCTTCGCCTTCGTCTCGCTCGCCAGCGCGGCCAGCGCGCCGGTCAACTCCGCGTTCGCGTCGTAGAGCTGGCACATCGCCCGCACGTCGACCCCGCGTACTGACCCGAGGCCGCGCTCGATCCGCCATACCTTCTGCCGGCTGCACTCCAGCGCCTCGGCCGCCGCGTCGAGCGTCACCCCGGCCTCGGTGCGCAACTGCCGCAGCGCCCGGCCGAGCTGCCGTCGCGGCACCGTCGAACCCATGTCCTCCGCCAACGACCACGCCTCCGTCCCATTTTGCAACACTCCGAATACCCGCTTCGGAATGCCTATCCGTTGTACATAAATAAGTCAAGAATCGGGGCCGGAGAGTGTTGCGCCGATGCCGTTAACGCCACAGGATGACCAGCGCACAAGCCCTGTTCTAGCGGTTATCGGAAATGGGAGTGGCGCTCTCGTGCATGTATTCTGGGAATCCCATGGGTGAGCGTTTCGTGGCGCATCTGCCGTTCACCGCCGCCGACCTGTCCGCCGCCCGCCACTTCGCCGGCACGCTGGCCCGCTCGGTGAGCTTCCTGTCCGAAGTGGACGCCGGTGAGGTCACCATCAGCTTCGAGGACGCGCAGGGCGTACGCCATCGGGTCTTCTGCGACCTCCCGCTGCCCGACCGCCGCCGGTGCGCGCGCCGGGTCGACCACGACGGGGCCTGCGCGCCGAGGCCGCCGCGATGAGCGACGTGACCACCTGCCCGCAGTGCGGTGGCGCCGGTTGCCCGCGCTGCCGCTGGCGGGGCCGCCGCCGCGCGCAGCTCCTGCTGACCGTCGCCAACACCGACACCGGGGCGGTCGCCTCCCATCGGGTGACACCCGCCGACCTCGACCCCCGGCCGGACGCGACAGGTGGCGCGGTAGCCGACCTGACCGCCCGGGTACGCGACCTCGCGTCCACCGTCGCCGTCGCGCTCGACCCCGACCCGCTGCGGGTACGCCTCCCGCCGGCCTGGCGTCCCGAAATGCCCGCCGCCGACCGGTACGCCCTCGCGGCGCAGGCCCTCTCCAACGCGGCCCGCCGCCCGTGGCGGCTCTGGGTGGGCGGGGCGACCGCCCCCGCCCCGGTGGATCCGGACGGCCGGCTCGCCCAGCTCTGCCACTTGGCCGACCTGCTCCTGCTCGACCTTGTCGTGACGGCCCGCCGAGTCGACGGTCCTCATCCGTCGCCGGACCGTCGATACGACGAGTGTCTGCGGTGGACGATTCGCTACGAGGTGCTCGGCTCACCCGTCCCCGAGGGTCCGGTCGAGGGCAGCCCCGACCTGGCGACCGCGCTGAGACTCACCGACGCGCGCGCCGCCCTGGCCGGCCTGACCGAGCGGGGCCTGACCGCGCCTTCCCGGCTGCTCGATCCCGACCCGCGACGCTGCGGCGCACCGGCGATTCCCGCCCCACCCGGGCCGGTCAGCCGGGTCGAACGACGTGTCGTCGCCGAGCTGGCCGACAGTCGGCCGGGCGCGCAGGCGGTGTGGCGGGACGGCGGCTGGTGGTACACCGCCCTGCGGTACGCGGGGTCCGCCGGCCGGTCCACGACGCGCAGCCGGCCCTCGCTGCGGCGGGTCGCCGAGCCGCCCGACCCGCCCCGGCTCGGCGACCCGGGACCCTCATCCGGTGGGCCGGGACCCTCGTCCGGAGAGCCGGGCATCCGGTTCCCGTTCGACGGCATCCCCGGCCGGGACCGCGCGGCGGTGCTGGTCACCGTCACCGACCTGCGGCACCGGGTGGTGCACCTGACCTGGCGCAGCGGCATCCCGGAGGCCACCCGCACGGTGGCGCGCACGGCTGACGGCCGGCCGGTGGTGCAGCTCCCCGAGCGCTACCGGCTCGGCGCGTGGGCGTGCGTCTTCGGCGTACGCCCGGAGGACCTGGCGGAGGCGGACGGCGGCCACATGATCGCCCGTGACCTGCGTGACGGATACGTCAGCCTGCCCTGGGTGGGGGCCGACCCGGTCGGGGAGTACGTGCGTCAGGTCGGTGCCGGTCGGCTTCTCGTCACCGCCGCCCGCCCGGAGGTGCCGCCGCTGCCCGAGCTGGTCCGGCTCGTGCTCGGCCTCGACCTGGCGCTGCACGTCGGCGTGCTGGACCTGCGACCGCACTCCGGCCACCCACTCCGGCCGGACGGCCGGTGGTGGTCGGTGGCGGTGCGACCGCGCGACGCCCCGATGCACCCGGACGACCTGCCCACCCGGCCCAGCCTGGCGGCGGCCCTCGACGACTGCCTCACCCACCTGGTCGACGACGTGGCCGGACTGGTCCCCGCCAACCCGGATGAGCCGCTTCCGGTGCCCGGCTCACCGGCTTGCGAGCTGGGTGCCGACCCGGTGCCCGAGCTGGTTCGGCTCGCCGCGCAACACGCCGGCCGGGCGGTGACCCTGCGCGTCACCCGCGACGGCCACACCGTGCACCGCCACGACGACGACGGCGTACGCCGGTTGGGCGGTTAGTTCGGCAGGGCGGCGAGGCCGGCCAGCAGCTCCCACCGCTCGGCGTCGGTGAGCACCGCGTACGCCGGCTCGTCCCGGCGGTCGGTGTCGGCCTCGATCGGCGCGCGCTCCGGCCCGTCCGGCAGCGCGCGGATCTCCTCGGCGGTCAGCCCGGCGGCCCGCCACGCGGCCCGGTGCGCGTCCGCCCGGTGGTGCCGCAGCGAGCCCAGTCGGGTGGCGAGCAGCAGCGCGGGGGACGCGCCGTCCGGCTCGTACGGCGGGGACATGGCGCGGAACGCCGGCCCGCCGGTGGCCTGCGCGTGCGCCAGCACCCGGCCGACCAGGTCCGCGAGCCGGGGCACGATGCTCAGGCCGGGCAGCACCTCGGGCCGCGTCCCCCACAGCTCCTCGGCGGCCTCGCCGGTGGCGCGCTGACCGAACGACGCCAACTCCCGGCCTCGTTCGGTCAGGTGCCAGGCACCCTCGTCGTCTTGGACGAAGACGCCCTGCGCCAGCTCCCGGCTCAGGTCGACGCCGGTGTAGATGAGGCCGTCGGCGAGCGCCTCGGCCGGCAGCGGCCGGGCCAGCACGCCGGAGAAGAGCGTGTTCTCCATGCCGAGTTCGTGGCCGCGTTCGGCGTAGAACGCCGCCATCCGGGGGCGTGCCTTCAGGCGGGCGCCCATGTAGACCCGGTCGATCGCCGGTCGGATCAGTCGCGCGTAGCTCACCGTCGTCTCCACGTCGCCGGACGTTACCGGTGAAAGGTGTCAAGCGGGGCCCCCGCCTCTGCACGAGGCGTTAAGCGGGGGCCCCTCCTTGCACCTACTCGGGGACGCGGCGGTACGCGCCGTCGCTGGCCGAGGTCGCCATCGAGGCGTACGCGCGCAGCGCCGCCGAGACCGGGCGCTGCCGGTCGGCCGGCGTGTACGGGCGCTCGCGCTTCTCCTCGGCCACCCGGCGCGCGGTCAGCTCGTCGGCGGGCACGTTCAGCTCGATGGAGCGGCCCGGGATGTCGATGACGACCTCGTCGCCGTCGCGCACCAGCGCGATCAGCCCGCCGGAGGCCGCCTCCGGGGAGACGTGCCCGATGGACAGCCCGGAGGTGCCGCCGGAGAACCGGCCGTCGGTGAGCAGCGCGCAGGCGCGCCCGAGCCCTCGGCCCTTCAGGAACGAGGTGGGGTAGAGCATCTCCTGCATGCCGGGGCCGCCCTTCGGTCCCTCGTAGCGGATCACCACCACGTCGCCGGCGACGATCTGCTTGGCCAGGATGGCGGTCACCGCGTCGTCCTGCGACTCGAAGACCTTGGCCGGGCCGCGGAACGTCAGGCACTCCTCGGGCACCCCGGCGGTCTTCACCACGCAGCCGTCCGGCGCCAGGTTGCCGTGCAGGATGGCCAGCCCGCCGTCGGCGCTGTAGGCGTGCGCGAGGTCGCGGATGCAGCCACCGGCCGCGTCGGTGTCCAGCGACGACCAGCGGTTCGTGGTGGAGAACGGCTCGGTGGTGCGCACCCCGCCGGGCGCGGCGTGGAACAGCTCGACCGCCTCGGGCGTGGCCGAGCCGCCGCGCACGTCCCAGTCGGCCAGCCACCGGTCGAGGCCGGGGGAGTGCACCGCGCGCACGTCGCGGTGGAGCAGGCCGGCGCGGTCCAGCTCGCCGAGGATGGCGGGGATGCCGCCGGCCCGGTGCACGTCCTCCATGTGGTAGTTCGGCGAGTTCGGGGCGACCTTGGCCAGGCACGGCACCCGCCGCGAGACGGCGTCGATGTCGGCCACGTCGAAGTCCAGCTCGGCTTCGCGGGCGGCGGCGAGCAGGTGCAGGATCGTGTTGGTGGAGCCGCCCATGGCCACGTCGAGCGCGACCGCGTTCTCGAACGCCTTCCGGTTGGCGACGTTCCGCGGCAGCACCGAGGCGTCGTCCTCGTCGTACCAGCGCTTGGCGATCTCCACGGCGGTGCGGCCGGCCTCGACGAAGAGCGACCGGCGCGCGGCGTGGGTGGCCAGCGTCGAGCCGTTGCCGGGCAGCGCCAGGCCGATCGCCTCGGTCAGGCAGTTCATCGAGTTGGCGGTGAACATGCCGGAGCAGGAGCCGCAGGTCGGGCACGCCGAGCGCTCGATCTCGCCGAGCTGGTCGTCGGTGACCGCCTCGTTCGAGGAGGCGATCATGGCGTCGATCAGGTCGATCTTGGAGTGGACCACGCCCTCGATCGCCACCGTCTTGCCGGCCTCCATCGGGCCGCCGGAGACGAACACGGTCGGGATGTTCAGCCGCAGCGCGGCGAGCAGCATCCCGGGGGTGATCTTGTCGCAGTTGGAGATGCAGACCAGGGCGTCCGCGCAGTGCGCGTTGACCATGTATTCCACCGCGTCGGCGATCAGCTCGCGGCTGGGCAGCGAGTAGAGCATGCCGCCGTGGCCCATGGCGATGCCGTCGTCGACGGCGATGGTGTTGAACTCCCGACCCACGCCGCCGGCCTCGGCCACCGCGTCCGCGACCAGGCCGCCGAGGTCCTTGAGATGGACATGACCGGGTACGAACTGGGTGAAACTGTTGGCGATGGCGACGATCGGCTTGCCGAAGTCGTCGTCGGTCATCCCGGTGGCCCGCCAGAGGGCCCGGGCGCCGGCCATCGTCCGACCGTGGGTGGATGTCCTCGACCGCAGCTCAGGCATGTCCACCAGTCTGACACCGCCGGCCCGGCGACTTCCGGCCGTACACCCTGTGTCCCAACAGTTGCACACCCGGTCCCCCACGGAGGGCACGGATCCGGCAGAGTTGAACGTGTGCAGTCGTCCCCGGGGATGGTCGCCGTCGCGGCGCTGAGCGGTTGCGCCGCGGCCGGCGCCGTCGCGCTGCTCGCCGCGTCGGCCCGGCGCCGCACCGGCCCCCGTCGGCAGGCCCACCTGCTGCTGGCCGTGGCCGGCGGGACCGCCCTGCTCAGCCTGCTCCTCGGCCTGGGCGGCCTGCTGCTCGCCGGGGACCACTGGGCGCACCGGCAGGGCCAGCGCACCGGCTGGGCCACGCTCGTCGCGGCGTCCACCACCGTGGCCGCGGTGGGCCTCGGCGCCGCGCTGCTGCGGTTGCCCGGCGCGGCGGCGACCCGGGCCGCCACCGCCCGGCTGCTGCTCGACGGCGTGATCATGGCGACCGCGCTGTGGTTCGTCGGCTGGGTGGCGTTCAGCGCGCCGACCCGGCTGCTCGGCGACGCCACCCCGGTCGCCTGCCTGCCCATCCTGCTGGCCACCGTCAGCGCCGCGCTCACCACCGGGCTGACGCTGATCCTGGTGCTGCGCGCCGCCCCGCCGCGCGGCTGGCTGACGTTGCTCGGCGGCGGCGCGATCGCGGTGACCGCCGGGGGTCTGGGCGTGGCGGCCGGGCTCTGCCAGGGCGGCCCGCGCATGCTGCTGGCCGGCGCCGTGCTGACCGCGGCCGGCCTGGTGGCCACCGCCGTCGCCGGGCGCCGGGCGGACGCGACGCGGTTCGACGTCGACCTGATCCGCCGCGACGGCGAGTACGCGTTCGTGCCGATGTTCGCCATGGCCGCCTCCGCGATGTACCACCTCACCCAGGGCGGCCGGTTCGACGGGTACGGCATCGTGACCGGCAGCGTCGAGGGGTTCGCGCTCGTCGCCCGGCAGTATCTCGCCCTCAACGACGTGCGCGGCTACGCCGTCCGGCTGGCCGAGCGGGAGGCGCACTTCCGTGAGCTGGCGCACACCGATCCGCTCACCGACCTGGCCAACCGGCGCGGGCTGCTGCGGGCCCTGCACCGGTGCGCCGAGACGGGGGTGCCCTGCGTGCTGCTCGGGCTCGACCTGGACGGCTTCAAGAACGTCAACGACATGCGCGGGCACGACGTCGGCGACGCGGTGCTCGCCGAGGTGGGTCGGCGGCTGCGCGGCAACCTGCGGCCGGGCGATCTGGCCGCCCGCCTCGGCGGCGACGAGTTCGCGGTGCTGATGCACGGTTCGGCCGAGCCCGGACCGGTCGCCGAACGGCTGCTCGGGGTGCTCGGCCGCCCGTACGAGGAGGCGGACGGGCCGGTCTTCCTCTCGGTCAGCATCGGGGTGGCCGGCAGTCCCGGCGACCACGACGTCGAGCTGTTGCTGCGCAACGCCGACCTGGCCCTGCGCTACGCCAAGCAGCGCGGCAAGAACCGGATCGAGCGCTACGACGCCACGTACGACCAGTTGCTGAGCCGGCGCACAAGGCTGGAGCACGAGCTGCGCGGCGCGATCGAGCGCGACGAGCTGCGGCTGGTCTTCCAGCCGGTGGCCTCGCTGCCCTCGGTCCGGCCGGTCGGCGCCGAGGCGCTGCTCCGCTGGCGTCACCCGGAGCTGGGCAACGTCCGGCCGGACGAGTTCATCCCGCTCGCCGAGGAGTGCGGGATGATCTCCAAGCTCGGCGCGTGGGTGCTGCACCAGGCCTGCTACCAGCTCTCCCGCTGGCTGGCCGACGGGCACGACGTCTGGGTGTCGGTGAACGTCTCGCCGCGCGAGCTGCACGCCCCGCAGTACGTCGTCCAGGTGGCCGACGCGTTGCGCGCGCACCACGTGCCGCCGCAGCGGCTGGTGCTGGAGGTGACCGAGCACGCGGTCGCCACCGACCTGGACGAGCTGATCCGGCGGCTGACCGCGTTGCGGCTGACCGGCGTCCGGATCGCGCTCGACGACTTCGGCGCCGGCTACTCCTCGCTGGGGCAGCTTCGGCGGCTGCCGATCGACATCCTCAAGATCGACCACAGTCTGGTCGCCGAGCACGAGCCGGTGCGGCCGGTGGGCCGGGAGGGGCCGGCGTTCGCCCCGATGGTCGACATCGTCATGCGCCTCGGCCACCAGCTCGGGCTGGAGGTGATCGCCGAGGGGGTCACCAACCCGACCGAGCTGGCCGCCGTGGTGGCCGCCGGCTGCCGGTTCGGCCAGGGCGCGCTCTTCGGCTGGGGGGTGCCGGCCGAGCACCTGGAGGCGATGCTGGAGGCGGCCACCGCGCCCGGCAACCGGCCCGCCGCGATCCCGCCCGCGCCGCCGTCCCCGCCGGCGCGTACGCCGTCGCCGTTGCTGCCCCGGCTGCGCAACAACCCGCCCGCCCCACGCCCCGTCGTGGAGGCGTCTCCGCAGGTGGCGGCCGGCGTGGAGGGGGTGTCGACGACCGACACGCCCACGTCCGTGAACCAAAATGTGGGATCAGTTGACTCATCGCGTGAGATGCGTCAGGCTTAGCCGCATGTCGTCGAACCGGTCGCTGCGAGTACTTACCTGAGCGCACTCTCCTCCCGAGAGTGCGCTGGCCCCGTGCATCCTGCACGAGGGCTTTTTTGTTGCCGTCGGACCATCGCCGGGGCGCCCGCCGTCCCATCCTGACAACCGCGTCACCCACTCACAGCCGAAGGCCTGAACCGCCATGACGAGACCCACGCCAGAGACCCTCGCCCACTCCGCCCGACGAGCCCGCACGGGCACCGGCGCGACCGGCGACGCCGACCACGCCCCCGCCGCCCGCGCCGGCGCCGCCCCCGCCGCGAGCCGGGCCGTCCCGGCCGGCGCGGACCCGGCCGGCACACCGGTCCGGCAGCCCGCCACCGCGCAGGTCTCCGGCGCCGGCTCGCTCGTGCGCTCGCTGGAGGCGCTCGGCGTCGACGTGGTCTTCGGCATCCCGGGCGGCGCGATCCTGCCCGCGTACGACCCGCTCTACGACTCCACGGTCCGGCACATCCTGGTCCGCCACGAGCAGGGCGCCGGGCACGCGGCCACCGGCTACGCGCAGGCCACCGGCCGGGTCGGCGTCTGCATCGCCACCTCCGGCCCGGGCGCGACCAACCTGGTCACCCCGATCGCGGACGCCTACATGGACTCGGTGCCGATCGTGGCGATCACCGGCCAGGTGGCCCGGCCGTCGATCGGCACGGACGCCTTCCAGGAGGCCGACATCCAGGGCATCACGCTGCCGATCACCAAGCACAACTTCCTGGTGCAGACCGCCGACGAGATCCCCCGGGTGCTCGCCGAGGCGTTCCACCTGGCCGCCACTGGCCGGCCCGGCCCGGTGCTCGTCGACATCCCCAAGGACGTCCTCCAGGCGTCGGCCACGTTCTCCTGGCCGCCGACGCTGGACCTGCCCGGCTACCGGCCCACGCTGCACCCGCACGGCAAGCAGATCCGCGAGGCGGCCCGGCTGATGACCACGGCCCGCCGGCCGGTGCTCTACGTCGGCGGCGGCGTGCTCAAGGCCGGCGCCACCGAGGGGCTGCGCCGGCTGGCCGAGCTGACCGGGATCCCGGTGGTCACCACGCTGATGGCGCTCGGCGCGTTCCCCGACTCGCACCGGCAGCACCTCGGCATGCCCGGCATGCACGGCACCGTCGCCGCGGTCTACGGCCTCCAGAAGGCCGACCTGATCGTGGCACTCGGCGCCCGCTTCGACGACCGGGTGACCGGCAAGCTGGACTCGTTCGCGCCGGACGCCGCGGTGGTGCACGCCGACGTCGACCCGGCCGAGATCGGCAAGAACCGGCACGCCGACGTCCCGATCGTGGGCGACGCGCGGCACGTGATCGACGAGCTGATCGCGGCGGTCACCGCCGAGCAGGCCACGCACCCGGCCGCCGACCTGGCGGACTGGTGGCACCAGCTCGACGACCTGCGCGAGCGGTACCCGCTCGGCTTCGAGGAGCCGGCCGACGGCACGCTCTCCCCGCAGTACGTGATCAAGCGGTTGGGCGAGATCGCCGGTCCGGACGCGATCTACGTGGCCGGCGTCGGCCAGCACCAGATGTGGGCCAGCCAGTTCATCTCGTACGAGAAGCCGAACACGTGGCTGAACTCCGGCGGGCTGGGCACCATGGGCTACGCGGTGCCGGCCGCGATGGGCGCCAAGGTGGGCCGGCCGGAGACCACGGTCTGGGCGGTGGACGGCGACGGCTGCTTCCAGATGACCAACCAGGAGCTGGCCACCTGCGCGCTGGAGGGCATCCCGGTCAAGGTCGCCGTGATCAACAACGGCAACCTCGGCATGGTCCGGCAGTGGCAGACGCTGTTCTACGGGGAGCGTTACTCCAACACCGAGCTGGGCACGCACAAGCACCGCATCCCGGATTTCGTCAAGCTCGCCGAGGCGCTCGGCTGCGTCGGGCTGCGCTGCGAGAACGCCGCCGACGTGGACAAGACCATCGAGGCGGCGATGGCGATCACCGACGCGCCGGTGGTCATCGACTTCGTGGTCGGCAAGGACGCGATGGTCTGGCCGATGGTGGCCGCCGGCACCAGCAACGACGAGATCATGTTCGCCCGGGGCGTCCGCCCCGCGTTCGACGAGGACGATATCTGATGACCCTGCACACGCTGTCCGTGCTGGTGGAGAACAAGCCGGGTGTCCTGGCCCGGGTCTCCGGGCTGTTCTCCCGGCGCGGGTTCAACATCGACAGTCTCGCCGTGGGCGAGACCGAGAACCCGGACGTCTCCCGGATCACCATCGTGGTCAACGCCGAGTCCTCGCCGTTGGAGCAGGTGACCAAGCAGCTCAACAAGCTGGTCAACGTACTCAAGATCGTTGAGCTGGACGCGCAGGTCTCGGTGGCCCGGGAGCTGCTGCTGGTCAAGGTCCGCGCGGACCGCAGCGCCCGCGCCCAGGTGCTGGAGACGGTCGGCCTGTTCCGGGCCCGGGTGGTCGACGTCGCGCCGGACACGTTGACCATCGAGGCCACCGGCACGCCGGACAAGCTCGACGCGCTGCTGCGCGACCTGGAGCCGTTCGGCATCAAGGAGATGGTCCAGTCCGGCACGGTGGCCATCGGGCGCGGTTCCCGCGCCATCACCGCCGGCCCGGCGCTGCGCGCCGCCTGATCCGTACCCACCAGTTTCTCGACGGGCCGACGGGCACCGCCGTACGAAAGGGAAGTCAATGAGCGTTGAGGTTTTCTACGACGACGACGCCGACCTGGGCCTGATCCAGGGTCGCAAGGTCGCCGTGATCGGGTACGGCAGCCAGGGCCACGCGCACGCGTTGTCGCTGCGTGACTCCGGCGTCGACGTGGTGATCGGCCTGCCCGCCGGGTCGAAGAGCCGGCCCAAGGCCGAGGAGCAGGGCCTGCGGGTGCTCAGCCCGGCGGAGGCGGCGGCCGAGGCCGACGTGATCATGATCCTCGCGCCGGACACCGCCCAGCGTGGCCTCTACGCCGACGCCATCGCGCCGAACCTGGCCCCCGGCAAGGCGCTCTTCTTCGGCCACGGCTTCAACATCCGGTACGGCCTGATCACGCCGCCGGCCGACGTGGACGTGGCGATGGTCGCCCCGAAGGGCCCCGGTCACCTGGTCCGCCGCCAGTACGTCGACGGCAAGGGCGTGCCCTGCCTGGTCGCCGTCGAGCAGGACCCCAGCGGCAGCGCGTTCGCCCTGGCGCTGGCGTACGCAAAGGCGATCGGCGGCACCCGGGCCGGCGCGATCCGGACCACCTTCACCGAGGAGACCGAGACCGACCTCTTCGGCGAGCAGGCGGTGCTCTGCGGCGGCGCGGCGGCGCTCGTGCAGACCGGTTTCGAGGTGCTCACCGAGGCCGGCTACGCGCCCGAGGTGGCCTACTTCGAGTGCCTGCACGAGCTGAAGCTGATCGTCGACCTGATGTACGAGGGCGGCATCGCCCGGATGCGCTACAGCATCTCCGACACCGCCGAGTACGGTGACCTGTCCCGTGGCCCCCGGGTCGTCGACTCGCGGGTCAAGGACGAGATGCGCAAGATCCTCGGCGAGATCCAGTCCGGCGAGTTCGCCCGCGAGTGGGTGGCCGAGGACGAGGCCGGCCGGCCGAACTTCGCCAAGTGGCGGGCCGAGGGCGCGGCCCACCCGATCGAGGAGACCGGGCAGAAGCTGCGCGCCATGATGAGCTGGGTCGACCGGCCGATCACCGAGACCGCCTGACCGGACACACCGCCCGACCGGGCCCACCGTGCGACCCGCGACCCGACGCTCTCCCCGGCGTCGGGCCGCGGGTCGTCGCCGTCGGCACGTGAACCGGCGATGTCCGGCACGTGACGACCGCGTGTGAGGGCCCTCACCCCGTGGTCCGGGACCCGGAGGGCGGGCCGACACCTACCATCCTTGGTGTGGTGCTCCACGCGGCACCCGACGGCCATGGCACGGATCGGCGCAGGGCGCAGCGCGGCGCCCCGACGCCCCAGGCCAACCGATACCGAGCGTCTACGAGGACCGATGAATCCTGTCGTACTGATCGCCGAAGAACTCGCCCCCGCCGCCATCGAGGTGCTCGCGCACGACTTCGACGTGCGCCACGTGGACGGCACCGACCGTCCGGCCCTGCTCTCCGCGCTCTCCGAGGCCGACGCGGTGATCGTACGTAGCGCCACCCAGATCGACGCCGAGGCGGTCGCGGCGGCGCCCCGGCTGAAGGTGGTCGCCCGGGCCGGCGTCGGCCTGGACAACGTCGAGGTGCCGGCCGCCACCGCGCGTGGCGTCATGGTGGTCAACGCTCCCACCTCCAACATCGTCTCCGCCGCCGAGCAGGCGGTCGCGCTGCTGCTCGCGGTGGCCCGCAACACCGCCAGCGCCAGCGCCGCGCTCAAGGCCGGCGAGTGGAAGCGGTCGAAGTACACCGGCGTGGAGATCCAGGGCAAGACCGTGGGCGTGGTCGGCCTCGGCCGCATCGGCGTGCTGTTCGCGCAGCGCATCGCCGCGTTCGGCACCCGGCTCATCGCGTACGACCCGTACATCCAGCCGGCCCGCGCCGCGCAGCTCGGGGTGCGTCTGGTCGGCCTGGAGGAGCTGCTGCGGGAGAGCGACTTCATCTCGATCCACCTGCCGAAGACGCCGGAGACGGTGGGCCTGATCGGCGAGAAGGAACTGGCGGTGGTCAAGCCGGGCGTCCGGATCGTCAACGCCGCCCGGGGCGGGCTGGTCGACGAGCAGGCGCTCGCTGACGCGATCGCGGAGGGCCGGGTCGCCGGCGCCGGCGTCGACGTGTACGCCAAGGAGCCCTGCACCTCGTCGCCGCTGTTCGCGTTCGACAACGTGGTGGCCACCCCGCACCTGGGCGCCTCCACGAACGAGGCGCAGGACAAGGCCGGTCTGGCCGTGGCGAAGAGCGTCAAGCTCGCGCTCCAGGGCGAGTTCGTGCCGGACGCGGTGAACGTGCAGGCCGGCGGCGTGGTCGCCGAGGACGTCCGGCCGCTGCTGCCGCTGGCCGAGAAGCTGGGCCGGGCGTTCACCGCGCTGGCCGGCGGCGTGGCCGCCAGCGTCACCGTCGAGGTGCGCGGCGAGATCGCCAGCCACGACGTCTCGGTGCTCAAGCTCGCCGCCACCAAGGGGCTGTTCAGCTCCGTGGTGGAGGAGCAGGTCACCTACGTCAACGCGCCGCATCTGGCCGCCGAGCGGGGCGTCGAGGTCACGCTGGCCACGCCGACCGAGACGGTGGACCACCCGAACCTGGTGACGGTGCGCGGCGCGCTGCCGGACGGGCGGACCGTCCGGGTCTCCGGCACGGCGGTGCACACCGGGGCCCGGGACGTGCTCAAGCTGACCGAGGTGGACGGCTTCGACGTGGAGATCGGCGCGGAGGGCATCCTGGTCTTCCTGCGTTACGTCGACCGGCCCGGCGTGGTCGGCACGGTCGGCACGCTGCTCGGCGAGGCCGGCGTCAACATCGCCGCCATGCAGGTGGCCCGGCGGGAGGCCGGCGGCGAGACGCTGATGACGCTCACCGTCGACCAGGCGCTCGGCGCCGACCTGCTCACCTCCGCGGCCGACTCGATCGGCGCGGTCGCGGCCAGCGCGGCCGACCTGCGCGACGAGTAGTCCGCACCGGACGGATCGGGGCCCGGCCGCTTCGGCCGGGCCCTTCGTCGTGCGTGACGCCGGTCGCGTCGGTCAGGACCGGACGCGGGCGGGCGGCGGGTAGACCGAGCCGTCCTGCGCGTCGAAGAGCATCAGGTCGTGTTCGCCGGCCAGCCGCTCGATGTCCAGCAGGACCTGGTCCGGGCAGGCGGGGTGCAGGTTCATCTCGACGTGGTCGGCGGCGGCGTGCAGCGGTGCGACCTCCCACGGCGTGCCCGGTCGGGCCGGTCGGTCGGGGTAGCTCGCCGTGATCGCCCGGTAGAAGCCGACCACGCGCGGGTCGGGGTGCTGCTCGCCGTGCCATCCCTCGCGGCACTGCCGCACGGCCGCTCGCACCTGCTCCGGGGTGGCCCCGTTCGGCAGGGCCCACACGCTCAGATCGAAACTCACGGCGGACAGCGTGCCATCCCGGGCAGCCGGCGTCACTTCCGCCCCGCCCCGAGGGTTCACCTGCTGATTGTCGACACCGGTCCGGCGGCGTCCGCTGTGGAGACTCTTGCGTCGAGTTGCGTCGATTCGCTAGCGTACCGGTGCGGTTTCCGGCTGAGTCGATGTCCCGTCCCGTCTTCGGGTGACGCGGTCGGGTGCCCGGCTTGTCGGCCCGCACCCCTCGATTGCGCGAGCCACGCGCATTCGTCGCTGACCGGCCCCCACGGTCATTGCCGAGACCGCGGGGGCCGATCGCGGTTCCACACCCCGGATGCGAGCGGGGCGCGACCGCGCGTCAGCGACGCTGGTGCGCGAAGAGCGCGCGGTAGTCCGAGCCGTCGCGGAACCAGGCCAGGCCGGCCGGGCCGGCGGCGTACAGGGCGGTGGCGTAGGCGTCGGCGATCGCCAGGTCCGGACCGACCACGGTGGCGGCGACCAGTCGTTCGGTCGGCTCCCCGGTGTGCGGGTCGACGACGTGCCCCCGCCGCCCGGTGACCCCGGAGGTGCCGACCGCGCCGGCGGTCATCTCCAGCACCAGCGGCGCCCGGCGGGCCTCGGTCGGGTGGTGCACCGCGACCCGCCACGGGCCGCCGTGCGCGGCGTGGCCGCGTACCGTCAGGTCGGCGCCGCTGAGCACGGCGTAGTCGTGGATGCCGGCGGCGCGCAACCGCGCCGCGGCCCGCTCCACCGCCCAGCCGCCGAGCAGGCCGCCCGGGTCGAAGCCGCCCGGCACCGCCCAGGCGTCGAACCACCCGTCGGTCGCCGCCCGCATGGCGGCGCAGCGGTCCACCAGGTCGGCCAGCGGAGGGTACGAATCGGGGCTGATCTCGTCGCGCCGCAGCCGCGACACCAGACTGTCCGGCTGGTTCGGGCCGAAGGTGAGGTCGACGGCGCGCAGTTCGGCGACGGCGTCGCGGAGCGCCTCGCCGACGCCCCGGTGACCGAACCAGTCCGGCGCGTTGAGCAGCAGCGTGTACTCCGCGGTGGAGGTGCTGACGGTGTGCCGGACGTTGATCCGGTCGTAGGGGGTGGTGCCGTCGCGCTCCACCCGGTGGCTTCGGGCGCCGAGGCGCAGGTCGGGGCGGGGCTGGCGGAAGCCGGTCTGGTCGACCCAGCGGGTCCGGGGTTGTTCGTCCGCCCAGTGCGCCCGCCGCTGGTCGATCCGCATGACACCCGCCCCCTCGCTGGCCGCCGCACCGTCGCGGCGATGCCGGTGCCGGGCTCCCGTCGACCCGGTCGACTCGACCCTAAGCAGTGGAGATGACCGCACCATGAATGCCGGCTGGGAGCCTCCTGTGCATCGGGCTTCCCGGATGGTGGAAGACTCGTACCGGGAGGCGGGACGGCGACGTACCGTTGCGCAGAACGACGAGGTGAGGAGCGCCAGGTGGCACGCATCGCGGTGGTGGCCGGTGACGGCATCGGTCCCGAGGTGGTCGGGCAGGCCCGCAAGGTCCTCGACGCCGTGCTGCCCGGCATCGAGGCCACCGAGTACGACCTCGGTGCCGCGCGCTGGCACCGCACCGGCGAGGTGCTCCCGGACAGCGTCCTCGACGAGCTGGCCGGTCACGACGCCATCCTGCTCGGCGCCGTCGGCGACCCGACCGTGCCGCCCGGCGTGCTGGAGCGCGGCCTGCTGCTCAAGCTCCGCTTCGCCTTCGACCAGTACGTCAACCTCCGGCCGTCCCGGCTCTGGCCCGGCGTGACCGGCCCGCTGGCGGCCGTCAAGCCCGGCGAGGTGGACCTCGTGGTGGTCCGCGAGGGCACCGAGGGGCTCTACGCGGGCGCCGGCGGCAGCCTGCACCGGGGCACCCCGGCCGAGGTGGCCACCGAGGAGAGCCTGAACACCCGGCACGGCGTCGAGCGGGTGATCCGGGACGCGTTCGCCCGGGCCGGCCGCCGGGAGCGGCGCAAGGTCACGCTGGTGCACAAGACCAACGTGCTCACCCACGCCGGCTCGCTGTGGTCCCGCGCCTTCGCCGAGGTGGCCGCCGAGCACCCCGACGTGACCACGGAGTACCAGCACGTCGACGCCGCCGCGATGTTCCTGGTGACCAACCCGTCCCGGTACGACGTGGTGGTGACCGACAACCTTTTCGGTGACATCCTCACCGACATCGCCGCCGCGGTGACCGGCGGCATCGGGTTGGCCGCCAGCGGCTGCATCAACCCGGAGGGACGTTACCCGTCGATGTTCGAGCCGGTGCACGGCTCCGCGCCGGACATCGCCGGCAAGGGCGTCGCCGACCCGGTGGCCGCCGTGCTCTCCGCCGCGCTGCTGCTCGACCAGCTCGGCCACGCCGACGCCGCCGCGCGGGTCACCGCCGCGGTCGCCGCCGAGCTGTCCGGGCGTACCCCCGGCACGCCGCTGCGCACCGACGAGGTCGGCGACCGGCTCGCCGCCCACGCGGTAGCCTGACCGGGCCGATCCCTGCTGGCGGCCCGGTTCCGGGCCGCCAGACCCGTTTCCGGGCCAGCTCCCCCCGATTGGCATCGTCGATGTGCGGGGTCGGAGCTATCCGCTGAACGACCGTTCGGGGTAAGTTTCTGGCACCAGTGACGTCGGTGTGCGAACCCCGCATGCCGTGGAGCCGCAGGGAGGTCAGCGCGATGAGCG
Organism: Micromonospora sp. NPDC049201; assembly: GCF_055586805.1. NCBI lineage: Bacteria > Bacillati > Actinomycetota > Actinomycetes > Micromonosporales > Micromonosporaceae > Micromonospora > Micromonospora sp. NPDC049201. The sequence goes on along the minus strand of NZ_JBVJHM010000003.1, from coordinate 230,474 downwards.
GTGGTGACAAGCTCGATTTCGAGACCCGTCCGAATCCCGCGCCGGTATCCGCCGCCGACCGGGCCGCCCTGCTGGCCAACCCGGGGTTCGGCCGGGTGTTCACCGACCACATGGTCACCATCCGCTACGCCGACGGCAAGGGCTGGTACGACGCCCGCATCGAGGCGCGCGCCCCGATCCCGATGGACCCGGCCGCCGCGGTGCTGCACTACGCGCAGGAGATCTTCGAGGGCCTGAAGGCGTACCGCACCGGTGACGGGTCGGTGACCATGTTCCGCCCGGAGGCCAACGCGGCCCGCTTCGTGGCGTCCGCCCGCCGGCTGGCCATGCCGGAGCTGCCGCCGGAGACGTTCGTGGAGTCGCTGCGCCGGCTGGTCGAGATCGACCGGGAGTGGATTCCGGAGCAGGAGGACGGCAGCCTCTACCTGCGGCCGTTCATGTTCGCCAGCGAGGTCTTCCTGGGCGTGCGCCCGGCCAACGAATACCTCTACTGCGTCATCGCGTCGCCGGCCGGCGCCTACTTCGCCGGCGGGGTGAAGCCGGTGACGGTCTGGGTCTCGCCGGACTACACCCGGGCCGCGCCCGGCGGCACCGGCGCGGCCAAGTGCGGCGGCAACTACGCCGCGTCGCTGGCGGCCCAGGCCGAGGCGATCGAGGCCGGCTGCGACCAGGTGGTCTTCCTGGACGCGGTCGAGCGGCGGTTCGTCGACGAGCTGGGCGGTATGAACGTCTTCTTCGTCTACGACGACGGCACGGTGGTCACGCCGCCGCTGGGCGGCACGATCCTGCCGGGCATCACCCGCGACGCGATCCTGTCGCTGGCCGCCGAGGCCGGGCACACGGTCCGGGAGAGCCCGGTCAGCTTCGCCGACTGGCAGGCGGACGCGGCCAGCGGCCGGCTGCGCGAGGTCTTCGCCTGTGGCACCGCCGCCGTGATCACCCCGATCGGCGGCGTGCGATTCCCGGACGGTGAGTTCCTCATCGGCGGCGGCGAGCCGGGCCGCACCACCATGGCGTTGCGGCAGAAGCTGGTCGACATCCAGCGCGGCCGTGCCGCCGACCCCCACAACTGGGTCACCCGGGTCCTCTGACGACCCCGGAGGCGTGACCAGGGAGTTGGCGTCCGCCCGGTCCGGCGCCGGATGCCGACTCCCTGGTCGACACGTCATTCCAGAAGGTGGGTGCGGAGCGCGTCGAGCTGGGCCTCGGTGACGCCGGCGTGCGTCAGGTAGCCCTCGACCGAGCCGTGGCCGGCGCGCAGCTCGGCGAGGAACAGCTCCATCGCCTCGGCGGGGGAGCCGAGGAACGGCGGTGGCAGCTCCTCCGCGTCCGGCAGGGTGGCCCGCACCCAGGCGCTGAACCGTTCGGACGCGGCGGTGCTGAGCGCGTAGTCCGCGACGATGTCGTCGTCGGCCACGCCGAGCACGGCCAGCGTGAGCGCGCAGACGATGCCGGTGCGGTCCTTGCCGGCGACGCAGTGCACCACCACCGGGGCGTTGGCGCTGTCGGCGATCAGGCCGACCGCCTCGGCCAGCCCCGCCGTGCCGGTGCGGGCCAGGTCCGCGTACCGGTCGGCGAGGTAGCGGGCCAGGTCGACGCCGGAGGACTCGAACTGCTGGGCGGCCCAGTCCGCGTGCTCGGGATGGATGTGCCGGTAGGCGAGCCCGTCGTAGTCGGGCACCCGGCCGTCGCGCGCCACCTCGGTCGGCCGGCGCAGGTCGATCACCGTGCGGATGCCGAGCGCGGTGAACGCGGCCCGGTCGGTCTCGTCGATGCGGTGCAGCGAGTCGGAGCGGTAGAGCCGACCGCGTCGGACGGCGCGCCCGTCGCGGGCGGGGTAGCCGCCGACGTCGCGGAAGTTGAACAGGGCGGGGAAGGGGGTTTCCGGGGCATCCACCCCTGACACGGTAACGGCCGGCGGCGGCATCGGTGTGCCCCCGCCGGCCGTGGCCGGTGCTGTCTCAGATCCGGGCCGGGCCGTCCGGCGGCAGCGCGGAGTAGTTCTCGCCGTAGTAGCCGCCGAGCCGGTCCCGGTACGCCGGCTCGGCGTGACTCGCCTCGTCGTACTCGGGGGCGGCCTTGATCTGGTCCTTCTCCCGGTCGACGTGGACCGTGCGCGCGTCGTGGTCGACGTGGTTGACGGTTCCGGCCGGGAGCATCACCTTCTTGCCGAAGATCCACGGACCGGTGTCGACGACCAGGTAGCTGTCGTCGACCGTATGGCTCGCGCGGTCGATTTTCCCGATGCCGCCGTCGGTGGCCTCGACGTGGTAACCGGTCAGGTCGGCGCTGGCCACCCCGGCCTCGTCGCGGTACCGCCACGGGTCGAACGCGCCGCCCGGGGCGCCGCCGGCGACCGCGCCGGCGCCGTCGTCGACGACCGGCTCGGTGCCGCCGTGCGTGGCGTGCGGGTCGAGTCTCTCCATCTGCCCACTCCCGTCCCGACGGCGGTGGCCGTCGCAGCGACGCTGTCCCCGCCGGAGTTACCCACCCGGCCCGGGCACCAACCCGGCGACGCGGTGTCCCGGAATGTGGATTATCCCTCCCAGCACGCGGTGGAGGTGGCAGAGTACCGGTCGTGACCAGCTCCGTCCTGATCATTAGCAGCTAGCGCGCCGGCTTCCTCGCCGAGCGCGCCGACCTCCCGCATTTCGCGGGGGGTCTTTTTGTTGCTCTCCCCAGGCACGAGAAGAGGACTCCGATGACCTTCCAGGTGTACGACACGACGCTGCGCGACGGCGCCCAGCGTGAAGGGCTCAGCTACTCGGTGGTCGACAAGCTGGCGGTGGCCCGCCTGCTCGACGACCTCGGGGTCGGCTTCATCGAGGGTGGCTGGCCGGGCGCGGTGCCCAAGGACACCGAGTTCTTCCGCCGGGCCCGCACGGAGCTGGAGCTGCGGCACGCCGTCCTGGTCGCGTTCGGCGCCACCCGCAAGGCCGGCCTGGCGGTCGAGGACGACCCGCAGGTGCGCGGCCTGCTCGACGCGGGGACCCCGGCCGTGGCGCTGGTCGCCAAGGCGGACCTGCGACACGTCGAGCGTGCGCTGCGCACCACCGCCGAGGAGAACCTGGCGATGGTCCGGGACACCGTCACGTACCTGGTGGCGCAGGGGCGGCGGGTGTTCGTCGACGGGGAGCACACGTTCGACGGCTTCCGCCACGACCCCGGCTACACCGCCGCCGTGGTGGCGACCGCGATGGCCGCCGGCGCCGAGCGGTTCGTGCTCTGCGACACCAACGGCGGCATGCTGCCCTCCCAGGTCACCGCCGCGATCGAGGACCTGGTCGCGCGGACCGGCGTGGCGCCGGAGCGGCTGGGCATGCACGCCCAGAACGACACCGCCTGCGCGGTGGCGAACACGATCGCCGCGGTCGAGGCCGGCGTCCGGCACGTGCAGGGCACCGCCAACGGGTACGGCGAGCGCCCCGGCAACGCGGACCTGTTCGCGATCGTCGCCAACCTCCAGCTCAAGCTCGGCATGCCCGTCCTACCGGAGGGCTGCCTGGAACAGATGGTGCGGGTCTCGCACGCCATCGCCGAGATCGCCAACATCGCCCCCGACACCCACCAGGCCTACGTCGGGGCCGCCGCCTTCGCCCACAAGGCCGGGCTGCACGCGAGCGCGATCAAGGTCGACCCGTTGCTCTACAACCACGTGGACCCCGCCGTGGTGGGCAACGACATGCGGATCCTGGTGACCGAGATGGCCGGCCGGGCCAGCATCGAGCTCAAGAGCCGCGAGCTGGGTCTGGACCTGGCCGGCCATCCGGAGGCGCTCTCCCGGGTCACCGGCCGGGTCAAGGAGCTGGAGGCCGGCGGCTGGTCGTTCGAGGCCGCCGACGCGTCGTTCGAGCTGCTGGTCCGCTCCGAGCTGCCGGACGCCGCGCCGGCCCGGCCGTTCGCGCTGGAGTCGTACCGGGTGCTTGTCGAGCACCGCGAGGACGGCGCGGTGGTCTCCGAGGCGACCGTCAAGATCCGGGTACGCGGCGAGCGGGTGATCGCCACCGCCGAGGGCAACGGCCCGGTCAACGCGCTCGACGAGGCGCTGCGGTCCGGGCTGGCCCGGCACTACCCGGAGCTGCGCGAGTTCGAGCTGGCCGACTACAAGGTGCGCATCCTGGAGGGCAGCCACGGCACCGGGGCGGTGACCCGGGTGCTGGTGGAGACCGCCGGCGCGGGCCGGGACTGGACCACGGTCGGCGTGCACCCCAACGTGGTGGAGGCGAGCTGGCACGCGCTCGTCGACGCGCTCACCTACGGCCTGGACAAGGCGGGGGCCCGGCTGAACGCCTGAGGCGGGGGGCCGCGCCCCGCTCACGCCGCCGGCAGGCGCAGCTCGGCCAGCACCGCCCGGTGGTCGCTGCCCGGCACCGGCCAGACGTCGACGGCGCGGACCGCGATGCGCCTGTCGACAAGCACGTGGTCGATGGTGACCGGCGGGATCGGGTCGCCGTCGTACGGGCCCCAGGTGCCGGCGAGCCCGGCCCCGACCGCGTCGGCGGCGTCGGTGTAGCCGGTCGCGATCAGGCGGCGCACGGTGGCGTGGTCGAGCGTGGCGTTGAAGTCGCCGGCCAGCACGCTGAGCCCGGCGTTCGGGGTGGCCGGCGGCTGGGCGCGCTGGTCGGTCCACCACTGCGGCACCGCGTCGAGAATGTACGGCGCCCCCGGGTGCGCCGACTCCACCCGCAGCGGCGGCGCGCCCGGCACCGTCAGCGTGGCGTACGCCTGGGTGAGGAAATATCGCCGATGGCGTCGGTAGCCGGGGTCGTGCAGCGGATGGCGGGCGTACAGCCCGGAGCCGGTGGAGCCCACCTCCGGGCTCAACGACCGGTACGGCAGCAGCGTGGCCAGGCCGAGCCGGTCCAGGTCGGCGGCGAGCTGCGGGCTGAGTTCCTGCACGGTGAGCACGTCCACCCGGTGCGCGCGTACCAGGGCCACCAGCCGGGCCGGGTCGGCCGAGCCCAGGCGCAGGTTGGCGGTGAGCAGCCGCAGCGTCGGTCCGTCGGCGGGCGGCTGGTCGTCGGCGACCGCACGCGGCGCCACGGCGCCGACCAGCGCCAGCGTGGCGAGCGCCGCGACCACCGCGGGCGCGCGGCGCCGCAGCGCGAGCGCCAGCCCCGCGACCACCGGCGCCACCGCGGCGACGTACGGCGTGAAGGCGGTCGTCAGCACCAGCGGGCCGCGTTCCAGCCCGGCCAGCCGCAGCACCGCCCAGGCGGCCACCGGCGCGACCGCCAGCCAGCACGCCGCCGTCGTCCACCGGCTGCGTCGGGTGCCGCCGCGCGGGGGAGCGTCCATGGTGATCATGGCGGTGAGCGTACCGGCGGACGGGTCGGTCCGGTGTCCCGCGAAGCAATTTCGTGAATGGTCGAGCGTTGCCTTCTCACAATTTCCGGAAGGCTTTCGAGGCGCGTCGGACACGCGATTAACGCTATTGACCGCCCCATTTTCCGGTGTTAGGTTCCACCTGGTTGAGACATCCCAATGCTCCGTAGTTAGGCCAGCTCAGCGGCCGTGCTCTCCACTGCGGGAACCCGATGTCCCGCAATTGCTCGCGCCGTTTAATCACCACGGTCAAAAGAGGGAGATCAGTCATGGCTACATTCTTCAAGCGGAAGGCGACGGTGGTGGCGCTCGCCGCGCTCGCCCTCACCGTGGCCGGTGGCGGGATCGCGGTCGCCGCCCAGCCCGAGTCGAAGGCCGGCCAGCCCGCCCGGTCCGCCGGGCAGCAGCCGGAGGTCAGCCCCGCCGAGCGGCAGGCCGCCCGGTCCGCCATGCGGGCCACGCTGGCCCCGCCGGCCCCCGGGCAGGTCGCCTGGGCGGTGGTGTCGTCCACCGGCGTGCTGCTCCAGCACTCCGGCAACGTGGTCTCCGCGTTCCGGTTCCCGCCCGGGCCGGGCGTGTCGCCGGGGCAGTTCCAGGTGCTGCTCGACTACGACGTGAGCCAGAAGGCGTACGTGGCGACCGTCGGCACCAACGACTCGGCGAACGTCCCGCCGGCCGGCGAGATCTCCGTCGCCCCGCGGCTGCTGACGCCGAACGGGGTCTTCGTGCAGACCCGCAACTCCGTCGGCATCTTCTCGCCGCGCCCGTTCCACCTCGTGGTCACCAACTGACCCGCCCCGCCGGGCACCGGCCCCCGCCTCGGCGGGGGCCGGTGTCGTGTTCCGTCCCGGTCCGGGGCTCCGGCCGCCGCTTCGTGCCCTTGCCGCCCGATCGGGGAGGTGCTCCCCGTCCGGCCCGACCCGGGCCCGCCCGGGCCGGATAATCCGACGTTTGTCGCCCGCCCGGCCCGGGAAGCAAGCACCGTGACGGACATCTCGGACACCCTGGCCAGCGTGCCCAGCCCGGTCGATGCGGACGCGAGCCGCGTCGAGTTGGACCAGACCCTCTTCGAGGTCAAACGCGTGATCGTCGGGCAGGATCGGCTCGTCGACCGCCTGCTCACCGCGCTCATCGCCGACGGTCACTGCCTGCTGGAGGGCGTGCCGGGAGTGGCCAAGACGCTGGCCGCGCAGACACTCGCCACAGTGGTCGGCGGCACGTTCTCCCGGATCCAGTTCACGCCCGACCTGGTCCCGTCGGACATCGTCGGCACCCGGATCTACCGGGCCTCCACCGAGGCTTTCGACGTGGAACTGGGGCCCATCATGGCGAACCTGGTGCTCGCCGACGAGATCAACCGCGCCCCGGCCAAGGTGCAGTCCGCGTTGCTGGAGGCGATGGCCGAGCGGCAGGTCTCCATCGCCGGGCGGAGCTGGCCGGTGCCCGACCCGTTCCTGGTGCTGGCCACGCAGAACCCGATCGAGTCGGAGGGCGTCTACCAACTGCCCGAGGCGCAACGTGACCGGTTCCTCATGAAGGTCGTGGTCGACTACCCGAGCGACGCCGACGAGCTGGCCATCCTCTACCGGATGAGCACCGATCGACCCACCGCGCGCCCGGTGCTGGACCCGGTCCGGCTGCGCGAGCTGCAACGCCGCGCCGCCGACGTCTTCGTCCACCACGCGCTCGCCGAGTACGTGGTCCGGCTCATCCTCGCCACCCGGGACCCGGGCCGCTTCGGCCTGCCCGACGTCGCGCCGCTGCTGGCGTACGGGGCCAGCCCTCGGGCCACGCTCGGCCTGGTCGCCGCCGCCCGCGCGCACGCGCTGATCCACGGCCGGGACTACGTGCTCCCCGAGGACATCCGGGACCTGGCGGTGGACGTGCTGGCGCACCGGCTGGTGCTCTCCTTCGACGCGGTGGCCGACGGCGTCACCGGCGAGGAGTTGGTGCGCCGGCTGGTCGAGGCGGTGCCTCCGCCCCGGCTGGTGACCGGTCCCGCGCCGGCAGCGGCGGACCTGGCGGCGGCGTGACCCGCCGCACCGCTCCCGCGCCGGCCGGTCCCGGCCTCGCCGACCTCGCCCCCGACCAGCGGCTGCGCCGGTTGGAGCTGACCGTGACCCGGCGGCTCGACGGCCTGCTGCACGGCCGGTACCGGGGCCTGCTGCCCGGCCCCGGCAGCGAGGCGGCGGGCAGTCGCGAGTACCGCCCCGGCGAGGACGAGGTACGCCGGATGGACTGGGCGGTCACCGCCCGCACCACCGTCCCGCACGTGCGGGAGGTCGACGCCGACCGGGAGTTGACCACCTGGCTGCTCGTCGACGCCAGCCCCAGCATGGAGTACGGCACCGCCACACTGGACAAACGCGAACTGGCGGTGGCGGCGGTGGCCTGCGTCGGCTTCCTCACCGCCGGCGTGGGCAACCGGCTCGGCGCCCAGGTGCTCGGCCCGGACGGGCTGCGCCGGTTCCCGGCCCGCAGCGGTCGGACCCATCTGCTCGGGCTGCTCCGCGCGTTGCTCGGCGCCCCGCGTACCGGTGAGCGGCCGGACGCGCGCGCGGCCGGACGGGCCGACGGCGGCCCCGACGCCCCGGCGCCGGGCCTGGCCGACGGTCTGGCCGGGGTGCAGCGCGTCGCCACCTCGCGCGGGTTGGTGGTGGTGGTCTCCGACTTCCTCGACGACCTGCCGGACGACCCGGACGTGCCTCCGCCGTGGGCGACCGCGCTGCGCCGTCTGGCGGTCCGGCACCAGGTGCTCGCCGTGGAGGTGACCGACCCGCGCGAGCTGGAGCTGCCCGACGTCGGGCTGATCACCCTGGTCGACCCGGAGAGCGGGCGGCACCGCGAGGTGTGGACCGGCGACCCGGGGCTGCGCGAGCGGTACGCGCACGCCGCCGCCGCCCAACGCGACCAGGTGCGTCGGGCCCTGCGCCGGGCCGGTGCCACCCACCTGACGCTACGCACCGACCGGGACTGGTGCGCGGACGTGGTCCGGCACGTGCACGAGCAACGTCGGCTGGCCACCGCGCCGGCCGCCGCCCGGGGCGGTGCGGCATGAGCTGGCAGTCACCCGCCCGACTCTGGCTGCTGCTCGTGGTCGCCGCGCTGGTCGCCGGCTACCTGGTGCGCCAGGGCCGGCAGAGCCGGTACGCGGTCCGCTTCACCAACCTGCGCCTGCTGGACCGGGTCGCGCCGCGCCGGCCGGCCTGGCGGCGGCACGTGCCGGCGGGACTCTTCCTCGCCATGCTGGCGTTGCTGGTGGTCGGATTCGCCCGGCCCGAGGCGGAGGTGCGGGTGCCCCGGGAACGGGCCACCGTGATGGTCGCGGTGGACGTCTCCACCTCGATGCTCGCCGGTGACGTGGACCCGGACCGGCTGACCGCGGCCAAGGAAGCCGGCCGGAAGTTCGTCGACGGGCTGCCGGACGAGTTCAACGTCGGCCTGGTCGCGTTCGCCGGCAGCGCGGCGGTGCTGGTGCCGCCGAGCACCGACCGGGAGGCGCTGCACGAGGGGATCCAGCGGCTCGCCGAGGGGATCACCGGCGTGCAGGGCACCGCCATCGGCGAGGCGATCAGCACCTCGCTCGGCGCGGTGAAGAGCCTGGACGCCAGCGCCGCCAAGAACCCGCCGCCGGCCCGGATCATCATCCTCTCCGACGGTGCGAACACCTCCGGGATGGACCCGATGGAGGCCGCGGACCAGGCGGTGGCCGCCAAGGTGCCGGTGCACACCATCTCGTTCGGCACGCCCGGCGGGTCGGTGGACCGGGGTGGCCGGGCGATCCAGGTGCCGGTGGACGGGCAGACGCTCAGGGCGGTCGCCGAGGCGACCGGCGGCGGCTTCCACGAGGCGTCGACCAGCCGCGAGCTGAAGGACGTCTACGAGGACATCGGCACCTCGGTCGGCTACCGCACGGAACGGCAGGACATCTCGGCCCGCTTCATCGGGTTCGGGCTGGTCCTGGCCATGGGCGCCGCCGCCGGCTCGCTGCGGTGGTTCTCCCGGCTGCCCTGACCCGCACATCCGGACCGGACGACGCACGACACGTGAGGAGCCAGGCATGGCAGTGCAGACCGGACTCGGCGAGCCGCGCGGCCCGTGGTTCGTCTCCCCGGAGCTGGACCCGGACGGACGCGGTCCCGACGGCGTACCCGGCTCCGCCCGGCCGGCGGGGCGACAGGGCTGGTCGGGCCGGCTGCTGAGCGCGGCGGCGGTGGTGGCGCTCTCCACCGTCTCCGGCGCGGCGGCCGGCACCTGGGCGGCCGACCGGGGCGCACCCGGCCCGTCCGCGGCCTCCGCCGCGCCGGTGCCGGCCGAGCTGGTCACCGCCGCCGGCAAGACGGTGCCCGGGGTGGTGTCGGTGATGGTCGGCGGGAGGTCCGGCTCGGGAGCGTCCGGCTCCGGCTTCGCCATCGACAACGAGCAGCACATCGTCACCAACGACCACATCCTGGCCCGGGGCGGCGCCGGCCCGGTGACGGTGGAGACCTCGGACGGGCGCCGGATCGCCGCCGAGGTGGTGGGCCGGGCGCCGGACAGCGACCTGGCCGTGCTCAAGGTGCCCGCGTCGGCCGGGTTGCCGCCGCTGCCGCTGGCGAAACCGAACGGGACCCGGGTGGGCGAGCCGGTGCTCGCGGTCGGTTCGCCGCTCGGGCTCGCCGGCACGGTCACCGCCGGTATCGTCAGCGCGCTCAACCGCCAGGTCCGGATCGGCAACGGCCGGCACACCGCGGTGCAGACGGATGCCTCCATCAACCCGGGCAACTCCGGCGGGCCGCTGGTGAACGCGCGCGGGGAGGTGGTCGGCGTGAACACCGCCATCGCCACCATCGACGGGAACGGCTCGATCGGCATCGGCTTCGCCATCCCGATCGACCAGGTGCAGCAGACCGCCGACACCATCATCGGCCGAGGCGGCTGAGCTGCGCGGACAAGCCGGAACTGTCGGATATCCGGCCTGGGACCATCGGGCCATGGAAATATTACGCTGAGTATGGATACTGGCGGAGGTGGAGCAAGCTGTCATCGCGGCCCTCCTCCTGGTGGGCCTGGTCATCGGCGCCGGAGTCGGCGCGTCGTACGCCCGTGCCAAGCGCGGCTGGAAGGACTACCAGGCGGTCCGCACCAGCGTGCCGGGCGCCCGGCGCACCGCCTGGGGCGCGATCCGCGGCGTGGCCGTCAAGCTGGCCGTGATCGCCCTGTTGCTGGTCGGCGCCGCCGCGTACGCGGCCTCCGGCGGCGGCCAGGAGCGGGCCGGTCCGGCCCCGACCGGCACCCCGACCCCGAGCCACCGTCCGGGGCGCTAGCCTCGGGGCGTGGACGACGGACTCCGGGTGACCGACCGGCTCGTGGTGCCCGCCGCCGAGCTGCGCGAGCGGTTCTCCCGGTCGTCCGGGCCGGGCGGGCAGGGCGTCAACACCACCGACTCCCGGGTGGAGCTGAGCTTCGACCTGGCCGGCTCGCCCAGCGTGCCGCCCGCGCTGCGGGACCGGGCCGTGGGCCGGCTCGCCGGGCGACTGGTCGACGGTGTGCTGACGGTCACCGCCAGCGAGCACCGCGCCCAGTTGGCCAACCGGGAGGCGGCCCGGGAGCGGATGACCGCGTTGCTGCGCGAGGCGGTCGCCCCGCCGCCCAAGCCGCGCCGGCCGACCCGCCCGTCCCGGGGCGCGAAGGAACGCCGGCTGGCCGAGAAGAAGCGGCAGTCCCAGCGCAAGCGCGACCGCCGGGTGGACGGCGACTGACCGGGGTTGAAACGCGGGCGTCGAAGCGCTTCAATGCGTACGGGAGCGTCAGGGCCGTCACCCGACCATCGTCACGTGACAGGAGTCCCGTACGCATGCCCCGAATCCGCCTGCGCGCCGCGTTGACCGCGGTCGCCGCGCTGCTGCCCGCCCTCGCCCTCGGTCTCACCCTCGTCTCCGTCACCCCACCGGCCGCCGCCGCGGCCGCCGCCCCGGTCCGGGTCATGCCGCTCGGCGACTCCATCACCGGATCGCCCGGCTGCTGGCGGGCCGTGCTCTGGAACCGCCTCCAGTCCACCGGCTACTCCGACGTCGACTTCGTCGGCACGCTCGGCCCCCAGGGCTGCGGCGTGCCCTACGACGGCGACAACGAGGGGCACGGTGGCTACCTGGCGACCAACATCGCCAACCAGAACCTGCTGCCGGGCTGGCTCGCCGCCACCCACCCCGACGTGGTGCTCATGCACCTCGGCACCAACGACGTGTGGAGCAACATCGCGCCGAGCACCATCCTGGCCGCGTACTCGAAGCTGGTGGACCAGATGCGCGCCGCCAACCCGGCCACCACGGTGCTGGTCGCGAAGATCATCCCGATGAACCCGGCGAGCTGCCCGGAGTGCGGGCAGCGGACCGTGGCGCTCAATGCCGCCATCGACGGCTGGGCGGCGGGGAAGACCACCGCCGCCTCGCCGATCGTGGTGGTCGACCAGTGGACCGGCTTCAACACCGCCACCGACACGTACGACGGGGTGCACCCCAACGCCGCCGGTGACCAGAAGATGTCCGACCGGTGGTACCCGGCGCTGACCGCCGCGTTGCGCGGGACCACCCCGACCACCCCACCGAGCCCGACCACCTCGCCGTCGCCGACCCCGACGTCGCCGACGCCGAGCCCGACGCCGACCGGTCCGACGCACCCGACCGACAGCCCGTCGCCGACGCCCACGGTCGGCGGCTGCACGGCCACCTGGCGCATCGCCGGTCAGTGGCCGGGCGGCTTCCAGGCCGAGGTGACGGTCCGCAACACCGGCGCCGTGTCGATCCCCTCCTGGGTGGTCCGCTTCGCGCTCACCGGCGGCCAGCAGATCACCCAGGCGTGGAGCGCCCAGGTGGCGCAGGGTGGGACCGCGGTGACCGCCCGGAGCGCTTCCTGGAACGGCGCGCTCGCCCCGGGCGCCGAGGCCACGTTCGGCCTGCTGGCCAACGGCGCCGTCCCGAACCCGCCGCCGCTGCCGGCCTGCACGCTGGGCTGACGGTCGTGGTTCGCCTCGCCGATCACCCGGCGTGACGGGGAGGAGAAGCACTTCGCGTGGCGGCCGTATACCTCCTGGTCATATTTATGACCAGGAGGTATACGGCTCGCGGCGGAGTTGTCCCCGGCGCGCGACACGCCCGGCGCGCGTCGGCGTCGGTCCGGCGCGGGAGCGCGCCGCCGCAGCCGTGGGACGAGCGGGTCTCAGGCCGGGACGACGTGGTCCAGCGCGGCCAGCAGCCGGGCCCGCAGGCCGGCGGCCCGCTCGGCGAACCCGCGCTGGGCGGCGGCGTACTCGGCCCGGCCCTCCGGCGTCTCCACCCGCACCGGCGGTTGGCCCAGGTCGGCCAGGTCGTACGGGCTGGCCCGCATGTCCAGCGTCCGGATCTCCCGCGCCAGCGCGAAGCAGTCGGCCACGAGTTCCGAGGCCACCAGCGGGGAGAGTTTGTACGCCCACTTGTAGAGATCCATGTTGGCGTGCAGACAGCCCGGCTGTTCCAGCGCGTGCTGGCGTTCCCGGGTCGGCTGGAGCACGTTCAGCGGCCGGGCCGGCGCGGTGAAGAAGCGGAACGCGTCGAAGTGGCTGCACCGCACGCCCCGCTCCTCGACCACCGCCGCGGTCGCCGCCGGGCTCAGCCGCAGCGGCCAGGCGTTGTGCCGCACCTGCTCCTGGGTCTGCCGGTAGACCATCGCCCACTCGTGCATGCCGAAGCAGCCGAGGTGCGCCGGACGGGAGGCGGTCGCCGCCAGCAGTGTCCGGATCCAGGCGATGGACTCGGCGCGGCGGGTGCGTACCCGGTCGGTGTCGAGCGTGAGCCCGGCGGCGTCGGCGGTGTAGTCCGGGCCGAACCCGGCCGGGTCGGCGTCGCGCAGCACCACGCCCGCGCCGGGGTGCCAGCGGCGTAGCTGGGCCGGCCGGTGCGAGTAGTAGGTGAAGAGGAAGTCCTCCACCGGGTGCTTCACGCCGGTGCGGCGGCGGGCCAGGTGCGGCGTCAGCCAGGCGTCGACCCGTTCCTCGTGGTCGCGCCGGCGGGCCCGCCAGTCGGCCGCGTCGAGCACGGCGGCGGGGGCGAGGGCGGCGGTCACGCCCCCAGGGTACGACCGCCGCCCGGCCCCCGGTCAGTCCACGTCCACCCGCACGCCGGCGGAGAACACGCCGCTGCGCAGCTCCAACTGCTTCGGCGGCTCGGCCCCGCGCATGGTGAACACCAGCGGCAGCAGCACCCGCCGGCCGGCGGCCACCGGTTGGGCGAACACGTCCCGGCCCAGGTTCGCCACCCGGGTGGCGTCCTCGTCCGCGGCCACCCAGTTGCCGCTCGGCAGGTACGCGCGCTGCAACTGCCCGTGCCAGGTCTGCTGCTCCGACGTGAGGTTGCGCACGCCGACCGTGGCCAGGCAGGGCCGCCCACCGGCCGGCGCCGCCGGCACCACGCCCGCGCCGCAGCTCACCCGGTAGACGGTGAACTCGAACGCGGTCTCGCGCAGCGGCACGCCGAGCGCTCCGGTCACGCTGCTGCCCACCCAGGCGCCGCTGGTCGGCTGCTTGGTGGTGTCCATCGCGGCGACCCGCTGGGTGGCGGTCCAGGCCGCCGCGCCGACCACGCCGGCCAGTACCGCCGCCGCCACGCCGACCGTCAACCAGACCGGCGGCCGGCGACGCCGGACGGTGGGCGTCGGCAGCGCCGGGCGCGGGTAGACCGTGCCCCGGTCCGTCGGGCCGCCCGTCCCGGGGCCGACCGGCGGGTCGGGCGGGACGGCACCGGGTCCGGCGGCGCCCACCGGGCCGGTCGGGCCCGTGGCGGCGCTCACCGCCGGGGCAGCCCGCCGCCGGCGCCCCGCCGTCCACCACAGCGCCCCGCCGACGAGCACCAGGAGCGCGGTCGCCACGGCCAGCAGCACCGGCGGCCGGCGCCAGGCCGGGGCGGCCGTCGCCGTCGGGGTCGGGGCGGTGGCCGCGCCCACCCAGGTCGCCGTGGCGCAGTCGTACGGGCGGGTGCCGTCGGTGCCGTAGACGCAGGCGGGAGCCGTCACCGAACGGTCCTGGCCGGTGACCGCGAGCGCGGTGTGCAGCGTGGTGGTGCTCCGCGCCGGCAGCCGCAGCCGCCAGGTCACCTCGCCGGTGGTCGCCCCGACCGGGCCGGTGCGTTGCCCGCCGCCGGTGACCGTGGTGGCCCGGGACCCGGTCGGCAGCTCCTGCCGGACCATCGTCTCGACCGGCGCCGGGCCGGCGTTGCGGACCTCGATCCGGTACCCCGGTGCCGGGGTGCCGGCGGCGCCGACGGCCACGCTCACCGGTGGCATCGACGGCTGCACCGGCGCCGGGCCGGTGGTCGGCACCGCGGGGGGCACCGCCGGCACGCCGGTCGGGATCGGGGTGGCCGCCGCCACCGGGCGGACCGGCGCGGCGGCCAGCGCCGGTGGCGGGGCCGACCGGGCGGGCGCGGCGACCGCCCGGGGCGCCGCCGGGGGCAGCGCCGGCACGGCGGCGAGCACGCCGAGGCAGTTCACCAGCACGGCCAGGGTCCTGTGGTGTCGTCTCGATGCAGGCATACCAACGAACCTCCGGACCCGAAGCTATGGGCCGGGGCCCGCCGGGCGGGTACGAAGCCGGCATTTTCCTCCCGGTCGGCGGGACCCGGCGTATCCTGGCGCACCGGTGGAGGCCGGGATCACCTGCCGGTCTCCGGCGGCCGGCCGGCCGGTGCGGGATAGATTGGCCCGGTGCGTATCGCTCGTTTCGCTCATGCCAAGGGAATGTCGTTCGGGGTCGTCGAGGGCGAGCCGGAGGCCGGGCCGCAGGGCCTGACCATCGCCGAGATCGAGGGCCATCCGTTCGGACAGATCCAGTTCTCCGGCGCCCGCTGGGCGCTCTCCGACGTCCGACTGCTGTCGCCGATCCTGCCGAGCAAGGTGGTCTGCGTCGGTCGCAACTACGCCGAGCACGCCGCCGAGCACGGCAGCGAGGTGCCGAAGGAGCCGCTGCTCTTCCTCAAGCCGTCCACCTCGGTGATCGGCCCCCGGGACGCGATCCGGTTGCCGATCTTCTCCAAGCAGGTGGAGCACGAGGCGGAACTCGCCGTGGTGATCGGCGCCCCCGGCGCGCGGCGGGCCGACCGGGCCGCCGCCGAGCGGGCCATCTTCGGCTACACCTGCGCCAACGACGTCACCGCTCGGGACCTCCAGCGGTCCGACGGGCAGTGGACCCGGGCCAAGGGCTTCGACTCGTTCTGCCCGATCGGGCCGTGGATCACCACCGGGCTGGACGTCCGCGACCTGGAGGTGCGCTGCGAGGTGGGACGCGATCCGGAGGAGATGGAGGTGCGCCAGCTCGGCCGGACCAAGGACATGGTGTTCGACGTGCCGGGTCTGGTGTCGTACATCTCGCACGTGATGACGCTGCTGCCCGGCGACGTGGTGCTCACCGGCACTCCGGCGGGGGTTAGCCCGCTCACCGAGGGGGATACGGTCACCGTGCGGATCGAGGGGATCGGGGAACTCAGCAACCCGGTCGTTCCGGTCGCCTGATCCGTCCGATGCCTTGTTTCCGCAGCTCAGGTGCGTTTCGGGGGGTTGGATTTGGCCTGCTGGCGGCGGGAGGGTAAAGTTCACTCCCGGCGCCGCAAGGGGCCAATGGGGTATGGGGTAATTGGCAGCCCGACTGATTCTGGTTCAGTTAGTCTAGGTTCGAGTCCTGGTACCCCAGCGCAACCGCGGGTTCGTGAGAATCCCGGTCGCTGGATTCCGGCAGTTGCCACTGCCGGAGTGCACGAAAAGTTCTGGCCCCGTCGTCTAGTGGCCCAGGACGCCGCCCTCTCAAGGCGGTAGCGCCGGTTCGAATCCGGTCGGGGCTACAGCACCGTCAGCCCGTCCCGTTCTCGGGGCGGGCTGTTCTGCTGTTCGGCCCCCGGTGTTCGGCCGGCTCGCGGGGGCGACCCCCCGCAGCGGCGCCGGAAGCGGTGCCGCTAGACTACTCCCGCACCGCCCGCGAGGGTGGTGAAGCAGGAAAAGTGCCTGGCCCCGTCGTCTAGTGGCCCAGGACGCCGCCCTCTCAAGGCGGTAGCGCCGGTTCGAATCCGGTCGGGGCTACAGCTCACCGAACGGCCCGTCTCGCTCTCGCGAGGCGGGCCGTTCGCCGTTTCGCCGGGATCCTCGCGCCCGGCGGGGGTCAGAGGCCGGAGAGGCGTTGGCCGGCCCGGACGACGGCCATGGCGTGGCGTTCGCCGGGGCGGCGGCCGAGGCGCTCGATCGGGCCGGAGATGCTGATCGCGGCGATCACCCGGCCGGTGCGGTCGCGGATCGGGGCCGAGACGCTCGCCACGCCCGCCTCCCGCTCGGCGACGCTCTGCGCCCAGCCGCGCCGGCGCACCTCGGCCAGCGTGCGGCCGGTGAACTTGGAGCGGGGCAGCAGCGGCATGACCGCCTCCGGTGGCTCCCAGGCGAGCAGGATCTGCGCCGCCGAGCCGGCGACCATCGGCAGCACCGAACCGACCGGGACGGTGTCCCGCAGGCCGCTGGCGCGTTCGGCGGCGGCCACGCAGATCCGCTCGTCGGCGCGGCGCAGGTAGAGCTGGGCGCTCTCACCGGTGGCGTCGCGCAGCGCGGCGAGCAGTGGCTCGGCGGCGGTGAGCAGCACGTCCGGCGCCGCATTCGCCAGCTCGCCCAGGCGTGGCCCGGGACGCCATCGCCCCTGGGTGTCCCGGACCAGCATCCGGTGGATCTCCAGCGCCTGCGCCAGCCGGTGCGCGGTGGCCCGGGGCAGCTTGGTGCGTTCAACGAGTTCGGCCAGGCTGGCGCCGTCGACACAGGCGGCCAGGATGACCACCGCCTTGTCGAGAACGCCGACACCGCTCATACTGTGTCCCACAAGCCGAAATTTACCTCCCAGAATTTAGGATGTCCAGATGGTGGGAGTCACTCAACCGAGGACCCTGGCCGAGAAGGTCTGGGACGCGCACGTGGTCCGCTCCGCCGCCGGCGAGCCGGACCTGCTCTTCATCGACCTGCACCTGCTGCACGAGGTGACCAGCCCGCAGGCGTTCGACGGCCTGCGCCTGGCCGGTCGCGGCGTCCGCCGGACCGATCTGACCATCGCGACCGAGGACCACAACACCCCTACCGGGTACGACGACCCGGCGTTCCGCTCCCGGCGCGGCGACCTGCTCACGATCGCGGATCCCACCTCCCGCACCCAGATCGAGACGCTGCGCCGCAACTGCGCCGAGTTCGGTGTGCGGCTGCACCCGCTCGGCGACGAGAACCAGGGCATCGTGCACGTCATCGGCCCGCAACTCGGCCTCACCCAGCCGGGCATGACGATCGTCTGCGGCGACTCGCACACCGCCACCCACGGCGCGTTCGGCGCGCTCGCGTTCGGCATCGGCACCAGCGAGGTGGAGCACGTGCTGGCCACCCAGACGCTGCCCCAGGCCCGGCCGAGGACGATGGCCGTGAACGTCGTCGGCGAACTGGCCCCCGGCGTCACCGCGAAGGACCTGGTGCTCGCGCTGATCGCGCAGGTGGGCACCGGCGGCGGGCGCGGCCACATCGTCGAGTACCGGGGCGAGGCGATCCGGGACCTCTCCATGGAGGGACGGATGACGATCGCGAACATGTCCATCGAGTGGGGCGCCAAGGCGGGCATGATCGCGCCGGACGAGACCACGTTCGCGTACCTGAAGGGGCGGCCCCACGCGCCCCAGGGGGCCGACTGGGACGCGGCGCTGGAGTTCTGGCGGACGCTGCCCACCGACGACGGCGCGACGTTCGACACCGAGGTGACGCTGGACGCCGGCCGGATCACCCCGTTCGTCACCTGGGGCACCAACCCGGGTCAGGGCGTGCCGCTGGGCGCGGCCGTGCCGGACCCGGAGGAGTTCGTCACCGAGCCGGAGCGGGTGGCCGCCCGCCGGGCGTTGGAGTACATGGACCTCACCCCCGGCACGCCGCTGCGCGACCTCGCGGTGGACGTGGTCTTCGTCGGCTCCTGCACCAACGGCCGGCTGGAGGACCTGCGGGCCGCCGCCGAGGTGCTGCGCGGGCGCCGGGTCGCCGACGGCGTCCGCATGCTCGTGGTCCCCGGCTCCGCCGCGGTCCGGGAGGCGGCCGAGATCGAGGGGCTGCACCAGGTCTTCACCGACGCCGGCGCCGAGTGGCGATTCGCCGGCTGCTCCATGTGTCTCGGCATGAACCCCGACACGCTGAAGCCGGGGGAGCGCTCCGCCTCGACCTCCAACCGCAACTTCGAGGGCCGCCAGGGCCGGGGCGGACGTACCCATCTGGTGTCCCCGCCGGTCGCCGCCGCCACCGCCGTGGTCGGCCGGCTGGCCGCCCCCGCCGACCTGTAGAAGGGCAGCCGAGAGATGGACAAGTTCACCGCACACACCGGCACCGCCGTGCCGCTGCGTCGCTCCAACGTGGACACCGACCAGATCATCCCCGCCGTGTACCTCAAGCGGGTGACCCGGACGGGCTTCGCCGACGGCCTCTTCAACGCGTGGCGGGAGGACCCGTCGTTCGTGCTCAACAACCCCGCCTACGCGGGAGCGTCGATTCTCGTCGCCGGCCCCGAGTTCGGCACCGGCTCGTCCCGCGAGCACGCCGTCTGGGCGCTGCGGGACTGGGGCTTCCGGGCGGTGATCTCGCCCCGCTTCGGTGACATCTTCCGGGGCAACGCCCTCAAGGAGGGTCTCCTTCCGGTGGAGTTGGAATTGAAGGCCGTCGAGGAACTGTGGGATCTGGTGGAGTCCGAGCCCACCACCGCGGTCACCGTCGACCTCACCGCCCGCCAGGTCCACGCCGGGCAGGCCAGCTGGGCCTTCCCGCTGGACGACCACAGCCGGTGGCGGCTGATGGAGGGCTTGGACGACATTGGACTCACCCTCCGCCACGAGGCCGAGATCGGCGCGTACGAGGCCGCCCGGCCGGCGTTCCTGCCCTCGATCGCCTGACTCCCGAACCCCTTTCGCCCCCACCGGCCCGGCCGGTGGGGGCGAATCCGTTGCGACACAAGGGCTTTTTTCCACCGAATGTTTGTGTCCAGGCAGCACAGGGCATACGGTGCGCGCAGAATGGCTCGCGTCGAGTCAGTTGCACAATCGGGAGGAAGTCGTGAACAAGGCCGAGCTCATCGAGGCGCTCGCCGTTCGCCTGGGGGACCGGAAGACGGCGACGGCTGCGCTCGACGCGGTTCTCGCTGAGGTCCAGGCGGCGGTCACCAAGGGCGAGAAAGTGGCGATCACCGGTTTCGGAGCGTTCGAGAAGCGCGTCCGTGGGGCCCGAACAGCGCGCAACCCGCGGACCGGCGAGGCGGTGAAGGTCAAGAAGACCTCCGTCCCGACCTTCCGGGCGGGTGCGGGCTTCAAGGAGATGGTCGCCAGCGGCAAGGTTCCGAAGGACACCACCGCCGCGAAGAAGACCACCGCCGCCACCAAGACCACGGCGGCGGCGAAGAAGACCACGGCGGCGAAGACCACCGGGGCCGCCAAGAAGACCACGGCGGCGAAGGCCACCAAGGCCACCACCACCGCCGCGACCAAGAAGGCCGCGCCGGCGAAGAAGGCCACCGCGACCAAGACGGCCACGGCGGCGAAGAAGACGACCGCGGCGAAGTCCGCCACGGCGAAGAAGGCGCCCGCCGCCAAGAAGACGACCGCGGCGAAGTCCGCCACGGCCAAGAAGACCACGGCGGCGAAGAAGGCACCCGCGAAGAAGGCACCGGCCAAGAAGGCCGCCAGTCGGCGCTGACCGGACGGCCCGATCGAGGGCGCCCACCGTTCGCGGTGGGCGCCCTCGTTTCGTCGGTACGCGTTGACCGCCCGCCGTACCGGCCCGCAGAATCGCCGTGCCGAAACCCCCTCGGTCACGAGAAGAGGCGCCCGTGCGGCACCGTCACCTCTCCACCGTCGCGCTCGCCCTGGGCGTCGCGGTCTTCCTGGACGTCCTGCGGGTCTGGCTGCCGTCGGTCATCACGCTCTTCGGCCGCGCCGCCGAGACACCCGCCGAACTGCTCGGCGCGTTCGCGCTCGGCTGGTTCCTGCTCGCGCTGGCCGCGCCCACCGTGGTCCGTCGGCTCGGCACCCGCCCGGTCGGCCTCGCCGCGGCCGGCGTGCTCGCCGCCGCCCGGCTGGCGCTCACCGCCGCGCCCGGTGGCGGCGTCCAGCTCTGGCTCGCGTGCGCCGGCCTGCTCGCCGGACTGACCTGGCTCGCCGCCACCGCCGCCCGCGTCGACCGGCCGGTGCCCGGGCTGGCGCTCGGCCTGGCCGGCGCCGCCGCCGGGCACGCGTTGCTCGGCACCGAGGATCTGGTCTGGCGCGGCGGCGCGCTCGGCTGGACGCTGAGCGTGGCGCTGGTGGCGGCGTTCCTGGCCGCGACCGTGCCCGCGCCACCGCCCGGCGCGGCGCCGGGGGAGCCGTCGGCGGCCGGCCGCCGGGCGTGGCTGCTCTGCGGCCCGGCACTGTTGCTGGCCAACCAGATCGCGCTCGCCCCGGCGGTGTGGGCGGCAGCCTCGGGTGTCGGCCCGGCCGGCTTCCCCGGTCTGTCCCGCGCCCCGGTCGGCGTCGTGCCGTGGGGCGCGTCGGCGGTCGCGCTGTTCCTGGTGACCGCGCTGTACCGGCCCCCGGCCCGGTTGGCCCGGCCGGCCCGGGTGCTCTGGCCGGTCGCGCTGTTCGCCGGGGCGGTGCTGTTCGCCGCCGGGCGGCTCGGGCCGGCGTACCTGCTCACCGCCGCCGGCCTCGGCGGCTGCCTGGCCGCCACCGACACGGCCGCGCCCGGCGGCGACGTCCCGCCCGAACGGGCCGCGACGCGGCGCGGTCGGGCTGCGGTCGGCGGGATGGTGGTCTTCGCGGCGGCCACGGTCGCCTACTACGCCGCCTACGACCTGGGGTACCCCAACGGGTGGGTGCCGGTCGCCACGGCGCTCCTGGTCGGCCTGGTGGCCGTTGCCGGGCCGTCCTGGTCACCGACGGAGCTGTCCGGGCGGGCCCGGCGGTGGAGTGTGGCCGCGCTGGTGCTGGCGACCGGGCTCGTGCCCGTGTTCCACCACACGCCGCTGTCCGCCCCGCGGCCCGGCGTCGCGCCGGCCACGGTCCGGGTGGCCGCGTACAACATCCGGATGGGGTTCGGCCTGGACGGCCGGCTGGACCTCGACGCGGTGGCCCGGGCGTTGCGCGGGGCGGACGTGGTGCTGCTCAGCGAGGTGGACCGCGGGTGGTGGCTCAACGGCGGCCACGACACGGTGGCGTTGCTGGCGGCGCGGCTGCGGATGCCGTACGTCTTCGCGCCCGCCGCGGACCCGGTCTGGGGCGACGCGGTGCTCAGCCGGTTTCCGGCGCGCTCCGGTCGGACCCGGCCGCTGCCCGCGCACGGCGCGCCGACCGGCGCGCAGGTCCTCGGCGTCACGCTCGACCTCGGCGGGCGGGAGCTGGCCGTGGTCGCCACCCACCTGCAACCGCCGCCCGGCCGGGACCCGGTGGAGCAGGCCCGCGAGGCGGCCAGGTTCGCCCGCGGGTACGCGGCCGGCCGGCCGCTGGTGCTCGGCGGTGATCTGAACACCGAGCCGGCCGACCCGGCGTTCGCCGAGTTCACCGGCGTCGGTCTGGTGGACGCGCTGGCCGTGGCCCGACCGCTGCGGACCAGCCCGGCCGACGACCCGCGGACCCAGATCGACCACGTCTTCGTCTCGCCGGGCGTGACCGCCGTCGAGGCGCGCGCCCCGCGCACCGAGGCCAGCGACCACCTCCCGGTGCGCGTCACCCTCGCGCTGCCCTAAGCCGCCGCCGCCCGCCGCCCGCCGTTTGCCGCCCGCTTGGTGAGAAGGGGCCCCTTCTATACCGGAGGCGTTAACAGGGGGCCCGGCCTTACAAGCGGTCGGGGAGGAGGAGACGGTCGCCGGCGAAGGGGAGCAGCCAGCCGCCGCCCTTGGCGGTGGCGAAGTCGTCGGCGCGGCCGGTGAGCCGTTCCAGCGCGCCCGGGATCACCTTGCCCTGGCTGCACACCGCGACCGGCTCCCCGGCGGCGGCCAGCGCGGCCAACCGCGCGGCGGCGGCCAACGCGCACTCCTCGGGCTGCTGGCCCGGCCCCGGCTCGTCCAGGTCGCCGCAGACCTCGATCGGCAGGTCCAGCCGGGCCGCCGCCGGGTCCAGCGTCTGCACGCACCGGCGGGCCGAGGCGGAGAGCAGGCGGGCCGGGCGGACCAGGGCCACCAGCGGCACCAGCGCCCGCGCCTGGGCCCGCCCCTCGGCGTCCAGCGGCCGGGAGGTGTCCGGACCGGACCAGGTGCCCCGCTTGCCGGCGTGCGCGTGCCGGACCAGCAGCACGGTCGCGGTGACCGGCGGCAGCGCCGCGAACGCGGCGATCACCTCCGCGTCGTGCGGGTAGCTGACCCGGCGGGCCGCCGCGTCGACCGGGAACCAGGCCACGTCGTCCACCTCGGTGCCGGGCTGGAAACCGCCGCTGCCGACCGCCCGCATCGACCACCAGTCGACCGCCTTGGCGCGACCCTCGCTGCGGTAGCGGACCGTGGGCAGGCGCACCTGCGGCACCGCCCGCACGTCGGTCTCCTCGGCCACCTCCCGGACGGCGGCCGCCAGCGGGTGCTCGCCGGCGTCCAGCTTGCCCTTCGGCAGCGACCAGTCGCCGTAGCGGGGGCGGTGCACCAGGCAGATCTCGACACCGCCGGGGCCGGGGCGCCAGACGACCCCGCCCGCCGCCCGGATCCGCACCGGCTCGTCGTCGCTCATCCGATCACCGTATGCCCGCCCGCCGCGTGTCGCGCGCCGCTCAGTCCGCCCGGCCGCCGACCCGACGCAGCAACAGGTCCTGGAGATGGGTCGACGGGGTGTCGCCGTCGCCGTCGCCGGTACGCCGGTGCCAGGTGCCGTCCGCGGCCAGCTCGAACGCGTCCACCTCGGGATCGAACGCGGCGGCCAGCACGTGGTCCAGCTCGGCGCGGGCCACCGGGTCGCTCACCTGCACCAGCGCCTCGACCCGGCGGTCCAGGTTGCGGTGCATCAGGTCGGCCGAGCCCATCCAGAACTCGGCGTCGCCGTTGTTGCCGAACCGGAAGATGCGGGAGTGCTCCAGGAACCGGCCGAGGATCGACCGGACCCGGATGTTCTCCGACAGCCCCGGCACGCCCGGCCGCAGCGTGCACATGCCCCGGATCAGCAGGTCCACGTGCACGCCGGCCCGGGACGCCCGGTAGAGCGCGTCGGTGATCTCCTCGTCGACGAGCGCGTTCACCTTGAACTGCACCAGGCCCGGCATGCCCAGCCGGACGTGCTCGATCTCCCGCTCGATCCGTTCGATCAGGCCGCTGCGGATGCCCTGCGGCGCGACCAGCAACCGCCGGAAGGCCGTCTGCCGGCTGTAGCCGGTGAGCACGTTGAACAGGTCGGTCAGGTCGGCGCCGATCTCCGGGTCGGCGGTGAGCATGCCGAAGTCCTCGTAGAGCCGGGCGGTCTTCGGGTGGTAGTTGCCGGTGCCGATGTGGCAGTAGCGCCGGATCTGGTTGCCCTCCTGCCGCACCACCAGGGCGGTCTTGCAGTGCGTCTTCAGGCCCACCAGGCCGTAGACCACGTGGCAGCCGGCCCGCTCCAGCGTGCGCGCCCAGCCGATGTTGGCCACCTCGTCGAAGCGCGCCTTCACCTCGACCAGCACCACCACCTGCTTGCCGGCGGCGGCGGCGTCGACGAGCGCGTCGACGATCGGGGAGTCGCCGCTGGTGCGGTACAGCGTCTGCTTGATGGCGAGCACGTTCGGGTCGGCCGCGGCCTGCTCGACGAAGCGCTGCACGCTTGTCGCGAACGAGTGGTACGGGTGGTGCACCAGCACGTCCCCGTCGCGCAGGGTGGCGAAGACGCTGCGCGGCACCTCGCCCTCGGTCAGCCGGGGATGGGTGGCCGGCACGAACGGCCGGTCCTTGAGGTCGGGGCGGTCGGCCTCGCCGTACACCTGCCAGAGCGCGGAGAGGTCGACCAGGCCGCGGACCCGCAGCACGTCGTGGTCGTCCATGTCCAGCTCGCGGACGAGCAGCTCCAGCATGTGGTCGGAGATGGAGGCGGCCACCTCCAGCCGCACCGGCGGGCCGAACCGGCGCCGGGCCAGTTCCCGTTCGAGCGCCTGGAGCAGGTCCTCGTCGCGGTCCTCGTCGACCTCCACCTCGGCGTTGCGGGTGACCCGGAACAGGTGGCACTCGACCACCTGCATGCCGGAGAAGAGCTGGCCCAGGTGGACCGCGATGAGGTCCTCCACCGGCAGGAAGCGGACGCCGGGCCGGTCCCGGGCGACCCGGACGAACCGGGGCACGTTGTTCGGCACCTTGACCCGGGCGAACAGCTCGGAGCCGCCGTCCGGGTCGCGCACCGAGACGGCCAGGTTCAGCGACCGGCCGGAGATGTAGGGGAACGGGTGCGCCGGGTCGACCGCCAGCGGGGTGAGCACCGGGAAGATGTGCTCCCGGAACCAGGTGCGCAGCCGCTCCCGCTCGGCGTCGTCCAGCTCGCTCCAGCGCAGGATGCGGACGTCCTCCTCGGCGAGCCGGGGGAGCACGTCGTCGACGAAGCAGGCGGCGTGCCGGGCGACCAGGTCGGCGGCCTTCTCGGTGATCAGGTCGAGCTGGGTGCGCAGCGGCAGCCGGTCGCCGCCGCGGACCGGCAGGCCGGCGGAGAGCCGGCGCTTCAACCCGGCCACCCGCACCATGTAGAACTCGTCCAGGTTCCCGGCGAAGATGGCCAGGAACTTCGCCCGCTCCAGCAGCGGCGTCCGGGGGTCCTCGGCGAGCGCGAGCACCCGGGTGTTGAAGTCGAGCCAGGACAGCTCCCGGTTGAGGAAGCGGTCCTCCGGCAGCGGCTCCGCGGCCGGCGGCTCGTCCCGCGCGCCGGTCCCGGCGATCGGTCCGGGCCCCTCGACCGGGTCGAGCGGCTCGTCCAGCCCGGTGGCGCCGGCCGCGTCCGGGTCGGCCCCGAGGCGCTCCTCGGGCGGCCGGGACGGCCGGAACCGCCCGTCCGCCCCGCGCGTCGGGCGGCCGTTGCGGGGCGTGCCGGGGTCGAGGATGGGCGGCGGACCGTCGGAGTGCTCGCGAGGGGTGCTCACCACCCCATGATTCCCTGACGAGGGTGAACGGAAAATGAACTCGACCAGGTTGTTCAGGCCATCGTCGGCAATGTCACCCGGGTGACCTCGCCGGTCGCGTCCCGTTCCACGCGCACCCGCTGCCCGAGCCGCAGCAGCCGCAGCCCGGAGGCGTCGAAGGCGCGGGCCGGGAACGCCAGCTCGGTGCCGTCGTCGAGCAGCAGCACGCCGCTGCGCGTCGACGCGTCGTAGGTGGCCACCGTGCCCTGCATGCCAGCACCGTACCGGACCGGGTCGCCGGCGCGGTCCAGCAGCGCGCCGGTGCGCGGCCCCAGGCCCAGCCCGGCGGCGGTGGCCAGGTCGGCGGCGGTGTCCACGTCCCGCCGCAGGCTGGGCCAGTCGCCGGCCAGCGGCAGCGCGCCGCCGGCCGCGTGCGCACCGGCCGAGCCGGGCCCGAACGCCGGCGCCAGCGGCACCCCGGGCGGTGTGGCCAGCAGCACCGTGCCGCTGCCCGGGGCGTCGGCGACGAATCCGCGTACTCCCTCGGCCGCGCGCAGCGCCGCGGCCAGCTCGGCCGGGCGCAGCGCCGGCAGGTCCGCGGTGAGGGCGGCCACCGGGACGCGCGGCCCGGCCACCGCGGCGCCGTGCCGGAAGGCGGCGTTGAGCCCGCCGGCGGGATCGCCCGCGACCCGGGCGCCCGCCGCGGTCACGGTGGCGGTCACCCGCGGGTCGTCGGTGACCACCAGCACCAGCCCGACCGCCGGGCAGGCCAGCGCCGCGCGCACCGTGTCGGCCGCCAGGGCCAGCGCCAGCTCCTCATGGGGTACGCCGGGCAGCGCGCCGCGCAGGCGGCTCTTCGCCACCCCGAGGTGCTTCACCGGCGTGACCACGGTCCAGCTGGGCTCAGGCACACCGACCATCCTGCCAGCGCGGCCGGCGGTACCCTCACTGGCCGGACCGGTGGCGAGCAGGCATGATTCTTCCCCGGGGCGCGTGGGGCGGAACGAGGAGGCACTGTGGCACCGCGGAGGCTGGGATTCTGGCAACGGTTCGCCGTGGTGCTGGTGAAGCCGGTGTTGACCGTCTGGACCCGGCGCACCTGGCGGGGCATGGAGCACCTGGGGGGCGACGGCGGCATCATCATCGTGCCCAACCACATCTCGCACGCCGACCCGCTGGTCTCCGCGCACTTCATCTACGACGCCGGGCGCTGGCCGCAGTTCCTCGGCAAGGCGAGCGTGTTCCGGGTGCCGGTGATCGGCTGGATCCTGCACCGGTGCAAGCAGATCCCGGTCGAGCGGGGCAGCGTCGAGGCGGTCAAGTCGCTGGACAAGCTGATCGCCGCGCTGGACGACGGAGGCGCCGTGGTGATCTACCCGGAGGGCACCACCACCCGGGAGCCGGAGCTGTGGCCGATGAGGGGCAAGACCGGCGCGGCCCGGCTGGCGCTGGCCACCGGCGCCCCGGTGATCCCGGTGGCCATGATCGGCCCGGAACGGATGTTCGACCCGCGCACGGCCCGGTTCGGGCTGCGTCCGCGTACGCCGGTGACGGTGGTCGCCGGGCCGCCGGTCGACCTGGGCCGGTGGGCGGGCGCCACGCCGACCCGGCCGATCCTGGAGGAGATGACGGACACCATCATGCTGCGGATCCGGGACCTGGTCGCCGAGATCCGGGGCGGCACACCGCCGCCGCTGTGGCAGCGCCCGGCCCGCACCGGCACCCCGGAGGTCTCCGAATGAGCGGGCACGTCGCGGTGCTGGGCGCCGGTTCCTGGGGGACCGCGTTCGCCAAGATCCTCGCCGACGCCGGGCGGGACGTGACGGTGCTGGCCCGCCGCGCCGCGGTGGCCGAGGCGATCCGTGACGGGCGGCGTAACCCGGAGTACCTGCCGGACGTGCGCCTGCCCGAGCGGGTCACCGCCACCGGCGACGCCGCCGAGGCGATCCAGGGGGCCGAGGTGGTGGTGCTCTCGGTGCCCTCGCAGACGCTGCGCGGCAACCTCGCCGAGTGGACGCCGTACCTGGCCCCCGACGCCACGCTGGTGTCCCTGATGAAGGGCATCGAGCTGGGCACCACCAAGCGGATGAGCCAGGTGATCATGGAGACGGCCGGGGTGCCGGCGGACCGGGTGGTCGTGGTCTCCGGGCCCAACCTGGCCCCGGAGATCGCCGCCGAGCAGCCCGCCGCCACCGTGGTCGCCGGCACCGACAGCCGGCGTACCGCGCTGGTGCAGGCGTCGATCCGGACGCCCTACTTCCGCCCCTACACCAACGACGACGTGATCGGCTGCGAGCTGGGCGGCGCGGTGAAGAACGTGATCGCGCTCTCCTACGGCATCGCCACCGCGATGGGCTTCGGCGACAACACCCGCGCCATGCTGATGACCCGTGGCCTGGCCGAGACCGCCCGGCTGGGCGTGGCGCTCGGCGCCGACCCGATCACCTTCGCCGGGCTGGCCGGCATGGGCGACCTGGTCGCCTCCTGCTCGTCGCCGCTGGCCCGCAACCGCACGTTCGGCGAACACCTGGGCCGGGGCGAGACGCTGGAACAGGCCCAGGCGGCCACCCGGCAGACCGCCGAGGGCGTGAAGAGCTGCCTGGCCATCCGGGACCTGGCCCGGGCGCACGGGGTGGAGATGCCGATCACCGAGCAGATCGAGCGGATCTGCCACGAGGGGATGGACCCCCGCCTGGCCGTGGACGCGCTGATGAGCCGCACCGCCAAGCCGGAGTCGTACGAGTGAGCGCGGGCTGGGGGGACGGCACCCGCAGCGTCCACGCCGGCCTGCCGGAGGCGGTGCCGGGCCAGCCGTTCCTGCCCGGCCCGGTGTTCGCCGCGCCGTACCACCTCGACCCGTGGCGCGGGCCGGCGGCGGCGCCCGACGGGTACGGGCGGCCGGACAATCCCACCCGCCGGCTGCTGGAGTCGGCGATCGGCGAGCTGGAGGGCGGGGAGTGCCGGGCCTTCGCCAGCGGCCAGGCGGCCATCACCGGGCTGCTGCTGGCCGTGCTGCGTCCCGGTGACACGGTGCTGCTCCCCGCCGACGGCTACTTCCCGGTGCGCGCGTTCGCCACCGACACGCTGGAGCGGATCGGGGTGCACGTCGTCCTCGTGCCGACCGCCGGGCCGTACCCGTCGTTCGACGACGTCCGGCTGGTGCTGCTGGAGACGCCGGCGAATCCCGGCCTCGACGTGGCCGACGTGCCGGCGCTGGCCGGGGCGGCGCACGCCGCGGGCGCGCTGCTGGCGGTGGACAACACCACCGCGACGCCGCTCGGGCAGCGCCCGCTGGACCTCGGCGCGGACGTGGTGGTGGCCTCCGGCACCAAGGCGCTCACCGGCCACTCCGACCTGCTGCTCGGCTACGTGGCGACGCGCGACGCCGCGCTGCGCGACGCGGTGACCGGGTGGCGGACCACCACCGGCGGGGTGCCCGGCGCGTTCGACTGCTGGCTGGCCCACCGCTCGCTGGCCACCGTCGACCTGCGGCTGGCGAGGCAGACCGCCAACGCCGGGGCGCTTGCCGACCTGCTCGCCGGCCGGCCGGACGTGACCGGCCTGCGCTGGCCGGGGCGGCCGGCGGACCCGGCGTACCGGGTGGCGTC
Organism: Micromonospora sp. NPDC049201; assembly: GCF_055586805.1. NCBI lineage: Bacteria > Bacillati > Actinomycetota > Actinomycetes > Micromonosporales > Micromonosporaceae > Micromonospora > Micromonospora sp. NPDC049201. The sequence goes on along the minus strand of NZ_JBVJHM010000003.1, from coordinate 201,480 downwards.
GACGCAGATGCGGCGCGTCCCCGGCGTGCTCTCGTTCGACCTGGGCGACGCCGACCGGGTGGCCCGGTTCCTCGACGCGTCCCGCCTGGTGGCGGCCGCCACCTCGTTCGGTGGGCTGCACACCACCGCCGACCGGCGGGCCCAGTGGGGCGACGACACCGCGCCCGGCTTCGTCCGGCTCTCCTGCGGCATCGAGGACGCCGCCGACCTGGTCGCCGACGTGGCCGCGGCGTTGGACGCCGCCGCGCGCTGACGTGCCGGGCTGACGGCGGGCCGACCGCTGGGCTATCGTGACGGGCAGCCACGGCCCGTGCGGCCCCGACGCGAGGAGGTGAGTCCGATCCACCAGCAGAGGACCGGCGCTCCCTCCGAGTCCGTGTCGCCCCGGGTCTGAGGCGGCGCCGGGGGCGCCGACGAGCGTTCCCCGAGAGGCTTGCCATGGCATCCACCGTGTTCACTCCCGACCGTCCCGCCCTCGTCCGCCGGCTGCGTGCCGCCGGTTGTGTCTTCGCCGAGGACGAGGCGGATCTCCTGATCGCCGCCGCCGACTCGGCCGACACGCTGACCCGCCTGGTCGACCGTCGCGTCGCCGGCCTGCCGCTGGAGCACCTGCTCGGCTGGGCCGAGTTCTGCGGGCGGCGGATCGTCGTCCAGCCCGGCGTGTTCGTGCCCCGGGGGCGTACCGCGCTGCTCGTCGACGCCGCCGTGGCGGTGACCGGGCCGGCACCGGCGGTGCTGGACCTGTGCTGCGGCTCCGGTGCCGCCGCCGTGGTGCTGCACGACCGGCTGGCCCCACGCTGGTTGGGCGCCGCCGACGTCGACCCGGTGGCGGTGGCCTGCGCCCGGCGCAACCTCGACCCGCTGGGCGTGCCGGTCTACCAGGGTGACCTGTTCGCGCCGGTGCCGGCGCGCTGGCGCGGCCGGCTGGACCTGGTGGTGGCGAACGCCCCGTACGTGCCGAGCGACGCGGTGGCGATGATGCCGGCCGAGGCGCGGCTGCACGAGGCGCCGGTGGCGCTGGACGGGGGCGCGGACGGGCTGGCGGTGCTGCGCCGGGTGGCCGCCGGCGCGGCCGAGTGGCTGGCCCCGGGCGGGCACCTCGCGGTCGAGGTGAGCGAGGAGCAGGCACCCGCGCTCTGCGCCGTGTTCACCGCCGCCGGGCTGGACCCGACGGTGGTGCGCGACGAGGAGTGGGAGGCCACCGCCGTGACCGCCCGCCGCCCCGGCTGACGTCGCCGTGGCGGGTGGGCCGGTCGGGAACTAACCTCGGCTCAGACTCGACGGCGAGGCGGTGGCGGTGGGCGGCACAGGAATGCCGGTGGTGGTGGGGCTGGACAACGGCGGCACGAGCAACAACGCCACCGTGCTGACCGTCGACGGCCGGTTCCTGGTGGACGGGCTGCGCGAGATCCCGAGTGAGGTGGGCGACGGCCCGGAGGCGGCGGTCGAGGCGCTCGCGCGGGCGTTCGACGGGGTGCTCGCGGACACCGGGGTGCCCCGCGAGCTGGTCCGCGCGGTCGGGCTGGACACGCCCGGCCCGGCCAGCGCCACCGGGGTGATCTCCTCGCGCGGGTCGACCAACTTCGCGCAGCCCGCCTGGCGCGGCTACGACGTGCGCAGCGCGCTGGAGCGGCGGCTCGGCCTGCCGGTGGTGTACGCCAACGACGGCAACGCCGCCGCGCTCTACGCCCACCACGTGCACTTCGGCGCGGACGCGGCGGCCCGCTCGTCGGTGTCCGCCATCGTCGGCACCGGCCTCGGCGGGGGTGTGGTCGAGGCCGGCCGGGTGGTCGGCGGCGCGGCCGGCATGGCGGGCGAGTTCGGGCACGTGCACATCCCGCTGGACGGGCTGCTCGAACCGGGCCAGCCGGTGCCGGTCTGTGCCTGCGGCTTCGCCGGGGACGCGGAGAGCGTCGCCTCGCTCACCGCCATCCGGCGCAACCTGCTGCCGTACTGGCTGGCCCGGCAGCCGGAGCATCCGCTGGCGGCGGAGGAGCCCGGCCGGGCGGCGAAGCTGCTCCGCGACCTCGGCGAGCGGGGCGACCCGTTGGCCCGTCAGGTGTTCGGCCAGCAGGCCCGGGCGCTGGGGCGGTTGTTCACCATCGCGGCGAACTTCACCGACCCGCACGCGTACTTCGTCGGTGGCGGCGTGGTGGAGGCCGCGCCGGAGTTCCGGGACTGGTTCCTCGCCACCGTCGCGGAGCACACGGTGCTCCGCGAGGAGCAACGCGCGGTGGCGACGTTCGCGCTGGTGCCCGACCGTGACATGGCCGGCGCGCGGGGCGTCGCGATCGCCGCCCTCGATCGGGTGAAAGGCGGGGCCCCCGCTTAACGTCTTCGGTAGAGGCGGGGGCCCCGCTTAACAGCGCCCGGCGCGGCGCGGTGTCGTCAGGCGCGGGGCGGCGCGGCGGTGAAGGCGGCCCAGGCGGCGGGCGGGAACACGAGCACCGGGCCGGTCGGGTCCTTGGAGTCGCGGACCGCGACGGTCTCCGGCAGCGGCGCCATCTCCACGCAGGCGCCCTCGTCGCCGCTGTGGCTGCTCTTGCGCCACCGCGGCGTCGGGTGGCTGGGGGTCGTGCCGTTCATTCGGTCACCTCTCGTTGAGCAGACGGAGGAGCTGGTCCCGACTGGCCGCCGGGCTCAGCGCCACGGTCCGCAGGTGCTCCATGATCTTTGTACAGGTACGCAGGTCGCCCGGCCGGTCCAGGACCATCTGCCCGGCGACGGTCTCCACCGACGCGATGATCGGGTCCTCCGGGTCGGCGAACTCCAGGATGTGCAGGGAACCCCGGGTGCCCCGGTGGTAGCCGGCGGAGAGCGGGATCACCTGCACCGTGATGTTCGGCAGCTCGGTCATCTTGAGCAGGTGCTGGAGCTGGCTGGCCATCACCGCCCGGCCGCCGACCGGGCGCAGCAGCGCGCCCTCGTCGATGATGGCGTCGAGGATCGGCGGCTCCGCCGCGGTGATCCGCTGCTGGCGGTCCAACCGCAGGTGCACGCGCTGTTCCACCTGCTCGTCGCTGAGCGTGTGCGGGCCGCCGCGCATCACCGCCCGGATGTAGTCGGCGGTCTGTAGCAGGCCCGGCACCACCGACGGTTCGAAGTTCGCGATGCCGGTGGCCTCGGCCTCCAGCGCGATGAAGTCGATGGTGCGGCGGTCCAGCAAGTACGAGTAGGACACCCACCAGCCGGGCTTGCGGGCGTCCTTGGCCAGTTGGACCGCCGCGGCGATCTCGTCGGGTCCCACGCCGTAGCTGGTGAGCAGCGCGCGCACGGTGGCCGGGCTGATCAGCGTCTGGGCGTTCTCGTAGCGGGACAGCGTGCTGCGGGTGCTGTTGATCTCGTCGGCCGCGGTCTCCAGCGTGAGGCCGGCGGCCTCCCGGTGGGTTCGCAGGGCGATGCCGAGCCGTCGGGCTCGGGCGGTCTTCGGCGCCATGTATCGATGGTCTCATATCCGGTGGGAAAATGGGCATGAGAGAAAGCCGATGAGAGTTGCATTCACGCCCGTCCACCTGTCAATCTGTGATGGCGTCCTCACCACCGGTTGTCGTGGCGACGGTGGTGGTGAGCGACCGGAGGGGATGGGGTGCGCGGCGGTCGGGTTTACTCCCCCACGACCCGATCGCCGCGTGCCCCTACCCGGTCCGCCAGACGGGGAGGAATCGCGATGACGGTGACGGCCTGCCGCCCCGGGGGCGGGGGTGGCCCGGAATGACCCGGTTCCTCGTGGTCCTCACCGACGTACGCCCCACCAACGGCCCCGGACGCGACGAACGGACCAGCCCGGAACGACGTCGGCAGGTGGTCGGCGCGAGCAGCCGGGAGGCGGCCGACCGGATCGCCGGCGCGTTCATGGCGCTGGGCATGGTGCGGGCCGGCCGGCAACGGGTCAAGGTCATCGCGGTCGGTCGCCGGCTCCGGCAGCCGGCCACCTGAACCACACCGGGCCCGACCCCGTGGAGGCGGCAACGGGGGTCGGGGAGCCGGGCGGCCGACGGCAGGTCCCGCCGTCGGCCGCCCGCGCCGTTACTCCCCGTATATGTCACCTTGACCGTTTGCCACGCGGTTGCGCTCTGCCCGGGTATCGGCCACCGCTTCCGACGACGCACAGTAAGGTCAACCGGGTGAGCGCCACCGGCGAGCACGGCCAGCCGCAGCCGCGAACGATGAGGTGACCATGACCACCCCAGGCAAGACCCGTGTGGCGATCGTCTTCGGCGGCCGGAGCCCCGAACACGGCATCTCCTGCGTCAGCGCCGGCAGCGTGCTGGCCGCCCTGGACCCGGACGAGTTCGAGGTCGTCCCGGTCGGCATCACGCGGCGGGGCCAGTGGGTGCTCGCCAGCGGCGACCCGGCCGGGCTCGCCATCGCCGACCGCAAGCTGCCCGAGATCACCGCCGGCTCCGGCGCCGAACTGCTGCTGCGCGCCGACCCGGCCGCCGGCGGCCTGATGGTGCTCGACCCGGCCCAGGGTCCGGTGGCGCTGGCCGACGTGGACGTGGTCTTCCCGGTGCTGCACGGCGCGTACGGCGAGGACGGCACGATCCAGGGCATGTTGGAGATGGCCGACCTCCCCTACGTCGGGGCGAACGTGTTCGCGTCCGCCGCCGCCATGGACAAGGAGTTCACCAAGAAACTCTGCGTGGCCGAGGGCATCCCGGTCGGCCCGTACGCGGTGCTGCGCGCCGGGATGTCGTTGAGCGAGGAGGACAAGGAGCGCCTCGGCCTGCCGGTCTTCGTCAAGCCGTCCCGCGCCGGTTCCTCGTTCGGCATCACCAAGGTCGACGACTGGGCGCGGTTGGACGCCGCGCTCGCCACCGCCCGCGAGATCGACAGCAAGGTGCTGGTGGAGGCCGCCGTGGTGGGCCGCGAGATCGAGTGCGGCGTGCTGGAGGGCGAGGCCGGCGGCGCGCCCGAGGCGTCGGTGCTCGCCGAGGTGCGGATGATCGGCGACCGCGACTGGTACGACTTCGAGGCCAAGTACATCTTCGCCGACGAGGTGACCGAGTACGACGTCCCCGCGGAGCTGCCCGAGGCGGTGACCCGGCAGGTGCGCGACTACGCCACCCGGGCGTTCACCGCGCTGGACTGCTCCGGCCTGGCCCGGGTCGACTTCTTCGTCACCCCGGCGCAGGAGGTCTTCCTCAACGAGATCAACACGATGCCGGGCTTCACGCCGACCTCGATGTTCCCGCGCATGTGGGCGGCCAGCGGGCTGGAGTACCCGAAGCTGGTCAACCGCCTGATCCGCACCGCCCTGCACCGCCGCGCCGGCCGCTGACGGGCCGGCCCGGGCGTCACCCGGCGCAGCCCGAGGGGGCCTGCTTCGCCGAGGGGACCGCGCTGACGATCGCGTCGGAGATCTGCACCACCCACTGCAACGCGGGCTGGTACGTCTCCGGCGCCCGGACCTGGACGGGCACCTCCCGGTCGACGGTGGTCAGCACCGTGGCGCCGGCCCCGGTCACCGGGTGCCAGCAGACGCCGTTGACCCGGAACACCTCGTCGGTGTCCGGGAAACAACCGGCGGGCAGCGTGGCGCCGCCGGTGGGCGACGGGCAGGGCCGCACCGGCGGCGTCGCGCCGCAGGCCACGGTGAGCGCCGGGTCGCCGTACGCCGCGTTCTGCTCCGGACCCGCGGTGACCGGGCGCTGCCGCAGGTCACGCACGCTGTCGGGAAGCTGCGAGACCAGGGCGCGGCAGACGACCCCGGGGCGCTGGGCGAGCGCCGGCGCGGGCAGCTCGACCGGCGCGGTGGACTGCGCCCGGGGGCTCGCCGACGCGCTCGGCGCGGCGTCCGGGGACTCCGGGGCGAGCTTGGCGAACGTGAAGCCGGCCACCGCCAGGGTCACCGGCACCGCGATCACCGTGGCCCAGAGCGCGGCCCGTCGGGTACCCGGGTCCCGGCGCTTGGTGGGTTCCGTCTCGTCCACTTACAGCCGCACCACCGAACACGTGAGCGTGCGGGTGATGCCGGGCACCATCTGCACCTTGCTGACGATGAGTTTGCCCAGCTCGTCGACCGTGTTCGCCTCGGTGAGCACGACCACGTCGTAGGGCCCGGTGACGGCGTCGACCCGTACCACGCCGGCAAGGTCCGCGATCAGACCGGCCACGTCACGCGCCCGGCCCACCTCGGTCTGGATGAGGATGTACGCCTGTACCACGACTCGACCTCCGTCCGTCGCCGCCTGGGGCGGCCCGAAGGGTGAAACTACCGTACCGACCGGGCGTGATCCCTATCGGTCGCCGGTGGGTGGGCAGGCCGGGGGCGGGGGACGGGTGCGGAACGTGCGGAACGACGGAGCGGAACGAGGGGACGGCATGACGGTCGAGGGTGTCGGGGAGTTCGGACTGATCGACCGGGTGACCGCCCGGCTGTCGTACGGGGAGAGCTGCCTGCTCGGCCCCGGCGACGACGCGGCGCTGGTGGCGGCGCCGGACCGGCGGGTGGTCGCCTCCACCGACGTGCTCGTCGAGGGGCGGCACTTCCGGCGGGACTGGTCCTCGGCGCGGGACGTCGGGCACCGGGCCGCCGCGGCCAACCTGGCCGACGTCGCCGCCATGGGCGCGACGCCGACCGCGCTGCTGGTCGCGCTCTGCATGCCGGCCGACCTGGACCCGGCCTGGGCCGAGGAACTGGCGGACGGGCTGGGCGCGGAGGCGGCCGGCGTGGGCGCGAGCGTGGTCGGCGGGGACATGTCCGCCAGCCCGACGCTGACCGTCGCGGTCACCGCGCTCGGGGACCTGGCCGGCCGCGCGCCGGTGGTCCGCTCCGGGGCACGACCGGACGACGTGGTGGCGCTCGCCGGGCGTACCGGCTGGGCGGCGGCCGGCTTCACCGTGCTGTCCCGCGGCTTCCGTACGCCCCGGCTGCTGGTCGAGGCGTTCCGCCGCCCCGAGGTGCCGTACGCCGCCGGGCCGGCCGCCGCCGCGGCCGGCGCCACCGCCATGATCGACGTCTCGGACGGGCTGCTCGCCGACCTGGGACACGTGGCCACGGCCAGCGGGGTGGCGGTCGACCTGAGCCGGGACGCGTTCGAGGTGCCCCGGCAGATGCGCGACGCGGCGCAGGCGCTCGGCGTCGACCCGTACTCCTGGATCCTGGCCGGCGGCGACGACCACGCCCTGGCGGCCACGTTCCCCGCCGACGCGGCGCTGCCGGACGGCTGGCGTCCGGTCGGCCGGGTCACCGAGGGCGCCGGGGTCACCGTCGACGGCGGTGACTACGACGGCCCGCGTGGCTGGGACCACTTCCGCAGAGCGGACTAGCCGACCCGTCGCAGGGCGGACCAGCCGACCGGCCGCAGGGCGGACCAGCGGACCCGTCGCAGGGCGGACCAGCGGACCCGTCGCAGGGCGGGCCAGCAGGCTCTTCCGCCGGGGCCCGCAGTGATCTGCGTCCGAGCGTGGCGACCGGCGGCGGCCGGGTGCCGGGGGCGGTCGTAGCCTGGCACGGTGAGCGAGATCGAGATCCTCCCGCGGCGCTTCGACGCGCCCGAGTCGCAGGAGCTGATCCGGGCGGCGCTGGCCGACCTGGGCCGGCGGTACGGCGGCAACGGCGACGAGACGCCCGTCGACGCCGCCGAGTTCGTCCCGCCGGCCGGCGCGTTCCTGGTCGCGTACCTGGACGGCCTGCCGGTGGGCTGCGGCGGCTGGCGCAGCCACGGCGCGGACGGCGAGGAGGCCGAGTTGAAGCGGATGTACACCGCGCCGGCCGCCCGGGGCCGGGGCGTGGCCCGTGCCGTGCTCGCCGCGATCGAGCGGTCCGCCCGCGACGCCGGCCGGAAGCGGATCGTGCTGGAGTGCGGCGACAAGCAGCCCGAGGCGCTCGCCATGTACGCCTCGGCCGGCTACGAGCGGATCCCGAACTTCGGCTACTACCGGGACGCGCCGGGCTGCCTGTCGTTCGGCCGGACGCTCTGACCGCCGCCCTCAGCCGACCGTGATCCGGATCTCCGCGGCGGCCCGACGGGCGGCGACCGCCGCCTCGTCCGGCGTCGCGCCCCAGGTCATCAGGTGCCCGCTGCGGTGCGCCGAGGAGAGCAGCTCGGGCACGGTCTGCCCGACCCTCGTCTCGACCTGGACGTCGAGCACGCCGGGCACGCGCAGCGCCGCCCGCCGGCCGTCCACCGCGGTGACCCGGCCGGGCGGGGCGGTCAGGAACTCGATCGCCGCCGCGCCGGTCGGCCGCTGCGGCAGCGCCGGCCGTTCGCCGGACAGCACCCGCAGGTACGCCTCGATGACGTCCCGCTCGTAGGCGATCGAGATGAGCGCCGTGATCATGTCGCCGGGCATCCGGGCGGCGCACTCCACGAGCGTCGGCACGCCGTCGGCCAGGATCCACTCGCTGTGCAGCATGCCGCTGCCGAAGCCGGCCGCCGCGGCGAGGCGGGTCGCCGCCGACCGCATCGCGTCGTGCTCGGCCGGTGGCAGCGCGGACGGCACGGTGTGCCCGGTCTCCACCGGGTGCCGGCCACCGGCGACCCGCTTGTCGGTGACGTTGGCGAAGATCACCTCGCCGTCGGCGACCAGTAGCTCCACGCTGTGCTCGGAGCCGACCAGCAGCTCCTCGACCAGCACGCCGGTGGGCAGGCCCGCGGTGGCCTCGGCCGGCTCCGGCGGGGTGGCGCTGGCCGCCCAGCGGGCCGGCACCTCGGCCGGGTCGGTGATGAGCTGCACGCCGAGGCTGCCGGAGCGGCGGGTGGGCTTGAGCACGCACCGGCCACCGTGCGCGCGGGCGAACTCCGCCGCCCGGCCCGCGTCGTCAACCAGCTCGTAGGCCGGGTTGGCCAGGCCGATCTCGTCGGCGAGCAGCCGCATCCGGTGCTTGTCGGAGAAGATGTCCGCGGCGACCGCCCCGGCGCCGGGCAGGCTGAGCCGGTCGGCCAGCCGGGCGGTGGCGGCGACCGCGTACTCCAGGCCGGGCAGCACCAGGCGCGCGTCGGCCAGGCCGGGCTCGCGACCGAGCAGGGCGTCGGCGTCCAGGCCGGTCTGGTACTCCGCGGCCACCAGGCGGCCGATCAGCGGCAGCTCCTCGGCGAACCGGACCAGGTCGCGGCGGCGGATCACGTCCGGCTCCTCGACCAGCACCACACTGCCGGCCGGCAGCTCCTGGTCGAACCAGCGCAACGAGCCGAACGACCCGCCCACCACCACCAGTTGCTCGCGGCCCAGATCGAGGTCCACCGGTCGTCCTCCCCACGGTCCGCGCCGGAGCCGGACGGCCGGCGCAGCAGCACCCTAACCGGCGGGGACCAGCCGGTCGCCGTACGGTCGGTCAGCGGTCGCCGCGAACCGGCGGACACGACAGAAGCCGGCGGACCCGAGGGGTCCGCCGGCGACCGACGATGTTCCGGTGGTGCTCCGCGTCAGGCGCGGGTGACCTTGCCGGCCTTGATGCACGAGGTGCAGACCTGCAACTTCTTGGTGGTGCCGCCACCGGCCGGGGTACGCACCGACTGGATGTTCGGGTTCCAGCGGCGGTTGGTCCGCCGGTGCGAGTGGGACACGTTGTGGCCGAAGCCCGGTCCCTTGCCACAGACGTCGCACACGCTAGCCACGGGATACTCCTGGGATTGAAACGTTCATGAGGTCGCCGCCAGGCGCAGCCCGGGCAACCTGGCCAGGTTACCCGATGCCGGTCGGTACGCCCAATCGGCCCTTCGCCGAGCCCATCCAGCGTACCGGCCGGCCGGGGCGGCGCGTGGCCGGCCCGGGACCGGGGCCGACCGGGCCGACCGGCCGGGCGGACACGCCGGACGACCCCGGCGCGTGTCGGTGCGCGCCAGTAGGCTTCCCGACGTGCTGGACACCCTCGACGCCGCCGCGGTGCGCCGCTGGTGCACGAGCGGGCTGGCCGCCCTCCAGCGGCACCAGGGCGAGATCGACGGCCTCAACGTCTACCCGGTGCCGGACGGCGACACCGGCACCAACCTGGTGCTCACGCTCACCTCGGCCCAGCAGGCCCTGGCCATGGATCTCGGCACCCTCCCCGACGACGGGCACACCCCGCACGGGCACGCGCTGCGGCTGATGGCCCGCGGCGCGTTGCTCGGCGCGCGGGGCAACTCCGGGGTGATCCTCTCGCAGATCCTGCGCGGCCTCGCGGACGCGCTCGCCGCCGCGCCGGCGGTCCGGGGCCGGCAGCTCGCCGGTGCGCTCGCCGACGCCGCCACCGCCGCGTACGCCGCGGTCGCCCGGCCGGTCGAGGGCACGCTGCTGAGCGTGGTCGCCGCGGCGGCCCGCGCGGCCCAGCGGGCGGACAGCGACGACCTGCGCACGGTGGCCGGGGCCGCCGCCGAGGCGGCCACGCACGCGCTGGCCCGCACCCCGGAGCAACTGCCCGAGCTGGCCCGCGCCGGCGTGGTCGACGCCGGCGGGCGCGGGCTGTGCCTGCTGCTCGACGCGCTGGTCGAGGTGATCACGGGGGAGAGCCCCGGCCGGCCGGCCCCCGCGCCGGCCGCGCCGCACCGGCCGGGGGCCGCCGTCCGGGAGACCGGCTCCGACGCGTACGCCTACGAGGTGCAGTACCTCCTCGACGCCACCGAGGAGGCGGTCGGGCGGCTGCGCGGCGAGCTGGCCGGGCTCGGCGACTCCCTGGCCGTGGTCGGGGACGGCGACGGCACCTGGAACGTGCACGTGCACGTCAACGACGTCGGGGCCGCCGTGGAGGCGGGTGTGGTCGCCGGCCGGCCGCACCGGATCACGGTGACCCGCTTCGCCGACCACCCCGTTCCGGCGCCCGGCCCGCCGCCGGCGCCGTCCGGTGGCCGGGCCGCCGTGGTGGTCGCCACCGGCGCCGGCATCGCCGAGCTGTTCGCCGCCGAGGGCGCGGTGGTGGTGCCGGCCAACCCGTCCACCGGTGAGCTGCTCGACGCGGTCCGGGCCACCGACGCGGCCCGGGTGGTGGTGCTGCCGAACGACCCGAACACGCAGTCGGTGGCGAGCGCGGCGGCCAGGGAGGCGCACCGCCTCGGCATCAAGGTCAGCGTGGTGCCCACCCGCTCCCCGGTGCAGGCGCTCGCCGCGCTCGCCGTCCGCGACCCGAAGCGCCGCTTCGAGGACGACGTGATCGCGATGGCCGAGGCCGCCGGCGCCTGCCGCTACGCCGAGGTCTGCCACGCCGGCCGGGAGGCGCTCACCGTCGCCGGCCCGTGCCGGCCGGGTGACGTGCTGGCCCTGGTGGAGGGCGAGGTGCACCTGATCGGGCAGGATCTGACCGACACCTGCACCGCCGTGGTCGACCGGATGCTCGGCGGCGGCGGCGAGCTGGTCACGCTGCTCTGCGGGGCGGACGCCCCGGCCGGGCTGGCCGACCGCGTCCGCGCGCACGTCGAGCGCGCCTGGCCGTTCGTCGAGGTGCAGGCGTACGAGGGCGGCCAGCCGCACTACCCGCTCCTGCTGGGGGTCGAATGACGAGCGAACCGTCGACGGTGGACACCCCGCTCAAGAAGCTGGTCGGGGAGAAGACCGCGAAGGCGCTTGCCGGCCACCTCGACCTGCACACCGCCGGTGACCTGGTCTACCACTTCCCGCGCCGGTACGACGAGCGCGGCGAGCACACCGACATCCGCTCGCTCGACGTGGGGGAGCAGGTCACCGTGCTGGCCCAGGTGCAGCGCACCGCGGTCCGCCCGATGCGCCAGCGGCGCGGCAACCTGCTGGAGGTGACCGTCGGCGACGGTTCCGGCGGCGTGCTGACCTGCACCTTCTTCGGCAACCAGGCGTGGCGGGAGCGGGAGCTGCGACCGGGCCGCTGGGGGCTGTTCGCCGGCAAGGTGACCGAGTTCCGGGGCAAGCGGCAGCTCAACGGCCCGGAGTACGTCCTGCTCGGCGAGGGCGGTGACGGCGAGGCGGCGGCCAACGAGGAGGTCGAGGAGTTCGCCGGCGCGCTGATCCCGGTCTACCCGGCCGCGGCGGCGGTGCCGACCTGGGTGATCGCCCGCTGCGTCCGGGTGGTGCTGGACACGTTCACCCCGCCGGACGACCCGCTGCCGGCCACCCTGCGGGCCACCCGCAACCTGGTCGGCATCGGCGCCGCCCTGCGGGAGATCCACCGGCCGTCCAGCAAGGAGGCGCTCTACCGGGCCCGCCGCCGGCTCAAGTGGGACGAGGCGTTCGCGGTGCAGCTCACCCTGGCGCAGCGCAAGCACCGGGCGGCGGCCTGGCCGGCGCGGGCCCGACCGGCCCGGGCGGGTGGCCTGCTGGACGCGTTCGACGCCCGGCTGCCGTACGAGCTGACCCCCGGCCAGCAGGTGGTCGGGCGGGAGATCGCCGCCGACCTGGCCACCGCGCACCCGATGCACCGGCTGCTCCAGGGCGAGGTGGGCTCCGGCAAGACGGTGGTGGCGCTGCGCGCCATGCTCCAGGTGGTCGACGCCGGCGGTCAGGCCGCGCTGCTCGCCCCGACCGAGGTGCTCGCCGCCCAGCACCACCGCGGCATCCGGGAGCTGCTCGGCCCGCTCGGCACCGCGGGTGAGCTGGGCGCCGCCGACGACGCCACCCGGGTGGAGCTGGTCACCGGCTCGCTGGGCGCGGCGGCCCGACGCCGTGCCCTGGCCGAGGTGGCCGAGGGCCGGGCCGGCATCGTGCTTGGCACGCACGCGCTGCTCTACGAGGGTGTCGACTTCGCCGACCTGGGCCTGGTGGTGGTGGACGAGCAGCACCGCTTCGGCGTGGAGCAGCGGGACGCGCTGCGCGCCAAGGCCGAGCAGCCGCCGCACGTGCTGGTGATGACCGCCACCCCGATCCCGCGCACGGTCGCCATGACCGTCTACGGCGACCTGGAGACCTCGACGCTGTCCCAGTTGCCGCAGGGCCGCTCGCCGATCGCCTCGCACGTGGTGCCGGCCGCCGAGAAACCGGCCTTCCTGGACCGGGCCTGGCGTCGGCTGCGCGAGGAGGTCGGCAAGGGCCACCAGGCGTACGTGGTCTGCCCCCGGATCGGGGACGGCCCGGTCTCCGACGAGGAGGCGCCGCGGGAGGACGACAACGGCCGCCGGCCGCCGCTGGCGGTGACGGAGGTGGCCCCGCTGCTCGCCGACGGGCCGCTGCACGGGCTGCGGATCGGCGTGCTGCACGGGCGGCTGCCGGCCGACGAGAAGGACGCGGTGATGCGCGCGTACGCCGCCGGTGACCTGGACGTGCTGGTGGCGACCACGGTCGTCGAGGTGGGTGTGAACGTCCCCAACGCGACCGTGATGATCGTGCTGGACGCCGACCGGTTCGGCGTCTCCCAGCTGCACCAGTTGCGCGGCCGGGTGGGCCGGGGGTCGGCCGCGGGTCTCTGCCTGCTGGTCACCGAGGCGGCCGAGGGCTCGTCGGCCCGGGAGCGGCTGGACGCGGTGGCCTCCACCACCGACGGGTTCAAGCTGGCCGAGCTCGACCTGGAGCAGCGCCGGGAGGGCGACGTGCTCGGCGCGTCCCAGTCCGGCCGGCGCTCACACCTGCGGTTGCTGTCGCTCCTGCGCGACACGGAGCTGATCCGGGACGCCCGCGCCGAGGCGATCGAGCTGGTCGAGGAGGATCCGGAGCTGGCCCGGCACCCGGCGCTGGCCGCGTCCGTCGCCGCCCTGGTCGACGAGGAGCGGGCCGAATACCTGGAGAAGGGCTGACCCCACCGGTCGACCGGGTGCGCCTAGGCTCCGACGGATGTCGACGTTTTCGCACGAGCGTGGCGTGCTCCTGCTGGCCCGGGGCGACGAGGTGGTGGTGGACCGGGTCACCGGCGCGGCCGACGAGGCCACCGGAGTGCCCTGCACCCCGGCCACCCGGTTCCAGATCGCCTCGATCAGCAAACAGATGGCGGGCGTCGCGGTCCTGCTGCTCGCCGAGCGGGGCGTGCTGCGTCTGACCGATCCGGTCACCCGGTGGTTGCCCGGCCCGCCGCCGGCGTGGTCCGGCATCACGCTGCACCACCTGCTCACCCACACCTCGGGCCTGGGCCACTGGCCGGAGTATCCGGCCGTCGACCTGGCCGGGCCGGCGGAGCCGGACGCCCTGCTCGCCGCGTTCGCGGCCGTGCCGCCACTGTTCCGACCGGGGGCCGGCTGGCACTACAGCAGCCCCGGGTACGTGCTGCTGGCCCGGACCGTCGAGCGGGCCGCCGACCGTCCGTACGCCGACTTCCTGGCCGATGAGGTCTTCGCGCCGCTCGGCATGGCGGGCAGCTTCGCCGGCCCGGCCGGCGGTCGGCCGGACGTGGCGGTCGGGCACGAGGGCGGGCGGCCGGTGCCGTCCTGGGACCTGGCGACCGTGAGCCTGGGCGCGGGTGACGTCTGGTGCACCGGCGCGGACCTGCTCGCCTGGCTCGACGTGCCGCGCCGGGGCGGGCTGCTTGCCCCGGCCTCGCGGGTGGCGCTGACCGCGCCGCACGCGCCCACCGGACGGCCCGGGGAGGCGTACGGCTACGGCTTCTTCGTCGGCCCGCTGGCCGGCCGTCGGGCGGTCCACCACTCCGGGGACAACGGCGGCTACAAGGCGTTCGCCGCCTGGCTGCCCGGTACCGACCAACGGTTGGTGCTGCTGACCAACCAGGCCGAGGTGGACCCGGCCGCCGTCACGTCGATGCTCGACCTGGACGGCTCCTGACCGACGCCGCCGCGGCGAGGTGGGGCATCGAGGACGGGTGCGCCCCGGCCCCCTCGACGTGCCGGTGTGGAGTACGCGGCGAGGGCGCGCCGACCGGGTGGTCGACGCGCCCTCGCGGCGGTGCGGGCGGGTCAGGCGGTGAAGCGGATCCGGCGGCGGCGGGCCACCACGAACAGCACCGCGCCGGCGGCCAGCAGCAGCGCGGCGCCACCGGCGATCGCGCCGGCGGCCGGGCCGGTCACCGGCAGGCCGCCGCCCTGGCCGGAGCAGTCCTCCGGCTGGGTGTACGGGACGGTCTCGGCGTCGGTGACCACGTCGTACTTCACGGTGACCTTGAGGCCCCGGTAGGCGTCGAACCCGACCGAGGTGGTCGTGCCCGGCGCGGAGGTGAGCTTCTTGGTGACGCCCTTCTCGGTGGTCAGCGTGGCGGTGAAGGGGATGCCCTTCGCCGGGTTCTCCACGATGAAGGTCATCGAGTCGCAGTCCTGGTCCAGCTTGAAGATCGGCTCCGCCGGCTCGGCCGGGGCGGACGGCGTCGCGGACGGGCTCGGCGGCGTGGCGACGGACGCGGACGGCGTCGGGGTGGGCTGCTCGGGCGACCGGGTCGGCTCCGGCGTGGCGCTCGGCGACGGCGAGTTGGGCGACGGCGACGGGCTCTCCTCGACCTCGCAGTCGCGGCTGGGCCGGGCCACCACGGTGCGCTCACCGTCGTGCGACTGCCGGCCCCGTTCCCAGTGCGCCCCGACGGTCAGCTTCAGCTCGGGGATCTCACCGGTGAACGTGTGGGTCTGGGTGCCGGTCAACGGCCCCTCGCTCTGCTTCTTCAGCTCCGCGCCGACGGTCAGGCCGCCGGTGATGTCACCGGGCACGGTGGACTCGAGCTTGGTGATACGGCCGGAGATGTCGGTCTCGCTGCTGGTCACCGACCAGGTGACGGTGACCGTGCCGTCCTTGGCGGCGCAGAAGCTGCCGGACGGTTCGGGGTGGTGGGCCGCGGCCGGGGCGGCCGTGGTGGCGACGCCCGCGAGGCCGATCAGCGCGCCGGCGGTGAGGACGGCGGCACGCCGGAGGTTGAGACGGTTCACGTCTTCTCCTGATGAGGGGAGGTGCGGAGAGAGGTGCGGCGGACGGACCGGAGTCACGCGTCCACACGGCAACCGGGCAGACCCTAGCGAGATCGACACTGTGGGCGTTACCGCGATCTACGGGTCGTAAAGGGTCCGTTATGAATTCGAGATCATAGATGTACGGGGCGTCACGAACCGTCGCTCCCGGTGGTCCGCCCGTCCGGTGTCCGCGGTCGCGTAGCGTCGGGGCATGCGGAGGGAACGACGGTGACCCGGATCGTGGCCGGCGCGTTCGGTGGGCGGCGGATCGCCGCGCCACCCGGCGCCGGCACCCGACCGACCTCGGACCGGGTGCGGGAGGCGCTGTTCAGCGCCGTGCAGGCCGATCTCGACCTGGCCGGGGCGCGCTTCGCCGACCTGTTCGCCGGCTCCGGCGCGGTCGGGCTGGAGGCGCTGTCCCGGGGCGCGGCGCACGTGCTGCTGGTCGAGTCGGACGCCCGGGCCGCCCGGGTGATCCGGGAGAACATCGCCATCCTCCGGGCCGCGCCGGCCGCCCGCCTGGTCACCGGCAAGGTGGCCGGCGTGCTGGCGGCCGGGCCGGACGGCGCGCCCTACGACGTGGTCTTCGCCGACCCGCCGTACGCGGTGCCGGCCGCGGAGGTCACCGCGATGCTGGCCGCGCTGGTCGACGGCGACTGGCTCGCCCCGGACGCCCTGGTGGTCGTCGAGCGGTCCCGCCGATCCGGGCCGGTCGACTGGGTGGAGGGCGTCACGCCGGAGCGCAGTCGCCGCTACGGCGAGACCACCCTTTGGTACGGTCGCCGATCATGAGACGTGCGGTCTGCCCGGGCTCGTTCGACCCGGTCACCAACGGTCACCTCGACATCGTCGGCCGGGCCAGCCGGCTCTTCGACGAGGTGATCGTCGGCGTGCTGGTCAACCAGTCGAAGCAGGGGTTGTTCACGGTCGAGGAGCGGATCACGATGCTCCGCGAGGTGACCGCCTCGTACGACAACGTCCGGGTGGAGTCGTTCCGCGGCCTGCTCGTCGACTTCTGCCGGGACCAGCAGGCGAGCGTGCTGATCAAGGGCCTGCGGGCGGTCAGCGACTTCGACTACGAGTTGCAGATGGCCCAGATGAACATCGGCCTGGCCGGCGTGGAGACGCTCTTCATGCCGACCAACCCGCTCTACTCCTTCCTCTCCTCCAGCCTGGTCAAGGACGTGGCCAAGTGGGGCGGCGACATCTCCGCCCACGTCCCCGACCTGGTCCGCGAGCAACTCGTGGCCCGCCTCCGCCCCTGACCCGCCCCCAACCCCGCCGATCTTGCACTTGTGGCCCGGCAGGTGTCCCTTTCGCGCCAGATGTCGGGGCGGAAAGTGCAAGATCAACGGCGGGGGCGACGCGAGGGCGACGCGGGGGCGACGCGCCGGGTGGGCGGGGTGGGGCGGGAGTGGGCGGGGCGCGACATGATGGGGGCAGCGCCGGAACCGGGCGCAGGCCGCATCATGGAGGGCGGCCGACGAAGACAGGAGTGAGGCGCCGGTGGACCCGCTCGATCGCATCGACGAACTGATCGCCATGGTGGAGCAGGCCCGCTCCGTCCCGATGTCGCGCAACAACTGCATGGTCGACCGCGGAGAGATGATCGCCGTGCTCGACGAGCTGCGCGCCGAGCTCCCCGCCGACCTGCGCCGGGCCGCCGCGCTGTTGGAGGAACGGGACAAGATCATGGAGGCCGGCAAGCGCGAGGCCGACCGGATCATCAGCGAGGGTGAGGCGGAACACGCCCGCCTGGTCTCGGTGAACGAGATCACGGTCTCCGCCGAGCACGAGGGCGCCCGGATCATCGGTGAGGCGCGGGCCGAGGCGCAGCGCCTCCGCGAGGAGGTGGACGACTACGTCGACACCGCGCTGGCCAACTTCGAGCAGTTCCTCACCAGGGCGTTGGCCTCGATAGAGCGCGGCCGGGACAAGATGCACGCGCTGCGCGAGATCGGCACCTTCGCGGGGGACGAGGCCGACCGCCCGCTACCCTTCTGAGCGGCGCACGGGCCGGTCGCCGACAGCCGGCTGCCGCCGGACCGGGGCGGACACGCCCCCGGTTCGACGGTCCGCCCCCCTGCCAGGTAACCTTTTTTGTCGGCCTCTCACCGGCCGGAGTCTGACTATGCCCAAACATTCGCCACGCCAACTCGACCCCAGGGCGCCGCTGGTCCTCGACACGAGGGACCTGCCGCGTCGCCCTGGCGCGTTGCGTACGCACCGGCGGGTCGTGACGGCACCGGCGGACCTCGGCGTCGAGTTGATCGGCGTGCCGGCGGGCGCGGACCTCGACCTCGACCTGAGGTTGCAGTCGGTGTCCGAGGGCGTGCTCGTCTCCGGGACCGTCACCGGCCCCGTCAAGGGCGAGTGCGGTCGCTGCCTCCGTGAGATCGACGACTCGGTGGTCGTGAACGTCCAGGAGCTGTACGCATACGAGGACAGCACCACGGACGAGACGACCGACGAGGACGAGGTGGGCCGGATGCAGGGCGATCTGATCGACCTGGAGCCGGCGTTGCGGGACGCGGTGGTGCTCGCGCTGCCGACCAACCCGCTCTGCCGGGAGGACTGCCCAGGGCTGTGCCCCGAGTGTGGGGTGCACTGGGACGATCTGCCGGCCGACCACAGTCACCAGCAGGTCGACCCGCGTTGGGCGGGCCTGTCGCAACTGACCCGTACAGAGGAGTAGGAACCGTGGCCGTCCCCAAGCGCAAGATGTCGCGCAGCAACACCCGCGCCCGCCGGGCGAACTGGAAGGCCACGGCGGTGTCGACCGTTGCCTGCCCGCAGTGCAAGTCGCCGAAGCTGCCGCACGCCGCCTGCTCCGTCTGCGGCACGTACAACGGCCGCCAGGTTCTCGAGGTCTGACCTGGACGCCGAGTGACGCCCCCGACCACCGGTCGGGCGGCGCGCGCACCACGGCTCACGCCCGGTGCCCCGGCTCCCTCCGCCGCCGGCCGTTCCCCGGCCGGCGGGCCGACGGAGCCGGGCACCGCGCGGATCGCCGTCGACCTCCTCGGCGGGGACGATGCTCCCGCCGTCGTGGTTGACGGCGCTCTGCGGGCCGTGCGCACCGACCCTGACCTGCGCCTGATGCTCGTCGGCCCGACCGAGGTGGCCGACGGGCTGATCGCTGCGCTCGACCCGGCGCACCGCGCCCGGGTCACGGTCCGCCCCGTGCGGACCGCCGTCGGCATGGCCGACCATCCGACCGCCGCACGCGGCGAGAGCACGGTACGCACGGCCGTGCAGGCCGTCCACGACGGGCTCGCCGACGCGGTGGTCTCCGCCGGCTCGACCGGGGCCACCGTCACCGCCGCCGCGCTCGGCCTGGGCCGCTGGACCGGGGTGCGCCGACCCGCGCTGGTCGCCACGCTGCCGGCCGTCGCCGGGCCGGTGGTGCTGCTGGACGTCGGCGGCACGCTCGAACCCGGCCCCGCCACGCTGGTCCGGCACGCCGTCCTCGGCGCCGCCTACGCGGCGGTGGCGCACGGCGTCGTCGCACCCCGGGTGGGCCTGCTCTCCGTCGGCCACGAGGCCGGCAAGGGTGACCGCCTGCGCCGCGCCGCCGACCCGGCGCTCGCCGCCGTGCCGCTGCCCTGCGGCGCCCGCTACGTCGGTTTCGTCGAGGGGTTCGACCTGTCCCTGGGCGGTCGCGCCGACGTGGTGGTGACCGACGGCTTCACCGGCAACGTCCTGCTGAAGGCCATCGAGGGCGCGTACGCCATGGCCGGTGGTCCGCCGGTCGGCGGCGGCGCGCCGCGCGCGGCGGCCCTGCTCGGGGTGGCCGGCACGGTGGTGGTGTGCCACGGCTCGGCCGGCCCCGACGACGTCGCCTCGGGCATCGCGCTGGCCGCCCACCTCTGGCGTCGCGACGCCGCCGGCACGGTCCGTGCCCTGCTCGCCGAGATCCCGCACGATCCCGCACCTGACCGCAACGACACCGAGGTAGCACCATGACCAACGACAAGCGGCGGCGTGCTCCCGTCGGCCTCCTCGAGGCGGCCTTCGGGGTGTCGCTCGACCCGGAGCTGCTGGAACGCGCCCTGACCCACCGCTCGTACGCGTACGAGAACGGCGGGCTGCCCACCAACGAGCGGCTGGAGTTCCTCGGCGACTCGGTCCTCGGCGTGGTGATCACCACCGCGCTCTTCCACAACCACCCGGACCTGCCCGAGGGGCAGTTGGCGAAGCTGCGGGCCAGCGTGGTCAACATGCGCGCGCTGGCCGACGTGGCGCGCGGCCTCGGCCCGGACGGGCTGGGCGCGTACCTCCTGCTCGGCAAGGGCGAGGAGGCCACCGGCGGTCGGGACAAGGCGAGCATCCTGGCCGACACGCTGGAGGCGCTGCTCGGCGCCATCTACCTCCAGTACGGCCTGGACACCGCCGCCATCGTGATCCACCGCCTCTTCGACCCGCTGATGGCGGAGTCGGCCGGGCGGGGCGCGGCACTGGACTGGAAGACCAGCCTCCAGGAGTTGACCGCCGCGCTGGGGCTGGGCGTGCCGGAGTACCGGATCGAGGGCACCGGACCGGACCACCTGAAGACGTTCACCGCCTGGGTGGTGGTGGCCGGCAACCGGTACGGCGGCGCGGAGGGGCGCAGCAAGAAGGAGGCCGAGCAGCGGGCCGCCGAGTCGGCCTGGCGGATGCTCACCGAGCAGGCGGAGGCGACCGCGCGGGCGGAGGCCGAGGCGCGGGCCGAGGCCGAGGCGCGGGCAGCGGTCGAGGCCGGGGCGGCGGTCGACCCGGAGGACGCCGAGGCGGGCGCCGGCCGTGCCTGAGCTGCCCGAGGTCGAAACCGTCCGGCAGGGGCTGGCCGAGTGGGTGGTCGGCCGACGGATCAGCGCCGTCGAGGTGCGCCACCCCCGGGCGGTACGCCGGCACGCGCCGGGCGGCGCGCACTTCGCCGACGTGCTGGCCGGCCGGACGATCACCGACGTCCGCCGCCGGGGCAAGTATCTCTGGCTGCCGCTGGACAGCGGGGACGCGGTGATCGGCCACCTGGGCATGTCCGGGCAGTTGCTGCTGCAACCGGTCGGCGCGGCCGACGAGCTGCACCTGCGGGTCCGGTTCCGGTTCGCCGACGACGGCCCGGAGCTGCGCTTCGTCGACCAGCGCACGTTCGGCGGGCTGTCCGTCTCCGACGGCGGGGCGGAACTGCCGGCCGAGATCGCGCACATCGCCCGGGACCCGATGGACCCGGAGTTCTCCGACGACGCGTTCGTGGCCGCGTTGCGCCGCCGGCGTACGGAGGTCAAGCGGGCGCTGCTCGACCAGACGCTGGTCTCCGGCGTGGGCAACATCTACGCCGACGAGGCGCTGTGGCGGGCGAAGCTGCACGGCGCCCGACCGACCGACGCGTTGACCCGGCCGGCGGCGCTGCGGCTGCTCGGCCACGTGCGGGACGTGCTCGGCGAGGCGATCAAGCAGGGCGGCACCAGCTTCGACGAGCTGTACGTGAACGTCAACGGCGAGAGCGGCTACTTCGACAGGTCGTTGAACGCGTACGGCCGGGAGGGCGAGCCCTGCCCACGCTGTGGCGCGCCGATCCGGCGGGAGGCGTTCATGAACCGTTCCTCCTACAGTTGCCCGCGCTGCCAGCCGCGTCCCCGGGGCACGCTCCGGGGATGACCCCGAGCCGGTTCGGGGTTGCGCCGGTGTGCTGCGCCGGACCGGGGCCGGGACCCGCCACGATGTACCCTGAAATGCCCTTTTCCGCCCGACCGGCGCGGCCGGTTCCGGCCGCCCGGTAGGGCCAGCCCTATCGGGGAGGAGCCGGGGCCGTTCCCCGATGTCCGGGCTCCGTCGGCTGCCTAGCGTCTCCAGACGTCGGCACGGGGCCGACGGCTGGAGGGGGACCCGGATATGGGCAGGCGACCGGTGACCGTGCGGGTGGCACGGTGGAGTGCGGAGCATCCGTGGCGGGCCATCGCGCTGTGGGTGGTGTTCGTGGCGGTGTGCTTCCTCGGCGGCAACGCCGCCGGGCTGAACGAGGCCACCGACGCGGATCAGGCGATCGGCGAGTTCGGGCGGGCCGAGCTGATCGTCGACGACGGCGGCTTCCACCGGGCGGCCACCGAGAACGTGCTGATCACCGCGCGGTCCGGCGCGCTCGACCCGGCCGCGGCGAAGGCCGCCGCGCAGGACGCCGCGGACCGGCTGCGGCAGGTCGAGGGCGTCGCGTCGGTGGGTACGCCGATGCCGTCCCGGGACGGGAGCGCGCTGCTGCTGCCGATCACCATGTCCGGCGACCCGGAGACCGCCGGGGACCGGGTGGGGCCGCTGCGGGACGCCACCGCCGGTGTGCAGGCGGCCCATCCGGGGTTGCGGGTGGAGGAGGTCGGCGGCCCGTCGATCGACAAGGCGCTCGACGACACGCTCGGCAAGGACTTCAAGCGGGCCGAACTGCTCAGCCTGCCGGTGACGCTGGCCATCCTGATCATCGCGTTCGGCGCGTTGATCGCCGCCGGCGTGCCGGTGCTGCTCGCGCTCTCCTCGGTGGCCGCCGCGATGGGCCTCTCCACGCTCGCCTCGCACCTGGTGCCGGCCACCGACACCACGGCCAGCGTGATCCTGCTGATCGGCATGGCGGTGGGCGTCGACTACTCGCTGTTCTACGTGCGGCGCGAGCGCGAGGAACGGGCGAAGGGGCGGTCCGGCCTGGACGCGGTGGAGGTCGCGGCGGAGACGTCCGGGCACGCCGTGGTGGTCTCCGGCACCGCCGTGATCATCGCGATGGCCGGCTTGCTGCTCGCCCAGGACGCGATCTTCTCGTCGCTGGCGGTCGGCTCGATCCTGGTGGTCGCGGTGGCGGTGCTCGGCTCGCTGACCGTGCTGCCGGCGCTGCTGGCCAAGCTGGGCCGGTGGGTGGACCGGCCCCGGGTGCCGCTGCTGTGGCGGCTCACCACCCCGCGTCCCGGGCGGCGTCCCCGCTTCTGGCCGGCGGTGCTCCGGCCCGCGCTGCGCGCGCCGGTGGCCACCCTGCTGGTGTCGGTGGCGCTGCTGCTCGCCCTGGCCGCGCCCGCGCTGGGCATGAAGCTGAAGTTCCCCGGGACCGAGGACGTGCCGCGCACCACGGCGGCCATGCAGGCGTACGACCGGCTCGCGGCGGCCTTCCCGAGCAACGGCACCAGCCACACGGTGGCCGTGCGGGCGCCCGCCGACCAGGCCGACCGGGTGCGGGCCGCGCTCACCGGGCTGGCCGCCCGCACCAGCGCCGACCCGCTCTTCGCGCCGGCCGAGGGGGACGGCCCGGAGATCCGGGTGTCGACGGACCGGCGGGTGTCGGTGCTGGAGGTGGCCACCCCGTTCGCCAGCCGCTCGGACGAGGCGTCCCGCTCCCTGCACGAGCTGCGCGACGACCTGGTGCCGGCCGCCCTGGACGGCATTCCCGGCGTGGAGTACGCGGTCGGCGGCGGGGTGGCCGCCAGCGAGGACTACGCCGACCACATCTGGGCGAAGCTACCGGTGGTCGCGGCGTTCGTGCTGGCGCTGACGTTCCTGGTGATGGCCTGGACGTTCCGGTCGGTGGTGGTGGCGCTCACCTCGATCCTGCTGAACCTGCTCTCCGTCGGCGCCGCGTACGGGCTGCTGGTGCTGGTCTTCCAGAGCCACTGGGCGGAGGGGCTGCTCGGGTTCACCTCGATGGAGGCGATCGTCACCTGGCTGCCGCTGTTCCTGTTCGTGGTGCTGTTCGGGCTCTCCATGGACTACCACGTCTTCGTGGTCAGCCGGATCCGCGAGGCGGTGGACCGGGGCATGCCCAACCGGGAGGCGGTGGCGTACGGGATCACGTCCTCGGCGCCGGTGGTGACCAGCGCGGCGATCGTGATGGTCGGGGTCTTCTCGATCTTCGCCACGCTCAGCATGATCGACTTCAAGCAGCTCGGCATCGGGCTGGCGGCGGCGATCCTGCTGGACGCCACGATCATCCGCGCGGTGGTGCTGCCGTCGGTGATGACGCTGCTGGGTGACGCGAACTGGTGGGCGCCGCGGTTCCTGCGCCGCCGGGTGGCCGTCCCGCCGGCCGAGCCGCCGCCCGCGCCGGCGCCGGAACTGGTCGGCGCCCGCTGATCGAGGGGGGCCGGATCGTCCGATCCGGCCCCCCTCGCGACTCCCATGCGATTGCCATCCGGTTCCCAGCCGGCTCCCATCCAGCGGGGAAAGCCGAAGGCAGGATTAGTGCTGGTGGCCCCGGGGCATCTGGGCGGCCATGGATGAACAGCTCTCGCCGGAGGCGCTTACTTCCGCCCCGGCTCCCGAATCCCTCCGGCGGGCGTCATGAGCACCGACGTGTCGACCGGCACCGTCCGGACCAACGTCCCGGCCCGCCTCGACCGGCTGCCGTGGTCCCGCTGGCACTGGATGATCGTGATCGGTCTCGGGACGGTGTGGATCCTCGACGGTCTCGAGGTGACCATCGTCGGCAACCTGTCCGGGAAGCTGGCCGAGCCGGGCAGCGGTCTGGACATCACCCAGAGCCAGGTCACCGGCCTGGCCGCCGCGCTCTACGTGGCCGGCGCGTGCACCGGCGCGCTCTTCTTCGGCTGGCTCACCGACCGGTTCGGCCGCAAGAAGCTGTTCCTGCTGACGCTGGGGCTCTACCTGGTGGCCACCGCGCTCACCGCGCTCTCGTTCGACACCTGGTGGTTCTTCCTGTTCCGGTTCCTCACCGGCATGGGCATCGGCGGTGAGTACGCGGCCATCAACTCGGCCATCGACGAGCTGATCCCGGCCCGCCACCGCGGCCGGATCGACATCATCATCAACGGCACGTTCTGGCTCGGCGCGGCGGTCGGCGCGCTGCTGACCGTACCGCTGCTCAACGGCCTGCCGACAAACCTCGGCTGGCGGGTGGCGTTCGGCATGGGCGCGGTGCTCGGCGTGGTGATCCTGCTGGTCCGCCGGCACGTGCCGGAGAGCCCACGCTGGTTGTTCATCCACGGCCGGGCGGACGAGGCGAACCACCTCGTCGACTCGGTCGAGGCCGAGGTGGAACGGGAGACCGGCAGGGACCTCGCCGAGGCCGACAACTACATCGAGATCCGGCAGCGGAAGAGCACGAACTTCCTGGAGATCGCGAAGACGCTGTTCCGCCGCTACCCGAAGCGCGCCACGCTGGGCTTCTCGCTCTTCATCGGGCAGGCGTTCCTCTACAACGCGATCACGTTCGGCTTCGCCCAGATCCTGGAGACCTTCTTCGACGTCCCGCCCGGCAACAGCGGCTACTACTTCGCGGTCATCGCGGTCGGCAACCTGCTCGGCCCGCTGCTGCTCGGCAAGCTGTTCGACACGGTCGGCCGGGTGCCGATGATCGCCGGCTCGTACATCGGCTCGGGCGTGCTGCTGCTCGGCACCGCCTGGCTGTTCCACTCCGGCGTGCTCAGCGCGGTGACCATGACCGCCTGCTGGTGCGTGGTGCTCTTCTTCGCCTCGGCGGGGGCCAGCGCGGCGTACCTGACGGTCAGCGAGATCTTCCCGATGGAGACCCGGGCCATGGCGATCGCGTTCTTCTACGCGATCGGCACCGCCGCCGGTGGCATCACCGGCCCGCTGCTCTTCGCCAAGCTGGTCGGCAGCGGCCAGGTCGGCGACACCGTGATCGCGTTCGTCGTCGGCGCCACCATCATGATCATCGGTGGTCTGGTGGAGCTGGCGCTCGGCGTCAAGGCGGAGGGCAAGTCCCTGGAGGAACTGGCCACCCCGCTCAGCGCCGAGCACCCCGACCTGCCGTCGCAGCGCGACGCCGGCAGCCCGACCTCGACCACCGGCGCGAGCGCCGGCTGACCCCGACCACGCCCACCGCCCCCGCCCACGACGGGCGGGGGCGGTGCCGCGTTCACGGCAGCGGGCAGGGCGCCCGCCAGGCGTCGAGGGCGCGGTCCTTGCGGATCGACGCGAAGCCGTAGCCGACCGAGGTGACGCAGAACGTGGCCGGCTCGCCGAGGTACTCGACGTGGAAGACCGGCTTGTGCGCGTCGACGAACGGCAGCAGCTTCGCGCACTCGCGCCGGCGGACGCACTCCTGGTTGACCGCGAAGTCGAAGTCGGGCGCCAGCGCCGCCACCTGCGTCACGTCGTCGACCAGGCCGGGGGAGAGGTCGAACCGTCGGGCCAGCCCGGCCAGCCGACGGTTGAACAGCACCTGCTCGTCGAAGCCGAGCGGGAAACCGGAGCGGTGCCGGAAGCCGTCCACGTCGGACAGCGCCACCGCGCCGAAGCCCTTGCCCCGGCAGAGCCGGAACCGGTCGGCCAGCACCGGCTCCAGCGAGCCCCAGCGCCGGACGTCCAGGAACCGGCTACCGGGCCGACCCGGCACCGCCGCGCCGCGCACCGCGGCCGGGAAGCGGGTGGCGTCCGGGTCGCCTGTCGCGTACGTGCCGACCCGGACCTGACAGACCAGCCGGCGCCCCCTGGCCCGCAGCGCGGCGGTCTCGGTCGAGGTGGTGGCGACCGGGTCGAGGAGGAAGACGTCCGCCGCGACCGAGACGTCGACCGGGCCGGTGAGCTGCCACTGCCACGCCCAGCGACGGGCCAGCGCGGCCGGCCACGAGGTGGGGGCGCCGGGCGGCGGGGTGAGTTGGTCCCGGCAGCCCGGGAGCGGGGCGAGCAGCAGCGCGGTCAACGCCAGCGCCACGCCCCGGCGCGGTCCCCGTCGGCGGACGCGGACCGGCCGGGAGCGCGGCCCGGCGTACGCCGGCCGGATCCGCATCGACAGCTCCCCGGACGCGGGCGGCCCGACGCCGCCCCCGACCGGTCAACGAGCGCCGGCCCGGTCACGACGCGCCGGTCAGCGCGGGGTACCGAAGTCCTGCGTCCAGTACGGCCCGTTGCTGCGTGCGACGCCCACCCCGATCTCGGTGAACGAGCAGTTCAGGATGTTGGCCCGGTGGCCGGGGGAGTTCATCCAGGCGTCCATGACGGCGGCCGGGCTCTGCTGGTTCCAGGCGACGTTCTCGCCGTACGCCCGCCAGGCGTAGCCGGCCCGGTCGAGCCGCTGCCCGACGTCGCTGCCGTCGCTGCCGTCGTGGGTCATGGTCCTGTGGTCGGCCTGGTCCTGGCTGTGCCGCTGGGCGGCGAGCGTCAGCTTGGTGTCGACGCCGAGCGCCTTGCAGCCGGCCTTGGCACGCTCCTGGTTGACCAGGTCGACGACCTGCTGCAACTCGGCGCTGAGCCCGCCCGAGGAGGTGGTCCGGGCGGTGGTGCCGCTCGGCGCGCTGCTGCGCTGCTGCTGGCGCGACGGGGCGGTGGTCCGGCTCGGCTTCGGCGCGACCTTCCTGGTTGGGCTCGGCTTGGCGGTGGTCGGCGCGGTGGACGGGCTGGCGGACGCCGAGCCGGAGGCGGACGCGTCCGCGGCGGGCGTGGCGTCGGACTCCCCGGTCGGCGACGGGGCGGCGACCACCGGCGCGTCCACGGCGGCCCGCTCGGCCGGCCCGTCGTCGCCGGGCAGCAGCACCGCGCCCACGCCCAGGCTCACCACGAGGGTGGCCGCGGCGGCGGCGCCACCGATCACGAACGGACGGGACAGCCGCCGCTTCGGCCGGTGCCGGTCGTCGTCGGCCGGGGTGTCGGTCACCGGCTGCCAGGCGGCGGTGGGCTGCTCCCACCCGCCGGCCGGCTCCTCGCCGTTCCAGCGGTCCCGGCCCGCCGGGTAGCTGTCGCCCGGCGCGTACGGCGCCCGGGGGTCGTACGCCGGCTGCGCCTGGGCGTGGCCGGGCGCGGCGGCGGGGCCGTAGCCCGGCTGGTCGTAGCGGGACTGGTCGTAGCCGGCGGACTGGTCGTAGCCGGGCTGGTCGTAGCCGGCGGTCCGGTCGTAGCCGGGCGCGGCGGCGGGGCCGTACCCCGGCTGGTCGCCGTGGCTGTGGCCAGGAGCCGGGCCGTACCCCGGCTCGGCCGGGTGGCCCCAGCCCGGGTGCGCCTCGGTGGCGTCGGCCGGGCCGTGGCCGGGCCGGGCGGTGTCGCCGTAGCGGCCGGCGTCGAGGGTGGGCGGCAGGTGGCCGGCGGGCGGCTGCCCGGACTCGTCCCCGAAGAGGTACGACGACCGCGGCTCGGGCCGGTCGGTGAGCCAGGCCGGACCCTGGTCGGTCGGCGGCTCCGGGCGCCGGGAGGCGTCGTCCGGGTCGATCGGGTCGGTCCAGCGGTACACGCCTGTCGCCTCCACGGGTCGGTTGCGGGCCGGGGTGACGCTACGGGCGCGGTCCGAGCAGCGGCAACGTGGCTAAGAAAGAGTTAAGGCGAACCGGGCGGGAAGGGGGAGGTGTTCCCGGACACCCGGGCGTACAGTGAAGGCGTCCGGACAGAGCGTGTCCGCGCCCTTTGTGGCAGCCCCCCGGTGAGTGGCCCGGCCGACGTGGAGATGATCTACGGCCTGCGGCAACTTGACGAAGGAGGGGGGTTCGGCTCAATATATAGGTGTCGCCAGTCGCGCCCAGCCATGTCCCGATACACAGCGGGAATGGCAGCCGCGAACATCATGGGCGCGCGTTGGCCGGCCTTTCCGGCAGCGCATATCGAGGAGTTCAGCATGGCGAAGGCCCTCTACGGCCACGTAGGTGCAGCGTCCGACCGGCGTCTGCTCGACGAGGTCACCCGACTGCGTGCCAGGGTTCAGGCACTGGAATTCGAGATCACGCGTCTGCGTGCCGAGAACGATCGGCTCGCGGCGGCGGCAGCGGAGGCCGACGACCTCCTCCGTCTCGCCGAGCCCGCGCTGACCTGAGTTCCAGTTGTCAGAAAACTGAATCGCACCACACCGAAAAGCGCGCCGACACACTTCAGTGCCGGCGCGCAGCCATGTGCGTACCCTTTCCGCAATTATCGATCTTGCGGGGCGGTCCGGAATTGCGCCGGCGGAAACCGGGTGGGTCGCGTGCCGGCGGCGTCCCGGTCGCGGGTTAGTCTGCGGGTTCACCAGGTCCGCGGCTCCGGCGACGGTACGGCGGCCACCGGACGAGGATCGAGAAGGTGCATCTCAAGAGCCTGACGGTGAGGGGCTTCAAGTCCTTCGCCTCCGCCACGACGTTGAAGCTGGAGCCCGGGATCACCTGCGTGGTCGGTCCGAACGGCTCCGGCAAGTCCAACGTCGTCGACGCCATCGCCTGGGTGCTCGGCGAGCAGGGCGCCAAGGCGCTGCGCGGCGGCAAGATGGAGGACGTCATCTTCGCCGGCACCGCCGGACGGGCCCCGCTGGGCCGGGCCGAGGTCACCCTCACCATCGACAACACCGACGGCGCGCTGCCGATCGAGTACACCGAGGTCTCCATCACCCGCCGGATGTTCCGCTCCGGCGAGAGCGAGTACGAGATCAACGGCGACTCCTGCCGCCTGCTCGACATCCAGGAGCTGCTCTCCGACTCGGGCATCGGCCGGGAGATGCACATCATCGTCGGGCAGGGCCGGCTCGACGGCATGCTGCACGCCAAGCCGGAGGACCGGCGGTCGTTCATCGAGGAGGCGGCCGGCGTCCTCAAGCACCGCAAGCGCAAGGAGAAGGCGCTGCGGAAGCTCGACGCGATGCAGGTGAACCTCAACCGGCTCACCGACCTCACCGCCGAGCTGCGCCGCCAGCTCAAGCCGCTGGGCCGGCAGGCCGAGGTGGCCCGGCGGGCCGCCGCCATCCAGGCCAACCTGCGCGACGCCCGGCTCCGGCTGCTCGCCGACGACCTGCACACACTGCGGACCACGCTGGACAAGGAGATCGCCGACGAGACCGCGCTGCGCGAGCGGCGCGAGCAGATCGAGGGCGAGCACGGCGAGGTGCAGGGCCGCCTCGGTGAGCTGGAGGCGGCCCTGGCCGAGGACGCCCCGCTGCTGGCGGCGGCCCAGGACACCTGGTACAAGCTCTCCGCGTTGCAGGAGCGGTTCCGGTCCATCGAACAGCTCGCCCGGGAGCGCCTGCGGCACCTCAGCGCCACCGGCGACGACGAGCGGCCCGGCCGCGACCCGGAGCAACTCGAGGCGGAGTCGCTGCGGGTCCGCGAGCAGGAGGAGGAACTGCGCGCCGCGCTCACCGACGACCAGATCCGGCTCGCCGAGGCGGTCGAGCACCGGCAGGAGCTGGAACGGCAGCTCGCCGCCGCCGAACGGGAGCTGGTGGCCGCCGCCAAGGCCATCGCCGACCGGCGCGAGGGGCTGGCCCGGCTGACCGGCCAGGTGAACTCCGCCCGGGCGCGGACCACGAGCGCCGGCGAGGAGATCGAACGGCTCGCCGCCGCGCACGAGGACGCGCTGGGCCGCGCCGAGAAGGCGCAGGCCGACCTGGACGCGGTCGCCGAGCAGTCCACCGAGGCGGACCGGGACAACGCCGACCTGGACGCCCGGCACGCCGAGGCGGTGGCCGCGCACGAGCGGGCCCAGGCGACCGCGCGCGGTCTCGTCGATGCCGAGCGGGCCGCCGAGAAGGACGCCGCCACCTGGAAGGCCCGGGAGGAGGCGCTCGCGCTCGGCCTGCGTCGCAAGGACGGCGCCGGGGCGCTGCTGGCCCGCGCCGACCAGGTGCCCGGCCTGCTCGGCAGCCTCGCCGGGCTGCTCACCGTGGCCCCCGGCGACGAGGCGGCGCTCGCCGCCGCGCTGGGTGGGCTCGCCGACGCGGTCGCGGTCACCGGCGTGGACGAGGCCGTCGAGGCGATGCGGCTGCTCAAGATCTCCGACGCCGGCCGGGCCGGGCTGCTGGTCGGCAGCCCCGCCGGGCCCGGCATGGACGGCTCGGCGGACGCGCTGCGCCCGAAGCTGCCCGAGAGCGCCCGCTGGGCGCCCGACCTGGTGGAGTGCGCGGCCGGGATCCGCCCGGCCGTGCACCGGGCGCTGCGGGACGTGGCGCTCGTCGACGACCTGGCCGCCGCCGCCGAGCTGGTCGCCGTGAACCCGGAGCTACGCGCGGTCACCCCGGACGGCGACGTGGTCGGGGCGTACGCGGCGGCCGGCGGGTCGGCGAAGGCACCCAGCTTCATCGAGGTGCAGGCCGCGGTCGAGGAGGCCCGCACCAACCGGGCCACCGCCGAGCACACCGCGGCCGAGCTGCGGGAACAACTGGTCGAGGCGCGGGCCGAGGTGACCGCCGCGAAGGAGGCCGTGCAGCACGCCGCCGCCGCCAAGCGGGAGGCGGAGAGCCACCGCAACGCCGCCGCCCGACGTCTCGCCGAGCTGGGCGCGGCCGCCCGGTCGGCCAAGGCGGAGACGGACCGGCTCGGTGACTCCCGGGCCCGCGCCGAGGCGGCCCGGGAGCGGGACCTGACGGCCCTGGCCGAGCTGGCGGAGCGGCTGCGGCTGGCCGAGGTCACCCCGATCGACGCCGAACCGTCGACCGAGGAACGCGACCAGCTCGCCGCCATGGTGCCGCCGGCCCGGCAGAACGAGATGGAGGTCCGGCTCGCGGTGCGTACCGCCGAGGAGCGGGTCTCCTCGATCGCCGGCCGGGCCGACTCGCTGGCCCGGCAGGCGACCGCCGAACGCGCCGCGCGGGAGCGCGCGGCGGCCCGCCGCGCGGCCCGCACCCGCGGCGCGGAGATCGCCCGCGCCGTGGTCGGCGGCGCCCGCGAGGCGCTCACCCGGCTCACCGTCTCGCTCTCCCGGGCCGAGGAGCACCGGGACGCCGTCGCCCGCGAGCGCGCCGCCCGCGAGGCCGAGCTGTCCGAGGTACGCGGCGCGGCCAAGCGCCTCGCCGCCGAGCTGGAGCGCCTCACCAGCCAGGTGCACCGGGACGAGGTGGCCCGCGCCGAGCAGCGGATGCGCATCGAGCAGTTGGAGGCGAAGGCCGCCGAGGACTTCGGTCTGGACGTGCCCACGCTGGTCGCCGAGTACGGCCCGGCGCAGCTCGTGCCGCCGACCGACGCGGACGTCGCGCAGGCCGAGAAGGACGGCCGGCCGGTGCCCGAGCCGGTCCGCTACGAGCGGCCGGCGCAGGAGAAGCGGGCCGCCAAGGCGGAACGGGAACTGGCCCTGCTCGGCAAGGTGAACCCGCTCGCGCTGGAGGAGTTCGCCGCGCTGGAGGAGCGCTTCAAGTTCCTCTCGGAGCAGCTGGAGGACCTCAAGGCCACCCGGCGGGACCTGCTCACCGTGGTCAAGGACGTGGACGACCGGATCCTGGAGGTCTTCGCCAGCGCGTTCGAGGACACCGCCCGCGAGTTCGAGCAGGTCTTCACCGTGCTCTTCCCCGGTGGCGAGGGCCGGCTGGTGCTCACCGACCCGGAGGACCTGCTCACCACCGGCGTCGAGGTCGAGGCCCGGCCGCCGGGCAAGAGGATCAAGCGGCTCTCGCTGCTCTCCGGCGGCGAGCGGTCGCTGACCGCGGTGGCCATGCTGGTGGCGATCTTCCGCGCTCGGCCCAGCCCGTTCTACATCATGGACGAGGTGGAGGCGGCGCTCGACGACGTCAACCTGGGCCGGCTGATCACGCTGATGGCACAGTTGCGGGAGAAGAGCCAGCTGATCGTCATCACCCACCAGAAGCGGACCATGGAGATCGCCGACGCGCTCTACGGCGTGACGATGCGCAGCGGCGTGACCCAGGTGATCAGCCAGCGGCTCAACCGGGCCGAGGACGACGGGCAGGAGACAGACGAGTGAGTCGGGAACGCGCCACGGCGCTCCTGGTGGATTTCGACGGCGTGCTGCGCCGCTGGGACCCGGCGGTGGCCGCCGGCGTCGAGCGGGAGTACGGGCTCACCGAGGGGGTCCTCGGCGAGATCGCGATGTCCTGGGGGCTGCTCCAACCGGTGCTCACCGGCCGGATGAGCCACGCCGCGTGGATGGCGAGCGTGGCGGACGCGCTGACCCCGTCGGTCGGTGACCCGGCCCGGGCCCGCGCGGCGGTCGAGGCGTGGCAGCGCTACCGCGGGGAGGTGGACCCCGACGTGCTCGCGTTCGTCCGCGAGGTGCGGGCGGCCGGCATCCGGGTCGGGTTGGGCACCAACGCCACCGACCTGCTCGACGCCGACCTGGCCGCGCTGGACCTGACCGACGAGCTGGACGTGGTGGTCAACTCCTCGGTGATCGGTGTGCACAAACCGGCGAAGGAGTACTTCCAGGCCGCCTGCGCGGCGCTGGACACGCCGCCGGGCCGGGTGCTCTTCGTCGACGACCAGGACCGCGCGGTGGCCGGTGCCCGGGTCGCCGGCCTCTCCGCGCACCGGTGGAGCGGGCCGGCCGACCTGCGCTACCTGCGCGCCGCGCTGGCGTACTGAACCGGGGTGCGGCTCAGCTCCCGGTGACGCCGTCGATGCGTTCCCGGATCAGGTCGGCGTGGCCGTTGTGCCGGGCGTACTCCTCGATCATGTGCACGTAGACCCAGCGGAGGCTGATCTCGTGGAACCCGTCGCCGTCGCGGCGGCGGTGCGGGAAGGTGTGCTCCAGCGGCAGGTCGGCCACCGCCCGGTCAGCCGCCTCGATCTCGGCGGCCAGCGTGGCGAGCGCCTCGGCCGGGTCGGCGTCGGCGATGTCGTTGAGGTCGGCGTCCGGGTCCTTGTCGTAGTCGTACATGTCGGGCAGTTCCATGCCGGTGGCGCGGACCCGGAACCACCAGCGCTCCACGTCGGCCATGTGCCGGACCAGGCCGAGCAGGGTCAGCCCGGAGGGCTCGACGCTGCGGGTGCGCAGTTGCTCGGCGGTCAGCCCGGCGCACTTGAGGCGCAGGGTGTCGCGGTGGTTGTCCAGCCAGCCCTGGAGCATGGCGCGTTCGTCGGCGACGAAGGGCTCGTGGCGGCGGTCGATCTCGGGTGCGGTCCAGGTTGTCATCCCGGCGATGTTAGGAGGGGGCCCGGGTACAACGCGAGGCGTTAACCGGGGGCCCCTCCTTACACCTCAGGGCACCACGACGACCGGCCAGCGGCCGGCGCGCACCAGGCGGGTGGCGACGGAGCCGACCAGCTTGTGCCCGGCCTGCTCGGAGGAGCCGACCACGACCAGGTCGGCGCGGTGCTCGTCGGCG
Source organism: Micromonospora sp. NPDC049201 (assembly GCF_055586805.1). Lineage (NCBI taxonomy): Bacteria > Bacillati > Actinomycetota > Actinomycetes > Micromonosporales > Micromonosporaceae > Micromonospora > Micromonospora sp. NPDC049201. Next base: position 167,850 of record NZ_JBVJHM010000003.1, on the reverse strand, counting down.
GCCCGGCACAGCTCGGCGTACGCGTCGCCGCGCCGGCTCAGGAACGTCACCGGCAGGGCCAGCTCCTCGGCCCCGCGCCGGCACTCGGCGCGCAGCTCGTCGGCCAGCTCGTCGTGGGTCTGCTGCACCGCGCCGGCCACCACCCCGGACATGATGCCGCTGTACGGGGCCGGCGAGCTGACGAACACCACCACCAGGCCGGCGCCCTGCCGGCGGGCCAGCCCGGCGGCGTACGAGGCGGCCCGCATCGAGGTGCGGCTGCCGTCCACGCCGACCAGCACCACCCGGGGCCCGTCGGTGCCCCGCTCGTAGGGCAGCGGCCGGGCCCGCGGGCCGTACCGCTCGCGTTCCGGCGCGTTCACCGGGCCACCGGGGCGGCGGCCGGGGCCACCTCCGGCTCGATCCCGGTCGGGGCCGGGTCGGCGTTGGTGCGGCGCAGCGGCACCTCCCGGATCAGCACCACCGCGAGCAGGGCGAGCAGCCCGAACGGGGCGGCGGCCAGGAAGATGTCCCCGGCGCCGTGCCCGTACGCGGACTCGACCACGGTGCGGATCGGGGCGGGCAGCGTGTGCACGTCCGGCAGCGCGCCGCCGCCTCCGGAGGCGGGCGCGGGGACGCCCAGCCGGCTCAGCCCGTCGGCGAGGTAGCCGGTGACCCGGTGGCCGAGCAGCGCGCCGAGCGCGCTGACACCGACCGCGCCGCCGAGGCTGCGGAAGAACGCCACCACGGAGCTTGCCGCGCCCAGCTCGTGCGTGCCGACCGTGTTCTGCACGGCCAGCACCAGGTTCTGCATGGTCATGCCGAGGCCCAGGCCGATCAGCGCCATGAAGATCGCGAGCCGCCAGTACGGCGTGTCCACCCGCATGCCACCCATCAGCGCGAAGCCGGCGGTGAGCAGCAGTGAACCGGTCACCAGCCAGCGCTTCCAGCGGCCGGTGCTGGTGATGATCCGGCCCACCAAGGTCGAGGCGACCAGCAGGCCGCCGATCATCGGCAGCGTCATCAGGCCGGCCATGGTCGGGCTCTCGCCGCGGCTGATCTGGAAGTACTGGCCGAGGAAGACCGAGGAGCCGAACATGCCGACGCCGACCGCGACGCTGGCCACCACGGCGAGCGTGATGGTGCGGTTGCGGAACAGGCGCGGCGGGATCATCGGCTCGGCGGCGCGCTGCTCGACCCGCACCGCGAGCACCCCGAGCAGCACCGCGCCGGTCACCATGGCCGCGCTGGTCCAGGAGATCCAGTCGTACCGGTCGCCGGCCAGGGTGATCCAGATCAGCAGCAGCGAGACGGCGGCGGTGATCAGCGTGGCGCCCCACCAGTCGATGGTGACCTTCCGCTTCACCACGGGCAGGTGCAGCGTCTTCTGGAGCACGATCAGCGCGAGCACGGCGAACGGCACGCCGACGTAGAAGCACCAGCGCCAGCCGAGCCAGTCGGTGTCGACGATCACGCCGCCGATCAGCGGGCCGCCGATGGTGCCGACCGCCATCACCGCGCCGAGGTAGCCGCTGTACCGGCCGCGCTCGCGGGGAGCGATCATCGTCGCCATGATCACCTGGGCCAGCGCGGTGAGCCCGCCCGCGCCGACGCCCTGCACCACGCGGCAGGCGATCAGCTCACCGGTGGTCTGGGCCTGCCCGGCCAGCACCGAGCCCAGCACGAAGACCGTCAGGGCGAGCTGCACCAGGATCTTCTTGCTGGTCAGGTCCGCGAGCTTGCCCCAGATCGGGGTGGTCGCGGTGGTGGCCAGCAGCGTCGAGGTGACCACCCAGGTGTACGCGGACTGGCTGCCGTGCAGGTCGGTGATGATCCGTGGCAGCGCGTTCGAGACGACCGTGGAGGAGAGGATCGCGACGAACATGCCCAGCAGCAGGCCGGAGAGCGCCTCCAGGATCTGCCGGTGGGACATGCCGACGGCGGGGGCCCGGGTGGACACGGTCGCCTGGGTCATCGTGGGTTGCCTCCGAGAGGGGAGAGAAATGGGTGCCTCGGGCAACCGTACGGTTTGGTTGCCTTGAGCAACAACCGTGGGTGATGCGTCTCCTATTCCCGCCTGAGCAGGTCAGAACGTCTCGTTGAAGCGGTGCATCAGCCGGGCGAACGCGGCCACGTCCTCGGCCGGCCAGCTCTCCAGCGACCGCCGGATCTGCCCGAGCCGGGCCGCCCGCGCCGCGTCGAACCGCCGGGTGCCCTCCTCGGTGAGGCTGAGCTGGGCGGCCCGCCGGTCGGTCGGGTCCGGGTCGCGACGCACCAGGCCCAGCGTCTCCAGGCCGCCGATCTGCCGGCTCAGCGTGCCCTTGCCGATGCCCAGCTTCACGGCCAGGTCGGTGAGCCGGATCTGACCGGAGCGGCGCAGCCAGAGCAGCAACCCGTAGGCGTTCGGCTCCAGGTTCGGGTGGACCTCGCGGGCGATCTCCCAGGACAGCGCCCGGCCGCGGCGCAGCAGCGCGGTCAACTCGTGTTCCACGGCCCGCAGCGTCTCGTCCACGGTCAGAGGGTACTCATCCCTCGTCGCTGAGCTGCTGGCGTGCCACCGGCCGCAACTCGCCCTGACTGGTGGTGCCCTCGATCACCACGGCGGACGACCGGCCCCGGTGGGTGAGCGTGGCCACCGCGTTGCCGAAGTACGGCCCGGCGAGCTTGCGCCACCGCACCGGCGGCCGGCGCACCCCGGCCGACCGGGCCAGCGCCCGGGTCGCCCCGGCCGGGCCCGGGTTCCAGCCCAGCGTCATCAGCGGGCGCATCGCGGCCGGCACCTGGTTGTGGATCGGCGAGCAGGTGAGCTGGTGCACCGGCGTCTGCACGCCGCGGTCGGCGAACCGGGCCCGGGCCACGTACGAGTGGTGCACGTCGCCGGAGAGCACGCTGATCGACGCCGGCCGCGGGTACGCCGGACCGGCGCCCACCCGGGCGCCGGTGCGCGCCGCGGCGCCGCTGCCCAGCCGGGCGAACAGCTCGCCGAGCGCCTCGAACGAACGCCGGAACGCCGCCCAGTGCTCCAGGTCCCAGGCCCGGCGCATCTGCTCGGCCAGCCGCGCCACCCAGGGCCGGTCGGAGTCGGCCAGGCGCTCGTTCCACGCCTCCACGTGGTGGATGCCCGGCGGCAGCAGCCACGGCAGCGAGGTGCCCACCACCAGGTGGTCGTAGGCGCCGTGCGCCTGGTCCAGGAACCACGACCACTCGCCCGGCGGCAGCATCGCCCGGCTGCCCGGCAGCAGCACCCGGCTGGAGCGGTTGTCCAGCATCACCAGGCGGGTGCGCCCCAGGTCCAGGGCGTAACTCCACTGGTACTGCACGGCCCGCCAGCGCTCGGTGTCGTGCGCCAGATCGGCCTCGGTGTCCACCCGTGCGCCGAACTCGTGCAGCACGCCCGTGGCGTCCTCGGCGGCCACCACCTTGGCGTACACCGGGTCGGCGGCGATCTCGTCCGGGCTGAGGTTGCCCAGGTGCTGATAGACCCAGTAGGAGGCGAGGCCGCTGCGGATCCGCTCGGCCCACCACGGCTCCTCACGCATGTCCGCCCGCCAGGACTGCGAGGTGTTCCAGTCGTCGATGACCTCGTGGTCGTCGAAGATCATCACGCTCGGCACGGTGGAGAGCAGCCAGCGGATCTCCGGATCCCGCCAGGACTCCAGATACAGCTTCGTGTACTCGTCGAAGCTGACCACCTGCGTCGCCGGGGCGTCCTTCGGCCGCCGCCGACGCCGCTTGAGCAGCTTGCGCACGGTCGGTGAGGTCTCGTCCGCGTAGACCTGGTCACCGAGCAGCACCAGCAGGTCGGGCAGCGTGTTCTCCTCGGGCGCGGCCATCACCCGCCGGGCGTACGCGTCGAGCGCGTCCGGCGGCAGCTTGCGCGCGGTGGAGTGCTGGGTGGTCTCCCGGCAGGAGCCGAACACCAGGCGCACCGGCTGGTCGGCGTCGTCGGCCGCGCGGGTGCGGATCACGCTGGGCGGGAACGCGCTGTCCGGCAGCGGCCAGGCCGCCTCGTCGTCGATCAGCACCTGGTATTCGGTGGCGCTGTCCGGGGTGAGGCCGGTAACCACCACGATCGCGTAGTGGTGGTCGTACGCGGAGAAGGTGGGCGCGCTGCCGGTGGCGCCGTCGGCCGTGCGGACGGTGACCACGGCGGGCGCGCTGGTCTCCACCCAGACCGTCGCCCGCGTGTCGACGACCCGACGCAGCAGTGGGCCGATGAGCAGGCGGGAACCGGGCACGGCGTCTACCTCCGACAAGATCGTATGGGCGTTTCTACCCGGCCGGCGGTTGCGGTACGCCTTCCGATCGCGAGCGTACCCGCAGGTTGTTCGCGTGCCGAGGCGGTGAGTGGGACGCCGTCGCCGGCATCTGACAGGATTTCGGCATGAAGGAATACCTCCTCGTCGCTCTCGCCCTGCTCGGCGTGCTCATCATCGGCGGCCTGAGCCTCGTGGTGCCCCGGCTGCGCCGGCGCCCCGAGCCGCCGCTGCCGCGCACGGAGGTCGACACCCGCACCGAGGAGGACCTGGCCGGCCCGCCGGTGGAGGCGCCCGAGGCGGAACTGACCACCGGCGTGGTGGTCGAGGCGCCGCCGGTCGAGGCGCCCCCGATCGAGGTTCCCGAGCCCACCGCCGGCCGGCTGGTCCGGCTGCGCTCCCGGCTGTCCCGCTCGCAGAACGCGTTCGGCAAGGGCCTGCTCGGCCTGCTCAGCCGCGACCGGCTCGACGAGGACACCTGGGAGGAGATCGAGGACAGCCTGATCACCGCCGACGTCGGCGTGGACTCCACCCGGGAGATCGTCGACCGGCTGCGGGAGCGCACCCGGGTGCTCGGCACCCGCACCGGCGACGAGCTGCGCACGCTGCTCGCCACCGAGCTGGTCAACGCGCTCGACCCCGGCCTGGACCGGTCGCTGCGGACCACGCCGAAGGATGGCGTGCCGGCGGTGGTGCTGGTGGTCGGCGTGAACGGCGCCGGCAAGACCACCACCTGCGGCAAGATCGCCCGGGTGCTGGTCGCGGACGGCCGTACCGTGCTGCTCGGCGCGGCCGACACGTTCCGGGCCGCCGCCGCCGACCAGCTGGAGACCTGGGGCGGCCGGGTGGGCGCGGAGACGGTCCGTGGCCCGGAGGCCGCCGACCCGGCCAGCGTCGCGTTCGACGCGGTCCGGCGCGGCATCGAGACGGGCGTCGACACCGTGCTCATCGACACCGCCGGCCGGCTCCAGAACAAGATCGGCCTGATGGACGAGCTGGGCAAGGTCAAGCGGGTGGTGGAGAAGCACGGCCCGATCGACGAGACGCTGCTGATCCTGGACGCCACCACCGGCCAGAACGGCCTGGAGCAGGCCCGGGTCTTCACCGAGGCGGTCAACGTCACCGGCGTGGTGCTGACCAAGCTCGACGGGACGGCCAAGGGCGGCATCGTGATCGCCGTGCAACGCAAGCTCGGCATCCCGGTCAAGCTGGTCGGGCTCGGCGAGGGCAAGGACGACCTGGCCCCGTTCGACCCGGCGCAGTTCGTCGACGCGCTGCTCGGCACCGAGCCGCTCGGCCGGGACGCGTAACCCCTGCCGTGAGCACCGACGATCGCGCCTACCCCGGGTGGCGCGACCCCCACCACCCCGCGCCGCGCCTCGGGAGACCGTACGTGACTTCGCAGGAGATCCCGCTGCACGGCGGGAACGTCAGCACCGTGGTCCGCGTGGGCGACACGGTCCGGCGCAACGCCGGCCCCTGGACCCCCTCGGTGCACGCGCTGCTGCGCCACCTGGAATACGTCGGCTTCACCGGCGCGCCGCGCGCGCTCGGCATGGACGAGCGCAACCGGGAGGTGCTGTCGTACCTGGAGGGGGAGTGCGGGGAGTACCCGCTGGCCCCGCACTGGGTGACCGACGAGGCGCTGGTCACGGTGGCCACCATGCTGCGGATGTTCCACGACGCCCAGTACGGTTTCACCCCGCCGCCCGGCGCGGTCTGGCGCTCGTTCGGCCCGCCCCCGCCGGACACCGAGGTCATCTGCCACCACGACGCCGCGCCGCACAACGTGATCTGGCGTCCCGACGGCACGCTCGGGCTGATCGACTTCGACCTCGCCTCGCCCGGCGCCCGCATCTACGACGTGGCGTACGCGGCCTGGACCTGGGTGCCGATCTTCGCCGACCGGGACTCGATCACGCTCGGTTGGAAGCGCCCCGACCGGCCGCGCCGGCTGCGCCTGTTCGCCGACGCGTACGGGCTGATCCCCCGCGACCGGCACCGGCTCATCCGCACCATCCGCAAGCGCATCGTCGACCACGTCGAGGGCATCCGGCGGATGGCCGCCGCCGGTGAGCCGGCGTTCGTCCGGATCGTGCACAAGGGCCATCTCCGCCGCCCGATGCGGGACCTGCGCCTGCTCGACTACGAGCGGCACCACCTGGAGTACGCGCTGCGCTGAGCAAGATCGGCGTTCTTCACACGCCGGAAACAACCCGTCACGCGTCGGAAATCGAGCGGTGTCGGTACAGGAAACAGCGGCCGACCAAGCTTCCGCGCAACCGGCGTACGGGCGACGCTGCCCCGGAAGCCGCGAAGGAGGAAGTTCACTTTTAGGAGGCCAGCGTGCCTGAAGCACCGACGATCGACGGCGGCAACACCGTTTGGCTGCTGGTTTCGACCGCTCTCGTGCTGCTCATGACCCCCGGCCTGGCGCTGTTCTACGGCGGCCTCAACAGGTCCAAGGGCGTGCTCAACATGATGATGATGAGCTTCTCGGCCATCGGGCTCATCTCTGTTCTGTGGTGGTTCTACGGTTTCAGCGTCGCGTTCGGCAGCGACGTCAACGGGCTCTGGGGTGACCCGGGCGCCTACCTCGGCACCAAGACGTTCCTCGCCGAGACCGACCTCTGGGGCGCCACGGCGGAGAACCCCAGCGGCATCGGCATCCCGCTCTACGTGTTCATGGCGTTCCAGATGGTCTTCGCGGTGATCACCGTCGCGCTGATCAGCGGCGCCATCTCCGACCGGGCCAAGTTCTCCGGCTGGCTGCTCTTCGCGTTCGGCTGGGCCACCCTGGTCTACTTCCCGGTCGCGCACTGGGTGTGGGGCGGCGGCATCATCGGCGCCAAGCTGCACGCGCTGGACTTCGCCGGCGGCACCGCGGTGCACATCAACGCCGGTGCGGCGGCGCTCGGCGTGGCGCTGGTGCTCGGCAAGCGGGTCGGCTGGCCCCGCGAGGGCATGAAGCCGCACAACATCCCGCTCGTCGCGCTCGGCGCCGGTCTGCTCTGGTTCGGCTGGTTCGGCTTCAACGCCGGCTCCGAGCTGACCGTCGACTCGGTGGCCGGCCTGGCATTCCTCAACACCCAGCTCGCCACCGCCGCGGCGGTGCTCGGCTGGCTGCTGGTCGAGCGGATCAAGGACGGCCGTCCGACCATGGTCGGCGCGTCCTCCGGCGCGGTCGCCGGCCTGGTCGCGATCACCCCGGCCTGCGGTTTCATCGCCCCCTGGGCGGCGGTCGTGCTCGGGCTCGTCGCCGGTGCGGTCTGCGCGCTCGCCATCAGCCTGAAGTACAAGCTCGGCTACGACGACTCGCTCGACGTGGTCGGCGTGCACTTCGTCGGCGGCTGGATCGGCTCGCTCTGGCTCGGGTTCTTCGCCACCAACTCGGTGAACAGCGCGATCGGCGACGTGGTCGGCGCCTCCGACGGCCTGTTCTACGGCGGCGGCATCACCCAGCTCGGCCGGCAGGCGCTGGCCGGTCTGATCGTCACCGTCTGGTCGGGCGGGGTGGCCTGGCTGCTCGCCTTCGCCATTCAGAAGACGATCGGCTTCCGGGTGTCGGCCGAGGCCGAGGTCGACGGCATCGACGTCGCCGAGCACGCGGAGAGCGCGTACGACCTGTCGCCCACCACGGGCAGCAGCACCAGCGCGTTCGCCCTGGCCGGGATCGGCGGCGGCAAGCCGAGCCCGGAGCCCACCGACGAGGCGGACCCGTCCGCCGCGCCGGTCGGCGAGAAGGTCGCCGGTTAACGTTCCTGGGATGGAGGGATTGGACATGAAGCTGGTGACCGCGGTCATCAAGCCGTACCAGCTGGACGCGGTGAAGGAGGCCCTGCACGCCCTCGGCGTGGCCGGGCTGACCGTCAGCGAGGTCCAGGGCTACGGCCGGCAGAAGGGGCACACCGAGGTCTACCGGGGTGCGGAGTACACGGTCGAGTTCCTGCCCAAGATCCGGGTCGAGGTGCTCACCGACGAGATGGACGTCGACAAGATCGTGGACGCCATCGTCGGCGCCGCCCGAACCGGCAAGATCGGCGACGGCAAGGTCTGGGTGACCGGTGTCGAGGAGGTCGTCCGGGTGCGTACCGGCGAGCGCGGGCTCGACGCGCTCTGACCACGGAATCCGCCGACGTGACCTCGTTGACCACGGCCGCCGCCCCGGGCGGGGAGGGCGTACCCGTGGTCAACGAGGTCACCGGCCTGCCCGGGGGCGTCGGCGCGGCGGCCCGCGCCGACCGCGCCGACGCGCTCGACGCCTGGCTGCGCCGGATCTTCCCGGCCCGGCCCGGCGTCGCGCTGGTCGCCGTGGGCGGGCTCGGCCGCCGCCAGTGCGCCCCCTACGGCGACCTCGACCTGGTGCTGCTGCACGCCGGGGTGCCCGGCGTCGACGAGCTGGCCGCCGCGCTCTGGTACCCCATCTGGGACGCCGGCCTGCGGCTCGACCACTCGGTACGCACCGTCGCCGAGGCGCTCTCGGTGGCCCAGGACGACGTCAAGGTCGCCCTCGGCCTGCTCGACGCGCGCCACGTGGCCGGCGACCCGGCCCTGACCGAGCAGCTCGCCCGCACCGCCACCGACCACTGGCGGCGCACCGCCATCCGGCAGCTCCCCGGGCTGCGCGAGATCACCGCCGCCCGCTGGGAGGCCCACGGCGAGCTGGCCTTCCTGCTCGAAGGCGACCTCAAGGAGGCCGCCGGTGGACTGCGCGACGTCGGCATCCTGCGGGCCATCGCCACCGCCGGCGTCACCGACGCGCTCCGCCCCGCCGTGCACGCCGCGCACCGGCGGCTGCTGGACACCCGCGACGCCCTGCACCAGCAGGTCGGCCGCCGGGTCGACCGCCTGGTCGCGCAGGAACGCGACGGCGTGGCGAAACTCCTCGGCGTCGACGGGGGCGACGCGCTGCTGCGCCTGACCGCCGGCGACGCGCGGACCGTCCGCCATGCCCTCGACGACGCCTGGCGGGCCGCCGACCGACTCCGTTCCGGCCGGCAGCGTGCCGCCTCGGGCCGGCCGGTGCGCCGCCCGGTCGCCCGGGACGTCGTCGAGCAGGACGGCGAACTGGTGCTCGCCCGGACCGCGATCGGGGCCCGCCCCGACCCCTGCCTGTCGCTGCGGGTGGCCGCCGCGGCGGCCACCACCCGGCTGCCCATCGCGCGCGCCACCTGCGAGTGGCTGGCCGCGTACTGCCCGCCGCTGCCCGCGCCCTGGCCGCCGGCCGCCCGCGCCGCGCTGATCACCCTGCTCGGCGCCGGTCCCGGCCTGGTGCCGGCCTGGGAGACCTGCGACCGGTACGGGCTGATCGACGGCTGGCTGCCCGAGTGGACCCGGATGCGCAGCCTGCCCCAGCACAACCCGGTGCACCGGTTCACGCTCGACCGGCATCTGGTGCAGACCGCGTACGAGGCCAGCCGGCACACCCGCGACGTCGAGCGCCCCGACCTGCTGCTGCTCGGCGCGTTCCTGCACGACATCGGCAAGGGACTACCCGGAGATCATTCGACTGTCGGGGCGCCGCTGGCCGAGGTGGTGGCCACCCGGATCGGGCTGCCCCCGGCCGAGGCGGCGCTGATCGGCACGCTGGTCCGGCTGCACCTGCTGCTGCCCGAGGTGGCCACCCGGCGGGACCTGTCCGACCCGAAGACCATCGCCGGCGTCGCCGGGCTGGTCGGCGACCCCGGCACGCTGGAACTGCTGCACGCGCTGGTCCGGGCGGACGCCGCCGCCACCGGCCCGGCCGCCTGGTCCGGCTGGAAGGGCCGGCTGGTCGCCGACCTGGTCGCCCGGGTACGCACCACGCTGGACACCGGCGAGGTGCCCGCCCCGCCGGCCCCCGACCCGGCGCTGGTCGCCGGCCCGCTGCCGGTCGTACACCTGGGCGAGGACCGGGTGTCGGTGGCCGCGGCCGACCGGCGTGGGCTGCTCGCCACGGTGGCCGGGTGCCTGGCCCTGCACCGACTGGAAGTGATCTCCGCGGACGCCGCCACGGTGGACGGTCGCGCCCTGGTCGAGTGTCGGGTGCAGCCGCGCTACGGGCTCGCCCCCGACCCGATCGCGCTCAGCGCCGACCTGCGCCGGGCGGTGGCCGGCGACGTCTCGGTCACCCAGCGGCTGCGCGGCCGGGCGCTCGCCGCCCGCAGCCGGGGCGCCGCGCCCCGCGTGGTCTGGCACCGGGAGGCGGCCACCGACGCGGTGCTGCTGGAGTTGCGCGCGGCGGACGCGGCCGGCCTGCTCTACCGGGTCACCTGCGCGCTCGACGAGGCCGGCGCCCAGGTGCGCGCCGCCCGGATCGCCACCCTCGGCGGCGACGTGGTGGACACGTTCTACCTGGTCGGCACCGACCTACCGGACGAGCGTCAGGCCGTCGTCGAGGCCGCCGTCCTCGCCGCCGTGTAAGGAGGGGCCCCCGCTTAACGTTTTCGGTAGAGGCGGGGCCCCCGCTTAACACCTCGCGCTACGTCCACTGACGTACGCGGGGAGCCGCCGCCGGGCCGACGCGGCGGAGGGCCGCCGACGGGACGCTCGACGGCATGAACCCGCCCGTGCAGACCGAAGCGCTCACCAAACGGTACGGCGGCCTGACCGCCGTGCGGCATCTCGACCTGACCGTCCGACCCGGCGAGGTGTACGGCTTCCTCGGTCCCAACGGCGCCGGCAAGACCACCACGCTGCGCATGCTGCTCGGCCTGGTCCGCCCCAGCGCCGGCACGGTGCGGCTGTTCGGCCGTACCCCCGGCGTCGGGCGGCTCAGCGGCGTCGGCACGCTGATCGAGGGGCCGGCGTTCTACCCGTACCTGTCCGGCCGGGACAACCTGCGCGTGCTGGCCCGCTACGCCGGCGTCGGCGCGGACCGGGTCGCGGCGGTGCTCGACCAGGTCGACCTCGCCGACCGGGCCGGCGACCGGTACACCGGCTACTCGCTGGGCATGAAGCAGCGCCTCGGGGTGGCCGCCGCGCTGCTGAAGGACCCGCGCCTGCTGATCCTGGACGAGCCGACGAACGGCCTCGACCCGGCCGGCATGGCGGACATGCGGACGCTGATCCGGCGGCTCGGCGCGGCCGGACACACCGTGCTGGTCTCCAGTCACCTGCTCGGCGAGGTCGAGCAGATCTGCGACCGGGTGGGCGTGATCGCCCGGGGCGCGCTGGTCGCCGAGGGCAGCATCGACGAACTACGCGGCGCGGCCGGGCTGCGGGTGCTCGCCGACCCGCTCGACGCGGCGGCGGAGCGGGCCCGGGAACTCGTCGGCGCGGACCGGGTCCGTGTCGTCGACGGCGGGCTGGAACTGGCGGTCGAGCCGGCGCGGGCCGCCTGGCTGAACACCGCGCTTGTCAGTGCCGGCCTCGCCGTACGCGAGCTGCGGCCCCGGGAGCGGGACCTGGAGCAGATCTTCTTCGACCTGGTGGAAAGGGGTACCGCCGATGTCGCGTAGTTTCGGTGCCGAGCTGGTCAAGCTGGTCCGGCGGCCGGCCGTCTGGCTGCTGCTGGCCATCACGCTGGCGATGTCGCTGATCTTCACCTACCTCTTCCCGTACGCCGGGGTGGCCGGCGGCGCCGACGGCCCGAACACGGACCGGGCGCTGCCCGCCCTGCTCCCCGACCACCTGGTCGGCAACTCGCTCGGCGGCCTGCCGATCTTCCTCGGCGCGATCCTGCTGATCCTCGGTGTGCTCACGGTCGGCGGCGAGTACGGCTGGGGCACCTGGAAGACCGCGCTCACCCAGGGCCCGACCCGGCTCCAGGTGTACGCGGGCAAGCTGCTCGCGCTCGCGGTCGCCGCGCTGGGCGTGGTACTGGCCGTGTTCGCGGTCGGCGCGGTGGCCGCCGTGCTGATCGCGTCCGCCGAGGCGCAGCCGGTGCGCTGGCCGTCGGCCGGTGATCTGGTGGTCGGCGTCGGCGCGGGGTGGCTCGTCGCGACGATGTGGGCCATGCTCGGTGCCGTGCTCGCGGTCGCGTTGCGTGCGGTGGCGCTCCCGGTCGGCCTGGGACTGGTGTGGATGCTCGCCGTGCAGAACCTGCTCGCCGCCATCGCCGCCCCGCTCGTCGACTGGGTGGCGACCGCCCAGCAGGGGCTGCCGGGCCCGAACGCCGGGGCGTTGGCCGCCGCGCTGGGCGCGCCGGGGGACACCCCGGGTGTCGCCGCCACCGTCGGCGGTGGACAGGCGGCGGTGGTGGTGGCCGCGTACCTGGTGGGCTTCGCGGCGGTCGGCGCGGCGCTGCTGCGCCGGCGGGACATCGGCTGAGCCGGGACGGGGGGAGCGAGGTGGACCGCGAGCGTCGGCGCCGGGGCCGGTGGTCCCTCGACGGCCTGCTCGCCCTGGCCCTGCTGGCGATCGGGCTGGCCGGCACCGGGCCGGCCGGCCTGAACCAGGACGTCCGGGCCGACCTGGGCGCCTACCCGCTGGTGGTGGTCGCCGCGCTCGCGGTGGCGGGACGCCGGCGGTGGCCGGTGCCGACCCTGGCCGTGGTCACCGCCGCGACCACGGCGTACCTGATGCTGGACTACCCGTACGGCCCGATCCTGCTGTCGTTCTTCGCCGCGGTCTACGCGGTGGCCGCGCACCGGCCGTTCCGCGCCGCGGCGGTGGCCGGCGCGGTCGCGTTGGCCGCGCTGCTGGTCTACGTGTTCGTCGGGGTCCGGCCACCGGGGCCGGTCGGTCTGATGCCGGTCGCCGCGTGGGTGGTGGTGCCGGTCGCGATCGGGGTCACCGTGCGGATGGGCCGCGAGGCCACCGCGCGGAGCCGGGCGGACGAGGCCCGCCGGCTGGCCGACGCGGAGCGGCTGCGGGTGGCCCGGGAGGTGCACGACGTGGTGGGCCACGGGCTCGCCGCGATCCACCTCCAGGCCGAGATCGCGTTGCACCTGCTGGCCCGCAGGCCCGAGCAGGCCGAGGCGGCGCTCACCGCGATCAGCCGGACCAGCCAGGAGGCGTTGGACGAGCTGCGGGTCACGCTCACCGTGGTCCGTCGCGAGGAGTCCGTCGACGAGCGCGCGCCGGCGCCCGGGCTGAGCCAGCTCCCGCAGTTGCGGGACCGGCTGGCCGGCGCCGGCGTGCCGCTCACCGTCGAGGTGGCCGGCGTGACGCGCGCGCTGCCCGCGGCGGTGGACCTGGCCGCGTACCGGGTGGTGCAGGAGGCGCTGACCAACGTGTTGCGGCACGCCGGGCCCGCCACCGCCGCGGTCCGCCTCGGGTACGCGCCGGGTCAGGTCACCGTGGAGGTCACCGACACCGGCCGGGGCCCCTCCGCCCGGCCCGCCCGGCCCACCGGCTCGGGCCTGGCCGGCATGCGCGAACGGGTGACCGCGCTCGGCGGTACGTTCAGCGCCGGGGCGGCCCCGGCCGGCGGTTTCCGGGTGCACGCCACGCTGCCCACGCGGGAGGTCACATGATTCGGGTGCTGCTCGCCGACGACCAGGACCTGGTCCGGATCGGACTGCGGGCCCTGGTGGAGAGCGAGGACGACCTGACGGTCGTGGGGGAGGCCGCCGACGGGCTCGCCGCCGTGACGGTGGCCCGCCGGGAACGCCCCGACGTGGTGCTGATGGACGTGCGGATGCCCGGCGTCGACGGCATCGAGGCGACCCGGCGCATCGTCGGCGACCCGACGCTGGCCGGCACCCGGGTGGTGGTGCTGACCACGTTCGAGCTGGACGAGTACGTCTTCGACGCGCTCCGGCACGGCGCCAGCGGCTTCCTCACCAAGGACACCCGCCCGGTCGACCTGCTGCGGGCGATCCGCCTGGTCGCCGACGGGGAGGCGCTGCTGTCCCCGTCGGTGACCCGCCGGGTGGTCCGGGAGTTCGCCACCCGGCCGGCCCGGGTGCCGCGTCCGCATCCCCGGCTCGGGTCGCTCACCGACCGGGAACGCGAGGTGGTGGGGCTGGTCGGGGAGGGGCTGAGCAACGCCGAGATCGCGGACCGGCTGGTGGTCAGCCCGGCCACGGCGCGTACCCACGTCAGCCGGGCGATGGTGAAGCTCGGCGCCCGGGACCGGGCGCAACTGGTGGTCTTCGCGTACCAGTCGGGCCTGGTCGTCTCCTGACCCGCGCGGACCCGGCCGGCGCGGCCGGGACCGCGCGGCGGACGGACCTCTGTGCGTCGACGCCTGTCGAGCTGAGAGCAGGAACGACTCGGCGGCCCGGCCGGGTCGGAGCGGGGGTGTGGGCGGCGGGCTACCCTAACGGTGGGCTGGACAGCCGGCCCGGCCGCACTGTGCCCGCCGATGACGACAAACGGGATGTTCGCGTGTTTGACACCTTGAGTGACCGCCTGTCCGGGATCTTCACCAAGCTCCGCGGCAAGGGGCGGCTCACCGACGCCGACATCGACGCCACCGCACGCGAGATCCGGATGGCGCTGCTGGAGGCCGACGTCGCCCTGCCGGTGGTCAAGGGCTTCATCGCGAACGTCAAGGAGCGGGCCCGTGGGTCCGAGGTCTCCCAGGCGCTCAACCCGGCCCAGCAGATCGTCAAGATCGTCAACGAGGAGCTGATCAACGTCCTCGGCGGCGAGGGGCGGCGGCTCCAGTTCGCCAAGAACCCGCCGACCGTGATCATGCTCGCCGGCCTCCAGGGCTCCGGCAAGACCACGCTCGCCGGCAAGCTGGCCCGCTGGCTCAAGGGCCAGGGCCACCAGCCGCTGCTGGTCGCCGCCGACCTCCAGCGCCCGAACGCCGTCGGGCAGCTCCAGGTGCTCGGCGGCCGGGCCGGCGTCGAGGTGTACGCCCCGGCGCCCGGCAACGGCGTCGGCGACCCGGTGCAGGTGGCCCGCGACTCGATCGAGCACGCCCGCCGCGCCGCCCGCGACATCGTCATCGTGGACACCGCCGGCCGGCTCGGCATCGACGCCGAGATGATGCAGCAGGCCGCGGACATCCGCGACGCGGTCCAGCCCGACGAGGTCATCTTCGTCATCGACGCCATGGTCGGCCAGGACGCGGTCCGCACCGCCGAGGCGTTCCGCGACGGTGTCGGCATCACCGGCGTGGTCCTCTCCAAGCTCGACGGTGACGCCCGCGGTGGTGCCGCGCTCTCCGTCCGGGAGGTCACCGGCCAGCCGATCCTGTTCGCCTCCACCGGCGAGAAGCTGGAGGACTTCGACGTCTTCCACCCCGACCGGATGGCCAGCCGGATCCTCGGCATGGGCGACGTCCTCACGCTGATCGAGCAGGCCGAGGCGGCCTTCGACTCCGATCAGAAGGAGAAGATGACCGCCAAGCTGATGGGCGGGGAGACCTTCACGCTGGAGGACTTCCTCGATCAGCTCATCGCGGTCCGGCGGATGGGTCCGATCGCCAACGTACTGGCCATGATGCCCGGCATGGGCCAGATGAAGGACCAGATCGCCGAGCTGGACGACAAGCACTTCGACCGGGTCACCGCGATCATCCGGTCGATGACGCCGGGCGAGCGCACCAACCCGAAGATCATCAACGGTTCCCGCCGGGCCCGCATCGCAGGCGGTTCCGGCGTCACCGTGATGGACGTCAACCAGCTGCTCAACCGCTTCGCCGACGCGCAGAAGATGATGAAGCAGATGGGCGGCATGATGGGGCTGCCCGGCGGCGGCCGGCGCAAGGCGACCAAGTCGCCGAAGAACAAGCGCAAGGGCACCAAGGGCGGCGGCGGTCGGCCGCGTACCGGCGCCGGGATGCCGGGCGGCTTCCCCGGCGGCATGCCGCAGCTCCCGCCGGGCCTGGACCCGGGCGACCTGGCCGGTGGGCAGGGCCTGCCCCCGGGCTTCAAGCTGCCGAAGATCGACTTCAACAAGCTGGGCAAGGGCGGGGAGAAGGGTCCCCGCTAGCAGGCGAGGGTCTACGCCCGCGCCGGGGTCGGCTCCTACTGGGTGGTGGACCCGCAGCACGAGCGGATCGCGCTCACCGAGTACACGCTGGGTGGCGCTGCCCGCGAGTACGAGCAGTCGACCCACACCGAGGACCTGTTCGTCACCGAGCGGCCCTGGAAGGTCTCGGTCGACCTGCCGGCGTTGACCGCACGACGCAACAACCTGCTGGCCGGCGAGGACGACTGAGATCGGGTAGGACTGTGCGCATGGCTCTGCACGTGCGCGGTGTGTTCCTTCCCGACGACGAGGTCCGGGACGTCTGGCTGGTCGGCGACCGGGTCACCTTCGAACCGGTGCCGGGCGCCGAGACGGTGGCCGACGGCGGCTTCGTGCTGCCCGGCCTGACCGACGCGCACTGCCACCTCGGCATCGCCCGGGGCGGCGCGCCGATCACCGGGCTCGACCAGGCCCGCGAACTGGCCCGGATCGACCGGGACGCCGGCGTGCTGGCGATCCGCGACGCCGGCTCGCCGTACCCGTACCCGGAGTTGGAGGACGAGCCGGAGCTGCCGCGACTGGCCCGCGCCGGCCGGCACGTCGCGCCGCCGAAACGGTACCTGCGCGACATCGGCGTGGAGGTCGACGCCGCCGAGGTGGCCGAGACCGTGGCGGCGCAGGCCGCCGCCGGCAACGGCTGGGTCAAGCTGGTCGGTGACTGGATCGACCGGGGCGTGGGCGACCTGGCGCCGGCCTGGGACGCCGACACGATGACCGCGGCGGTCGCCGCCGCGCACGCCGCCGGGGTACGCGCCGCGGTGCACACGTTCGCCGAGTCGGCCGTGGAGATCATGGTGCGGGCCGGGGTGGACTCGGTGGAGCACGGCACCGGGCTGAGCCTCGACCTGATCGACCTGATGGCCCGGCAGGGCACCGCGCTGGTGCCCACGATGATCAACATTCGGACGTTCGGCCACATCGCGGAGCAGGCCCGACCCAAGTTCCCCGGGTACGCCGACCACATGCTCGCCCTGCGCGACCGCTTCCCCGAGGTGGTGCGCGCCGCGCACGAGGCCGGCGTGCCGATCTACGTGGGCACCGACGCCGGCGGCGGCATCGACCACGGGCTCGCGGCCGAGGAGATGCTGCTGCTGCACGAGCAGGCCGGCATGCCCGCCGAGGACGTGCTGGCCGCCGCCTCCTGGCGGGCCCGGGAATGGCTCGGCTTCCCCGGCCTGGTCGAGGGCGGCCTCGCCGATCTGGTGGTCTACGCCGCGGACCCACGCCGCGACCTGCGGGTCGTCCGGACACCCAGCCGGATCGTGCTGCGCGGTCGCGTGATCCGCTGACACCCCATCCGCCGACCCGCCCACCGTCCGCCCACCCGTCCGCCCCGTCCGCCCGCTGTCCGCCCGTCCGCCCGCTGTCCGCCCGTCCGCGTGGCTGTCCGCCCGTCCGCGTGGCTGCTGATTCACGGAAAGAGTGCTTATTCCGCGTCGAATGGCCACGCTTTCCGTGAATCAGGGCCCGGCGTGGGGGTGGGGTGGGGTGGGTCAGTGCGGTGGGGCGGCGGCCAGGAAGAGGTGGACGGCGAGGTCGGCCAGCTTGCCGGCGGTCTCGTCGACCGGGGCCCGGGGCAGCACGATGTGGCTCACCACCAGGCGCACCACGCTGTCCGCCGCGAACGCCAGGGCCGCCGGGTCGGCGTCGGGCAGGTGACACCCGGCCCACTCCAGCAGCGCCGCGGTCGACTCGGTGAGCACCAGCTCGGAGCGGGTGGTCAGGTAGGGCAGCAGCTCGTCCGAGCCGCCCCGGGCACTGGTCAGGATCGCCTTGACCAGCGGGTTGTCGGCGGCGGCGGCGAGCGTGCGGCGGATCGCCGCGTACGCGGCCGCGCGCACGTCGGCGCCGTGCTCGCCGAGCGCGGCCCGGACGTCGCCGACGAAGCGGTCCACCTCGCGTCGGGCCAGCGCCTCGGCCAGGCCGGCCTTGGTGCCGAACTCGTTGTAGACCGTCTGCCGGCTGACGCCGGCGGCCTCGGCCACCGCGCCCATCCGTACGCCGTCCCAGCCGCAGGCCACGGTCTGCGCCCGGGCGGCCTCCACGATCGCGTTCCGTGCGTCACCCATCGACGTCGAAGTCTACGGCCGCCGGGTCGACACGGCGCGGGTCGGGCTCCCCGGCGCAGCGGCGACCCGCGCGACGCATAGGATGTGCGGTCATGGCACGCGTGCTCACTCCCCGTGCGGAGGACTTTCCCCGCTGGTACCAGGACCTGATCGCCAAGGCGAAGCTGGCCGACAACGGCCCGGTTCGGGGCACCATGGTCATCCGACCGGCCGGCTACGCCATCTGGGAGCGGATGCAGGCCGAGATGGACGCCCGGATCAAGGCGGCCGGCGCGGAGAACGCGTACTTCCCGCTCTTCATCCCGGAGAGCTACCTCAAGCGCGAGGCCGAGCACGTCGAGGGCTTCTCGCCGGAGCTGGCGGTGGTCACCCACGGCGGCGGCAAGCAGCTCGCCGAGCCGGTGGTGGTGCGCCCCACCAGCGAGACGGTCATCGGCGAGTTCATGGCCAAGTGGATCGACTCGTACCGGGACCTGCCGCTGCTGCTCAACCAGTGGGCGAACGTGGTCCGGTGGGAGCTGCGCCCGCGGATCTTCCTGCGTACCAGCGAGTTCCTCTGGCAGGAGGGGCACACCGCGCACGCCACCCGGGACGACGCCCGCGCCTACGCCCGGCGGATCCTGCACGAGGCGTACGAGGACCTGATGGTCAACGTGCTGGGCATCCCGGTGGTGGTCGGCCTGAAGACCGCCCGGGAGCGCTTCGCCGGGGCCACCGCCACGTACACGTGCGAGGGCATGATGGGCGACGGCAAGGCGCTCCAGCTCGGCACCAGCCACGAGCTGGGGCAGAACTTCGCCAAGGCGTTCGACATCAGCTACTCGTCGGCCGAGGGCGGCCGGCAGCACGCCTGGACCACCTCCTGGGGCACCTCGACCCGGATGCTCGGCGGGCTGATCATGGCGCACGGCGACGACAACGGGCTGCGGGTGCCGCCGAAGCTGGCGCCGGTCCAGGCGTACGTGATGGTGGTCAAGGACGGCGAGGGCGTGAGCGAGGCCGCGACCAAGCTGCGCGACGCGCTGCGTGACGCCGGTGTCCGGGTGGCGCTGGACGACCGCACCGACACCGCGTTCGGCCGCCGTGCCGTCGACGCCGAGCTGCGCGGTTACCCGGTCCGCGTCGAGGTCGGCCCGCGCGACCTGGCGGTCGGCAACGCGGTGGTGGTCCGGCGTACCGACGGCTCGAAGGCCCCCACGCCGGTGGCCGACGTGGTCGGCGCGGTGCTGGCCGCGTTGGAGGCCGACCAGCGGGCGCTGCACGACCAGGCGCTGGAGTTCCGCCGGTCCCGCACCGTCGAGGTGTCGACGCTGGCCGAGGCGATCGAGGCGTCCGCCACCGGTTGGGCCATGGTGCCCTGGTCGGCGGTGGGCGTGCCCGGTGAGGCCGAGGCGAACGCGCAGGGCGTCACCGTCCGCTGCCTGCTCCGCGCCGACGGCTCGGTGCCGGACACCGAGGACGAGCCCGACCTGGTCGCCATCCTCGCCCGCGCCTACTGAGGGGTGTAAGGAAGGGCCCCCTGTTAACGCATTCGGTAGAGGCGGGGCCCCCTCTTAACAAGTCAGGGATGGTGAGCGTGCGCTTCGAACCCGGCCGGCTGGTCCTGCACCGCAACGTGCGGCACGGGCGGATCGGGTGGGTCCGGACGGCCCGCGTCGTCTCCGACGACGAGCGTGGGCTGCTGCTCTGGGTGCCCCGCGACGCGCCGGTGGCGCACGAGGTGACCGCGGCCGGGTCGGGCATGCGCGCGGTGCCGTTCGCCGAGTGGATCGTCTCCTCGTACGCCCTGGCGGTCGGCACCTGGAACGGGCCGTCGGTGCTCAAGTTCCTGCCCGCCGGCGCCGCCCACTCGGTGTGGTGGTTCTCCGACGAGCGGGGCCGGTTCAAGAACTGGTACGTGAACCTGGAGGAGCCCGGCGTCCGCTGGGACGACGGCGCGGTGGCCGGGGTCGACATGGTGGACCAGGATCTCGACGTGGTGATCCACCCGGACCTGACCTGGGAGTGGAAGGACGAGGACGAGTTCGCCGAGCGGCTCGCCTTCCCGGAGCACTACTGGGTGACCGACGAGAAGGCGGTACGCGCCGAGGGGGAGCGGGTGATCCGGATCGCCGAGTCGGGCACGTTCCCGTTCGACGGGACGTGGTGCGACTTCACGCCGCCCGCGGAGTGGGACGTTCCGGACGAGCTGCCGCCCGGTTGGGACCGCCCGCCGGCGCGCTGAGGGTGTCCTTCGTCACGGCCCGGCCGGTCCGGGGCGCGCGGTCCGGGTCCGGTGCGAGCGTTCCGGGTCGGATCTGGCAGAATGGTCCGCTGGTATCCGGCACGCGTCCGGCGCCCTCTAACCCGGGCGCGTCGCCAGTTCACCGAGCAGTCTCCGGCCCAAACCCCACTGTGCCGGTCGGCGCTCACCCGCCACACCGCCCAGACGGGCCGGTGAGATCGCAACAGGAGCGAAACAACTGTGGCCGTAAAGATCCGGCTCCTGCGGATGGGCAAGATCCGCAACCCGCAGTACCGCATCGTCGTCGCCGACTCGCGCACCAAGCGTGACGGTCGCGCGATCGAGTTCGTCGGTGTGTACCAGCCGAAGGAGGACCCTTCGGTGATCGAGGTCCGGTCGGAGCGGGTCCAGTACTGGCTGTCGGTCGGCGCTCAGCCGAGCGAGGCCGTGCAGCGTCTGCTGGAGCTGACCGGTGACTGGCAGAAGTTCAAGGGCCTGCCGGCCCCGCCGCCGCTGAAGGTCGCCCCGGAGCGGGCCGACCGCAAGGCGGCGTACGAGGCCGAGGCGAAGGCCGCCGCCGGTGTGGCGGACACCCCGGCCAAGCCGGCCAAGAAGGCCGCCAAGACGGAGGCCGCGAAGCCCGAGGCCGAGGCGCCGAAGGCGGAGGAGCCGAAGGCCGAGGCGCAGACCGGCGCCGAGACCGGCGAGCAGGCCTGACATGGCACTGCGTCCCGCCCTGGAGCACCTGGTCAAGGGGATCGTCGACCACCCGGATGACGTCCGGGTGCGGATGGTCGATTCCCGTCGGGGCAAGCGGCTCGAGGTCCGCGTGCACCCGGAGGATCTCGGCACGGTGATCGGGCGGTCCGGACGGACCGCCAAGGCGCTGCGCCAGGTGATCGGCTCCATCGGCGGACGTGGGGTACGCGTCGACATCGTCGACTCGTACTGATGCTTCTCGTCGTCGGCCGGATCGGCAAACCGCACGGCATCCGCGGTGAGGTCACCGTGGAGGTGCGGACCGATGAGCCCGAAGCACGCTTCGCCCCCGGTTCGGTGCTGGTCACCGAGCCGGGGGTGGTGCCCGCCGAGCCCGGCGCCTGGCGGGTGCCACCGACGCTGACCGTGGAGTCGGCGCGCTGGCACCAGGGTCGCCTGCTTGTCGTGTTCGCCGGCGTGGTGGGTCGTGACGTCGCCGAGGCGTTGCGCAACACGCTTGTCGGCGTGGACAGCGCCGACGTCGCCGAGCCGGACGACCCGGAGGAGTTCCACGACCACCAGTTGGTCGGGCTCGCCGTGGTCACCCGGGGCGGGGAGCGGCTCGGCGAGGTGGACCGCGTCGACCACGCCCCTGCCTCCGACCTGTTGGTGGTGCGGCGTCCGGCGGGAAGTCCCGTGCTCGTTCCGTTCGTCAAGGCGATCGTGCCCGAGGTGGATCTCGCCGGCGGTCGCGTCGTCGTCGACCTGCCCGGCGGTTTGCTCGACCTCTAGCTGGAGCCACCGCATGCGCGTCGACATCGTGTCGATCTTCCCGGAGTACTTCGCCCCGCTGGACCTCTCGCTGATCGGCAAGGCCCGGGCGAACGGGCTGCTGCGGCTGGCCGTACACGATCTGCGGACCTGGACCCACGACGTGCACCGCACGGTGGACGACACGCCCTACGGCGGCGGCCCCGGCATGGTGATGCGGCCGGAGCCGTGGGGTGAGGCGCTGGACGCGCTGGCCCCCGACGAGCTGAGCCCGGACGGCCACACGCTGCCCCGGCTGCTCGTCCCGTCGCCGGCCGGCGTCCCGTTCACCCAGGCGATGGCGCACCAGCTGGCCGCCGAGTCGCACCTGCTCTTCGCCTGTGGCCGATACGAGGGCATCGACCAGCGGGTGCTCGACCACGCGGCGGCCCGGATGCCGGTGACCGAGGTCTCGCTCGGCGACTACGTGCTGTTCGGCGGCGAGGTCGCCGTGCTGGTCATCCTGGAGGCGGTCACCCGGCTGCTGCCGGGGGTGCTCGGCAACGCCGGCTCGCTGGACGAGGAGTCGCACGC
Organism: Micromonospora sp. NPDC049201; assembly: GCF_055586805.1. Classification (NCBI taxonomy): domain Bacteria; kingdom Bacillati; phylum Actinomycetota; class Actinomycetes; order Micromonosporales; family Micromonosporaceae; genus Micromonospora; species Micromonospora sp. NPDC049201. The sequence goes on along the minus strand of NZ_JBVJHM010000003.1, from coordinate 145,429 downwards.
GCACGGGCTGCTGGAGGCGCCGCTCTACACGAAGCCGGCGACCTGGCGTGACCTCGACGTGCCCGAGGTGCTGCGCTCCGGCGACCATGCCCGGATCGCGCGCTGGCGACGCGACGAGGCGCTGCGGCGCACCGCGGCCCGTCGCCCCGACCTGGTCGGCGCGCTGCCCCCGGAGAGCCTGGACCAGCGGGACCGGGCGGCGCTGGACCGGGGTGGGTCTCAGACCCCGCCGGGGCATGTGGCAAAGTAGAGGGGTTGCCGCATCCGCTCACGCCGTGGGCGGCTGCGAGGACCCCCGACCGGGGCCGGCGTCGCCGGTCACCACCCGGGGGTCAGAATCACCCGTTCGCGCATCGACTGACGATGCGCCGTGAGCCTCACGAGGACGCAGCGATGAACATCCTGGACGCCCTTGACGCCCAGTCGAAGCGCGCCGACCTGCCCGACTTCCGTGCCGGTGACACCGTCAAGGTGCACGCGCGGGTCGTCGAGGGCAGCCGGTCCCGGGTCCAGATCTTCCAGGGCGTGGTCATCCGTCGCCAGGGTGACGGCCTGCGCGAGACCTTCTCGGTCCGCAAGATCAGCTTCGGTGTCGGCGTGGAGCGGACCTACCCGCTGAACAGCCCGGGCATCGACCGGATCGAGATCGTGACCCGCGGTGACGTGCGGCGCGCCAAGCTCTACTACCTGCGCGAGCTGCGCGGCAAGAAGGCCAAGATCAAGGAGCTGCGGGAGAAGCAGCCGGCGAACTGATCGACTTTCGCCACGCCGCCCGAGCTGCGCGGATGTCGTATCGACCGGATCGCATTACCCTGGTCGGTACGGGCGCAGCCGGACGGCGCGAAGCGGTCCACTGCCGCCCGTGGGGTCTTCGAGGAGACTCCCGGGCGGTAGTGTCGTTTTCGCGGCGATCCGGAGAGTGGCATGGTGCAGATGCTTGACGAGGACGGCACCGTCGATCCCTGGCGCCGGCGGTCCCGGCGTTCCCGACGGCAGATGCCGCTCTGGCAGGAGTTGCCGCTGCTGCTCGTCGTGGCGTTCTGCCTCGCGGTGCTGATCCGCACGTTCCTGCTCCAGGCCTTCTTCATCCCGTCCGGGTCGATGGAGAACACGCTGCTCATCGGCGACCGGGTGCTGGTCAACAAGGTCGTCTACGACATGCGCGACCCGGTCCGCGGCGAGGTCGTGGTGTTCCGGGGCACCGACCGCTGGGTCGCCCAGGAGGCGCCGGCCCCGCCGACCAACCTCGCCGGCAAGGTCGGCCGCACGCTCGGCGACCTGGTCGGGGTCAGCCGCCCCGGTGAGAAGGACTTCATCAAGCGCGTCATCGGGGTGCCGGGCGACAAGGTCTGGTGCTGCGACGACGGCCGCGTCGTGGTCAACGGCACGCCGCTGGAGGAGCAGGCGTACGTCTCCGAGGACTCCCCGGTCGACCTGCCGCCCAACCCGAAGGAGTGCCGCTCCCGGCAGTTCACCGAGGTGGTGGTGCCGCCGGGGCAGATCTTCGTGATGGGTGACCACCGACTGGTGTCGCAGGACGCCCGCTGCCAGGGGCCGGTGCCGATCGACAACGTGGTCGGCCGGGCCTTCATGATCGTCTGGCCGTCCGAGCGGTGGACCAGCCTGCCCGTACCCAAGACGTTCTCGGACCTGCCCCGCGCGGACGCCGCGCCGGCCCGTCCGGTCCCGATCGATCCCGACCCGCTGGGGGGTGTCGTCCTGATTCTTCCGGTCGCGGCCACGCTGGCCGTTCTCCCGGGTTCGGGGCGACTGCGCCGCACCGGTGGACGTAGGCTCCTCCCGTGATTGACGAGCAGACCGAAAAGCCGCGCAGCTCCTTCTGGAAGGAACTGCCCATCCTCCTGGGTGTGGCGATCCTGGTCGCAGTGCTGGTTCGTGCCTTCGTGCTGCAGACCTTCTTCATTCCGTCCCCGTCCATGGAGAACACCCTCGCGATCGACGATCGGGTGCTGGTCAACAAGCTGGTCTACGACTTCCGCTCGCCGCACCGCGGTGAGGTGATCGTCTTCAAGGCGCCCACCGAGTGGAGCGGCAACCCCGACGGCGAGGACTTCATCAAGCGGGTGATCGGCGTCGGGGGCGACCACGTGGTCTGCTGCGACCGCACCGGCGGCCAGGAGCGGCTGGTCATCAACGGCAAGCCGATCGACGAGCCGTTCGTCTTCCCCGGCAACAAGCCCGCCGACCAGGACTTCGACATCACCGTGCCGAAGGGTCGGCTGTGGGTGATGGGCGACCACCGGGAGGCGTCCGGCGACTCGCTGGAGCACTGGCAGCAGTCCGGTGAGGACATCACCGAGGCCACCATCCCGGAGGGCGAGGTCGTCGGCCGGGCCTTCACCATCTTCTGGCCGGTCGACCGGGCCACCTGGCTCACCGTGCCCAAGCAGTTCGACGGCATCCCCAATCCCTGACCGGAGCGCGTGGTCGTTCGTCGGAGGCGTCTGGCAGGCTGGTGCGGTGACCGTCTACACCCCTCGTCGCGCGGCCCGGGTGCTGCTGATCGACGCCGCCGGCCGGGTGCTGCTGTTCGAGGGCAGCGATCCGGGCCGGCCGGGGCACCGCTACTGGTTCACCCCCGGCGGCGGGCTCGACCCGGGGGAAAGCCCGGCGCAGGGCGCGGCGCGGGAGCTGGCCGAGGAGACCGGCCTCCGGCTGGCCCCGGCCGAGCTGGGCGCGCCGGTCTGGTCGGAGACCGTCGAGTTCCCGTTCGACGGCGTCTGGTACCGCCAGGAGCAGGAGTTCTTCCTCGTCCGGGTGCCCGGGTGGGAGGTCGACACCGCCGGCTTCGACGACATCGAGCGGGCCAGCGTGCACGGGCACCGCTGGTGGGTGGTGACCGACCTGGCCGCCACCACCGAGCGCTACTACCCGCCGGACCTGCCCGACCGGCTGGGCCGGGTGCTGACCGGGGGTGGCACGTGCTGACCCCGCCGCGCACCGTGGTGCGCCGCGACGGCGGCCTCTACGCGTTGGAGCGGGCGCTGCAACGGCGCGGCTTCCGGCACGTGGCGGGCGCCGACGAGGCCGGCCGGGGCGCCTGTGCCGGGCCGCTGGTGGCCGCCGCCGCGGTGCTGCCCGAGGGGCGGCGCGGTGAGATCGACGAGCTGGCCGACTCGAAGCTGCTCACCCCGGCGGCCCGCGAGCGGGTCTACCACGAGGTGGTGGCCCGGGCCCTGGCGTACGCCGTGGTGATCATCCCGGCCGAAGAGGTCGACGCACGCGGGCTGCACGTGTGCAACCTGGCCGCGATGCGCCGCGCGCTCGCCTCGCTCGACACCCGGCCGGACTACGTGCTGACCGACGGCTTCGGGGTGGACGGGCTCGACGTGCCCGGGCTGGCGGTCTGGAAGGGCGACCGGGTGGCGGCCTGCGTCGCGGCGGCGAGCGTGCTCGCCAAGGTCACCCGGGACCGCATCATGGTGGAGCTGGACGGGCGTTTCCCGGGCTACGGCTTCGCCGAGCACAAGGGCTACATCACCGCGGAGCACAGCGCGGCGCTGCGGGAGCGGGGGCCCTGCCGGGAACACCGGTTCTCGTACGTGAACGTGGCGGCCGTCTCCGGGCGGGACGGCCGGCCGCCGCGGGCCCGCCGCCCGGCCGGCGGGGAGCCGACGGCACCGCTCACCGGTCGTGGGGCCGGGGGGCGGGACGAGCCGATGGAGCACTCCGGCCCGCCAGGGGGTACCGTCGGCGTGGCGTTGGGCGAGCAGCCTCGACCTCCGGTGTCGGTGGGGGAAGATGTGGTCATGGAAGGCGGAGTGCGATGAGCGCGGAAGATCTCGAGAAGTACGAGACCGAGATGGAGCTGCAGCTCTACCGGGAGTACCGCGACATTGTCCGTCAGTTCTCCTACGTGGTGGAGACCGAGCGCCGTTTCTACCTGGCGAATCAGGTGGACCTGCACGTCCGCAACTCCGACGGTGAGGTCTACTTCGAGGTCGAGATGCACGACGCCTGGGTGTGGGACATGTATCGTCCTGCCCGTTTCGTCAAGAACGTCCGAGTAATGACGTTCAAGGACGTCAATGTGGAAGAGCTCGAAAAGCCCGACATCTCGCTTCCCGCGGATTCGGGCTTCGGCGGCTGAGCCGGGCGGGCCGAACCGCCCGCCGCCGGCCGCCGATCACTCCGCCGGCACGACCACCTCGACGCGCTGCACCAGGTTGTTCGCGAACCCACCCCGGTTCCACGGCTGCTCGACCGGCTGGGTCCGCCCCGAGGCGTCCGTCGCCCGCGCCCCCAGCACGTACCGCCCCGGCGTCGCCGTCCACGCCACCGACCACCGGCGCCACGCCCACCCGCCCCCGGTGGGCTCGTCCAGACGCGCCGGCGTCCAGGTGTCGCCGCCGTCGAACGTCACCTCGACCGACGTCACCGGCGCGTGCCCCGACCAGGCGCGACCGTCCACCGTGCACGGCCCCGGCCGCAGCACCCGCGTGCGGGACATGAAATCCGGGAACCCGGGCGGACGCACCAGCGCGCGGGGCTCGATCCGGGTCACCGGCACGCCCGGGTCGACGGCGTCGGTCCGCAGCCGGTAGGCCACCGCGTTCTGGTAGCCGTCGAACGGCTCCGTCGTCACCCGGATGTCGCGCAGCCACTTGACGTGCGCCATGCCGTACCAGCCGGGCACGATCAGCCGCAGCGGGGCGCCGTGCTGCGGCAACAACGGAGCGCCGTTCATCTCGTACGCCAGCAGCACCTCCTCGCGCAGCGCGTCGGGCACCGGCAGCGCGCGTTGGTAGTCCTGCTCGACGCCGCGCTCCACCCCGTGGTCGGCGCCGGTGAACACCACGTCGACCGCGTCGGCGGACAGGCCGGCCTCGCGCAGCAGCGGAGCCAGCGGGGTGCCCGTCCACTCGGCGTTGCCCACCGCCTCCACCAGCCAGGGCTGGCTGACCGGCCGAGGACGCAGCAACGCCCGCCCGTTGCCGGCGCACTCCAGCGTGACCTGCCGGGTGACCCGGGGCCGGGCGCGCAACGTCGCCAGGTCCAGCCGGAGCGGGCGCTCGACCGCCCCGGACACGGTCAGCGTGTGCCCGGCCGGGTCGACGTCCGGGATGTCGTAGTGGATGAGCAGGTAGTGCAGGCCCGCCGGCGTCACGTCGTACCGCAACGCCTCCAGCGGGATGCCGTGGTTGCGCGCGGCGAGCTGAAGCTCCTCGACGCTGATCGCCTCGTCCGGCCCGGCGACCCGCGAGGGGCGGCTGACGTCGTCCACAGAGGTCATCGCTGCTCCAACTCGTCGTACCCCACGAACTCGAACATCCGCACCCCCGGGGCGAGCGGCCGGGGCGGGCCGGTGAAGCGGTGCGCGCCGACCCCCACCCCGTCGGCCGGGCTGCTCACCGCCACCGGCACGAAGCCCTCCTCGGCGAACCAGTCGCAGATGACCGGCACCAGGTCCGGCTCCCGCCGGTGCCGGGTCCACAGCACCGTGCCGCCGGTGGCGCAGAGTGACGCACAGTGTCGCACCGTCGACCGGATGTCGTCGTCGTCGATATTGCCGAAGATGCCGCAGGCCAGCACCAGGTCCGCCGGGACCAGGTCGGCGTAGCGGTCGGTCGGGGCCGCGTCGCCGGTGACCACCTCCACACCGGTCAGCCCCGCCTCGGCGGCGGCCCGGCGGGCCGGATCGGTGTTGCGCGGATCCAACTCGACCAGGCGGGCGGTCACGTCCCGGCCCCGGGGATGGGTGGCGAGCACCGGGATCAGGTCGCGTCCCTGGCCGGCGCAGAGGCTGATCGCGCGCAGCGGGCCGGGCGGCGCCGCGTCCAGCGCCTCGACGATCCGGAGCCGCACCTCGACGAGCCGCCGGGACAGCGCCGAGTCGGGTTGGTCGTAGTCGCGGTGCCAGGCGTGCCAGTCCTTCGTCACGCGGCCAGCATAGGCGGATCCGCCATAGCAGATCCGTCCCGAGTTCGGGCGTCGTCCACAAGCGGGTGTCCGTCCACAGCGTCGTCCGCGAGCGGTGGCCGGACGCCGGGTGCGCGGGCAGAGTGCGCGGCATGGCTACCCCGATCGGTCGCGCCGGTTCGGCCGTGCTGCTGGTGCTGCTCCTCACGCCGGGCCCGTCCGCCGAGCCGCCGCACCGCCCGGCCCCGGCCGGCGCCGCACCGCCGGTCGGTCGACCGGTGCCGGCGGCCAGGGTGCCGGGAACCGGTGCGGCGGCACGTTTTCGGTGGCCGTTGCCGGGCCCACCCCGGGTGGCCCGGCGGTTCGACCCGCCACCCCGGCCCTGGCTGCCCGGGCACCGGGGCGTGGACCTCGTCGCCGCACCGGGTGCCGAGGTGCGCGCCGCCGGAGCGGGCACGGTCCTCTTCGCCGGCGAGGTGGCCGGCCGGCCGGTGCTCACCGTCGGGCACGGTGACGGGCTGCGCACCACCTACGAGCCGGTCCGCTCCCGGCTCGCGGCCGGCACCCGGGTCGACGCCGGCACCCCGGTCGGCGAGCTGCTCGCCGGGCACCCCGGCTGTGCCGCCGCGGCCTGCCTGCACTGGGGACTGCGCCACGGTGACGACTACCTGGACCCGCTCGCCCTGCTCGGGCTGGGCCGGGTCCGACTCCTCCCACTCGACCCGACGCCGGCCACGCCGGGCCGACCTGGGCGCTCAGCCCTGGGCGAGCAACGCGGGCAGCCGCACCGCCAGCCGGTCGTACTCCTCCGGAGTGTTGTAGACCTGGCCGCACAGCCGCAGGTAGCCCCGACCGTTCCAGCCGGCCACCGACACCTCGGCGGCCAGCCGGTCCGCGATCCGGGCCCGCAGCGCCCGGGCCGCGTCCAGCGTCGTCGCGACGCCGGGCGGCAGCGGCACGAGGCGCATGGCGACCGCCGGTCCGCCGGGCGCCGGCAGCCGCTCCGGCGCCACTCCGAGCGCGTCCCCGACCACCCGTTGCCCGTACGCGGCCAGCGCCGCGTTGTGCGCGCGCACCCGGTCCACGCCGAGGCTGCGCAGCGTGAACACGCCGACCGGAGCGGCCAGCCAACCGGTGTAGTCGTCGGTGGCCTGCCACTCGACCCGGGTGGGGAACCCGCTGCCCTGCTCCCACGAGACGACGAGCGGCTGGATCCGCTCCCGCCACGGCTCCGCCACCACCAGCGCGGCGGTGCCGCGCGGCGCGTACGCCCACTTGTGCAGGTTGCCGACCCAGAAGTCGGCGCCGACCGACGCTACCGTGGCCGGCAGCATGCCCGGCGCGTGCGCCGCGTCCACCAGCACCGGCACCCCCCGTTCCCGGGCCACCGCGACGAGCGCCGCCGCCGGGAACAGCCGGGCGGTCGGCGAGGTGAGCTGGTCGACGATCAGTAACCGGGTCCGCCCGGGGCGCAGCCCGGCCCGGACGATCTCGACGATCTCCTCGTCGGTGGCCGTCAACGGCACCGGCAGGGTCCGGGACACCGCCCCGGTCCGCTCGCACTCCCGGGCCACCGACAGGGCGACCGCGCCGTACCCGTGGTCGGTGGTCAGCACCTCGTCGCCGGGGCGCAGCACCAGCGACTGCAACACCACGGCCGCGCCGGTGGTGGCGTTGCCGACCAGGGCGGTGCCGTCCGGGTCGGCGCCGAGGAAGGTGGCCAGGTGCCGCCGGGCGTGGGTGATCCGGTCGACCAGGCCCTGGCCGAAGAACCGCATCGGGTTGGCCTCCATCTCGTCGCGCAGCCGCTGCTGGGCGCGCTGCACGACGACCGGCACGGCACCGTACGAGCCGTGGTTGAGGTGGCTGACGGACGGGTCGAGGGAGAAGAGCAGCCGAGCCCCGGGAATCGGCTCGGGCGGCTGCGGCACCGTCATCCGTCGATGGTAGCCCGCCGTGGATCACCGCCGGCCGGTTCCGTCAGGCCCGTGGGTGCGCCTGCCGGTAGGCCGCCCGCAGCCGCTCGACCGAGACGTGTGTGTAGATCTGCGTGCTGGCCAGTGACGAGTGCCCGAGCAGTTCCTGCACGGCGCGCAGGTCCGCGCCGCCTTCGAGCAGATGGGTGGCGGCCGAGTGGCGCAGCCCGTGCGGGGTCACCCGCGGCACGCCGGCCGCCGTGGTCCAGCCGGCCACGATCCGCCGGGCGGTGGTCGGGTTCAGCCGTCCGCCCCGGGCCCCGAGCAGCAGCGCGCGGCCGGAGCCGGGCCCCACCAGGGCGGGCCGGCCGGCGTCGAGCCACGCGTCCAGGGCGCGCTGCGCCGGGACCCCGTACGGCACCGCCCGCTCCCGGCCGCCCTTGCCCAGCACGCGTACCACCCGGCGGGCCTGGTCGACGTCCGTGACGTCCAGGCCGCACGCCTCGCTGATCCGCACCCCGGTGCCGTAGAGCAGTTCGAGCAGCAGCCGGTCCCGCAGCAGCACCGCCTCCGGCGCCCCGGCCCCGTCGCTCGCCCCGGCTCCGTCGTCTGCGTCGGCATCTGTCTCGGCGGGCAGTCCCGTGTCCCGGTCGGCGGCCTCGGCGGCCCGTGCCGGGGCCTCCATCAGAGCGGCGGCCTGATCGGCGCGCAGCACGGTGGGCAGGTCCCGGCGGGCCCTGGGGCTGGCCAGCGGCGCGGCGACGTCACCGGGAAGCAGGCCGGCCCGGTGCGCCCAGGCGCTGAAGGTCCGGGCGGCGGCGGCCCGCCGGCCCAGCGTCGTCCGGGCGGTCCCCATGGTCCGCTGCCGGGCCAGCCAGCTGCGCAGCACCGCGAGGTCCAGCTCGGGCAGGTCGGCGCAGCCCATCCGCGCCGCGTGGTCCAGCAGTGAGACCACGTCCGTGACGTACGCCCGGACGGTGTGCGCGGAGCGGTTCCGCACCCGGGACAGGTGGTCGGCGAAGTCGTCCACCGCCGCACGCATGGCGGTGGGCAGCGCCGCGTGGAGGTCGCGGGTACCGCCGCGTCGTCCGCTCATGCCCACCTCGTCGTCGATCCCGCGCCGGCGGGGGCCCCGTGGTCGGGATGAGCCTACGGGCACCGGGTGAGCCGCTCGGGTACCGACAGGCGGACGCGTACTCCCCGCCGCAGTCCGTCGTACGGTCCGTCCACCGTGGCCTGCCGGACGCGATCCGGGGTCTCGTCGCGGAGCTGGAGACCGGGGAGTGGGAACGTGGTCACCCGTCTCCGGTCCGGGCGTTCGCCCGCCTGACGACCGCCGGCGGGGGAGCCAACGCGTACCCGCCGTCACGGCGCACCACGAGGTGCAGTTCCTCCAGCAGCGACAGCTTCCGCATGGCCGTCCGGATGTCCACGCCGGCCCGGGCGGCCAGCGCCTCCAGCCCGATCACGCCGCGGCGCGGAAACGTCTCCACCAGCAGCGTGGACTCGTCGTCGAGTTGGTCGGTGGGCCGGCTCGGCCCGCGTACGGGCGGGGCGAGGTCAGCGCCGATCCGACCCACCTCCTCCAGCACGTGTGCCACGCCGGTGACCAGGCGGGCCCTCGGCTCCTCGCGAAGGATCTCGTGGGCGCCGACGGACATGGCCGACGTGACCGGACCCGGAACGACCATGGTCGGGCGGTTGAGGGCGAGCGCCCGTCTCGTCGTCTGGGTCGCCCCGCTGCGGGCGGACGCCTCCACCAGCACGGTGCCGACGGTTCCGGCGGCGATCACGCGATTCCGGATGAGGAACCGAGGACGCAGGGGCTCCGCCCCGGGCAGCCATTCGCCGAGCAGCAACCCGGACTCGGCGATCCGGTCGAAGAGCGCGGCGTTACCCATCGGGTAGGGCCGGTCGATCCCGCACGCCAGTACGCTCACCGTCACCCCGCCGGCGTTCAGCGCGCCTCGGTGCGCCGCCGCGTCGACGCCGAAGGCACCCCCGGAGACCACGGTCCAGCCCCGGTAGGCGAGACCGTAGCCGAGTTCGGTCGCCACGTGCAGGCCGTACGCGGTCGCGGCCCGGGCGCCGACCACGGCCACGGAACGCTCCAGGGATTCGTCCAGTCGCGGGGCGCCGCGTAACCACAGGCACAGCGGCGGGGCGGTTTCCAGGTCCACCCGCCGGCTGGCGTCGGGCAGCCGGAGACGGCACAGGTCGGCGAGTCGAACCGGCCACTCGGCGTCCTCCGGGCAGATGACGCGGGCACCGAGCCGTTCCGCGCGGGCCAGCGCGTCGGCGGCGACGCCGCGTGCGTCACCGCCGGCGCGGCGGGCCGCCACGGTGGCGCGGAGCCGGTCATCGGGTGCGCCGCCGTCGAGCAGCAGGTCCAGCGTGGCGATCGGGCCGATCGAGTCCACCAGCCGGTACACGGTCCAGGTGCCGGGCTCGGCGAGCCAGGTCAACGCCAGCCGGGCGAGCAGCCGCTCCTCCCCGGTGCTCATGCGGCCGCTCCCGTCCTGAGTTGGAGGGCCTCCAGCACGTCCTGCCGGTCCGGGCGTGCTCGCCCGTCCAGGTCGGCGACGGTCCAGGCCATCCGGATGACGCGATCGAAGCCGCGTGCGGAGATCGATCCGGAGTCCAGCCGGGCGCGTAGCTCAGCGGTGTCGTCGGCGGGGAGCCGCCACGGTGGACGACGGAGGAGCGGCCCCGGTATCTCGGCGTTGAGCCGGTGCCCGGTGCCGGCCCACCGGTCCGCGGCGGCTCGTCGGGCCGCGGCGACGCGGGCGGCGACCGTCGACGAGGACTCGCTCACGGTCACCGTCTCCATCAGCTCCGCCGCGGTCACCGGCATCAGTTGCACCTGCACGTCGACCCGGTCGAGCAGTGGCCCCGAGAGCCGGCCGAGGTAGCGCCGCCGGGCCTGCGGGGCGCACTCGCAGTCGGCGTCGCCGGACGGCTTCGCGCAGGGGCAGGGGTTGGCGGCCAGCACCAGTTGGGAACGGGCCGGGTACTCAACGGCGCCCCGGGTGCGGGCGACCCGGACCCGGCCGCTCTCCAGCGGCTGGCGCAACGCCTCCAGCGCGCCCTTGCTGAACTCCGGCGCCTCGTCGAGGAAGAGCACGCCCCGGTGGGCCAGCGACACGGCGCCGGGCCGGGCCAGCCCGGAGCCTCCGCCGACCAGCGCGGGCACCGTGGCGGTGTGGTGCGGCGCCTGGAACGGTGGGCGGCGCAGCAACCCGCCGCCGGGCGGCAGCAGGCCGGCGATCGAGTACAGCGCCGTCACCTCCAGGGCGGCCTCGTCGTCCAGCGCGGGCAGGATCGACGGCAGTCGTTCGGCGAGCATGGTCTTGCCGGCCCCAGGCGGGCCGAGCAGGGCGAGGTGGTGGCCGCCGGCGGCGGCGATCTCCAGTGCCCGCCGGCCGAGGGGCTGCCCGGCGACGTCGCTGAGGTCGGGACCGGTGCGCGCGCCGGCCGGCGGCGGCTCCGGTGAGGCGAGCAGTGGCACGCCGCCGCGGACGTGCGCGACGAGCCGGTGCAGCGTGTCGACCCCGTGCACCCGTACGCCGGGGATGACGGCGGCCTCCGCGGCGTTGCCGGCGGGCACCACGACGCGCGGGCAGCCGGCCCGGGCGGCGGCGGCGACCATGGGCAGGGCGCCCCGGACCGGGCGGACCGCGCCGTCGAGACCGAGTTCGCCGAGGACGACGGTGCCCTCCAGGGCGACCGGCGGTAGTTCGCCGGAACCGGCGAGCACGGCGACGGCGATGGCGAGGTCGAACGCGGAACCGTACTTGGGCAGGGTGGCGGGGAGCAGGTTGAGTGTGATCCGCCGGTTGGGCCACTTCTGGCCGGAGTTGACGATGGCGGCGCGAACCCGGTCGCGGGCCTCGTGCAGCGCGGTGTCCGGCAGGCCGGAGATGAGCACCGCCGGCAGGCCGGGCGCGAGGTCGGCCTCCACCTCGACCACCTGCCCGGACACGCCGGCCAGCCCGACGCTGAGGACCTTGGCGTAGCCCATGTCAGAACGCGCCCCGGAGGTGTTCCACGCGGGCGTGGCCGGCGGCCGGCAACCGGACCGAGAGCACGTCGAAACGGACCTCGTCGGCGGTGGTGCCGGTCTCGGCGAGCCAGCGGGCGGCCAGGCCGCGCAGCCGGCGTGCCTTGGCCCGGACCACGGCCTCGGCGGGGGAGCCGTACCGCTCGGTGCGCCGTGTCTTCACCTCGCAGAAGGCGAGGACCGGCCCCTCCCAGGCGATGATGTCGATCTCCCCGTCGGGGCAGCGCCAGTTGCGGGCGATCGGGCGTAGCCCGGTCTCGATCAGGTGCCGCAGCGCGCACCGCTCGCCGTAGGCGCCGACGGCCTGGTTCCGGTTCGTCATGCCGGTCAGGATGCGACCGACGGGCGTGGTCGTGCGGCGCTGCCGCCGCCGGCCTGTGGACGAGGGTGGGGTTGTGGACGGGCACCCGATCTCGCGCCCCATCTGCTAAAGGGACGACTCGCGAGGACACGCTCCGTGATCGCGCGACGACCGGACGGTGTGGGGATGAGCTGCGGTGACGCTCCGGCCGACCCGAATGGCGTGGCTGGTGCCGGTCGCATACCGTGCCCGTCGTGGACGGACGACGGAGCTATCCCGAGGATCAGCAGGAACCGCGGTGGGGCGACCGCGGGTACGAGTCGGACTGGCGAGCCGCGGGCGAGCCGCGCTACCGCGACGACGACTACCGCGCCCCGGAGCAGCGGGCGGGCGAGGGTCGGTACGCGGACCCGGGTCGGTACTCCGCCGCCGATCCGCTTGTCGACGACACGAGTGGTTGGCGGTCACAGCGACCGGACGACCCGGAGGTCTCCGGCGAACTGCCGGGGCGGGCCGGCCGGCGCGCGGCCCGCGAGGCGGCGGCCGGGCAGGGGGACGACCGGCTCGGCGCGGTGTCGCGCAGCGGCGTCGACGCGCTCGGCACCGCGTCGCGCGGCGCGCCGGACCCGCTCGGGTCGCGCGGAACCGACGCCCTCGCCGGGGGCGCCGACCCGGCCCGACCCGCCTCGTTCGGGAGTTTCGGTGCGGACGCCCCGGCCGGAGGCGCGGTTTCGGCCGGTCCGGCCTCGTTCGGGGGGTTCGGCGCGGATGCCCCGGCCGGGAGCGGCGATCCGGCCCGCCCGGGCCCGCTCGGCGGCTACCCGATCGTGGAGACCGGCCGGTCGGCGGAGCCCGCCACGGCCGGCGGGACGCAGATCTCGGTGGGCGGCCGGCCGAGCCCGGGTGCGGCCACCTCGCTGACCATCGGCGAGCGCCCGACCGCCCCGGCCGAGCCGACGGCGCCGGTGAACCCGCTGGAGATGCCGACCGGCCCGATGCCGGCGGTCGTGCCCCGGTCGGACGGGCCGCCGCCCGGTGACGGCGTCTACCGGACCCGGCGCCCGGCGTTGGCGGTGCTGCTGGCCGCGCTCGTGCTGGTGCTGGAGGTGCCCGCGTTGCGGGTGCTGCTGCACGGGCTGGTGGGTGACCCGGTCTCCACGTCGCACGTCGTGGTGGGCACGTTCCTGGTGGTCGGGCTGCCGATCTTCGGCGCCGGGCTGTACGGCCTGCGCACCGGTGGGCTCGCGCTGGCCGAGGGCAGCCGCGGCTGGCTCCGCCCGCCGACCGCGTACCTGACCGTCGGCCTGGTGCTCTTCGTCGCCGCCGCACTCGCGGCCCGCTGACCGCCGGCGTGCTCGCGGCCCGCTGACCGCCGGCGACCGCGTACCCCGGGGTCGGGGGGCGGAGACGGCGCGTACACTGGTCAACTGGCGACCGCCTCGCGCGGTCGACCTCGCGTGCCCTCTCCATGGTCATTCCGTGGAGCGACGGCCTCCCTGGTCCCGGTCCTTCGTCCGGGCCCACCCTGGCCGGCGACCGGGCGCCAGGCGTCCGGCCGCCGGCCGGACGGACAACCAGGGACAAAGTAGGAGTACCCACCATGGCCGTCGTGACCATGCGTCAGCTGCTGGAGAGCGGTGTGCACTTCGGGCACCAGACCCGGCGCTGGAACCCGAAGATGAAGCGCTTCATCTTCACCGAGCGCAACGGTATCTACATCATCGACCTGCGCCAGACCCTCGACTACATCGAGAAGGCGTACTCGTTCATCCGCAGCACCGTCGCGGGCGGCGGCAGCATCCTGTTCGTCGGCACCAAGAAGCAGGCCCAGGAGGCCATCGCCGAGCAGGCGACCCGGGTCGGCCAGCCGTACGTCAACCACCGCTGGCTCGGTGGCATGCTGACCAACTTCCAGACCGTGTACAAGCGGCTCCAGCGGATGAAGGAGCTCGAGGCCCTGGGTGACCTGAGCGGCACCGCCGCCGGTTACACCAAGAAGGAGACCCTCCAGCTCTCCCGCGAGAAGATCAAGCTCACCAAGACCCTCGGTGGCCTGCGGGACATGCAGAAGCTCCCGGCCGCGGTCTGGATCGTCGACACCAAGAAGGAGCACATCGCCGTCGACGAGGCCCGCAAGCTGGGCATCCCGGTGATCGCCGTGCTGGACACCAACTGTGACCCGGACGAGGTCGACTTCCCGATCCCGGGCAACGACGACGCCATCCGCTCGGCCGAGCTGCTGACCAAGGTCGTCGCCGCGGCCGTCGCCGACGGTCTGATCGCGCGTTCCGGCCGTGGCCGGGGCGGCGACGAGAAGCCCGAGGCGGGCCAGGTCGGCGCCGACGAGCCGCTGGCCGAGTGGGAGCGCGAGCTGCTCGAGGAGCCGAAGAAGGCCGACGAGCAGCCGGCGACCGCCGCCGCCGCCGAGCAGCAGCCCGCCGCTGCCGCCGCCGAGCAGCAGCAGCCGGCCGCCGCCGAGGAGCCGAAGAAGGCTGACGAGCAGCCGGCGACCGCCGCCGCGGAGTGATCGCACCGTCGCGTCCCCGCCGGCCGGTTCTGCGCCGGTCGGCGGGGCGCGGCGGACACACCGGGCGACACCGGCCCGGTTCCGGGTAACCGGCAGTCAGACCATCCCACCGCAGTAGTCACAGACACCGAAGAGAGAGTCATGTCCAACTTCACCGCCGCGGACGTCAAGAAGCTCCGGGACCTCACCGGCGCCGGCATGATGGACTCCAAGAAGGCGCTGACCGAGGCCGAGGGCGACTTCGACAAGGCCGTCGAGATCCTGCGCATCAAGGGCGCGAAGGACGTGGGCAAGCGGGCCGGTCGCACCGCCGCCAACGGTCTCATCGCCCACTCCGGCCAGGCGCTGCTCGAACTCAACTGCGAGACCGACTTCGTCGCCAAGAACGACGCCTTCATCGCGCTGGCCCAGCAGCTGGTCGAGCACGGCGTGACCAGTGGCGCCACCAACGCCGAGGAGCTGCTCGCCAGCACCATCGACGGCAAGACCGTCGCCGACCTGGTCCAGGAGCAGTCCGCCAAGATCGGCGAGAAGCTGGTGCTGAACCGCTTCGCCAAGCTCGACGGCACCACCGCGGTCTACCTGCACCGCAAGAGCCAGGACCTGCCCCCGGCGGTCGGCGTGCTGGTGCAGTTCTCCGGCAAGACCGACGAGGCGGGCGACGCGGACGCCCGGGGCGTCGCGATGCAGATCGCCGCGATGCGGCCGAAGTACCTCACCCGGGACGAGGTGCCCGCCGAGACGGTCGAGTCCGAGCGGCGCATCGCCGAGCAGACCGCCCGCGAGGAGAACAAGCCCGAGGCTGCGCTCCCGAAGATCGTCGAGGGCCGGGTGAACTCCTTCTTCAAGGACTTCGTCCTGCTGGAGCAGGCCGCGGTCGCCGACAACAAGAAGACCGTCAAGCAGGTGCTGGCCGAGGCCGGCATCGAGGTGACCCGCTTCGTGCGGTTCGAGGTCGGCCAGGCCTGAGCCGCCACCCGGGCCCGCGGGCCCGGGCAGCGAGAACGTGGACGAGGAGGCCGCCGGTGTACGCGACAGGCACCGCGGCCTCCTCGTCACATAGGGTCGGCAAGGGCAGGTACGCGACGCTCGCGCGGTGCGCGGGGAGAAGGGGCGGGGCGGATGACGCAGGTTGTGAGTGACCGGAGCCTGGCGGCGGATGACCCGACCGCCCCTCCGCCCGGCCGGTCCCGTCGGGTGGTGCTGAAGCTGTCCGGCGAGGTCTTCGGCGGCGGCGCGATCGGCGTCGACCCGGACGTGGTCCAGGGCATCGCCCGGCAGATCGCCACCGTGGTTCGCCGCGGCGTGCAGGTCTCCGTGGTGGTCGGCGGCGGCAACTTCTTCCGCGGCGCCGAGCTGCAGAAGCGCGGCATGGACCGCGCCCGCGCCGACTACATGGGCATGCTGGGCACGGTGATGAACTGCCTCGCGCTCCAGGACTTCCTGGAGAAGGAGGGCATCGAGACCCGGGTGCAGAGCGCGATCACCATGGCCCAGGTCGCCGAGCCGTACATTCCCTTGCGCGCGATCCGGCACCTGGAGAAGGGTCGGGTGGTGATCTTCGGCGCCGGCGCCGGGATGCCGTACTTCTCCACCGACACGGTGGCCGCCCAGCGCGCGCTGGAGATCCGCGCGGACGTGGTGCTGATGAGCAAGAACGGCGTGGACGCGGTCTACACCGCCGACCCCCGGATCGACCCGACGGCGAGCAAGCTCGACTCGATCACCTTCTCCGAGGTGCTGCGTCGCAACCTGCGGGTCGCCGACGCCGCCGCGTTCAGCCTCTGCATGGAGAACGGCCTGCCGATGCTGGTCTTCGGCGCCCAGGGTGACGACACGATCGTCCGCGCCGTCGGCGGTGAGAAGATCGGCACGCTGATCACCGCCTGACCGGCCCCGGCCCACCCGGACCGGCAGCGGTCCTCTGCCACAGCCCCAGCACAGCCCACGACGAGCGACAGAAGGAGGCGAGGAGACCGGTGATCGACGACACCCTCCTCGAGGCGGAGGAGAAGATGGAGCGTGCCATCGAGCACGCCAGGGAGGAATTCGGCGGGATCCGCACCGGTCGCGCCAACGCCGCCATGTTCTCCCGGATCGTCATCGACTACTACGGCAGCCCGACCCCGCTGCCGCAGATGGCGTCCATCGCGGTGCCCGAGCCGCGTATGGTGATCATCAAGCCGTACGACACCTCGCAGACCAATGCGATGGAGAAGGCGATCCGCGACTCGGATCTCGGGGTGAACCCGAACAACGAGGGCAACCAGCTGCGCATCGTGCTCCCGCAGATGACCGAGGAGCGGCGGCGCGAGATGATCAAGGTCGCCCGGCAGAAGGGCGAGGAGGCGAAGGTCGCCGTCCGTAACATCCGCCGCAAGGGCAAGGAAGAGCTGGACCGCCTGGTCAAGGACGGCGAGGTCGGCGAGGACGAGGGCCGGCGCGCGGAGAAGGACCTGGACGACCTGACCCAGCGCTTCGTCGGCACCGTGGATGAAATGATCAAGCACAAGGAGAGCGAGCTGCTCGAGGTCTGAACGGCCCGCGCACTCCGTCACGGCACCGCGCCGCCGTCGCCCGGCACCCCGGGCGGCGGCCCGGTGCCGTCGTCGTGCCCGGCCGGCGTCCACCCTCGACGCGGGCCGGTTGCAGTAGGCTCGGCACGATTCCCGACCACCACCGGGTGAACGGCGGGGATCGCCCGGCCGTCGGTCGGTCAACAGGAAGTCTCACGCCGGTAGGGGATGGTCTTGGTCTTGCGTCATGAGGTGGCTTTCGTACCGTCTGCCGGTGCGTGATGTCCCACCCCGACCCCTACGGCAGCACCGAGCCGCGCGGCTGGGACCGCTCGGCCCCCGCCCTGCCCTGGCCGGAGACCGGCCTGGAGCCCGGCCCGTGGCGGCGTCCCGCCCCCGGCCCGGACGCCTTTCCCGACGCGGAGGCGTACGCCGGGCCGGTCACCGACGCGTACCCGCTGGATCAGCGGCACCACGACGCGCCGTGGCCGCCCGACGGCCCCCCGGCCGCGCCGCGTGGCCGGCGGGACGAGCCCGGCCCCGGCGACCGCGGCCCGGCGGGCGACGACCGGCCGGACGACGACTACCCCACCGCGCAGATCGCCCCGGTCCGCGACGAGCTCACGGTCCGTGACGACCCCGCGGTACGCGACGAGCCCGCGCCCGAACCGCCGGCCGGTCGCCGGTCGAAGGGGCGTCGACGGGCGAGCGCGGACCGCCCCCCGACCACCGCGCCGCCGGCGTCCCGGGCGGGCCGCAACCTGCCGGCGGCGATCGGCGTCGGGGCGGCCCTCGGCGCGGCGATCGTGGTGCCGCTCTTCTTCTTCCTGCCGGCGTTCCTGGCCGTGCTCGCCGCCGCGGTGGCGATCGGCATCTGGGAGATGGCGCGGGCGGTCCGCCGCAGCGGCGCCCACCCGCCGCTGGTGCCGCTGGTCGCCGGTGGCGTGATCATGGTCGGGCTGGCCTGGTTCGCCGGCCCGGACGCGCTCTGCCTCGGGCTGCTGGTCACCGTGCTGGGCACGATGATCTGGCGGCTCGGCGACGGCCCCGGCAACTACCAGCGTGACCTGACCGCGGCCACGCTGATCGCGGTCTACGTGCCCTTCCTCGCCGGCTTCGCGGCCCTGCTCGCCGCCGCGCCCGACGACGGTCACCTGCGGGTGCTGGTCACGCTGGTGGCGGTGGTGCTCTCCGACACCGGTGGGTACGCGGCCGGGGTGGCCTTCGGCAAGCGCCCGATGGCCCCGAAGATCAGTCCGAAGAAGTCGTGGGAGGGCTTCGCCGGCTCGGTCACCGCCGCCGCGGCGGGCAGCGCGCTGCTGCTGTGGCTGCTGTTCGACGTGGCCCCGTGGTGGGGCGCGCTGTTCGGGATGGCGATGTCCTGTGCGGCGGTGCTCGGCGACCTCGCCGAGTCGATGATCAAGCGCGATCTGGGCGTCAAGGACATGAGCAACCTGCTGCCCGGCCACGGCGGCCTGATGGACCGGCTCGACTCGATCCTGTTCGCGGTGCCGACGGCGTACCTGCTGTTGGCGGTCTTCGTGCCGGTGGTGAGCTGAGGGATGGATCACGTCGTCGCCACGCCCCCGACCGGCCGGTCGGGGGCCATTCGGTGCCGGTGGACAGGTGCGTCCGGCTCGGCGCGTGTCAGACTGGACGCGCCATGACGAGCCTCCCGCTGATCTCCGTAGACCCCGACGCCCGCGGCCGCCGGCCCGCGATGCCTCCCCGCCACCTCGCCGACCTCGACCTGCCGGGCCGGCAGGCGCTCGTCACCGAGCTGGGCGAACCGGCGTTCCGCGCCAAGCAGGTGTCGAATCACTACTTCGGCCGCCTGGTCCGTGACCCGGAGCGGATGACCGACCTGCCGGCGGCGACCCGGGAGCGGCTGGCCGGCACGTTGCTGCCCACGCTGCTCACCCCGGTCCGCGAGCTGGCCTGCGACGACGGCGCCACCCGCAAGGCGCTCTGGCGGCTGCACGACGGCTCGCTGGTGGAGAGCGTGCTGATGGGTTACCCGGACCGGGTCACCGTCTGCATCTCCAGCCAGGCCGGCTGCGGCATGGCCTGCCCGTTCTGCGCCACCGGCCAGGCCGGGCTGACCCGCAACCTCTCCACCGCGGAGATCGTCGACCAGGCCGTCTACCTGGCCGGCGTGGCCGCCTCCGGTGCGGTGGCCGGCTCGCCGCCGAGGCTGTCGCACGTGGTGTTCATGGGCATGGGTGAGCCGCTGGCCAACTACGCGCGGGTGGTGGCGGCGATCCGCCGGCTGGTCGCGCCGGCCCCGGAGGGGCTCGGCCTGTCCCAACGGCACATCACCGTCTCCACGGTCGGGCTGGTGCCGGCCATTCGGCGGTTGGCCAGCGAAGACCTCTCCGTGACCCTTGCGTTGTCGCTGCACGCCCCCGATGATGAGCTGCGCGACGAACTCGTCCCGGTCAACCAGCGCTGGAAGGTGTCCGAGGTGCTGGACGCGGCGTGGGACTACGCGGCTACGACGGGGCGTCGCGTGTCCATCGAATACGCGATGATCAAGGACGTGAACGACCAGCCGTGGCGGGCCGACCTGCTCGGGCGGCTGCTGGCGGGCAAGCTGACCCATGTGAACCTGATCCCGCTCAACCCGACTCCGGGCAGCCGCTGGGACGCCAGCCCGAAGCCGGTCGAGCGGGAGTTCGTCAGGCGGTTGCGCGACGCCGGCGTGTCCACCACGGTGCGGGACACCCGGGGGCGCGAGATCGACGGGGCGTGTGGGCAGCTCGCCGCCGCCGAGGACACCGACAGCGACCCCCGCGCGGCAACGGCGTAGCGGTACGAGACCAGGAGACACAGTGGCGAGTCAGGGTCAGCGTTTCCGGCGGAAGGCGCTCCGTCGGGGATACAAGGTCGACGAGGTGGACGCCTTCCTGGACCGGGTCGAGGCGACCCTCGACGGCCAGCCGGTCGGTGCGCCCGTCGCGTCCCGGGAGGTCCACGACGTCGTCTTCCGGGTCCGGTTCAACGGCTATGACGAGTGGCAGGTCGACCTGCACCTCGACCGGGTCGAGCGGCAGCTCGCCGAGCTGGAGGACCGCGCCGGCGCCCCCGGTGGGCGCGGCGGCGATCCCCGGATGGCCGACCGGCTCGGCCCGCCGATGCGCGACGACCGTGGACTGTCCCCGGTGCCGCAGCCGCCGATGCCGCCCCGGCAGATGCCGGCCCAGGCCGGCCCGCCCGTCGACCGCTACGGCAACCGCTACGACGAGCCGACCGGCGCGTTCGCCGGTGGGTACGACGGCCCGCGTGGCGGCTACGACGCGCCGCGCGGCCCGGCCGGTCCCGGTCCGATGGGCCCCGGGCCGGGTGCCCCGATCGGGCACGGCGGACCGCCGCCGCGCAGCCTGCCGCCCGGTCCGGGCGGCTACGGTCAGGACACCGGTCCGGGCGGCTACGGCCAGGACACCGGTCCCGGCGGCTACGGCCAGGACACCGGTCCCGGCGGCTACGGCCAGGACAAGGGCCCGGGTGGGTACGGCGGCCCGAGCGACCGCTTCGACGGCTTCGAGGCCGGCCGGCACGGTCGGGCCGACATGACCGCGGAGATCCGGATGCCCGAGCGGGACCTGCGGGAGCTGCGTGGGCGCGGCCCGGCCGGCCCGCCGGCGTTGCCGCAGCAGGGCTACGGCCCGCCGGACCAGGGTTACGGCGGCGGCCCCTCGATGACGGGCCCGCCGCTTGTCGGTCCGCCGGCCGCCGGCCCGCCGATGGTGGGCCCGCCGATGGCCGGCCCGCCCGGCAGCGACCTGCACCGGGTCGACCAGATCCGGCGCGGCTTCCAGGTCCGTCGGTTCGGTAGCGGGTACGACCCGGACCAGGTCGACCGGTTCTTCGACACGCTGCTCGGCGGCATGCAGGGGCGCAACCCGATGCCGGTGAACCCGAAGGAGCTGGACACGCTGCGCTTCGGGCTGGTGCCCGGCGGCTACTTCGAGGCGGAGGTCGACGCCGCGCTCAAGGACGTGCAGGACATCCTGCTCGGCCGCTGAGCCGCACCCGACGACGCACCGACGACGCACCGACGACGAAGGGCCCGCCCCCGAGGGGACGGGCCCTTCCGCGTACCGCTGGTGCCGGGTGTCAGGACCGCAGGCCGTTGCGGCGCAGCACGGCGTCGCCGATGACGATGGCGAGCAGCAGCGCGGCGATCCCGAACAGCCAGATGTGCTCCACCCGGCCCTCCTCGGTGCCGCAGAGCGCCATCAACACCAGGGCCACCGCCGACACCACCGCACCGATCCGTCCGGACCTGCGGTGCCCGGGCCTGTGCTGGTCTGGCGCGGTTACCGGCTCGTCTCCTGCCACTGTCGGTCCTTCCCTCGCGATCGGATCTCCGGTTAGTCTGGCACGCCGCGTGCCGAGCCCGGCGCAGGGTCCGACCCGACGCGGTCGGACGACCCGCACGGGCGACCGGCGGCCGGCGCGACGGTGGGCGGATCGGCCCGGGCCGTTGGACCTGTTCCGCGGGGGCCGGCCGGCACTGTGGGCGTCGCGGGACGACGACCACACTGTCTCCGGTAGCGTCTTGTCGTACGCCTGATGCCTTTTTGAGGGGGACTACGGTGCGAGTGACCGGTACGGGCCACGCCAGCATGCGGATCGACACGCCCGCGGGCAGCATCCTGTGCGACCCGTGGGTCAATCCCGCCTACTTCGCCTCGTGGTTCCCCTTCCCCGACAACTCCCAGCTCGACTGGGCGACGCTGGGCCAGGTCGACTACCTGTACGTGTCGCACCTGCACCGGGACCACTTCGACGCGAAGCACCTGCGGGACTTCGTCTCGAAGGACGCCACCGTCCTGTTGCCCGAGTACCCGACCTCCGAGATGGAGGACGAGCTGCGGGAGCTGGGCTTCACGACGTTCCTGAAGGCCCCGAACGAGCAGGTGGTGGAGCTGCCCGGCGGCCTCAAGATCATGATCCAGGCGTTGACCAGCCCGACCGACGGCCCGATCGGCGACTCGTCGCTCTGGGTCGAGTACGACGGCGTCCGGCTGCTCAACCAGAACGACGCCCGCCCCACCGACCTGACCGTCTTCGCCGAGCTGGGCCACGTGCACGCGCACATGCTCCAGTTCTCCGGCGCGATCTGGTACCCGATGGTCTACGAGCTGCCGCAGTCGGCGAAGACCGCGTTCGGCAAGCAGAAGCGGGACCGGCAGTTCGACCGCACCTGGCGCTACATCGACGACCTGAAGGCCGACCACGTCTTCCCGATCGCCGGCCCGCCCTGCTTCCTCGACGACGAGCTGTGGCAGTTCAACGACATCTTCGGCGACGAGGGCAACATCTTCCCCGACCAGTCGGTCTTCCTGGCCGAGTACGCCAAGGTCGGCGGCCACAACGGCATCGTGCTGCTGCCCGGCAGCGTCACCGAGATCACCACCGAGGGCGCGACCACCACCCACCCGCAGCCGGTGGAGGAGTTCTTCGCGAACAAGGTCGCCCACCTGGAGGAGATGCGGGAGCGCAAGCGCGGCGTCATCGAGGCCGAGAAGGCGTCCTGGCGGCACCCGGAGATCGACGTGCTGGCCGAGATGAAGCGTCGGATCGAGCCGCTGCTCGACGAGTCGATCTACCTGGCCAAGGGCGTCGGCGGCCCGGTCCGCTTCGACCTGGTGAGCTACGACGGCGCCGACGTCGAGTCGATCGTGGTGGACTTCCCGGGCAAGGAGGTCCGGCCGTACGCGGACGAGAAGGTCCGCTACCGGTTCCGCACCGAGCGGGCGCTGATCGAGCACCTGTTCCACATCGGCGAGGTCGACTGGGTCAACTCGCTCTTCCTCTCCTGCCGGTTCTCGGCGGCCCGGATCGGCCAGTACAACGAGTTCGTCTACGCGTTCTTCAAGTGCCTCTCCGAGGAGCGCCTCCAGTACGCCGAGGGCTGGTACGACGAGCACGAGCGCGCGGTCGACGCCGAGGACATCACGGTCGACGGCTGGGTGGTGCAGCGGCGCTGCCCGCACCTGAAGGCGGACCTGAGCCGGTTCGGCATCGTCGACGGTGACCAGCTCACCTGCCAGCTCCACGGCTGGAAGTTCGACCTGCCCAGCGGTCGGTGCCTGACCAGCGTCGGGCACAAGATCCGCGCCCACCGGGCCGACGAGGAGACGCCGGCGCCGGCCGGGACCCCGGTCATCTGACGCTTTCGCCCCGCCCGCCGCCCCCGGCGCGCGACCATCTCCTGGTGAGGGGGGCGGCGTGACGGGCGCGGACCGGGAGCCGGCGTACCGGTTCGCGCGCAGCAGCGAGATGGCGCGGGACGCCTCCCGGGTGGAGGCGTTCAGCGACGCGGTGATCGCCATCGTGCTCACGCTGATGGCGGTCGAGCTGCTCCAGTTCGGCCCGGACGCCCCGGACGACCGGGGGCTGCCGGCCGCGTTGGCACACGAGTGGCGGGCCTACCTGGCGTACGTGATCACGTTCGCGGTCGTCGGCCAGGTCTGGCTGACGCACCACAACATGTGGCGCTACGTCTGCCGGGTCGACCAGATGCTGCTGGTGTTGAACCTGCTGCTGCTGATGTTCGTGGCCGCCATCCCGTTCACCGCGAACCTGCTGGCGGACCATCTGCGCGGCTCGGTCGGCGACCAGCGGCTGAGCGCGGCGCTGTACGTCGGCACGGTGCTCGGCGAGGCGATGTTCTTCAACCTGAGTTGGTGGTGGGCCCGCCGCCGGGGCCTGCTGCACCCGGATCTCGACCCGCGACTGGCCCGGACGGTGGCCCGCCGGTTCCGGCTCGGCCCGCTGCTGTACCTGGCCGCGTTCGCGGTCGTCTTCGTCGACCCGGTCCTCAGCCTGCTGGCGTACCTGCTGCTGATCGGGCTCTACGTGATCCGTGGCCCGGGCGACCTGCCGCGCGCCGGGCAGGAGGCCGCCTCGTCGTGAGGTGTTAGAAGGGGGCCCCTCCTATACCGCAGGCGTTAACAGGGGGCCCCTCCTTACCCCAGATCGGCGAGGATGCGGCGGGCGGCGTTGTGGCCGGCGGCGCCGATCACGCTGCCCGCCGGGTGGCAGCCGGCGCTGCCGGCGTAGACGCCGTCCACGCCGGTGGCGTACGGCATCCGGTCGGTGAACGACACCGTGTTGTCGACGTGGTGGATGTGCCCGCCGGTGATGCCGAAGTGGGCCTCGATGCCGGGCGGGGGCAGCGGCACCGCGTCCGCGATCAGGTCGGCGGTGCCCGGCGCGTACCGCTCGCAGATCGCGACCAGCCGCTCGACGTACCCGGGCAGCGCCGCGTCCCAGGTGGTGCCGGCCAGCTCGTAGGGGACCGACTGGACGAACAGCGCCGACGAGTGGTGCCCGGCGGGGTCCTGTAGCGACGGGTCGACGGTGGTGTGCACGTACCACTCGATGGTCGGCTCGTCGGGCAGCCGCCCGGCCCGGACGTCGGCCCACATGCCGCGCAGCGCCGTCATCGGCGACTCACCGCCGCCGCCGACCAGCGAGTCGGAGCCGGGCAGCAGGTGGATGGTCGAGCCGAACGGGCTCGGCGCGTCGGCCGGCAGGCAGGAGAAGCGGGGCAGCCCGGTGAGCGCCAGGTTGAGCTTGAGCGTGGTGCCGGGCCGGCGGACCGCCGCCATCCGCGCGCCCAGCTCCGCCGGGAGCGCGCCGTCGGGCAACAGGTCGATCAGCCGGTACGGGTCACACGCGCCCAGCACCACTGACGCGCCGACCTCCCGACCGTCGGCCAGCACCACGCCCGACGCGGCGCCGGCGTCCAGCGTGATCGCGGTGACCGGGGCGCCGGTGACGATGCGGGCGCCCGCGCCCCGGGCCGCGTCGGCGAACGTGCGCGACACGGTGCCCATGCCGCCCTCGGCGATCATCCAGGTGCCGTCCGCGCCGGGCAGCCGGCACATGTTGTGCACCAGGAAGTTGTGCCCGGTGCCCGGGTCGTCGGGGCCGGCGTTGAGCCCGGACAGGCCGTCGGTGACCGCGTACATGCTGACCAGCAGCTCGGAGCGGAAGTCGAAGCGGGCCAGGTGGTCGGCGACCGAGCCGCGGACCAGGTCGACGAAGACCTGCCGCAGGGCCGGCCGGACGTAGCGTTCGGCGGTCTCGTCGACCGGCAGCGGCTCGGCCAGCCACGCCGGCGCGAGGTCCTCGCGGAGCTGCGCCAGCTCGGCCTGGAGCGCGTCGTCGGCCGTCACGTCCGCCGCCGAGAACATCTCGGTGAGCTGCCGCCGGGTGGCCGCCGCGTCGCTGCCGGAGAGGAGGTACGGCGCGCCGGGGCCGCCGGGCGTGGGCAGGAAGTAGTGCGGGTCGCGGCGCAGCACCGGAATGCTCACGTCGAGCGTGGCGAGCAGTTCCGGCGGCATCAACCCGAGCAGGTACGACCCGGTGGAGTGACGCAGCCCGGGCACCAGCGGGAACGGGTTCTCGGTGCGGGTGGCGCCGCCGATCACCTCGGCCGCCTCCAGCACCAGCACGTCGAGGCCGGCGCGGGCCAGCAGGATCGCCGAGACCAGGCCGTTGTGCCCGGAGCCGACCACGACGACGTCGGCGCGTGCCGGCAGCTCAGTCCCGTCACTCATGGGAACGGAGCCTACTGCCGGGCCGACCCCGGCGGGAGGGTTCGCGGCCGGGCGCTACCGTGGCCGGCATGCCCGAGGCAGTCCAGTTCGCGCTCCCGGCCGTGCTCGTCGTCCTGCTCCTGCTCTGGTTCGTGCTCCGGCGGTCCGCCGGCCGTCCCCGGGATCTGGTCGCCCCGGACCCGGCCGCCGGCGGTGGACAGGGGGAGGTGCTCCGGCTGGCCCGTGCGGGGCACACGGTCGAGGCGGTCCGGCTGTTGCGCCAGCAGACCGGGCTGCCGCTGCTGGAGGCGAAGCAGGCGGTCGACGCGTTGCGGGCGGGCGGCCCGCTGCCGGCCCGGCCGGGTGGGCTGTCCGGGCCGGTCGGAGACGACGAGGTGCGCGCCGAGGCGACCCGGCTGGTGCACGCCGGGAAGAAGATCCACGCCGTCAAGCTGGTGCGGGAGCACACGAACTGGTCGCTGGCCGAGGCGAAGCGGTACGTCGACCGGCTCTGACGTCATCCGGCGTTCACCGCGCAGCGGCAGCGGTCGATGCGACGACGGGTCTACCGTCGGCGGGGAGCCATCGTCTCGGGGAGGTCATCCGATGGATCGTCGCACCGTCCTGCGTGCTGCCACCGTGGCGGGCGGCACCGCCTTCGTGGGCAGCCTCTGGGCCGCCGCCGCGCCGGCAGCGCCCGCCCAGCCCGGCCCCGGCCCCTACGGTGACCTGCTGGCCGCCGACGCCAACGGTCTCCGGTTGCCGGCCGGCTTCACCAGTCGGGTGATCGCCCGTTCCGGCCAGCGGGTCGCCGGCACCTCGTACGTCTGGCACCCGGCGCCGGACGGCGGCGCGTGCTTCCCGGCCGGCGACGGCTGGTACTACGTCTCCAACTCGGAGGTGCCGCTTGTCGGCGGCGCCTCGGCGGTGCGCTTCGCGGCGGACGGCACGATCGTCGCCGCGTACCGGATCCTCGGCGGCACCAACAACAACTGCGCCGGCGGTCCCACCCCGTGGGGGACGTGGCTCTCCTGCGAGGAGGTGCCGCTGGGCCGGGTGTTCGAGACCTGGCCGGACGGCGGCCGGGGCGGCGAGGAGCGGACCCGGATGGGTCGCTTCAAGCACGAGGCGGCGGCCTGCGACCCGGTCCGGCAGGTGGTCTACCTGACCGAGGACGAGCCGGACGGCTGCTTCTACCGCTTCGTCCCGGACACCTGGGGTGACCTGCGCACCGGTCGGGTGCAGGTGCTCTGCGCCCCGGACGACCAGGTGGCCGGCCCGGTGACCTGGCGGGACCTGCCGGACCGGGACGGTTTCCCGGTGCCCACCCGCTTCCAGGTGGGCGCCGCGAAGTCGTTCGCCGGCGGCGAGGGCTGCTGGTACGCGGACGACACCTGCTGGTTCACCACCAAGGGCGACAACCGGGTGTGGGCGTACGACGCGGCGCGGGAGCGGCTCGACCTCGCGTACGACGACTCGCTGGTGGAGGCCGGCGCGGCGCCGCTGACCGGGGTGGACAACATCACCGGCACCGGAGGCGGCGACCTCTACGTGGCCGAGGACGGCGGCGACATGGAGATCAACATGATCACGCCGGCCGGCGTGGTGACGCCGTTCCTGCGGCTGCTCGGGCAGTCGGCGTCGGAACTCACCGGCCCGGCGTTCGCGCCGGACGGCAGCCGGCTCTACTTCTCGTCCCAGCGCGGCACCAGCGGCGCGAAGGCCGGCACCGGCGGCATCACCTACGAGGTGCGCGGCCCGTTCCGGCGCTGACCGGCTCAGGCGCGGGCCGCCGCCCGGGCGGCCCGCCACCGGCTCAACGCCAGCGTGGCCGAGTAGCCGGCCAGCACGATCACGTGGAACAGGTAGAGCCAGAGCAGCACCGCCACCCCGCCGCCGATCTCGTCGAACCCGCCGAACGGCACGCCCAGGTTCAGCGGCAGCGAGCAGAACAGCACGAAACCGTGCAGGAAGCCGGAGAGGTTCGCGGCGGTGAACGAGCCCATGCCGAGCGTGGACAACCAGTCCGGGGAGGCCGGGCCGACCACCCGGAACACCCACACCAGCACCGGCGTGAGCACCAGCCACACCGCCAGGAACGACAGCACCACACCGAGCGCGCCGATCCAGCCGCCCTGCCGGACCAGCCGGGTGGTCAGCGGCAGCGCCAGCAGGATCGACAGCAGCAGGGCCGGGGCGGGCGCGAGCAGCGGCAGCAGCAGCAGCCGGCCGCGCCAGCCGACAAGCGCGCCGGACTCGGCGCGCGGCTCGGCCACCGAGACGAACGCCCGGCGCAGCCCCTCGCCGTAGAGCGAGGCCGGCAGCAGCGAGGCGAGCGCCAGCAGCGGGGTCAGCCCCAATCCGGCCTCGACCAGCGCGGCCACCGCCCGGTGCGCGCCGATCTCGGTGGGCAGCGTGTCGATCGCGTACGAGGTCAGCCGGCGCACCCGGTCGGCGCCGGCGAGCAGCCCGGTGAGCCAGATCGCCAGCAGCGCCACCGGCACCACGGCGATCGCGCCGTAGAACGTGATCGCGGCGGCGTGCAGCGAGAGGTCCCGGCCCCGGACCGGCCGGAACGCCGCCGAGGTGATCCGCTTCGTGCGTTGCCAGCCGTCGCCCATCGCCCCCTCGTTCCCCGTGCGGTCGCCGGCCACGCATTACGATCCGGCGTCATGATGATCGCCTCGACCGAGCGGCTGGTGGTCCGGGACTGGACCGAGTCACCCGACGACCTCGCCCGGGTCTACGACATCTACTCCCGTGCGGAGGTGATGCGCTGGCTGGGCGGCGGGAAGGGGCGGTTGACCCGGCCCGGCGACGCGCTGGAGCGGGTGCGTTCCTGGCGCGAGCGCAACGCGCCGTACGCCGGTCGGTGGGGCCTGTGGGCGATCGAACCGCACGCGACGGGCTGCGCGGCCGGCAGCGTGCTGCTCAAGCCGCTGCCCGGCCGGGACGGTGTCACGCCTACCGACGACCTGGAGGTCGGCTGGCACCTGCACCCCGACGCGCAGGGCCAGGGCTACGCCACCGAGGCGGCCCGGGCGGTGCTGGAGCGGGAGTTCGCCACCGGCACCGGCCGGGTGTACGCGGTGGTGATGGCCGGCAACGAGCCGTCGACGGCGGTGGCCCGGCGCCTCGGCATGACGCACCTGGGCGTCCGCACCGACTGGTACGGCGGCGCGGAGCTGGAGACGTTCGTCCTGGACCGTCCCGCCTAGCCGGAGTTCCTCGTCTCGTCCGGTGCCCGTACGTTGGCAGTTCGCCGTCGGACTCCTACGGTGGTGGGGACGCGGGGGAGGTGCGGTGGTCGACGGCGGCGAGGCAGCACGTTGGCTGCAACTCCACGCGTCCCGGGGCGGGCCGGACGAGTTGTCACTCCTGGTGAGCAGCGCAGCGCCGGCCATCGGCGCCAGCGAGATCGTGATCTACCTGGCCGACTACACACAGTCGTCGCTCGTCCCCCTGCCCGGCGCCGGCCCGGCCCGGGGCGAGCTGACGATCGAGACGACGCTGGCCGGTCGGGCGTTCACCAGCCTTGAGGTGCAGCGCGCGCCCGCCCACCCGGACCGGCTCTGGGTGCCCCTGCTGCTCGGCTGCGAACGGCTGGGGGTGCTGGAGGTCGTGTCCCCGGCCGCCGGCGACCCGGCGCTGGAGCGGCCGGCCTGGGAGGTGGCGGTCAACGTCGCCCAGCTCCTGGTGAACCGCCGGCTCTACGGTGACGCCGTCGAGCGGATCCGCCGCCGCCTGCCGATGCAGGTCGCCGCCGAGATCGTCTGGGGGCTGCTGCCGCCGCTGACGTTCGCCACCGACGACCTGGTGATCACCGCCATCCTCGAACCCTGCTACGACGTCGGCGGGGACATCTTCGACTACGCGCTCAACGGCGACGTGCTCAGCGTCGGGCTCTTCGACACCTGCGGGCACGGCATCAAGGCGAGCGCGTTGGCCTCGCTCGTGGTCAGCGCGTACCGCAACGCCCGGCGTACCGGCCTCGACCTGGTCGACACGGCGATCAGCATCGACAGGTGGGTGCGCGCCGAACACCCCGGCACGTTCGCGACCGCGCTGCTCGCCGAACTCGACAGGCGTACCGGTCTGCTCCGGATCATCAACGCGGGCCATCCGGGCGCCATGCTGCTGCGGGACGGCCGGGCCGTCCGGGCGCTGCCCGGCCCGACCGCGCTGCCGCTCGGCCTGGGCAACCTGTCGGGCAAGCGCCCCCGGGTGCACGAGGAGGCGCTGCACCCGGGCGATCGCATCCTCGCCTACACCGACGGCATCACCGACGCGCGCGGCGACAACAGGGAGCGGTTCGGGCTGGACCGGCTGGTCGACTTCGTCGAGCGTGCCCTCAACGACCGGCTGCCCAGCCCGGAGACGATGCGTCGCCTGATCCGCGCCGTCCTCGCGTACCAGCAGGACGAGCTTGACGACGACGCCACCGCGCTGTTCCTGGAGTGGCAGCCGCCGCACCTGCCCATGCGGCACCTGGAGCACCTCGCCGCGTCCGGTGACCGCGACCGCTGATGCCGCGAGGGCGGGCCTCGGATGATCAGTCCGTGGCCCGCCCGGCCTGGCGGCCGCGGCCCACGTTGACGCGGCCGCGGCCTCACCCCGCGGTCAGCAGGGGGAGGTGATCCACCTGTGCGAGAGCAGGTAGGCAGGGCCGATGTTGCCCTGCCAACCCTGCCCCATGCACCCGTTGTAGCCGGTGTAGTACGTGCCCGTGTAGAACGCCACCGCCGTGTAGGAGGTGGAGGTTCCGCGGTTGTACACCGAGCGGGCCGGAGCGCTCCGGGCCCAGGAGCAGCGGTCGATCCCCGACGTCCAGTCCGGGTCGGCGTCCGACCAGCGGCACATGTTGCCTGACCCGCCGCTGCCGGTGTAGAAGCACACGTGGGAAGCGGGGCAGTCGGCGTAGCTGGCGGATGGGGTCACCACGGCCGAGGCCGGAGAGCTGACTGCCAGAAGGGCCGCTGCCGTCGTTGCGGCCACGGCGAGAGCCCGGCTCGGTCGGGTGAGTGCGGACAGCGTTCGCTGGAACATGCAGAACCTCCTAGGGCCGCCGAAAAGGGCTTCCGGCTTGTCGGAAGGAACGCGGCGCGGGTGCCGGCCGATCTGCCCGCGCTGACGTTTGTCTATGACTTGTAGTGTCGTGAGCACACCGGAGCCGATCCAGGCGACTGACCGGCGATCCACCGGCGACTTCCTCCACGACGGCTGAGGAACAGGACAAGCGATGGAATTCGGTCCTTTGATCAAGTCGCGTCGACAGTCGCTGAACCTCTCTCAGGAGGAGCTCGCCGCTCGGTCGGGAATCAGCGTGCGGAACCTTCGTGACCTGGAAACCGGGCGGATCCGGCAACCCCGCCAGCAGACCGTGCGGTTGCTGGCCGAGGCGTTGGGGCTGTCCGGTGACGAGCGGCGCGACTTTCACGAGCGGTCACGGGCCGCTCCGGGACTCAGCTCGCCGACGGACGGGACAGGAGGCGCCTCCACGGCGAGTCGACCCCTTCCGGCTCAACTGCCGCCGGACACCGCCTCCTTCACCGGACGCGCCGACGCTCTGGCCGTGATGGACGCGCTGCTCCGCACAGAGACGCCAACCGTGGGCACGACGACCCTGGTGGTAGGTCCGCCAGGCATCGGTAAGACCTCGCTCGCGGTGCACTGGGCGCACCGGGTGAAGGACCGCTTCCCGGACGGACAGCTCTTCGTCAACCTGTCCGGATTCGACCCCAGCCAACCGCCGCTGGCTGCCACCTCGGCGGTCCACGCGTTCCTGGGCGCGCTGGGGGTTCCCGCAGCGGCTATGCCGGTCGACGAGACGGGCCGGACTGGCCTGCTGCGCAGCCTGCTCGCCGGCAAGCGAATGTTGTTGCTGCTCGACAACGCCCGCGACGCGGAGCACGTCCGACTGCTGTTGGTCGCGGCACCGGGATCCGTAGTCGTCGTCACCAGCCGGGACCGGCTCCTGGGGCTGGTCGCGGCGGCGTCCGCACACCCGGTCAGCCTCAGCCCGCTCAGCGACGACGAGTCGCGACAACTGCTGCGCCGCCGGGTCGGCGCCGGCCGCCTCGATGCCGAACCGACCGCCGCGCACGTGATCGTCGACCGCTGTGGCGGCCTGCCGCTCGCCCTGGCGGTGACGGCTGCCCGTATCGTCTCCCAGCCCGCGGTGCCGCTGGCCGTCGTCGCGGGTGACCTGACCGGTGCCGTGCCACGGCTCGACAGTCTGGCCAGCCACGACAGCCCGACAGACCTGCGCTCCTGTCTCCTCGGCTCATACCGGTTGCTGAACCCCGGGGCCCGGCAGGTCTTCCGGGTGCTTGGACTGCATCCCGGCGCCGCCAACGAGGCGGCGGCGGCAAGCCTGGTCGGGCGCCCACCCGAGCAGGTGGGCCTGCTGCTCGCCGAGCTGGCCCGGGTCCACCTGATCGGCGAGACGGCCGACCGCCGGTGGCACCTGCACGACCTGGTGGCCGCCTTCGCCAAGGAACGAGGGCGGCGGGACAGCGATGCCGACCGCATGTCCGCGCTGCGGCGGCTCGGCGATCACTACCTGCAGACCGCGGTTGCGGGTGCCCGTCTCCTTGAGCCGCGCCGGGAACCGCTCCCCACGATCACCCCGGCGCCGGGTGTCACCGTCCACCCGCTCGCCGACGAGGAGGACGCCAACGCCTGGTACCGGGCGCACCGGACAACCCTCGTCGCCATGGTGCACCTGGCCGCCGAGCACGGCATGGCGACCCACGCATGGCAGTTGGCGTGGGCGATGACCACGTTCCTGTCCCGCGGCGGCCACTGGGCCGACCAACTGGTGGTGAACCGCGTCGCCCTCCGTGCCGCCCGAGTGGGCTCCGACGCCCGCGGCATGTCGTACGCACTGCGCGGTATGGCCCGCGCCTACCTGCGCCTCGGCGACCACGATGCGGCCGAGGCCAGCCTGCGTCGGGCGCTGCGGCTGTCGAGCCGGATCGGAGACCTCGGCGGGCGGGCGCGGGCCCACCACGGGTTGGCGTATGTGCGTCAACAGCGCCGCGACCTGCCCGGCGCCCTCCACCACTCCCGGCGGGCGAGGCTCCTCTTCCTGCTGGCGGGCAACCACAGCGCTGGTGCCGAAGCGCTCAACAGCTCTGGTTGGTACCACCTGCTGGCTGGCAATCTCCGCCAGTCGTTCCGTCAGACCCGGACGGCGCTGGTTCTGTTGCGGCGGTTCGGTGAGCGGCACGGCGAAGCCAGCGCCTGGGACACTCTCGGCCGACTCTGCGCACAGCTGGGCGATCTGGGCCAGGCGGATCGATGTTACGAGCACGCCCGTGCGTTGTTCCGGGATCTGGGGGACCCGTTCTTCGAGGCGGAGGTGCTGATGCACCGGGCGGAGGACCGGTGGGCGGCGGGCGACCGGAACGCCGCCAGAGCGGACTGGAGCGCCTCCGCGCGGATCCTTGAGGGCCTGCACCATCCGTGGGCCGTCATGGTGCGCGATCGGATCGGCAATCCGGGCAGCTAGCTGTACTGTCCTGAACCGGCCATGGTCGGGTCCAGCCGACGAACCGGGCGAAGTACTCGGCCGGGTCGACCTCGCCCGAGCCCAGCCGCAGCGCGTCGGCGATCGCGTCGTGCATCAGCACGCAGAGGTAGACGGCCAGGCCGGGGCGGTCGTGTGCGTACTCGCGGCGCAGCCGCAGTCGGGCCGGCTGGCACGGCCACGGCGCGGCGCACGCCCGGCACCGCCAGGCGGGCCGGACCGCCACGTGTCGGGCCAGCGCGGCCGGACCGATGTCCTTGCTCATGGGCTCCTCCGTCGTGTCTGTTCACACTCTGGTGTGGACGCGACTACGGTCGGAAGGCGGCGGGCGCTCCCGGCCCGGCTGTGCCGATCGGCTGGTGAGATGTGGTGGAGGTGTGATGGCCGGCGAACCGGTGTCGACGCTGGAGTTCCTCGGGGCGGAGCTGCGCCGCGCCCGCCGGGATCGCGGGCTCAAGCAGGAGGATCTGGCCCTGCGGATCAACTATTCGGCGTCGCTGGTCGGCATGGTGGAGATCGGCCATCGCACGCCCTCGCAGGACTTCGTGACCCGGGCGGACGCGGCGCTGGAGACCAGCGGCCTCCTCGGGCGGCTGCTCACGCTGGTGCGCGCCGACGCCGCGCCGCCGTGGCTCCGCGAGTGGATCAGCGTGGAGCGGGAGGCGACGTTGATCCGCTGGTTCGAGCCGTCGCTGGTGCCGGGCCTGGTGCAGACCGAGGCGTACGCCCGGGCGGTGCTGCGCGGCGGCCGGATGCTGCGGGAGAGCGAGGTCGAGCAGCGGATCACCTCCCGGATGGAGCGGCAGGCGATCCTGGGGCGGGAGACGCCGCCGGAGGTGGTGGCCGTGATCGACGAGGCGGCGCTGCGCCGGGCGGTGGCGGAGCCGGCGGTGATGGTGGAGCAGTTCGAGCATCTGCTGCGGGTGACCGAGCAGCCGAACGTCACCGTGCACGTGGTGCCCGCCGAGGCGGGGATGCACGCCGGCCTGGCCGGCCCGTTCATCCTGGCCCGCACGCCGGACGGCGGCGAGGTGGCCCACCTGGACAACGCGCTGCGGGCACACGTCACCGACCGGTCGGAGGACGTGGATAATCTTCGCCGCAGGTGGGAGAGCCTGCGGGGCGAGGCGTTGCCCCGGCGGGCCTCCCGGGAGCTGATCCGGGAGTTGACGAAGTCATGGACCTGACCGGCGCGCGCTGGCGAACCTCCACCCGCAGCGACAACGGCGGTTCCACGTGCGTCGAGGTGGCCACCAACCTGCCGCACGTCGTCGGCGTACGGGACAGCACCGACCGCCACGGCCCGGCGCTCCGTTTCCGCCCGACGGCCTGGACGGCCTTCCTCCGCTCCTTCATGATTTCGGCAGAGCGGACGATCCGGTGCGGCGGCGAAGGTGAGCGCGGTCAGGCCGACCGATGCGGAATCCGGGCTCACGGCGGACGAACTCGCACTTCGTCAGGGAATTGAACCGGTCGCCTGCCTTGACGAACTGGCTCGTCCCGAGCTGTTCGAGTCGGACGACGAGTTGGACCGCTTTCTCGCCGACCTCTACGCCTCTCGGCGCGATGGCGTCATCCCCGGGTAGGCCGTGACGGACACCGTGTGCGAGCAGGGCGAGACGGGGCAGCGCCGCTAGGGTGGGTGGTAGCACGATTACCCGCCGAGGGGGTGAGCCCGATGGCCCAGGCCGCATTCGCGCCCGAGCCGGCACCGCAGCCCGCCGAGCCGTCGTTCGACGTGCTCCGCTGGCACGACGAGCCGTGGACCGCGCAGCTTGCCCTCGATCTCCTACCGGAGACCAACGGCCCGAAGGTCGAGGTCCTGAGCGGAAGCGTGATCGTGACACCACATGCCGGCATCGACCACCAGTCGGTCGAGCGCGAGTTGCCCTACCTGTTGCACCGGGCCGCCCGCCGGGCGGGGCTCTGGGTCTATCCGGAGATCAACTTGGTGTTCGGCAAGGACCTGTTCATTCCCGACATCGCCGTGCTGCGCTCGTCGGGTGGCGGGCGATCCGCGGTCGACATCGGCCAAGCCGTCCTTCTCGGGGAGATCGTGTCACCCGGCAACCGGCGTAAGGATGTCATCGACCGGCCCCGGGAGTACGCCGCCGCCGGCGTGCCGTACTTCCTCCGGGTCGACCTGCGTAACCGGGTGCCGGCGCTCGCGCTCTACGAACTGGTCGACGACGACTACCGGCCGCTGGCCGCCGCGGCAGCCGGGACCACGTTCGTGATGCGGCAGCCGTTCGAGTTCAGCGTCGACCCGGCCGACCTGCTCGACGAGGAGGCCCCGGAACGGCCCGGGTGAGGCGTGCGGCGGCGCTGGGGAACAATGGGCGCGTGACCACTCCCCGAGACCTCGTGCTGCTCGGCTCGACCGGCTCCATCGGCACCCAGGCCATCGACATCGTCAAGCGCAACCCGGACCGGTTCCGGGTGGTCGCGCTCGGCGCCGGTGGCGGCAACGTGGCGCTGCTGGCCGCGCAGGCGCTGGAGCTGGGCGTGGCGGCGGTCGGGGTGGCGCGGGCATCCGCCGCGCAGGATCTCCAGCTCGCGTTCTACGCCGAGGCGAGCCGGCGCGGCTGGGCCTCCGGCGACTTCAAGCTTCCCAAGACCGTGGCCGGGCCGGACGCGATGACCGAGCTGGCGCAGTGGCCGTGCGACGTCGTGCTCAACGGCGTGGTCGGCTCGTTGGGCCTGCCGCCGACGCTGGCCGCGCTGCGCGCCGGGCGTACCCTCGCGCTGGCCAACAAGGAGTCGCTGGTGGCCGGCGGCCCGCTGGTGAAGGCCGCCGTCGCACGGCCGGGGCAGATCGTTCCGGTCGACAGCGAGCACTCGGCGCTGGCGCAGTGCCTGCGCGGCGGCGCCCGGGGCGAGGTGCGCCGGCTGGTGGTCACCGCCAGCGGCGGGCCGTTCCGGGGCCGGCGGCGCGACGAGTTGACCGACGTCACACCGGAGCAGGCGCTGGCGCACCCGACCTGGCAGATGGGCCCGGTCGTCACGATCAACTCCGCCACCATGGTCAACAAGGCGTTGGAGGTCATCGAGGCGCACGAGCTGTTCGACGTGCCGTACGCCGACATCGAGGTGATGGTCCACCCGCAGTCGGTGATCCACTCGATGGTCGAGTTCGTCGACGGCTCCACGCTCGCCCAGGCCAGCCCGCCGGACATGCGGCTGCCCATCGCGCTGGGTATCGGCTGGCCGGACCGGGTGCCCGACGCCGCCGCCGCGGTCGACTGGACCACGGCGCACACCTGGGAGTTCGCCCCGCTCGACGACGCCGCCTTCCCGGCGGTGGCGCTGGCCAAGGCGGCCGGCGAGGCGGGACGGTGCCGACCGGCGATCTACAACGCGGCCAACGAGGAGTGCGTGGCCGCGTTCGTGGCGGGCCGGCTGCCGTTCCTCGGCATCGTGGACACCCTCGGGCGGGTGCTGGAGGACGCTCCCGATTTCGACGAACCAGGTACCGTCGAGGACGTGCTCGCCGCCGAGTCGTGGGCACGGGCGCACGCCCAGGAGATCATCGTCGGGTCGGTGGAAGGAGCTCGATGAGCTATCTGCTCGGGGTGGTGCTGTTCGCCCTGGCGATCCTCATCTCGGTGAGCCTGCACGAGGCGGGGCACATGCTGACCGCCAAGGCGTTCGGGATGAAGGTCACCCGCTACTTCGTCGGCTTCGGGCCGACGCTCTGGTCGTTCAGGCGGGGTGAGACGGAGTACGGCGTCAAGGGCATCCCGCTCGGCGGCTTCTGCAAGATCGTCGGAATGACCCCGCAGGACGACGACGTCGAGCCCGGGGACGAGAAACGCGCCATGTGGCGCTACCCGGTGTGGAAGCGGACGATCGTGATGTCCGCCGGCTCCGCGATGCACTTCGCCATCGCGTTGGTCGCGCTCTGGATCATCGCGGTCTCCGCCGGCCTGCCGAACCCGAAGTTCCCCACCACCGAGGCCGGCTTCCGGGCCGAGCCGGCGGTGATCGCGCTCGCCCCGTGCGTGGTGGTGGAGAACGCCCCCCGCGCCTGCCAGGCCGGCGACCCGGCCAGCCCGGCCGGTCAGGCCCAGCTCAAGGACGGCGACCGGATCACCGCGGTGAACGGCCGCCCGGTCTCCACCTGGGGCGACATGCTCGACGTGGTCCGCGGCACGCAGCCCGGCCCGGCCACCGTCGCCTACCTGCGCGACGGCACCCCGGCCACCGCCACCGTCGACCTGGCGTCGGTGCAGCGCCCGCCGCTGAACGACCCCAAGGGCGCCACCTCGGCGGTCTCCGCGCTGGGCGTGGCGCTGCGGCCCAGCACGCCGACCCGGGTGGAGTACGGTCCGGTCGCCGCGTTCGGCGCCACCGCCGACTTCACCGGCAACATGGCGGTGCAGACCTTCCACGCCATGCAGCGCATCCCGCAGAAGGTGCCGGCGCTGTGGCACGCGATCACCGGCGCGGAGCGCGACGTGGACACCCCGATCAGCGTGGTCGGCGCCAGCCGGCTCGGCGGCGAGGCCGTGGAGAACAACGCCTGGCTGGTGTTCTTCATGCTCTTCGTGTCGCTGAACTTCTTCATCGGCGTGTTCAACCTGCTGCCGCTGCTCCCGCTGGACGGCGGCCACATCGCCATCGCCTGGTTCGAGCGCGCCCGCTCCTGGCTCTACGCCCGGATCGGCCGCACCGACCCGGGGCGCGTCGACTACCTCAAGCTCATGCCCCTCACGTACGCGGTGATCCTGGTGGGTGGCGTGTTCACGCTGCTGACCGTCACCGCGGACGTGGTCAACCCGATCACGCTCTTCTCAAGGTGAGTGCCTGAAGTGACCGCTGTCAGTCTCGGTATGCCCCCCGTACCGCCGCCGCCGCTGGCCCCGCGCCGGGCCAGCCGCCAGATCATGGTCGGTTCGGTGCCGGTCGGTGGTGGCGCACCGGTGTCGGTGCAGTCCATGACCACCACCCTCACCGCCGACGTCAACGCCACGCTCCAGCAGATCGCCGAGCTGACCGCGTCCGGCTGCCAGATCGTCCGGGTCGCCGTGCCGTCGCAGGACGACGTGGAGGCGCTGCCGGCGATCGCGCGCAAGTCGCAGATCCCGGTGATCGCCGACATCCACTTCCAGCCGAAGTACGTCTTCGCCGCGATCGACGCGGGCTGCGCCGCGGTGCGGGTGAACCCGGGCAACATCCGGCAGTTCGACGACAAGGTCAAGGAGATCGCCAAGGCGGCCGGTGACGCGGGCACGCCGATCCGGATCGGCGTGAACGCCGGCTCGCTGGACAAGCGGCTGCTGGCCAAGTACGGCAGGGCCACCGCCGAGGCGCTCGTCGAGTCCGCGCTCTGGGAGTGCTCGCTGTTCGAGGAGCACGGCTTCCGGGACATCAAGATCTCGGTGAAGCACAACGACCCGGTGGTGATGATCCGCGCCTACCGGCTGCTCGCCGAGAAGTGCGACTACCCGCTGCACCTGGGCGTCACCGAGGCCGGCCCGGCGTTCCAGGGCACCATCAAGTCGGCGGTGGCGTTCGGCGCGCTGCTGGCCGAGGGCATCGGCGACACGATCCGGGTCTCGCTCTCCGCCCCGCCGGTGGAGGAGATCAAGGTCGGCGCGGCGATCCTGGAGTCGCTGGGCCTGCGCGAGCGCGGCCTGGAGATCGTCTCCTGCCCGTCCTGCGGCCGGGCCCAGGTCGACGTCTACAAGCTGGCCGAGGAGGTCACCGCCGGCCTGGAGGGGCTGCCGGTGCCGCTGCGCGTCGCGGTCATGGGCTGCGTGGTGAACGGTCCGGGCGAGGCCCGCGAGGCCGACCTGGGCGTCGCCTCCGGCAACGGCAAGGGCCAGATCTTCGTCAAGGGCAAGGTCGTCAAGACCGTGCCGGAGGCGCAGATCGTGGAGACGCTGATCGAGGAGGCGCTGCGGATCGCCGACGAGATGGGCGCCGAGATCCCCGAGGAACTGCGCGAGCTGGTGCCCGGCGGCGCCACCGTCACGGTGCACTGACCCACCTGTCCGCGTCACGCCGTGCGGCCGTCCCCCGTCGGGGCCGGCCGCACGCGCGTCTCACCCCCACCCCGGTATCCCCGCTGATGCACGGAAAGCGTGGCCATGGCGGGCGGAATGACCACGCTTTCCGTGAATCTGGCGCGGCGAGGGGGAGGGGTGGGAGGGGGTTACTCGGGGTCGGCGAGGATGGCGTAGAGCTTGCGGCGGGTCTCGTCGAGCACCTGGGCGGCGCGGGCGCGTTGGTCGTCCGTGCCGGTGGTCATCACCTGCCGCAGCGCGTTCATGGCCTGGGTCCCCGCGTCGCGGATGTCGTGCCAACTGTTGACGGTCTGCTCGGCGAACTCCGCCCAGGGCGGGGCCTCCGCCGCCTGGGCGGCCTCGGCCTGCCCCTGCTCGGTGAGGGCGAACCGCTTGCGCCCGCCGTCGGAGTCGGGGGCGGTGGCGATGACGCCCTCGTCCTCCAGTAGTTGCAGCGTCGGGTAGATCGACCCGGGGCTGGGCCGCCAGGCCCCGCCGGTGCGGGCGTCGATCTCCTGGATCATCTCGTAGCCGTGCATCGGCCGCTCGGTGAGCAGGGCCAGCACGGCGCCGCGCACGTTCGGTCGCCGGCCGCGGCCCCGGCCACCCCGGCCGCGCCCGTGGCCGTGCGGCCCGTGCGGCCCGGGTGGGAACGGCGGCGGACCCGGGGGTACGGGCGGGAAGCCGAAGCCGCCGTGCCGGTGCATCTCGTCGTGCATGGTGTGGACGTGTCGACGGAAACCCATCGGACTCTCCTTCGCTGGGAGTATCACTGATGCATCAACGATATATCGGCAACGCATCGTCGACAAGACGTAATGGGGCGGCTGAGTGCCCGGTCGGCCCACCGGCTCCCGGCTGCGTCTGGCAGGCTGGTAACCGTGCTCACGATGCCGGTACGCCAACTGGGGGAGTCGGAGCGCCGTTCGGTCGAGCGGCTGCTCGACCTCGACCCCTACGCCGGCGCGCAGGTCGCCGAGCGGGTCGCGGCGCGCGGCCTGGCGTGGTGGCGGGCCGAGGCGCGGATCCTCGGCTACGGCTCCCGCCGCAACCTGGAGTCGATCTGCTGGCTGGGCGGCAACCTGACCCCGGTGCTCGCGTCCGAGTCGGCGGTGGCCGCGTTCGCCGAGCAGTTGGGCGAGGAGGAGCGGCTCTGCTCCTCGATCGTGGGTCGCGCCGACGCGGTGCTCGGCCTCTGGGACCGCCTCTCCACGCACTGGGGGCCGGCCCGGGACGTACGCCCGAACCAGCCGTTGCTGGCCACGGACGCGCCGCCGCCGGTGGCGCCCGACCCGCACGTGCGCCGCGTGCGCGTCGGTGAGGTGGACCGGCTCTTCCCGGCGGCGGTGGCGATGTACACCGAGGAGGTCGGCGTCTCGCCGCTGGCCGAGGACGGCGGGCGCGGCTACCGGCGGCGGGTGACCGAGCTGGTGCGCGCCGGCCGGGCCTACGCCCGGTTCGTCGACGGCCGGGTGGTCTTCAAGGCCGAGCTGGCGGTGGTGACCCGGCGCACCGCGCAGGTGCAGGGGGTCTGGGTGGCGCCCGAGTGGCGCGGCCGGGGCATCGCGGTCGCCGCGATGGCCGCCGTGGTCCGCGACGCGCTGGCCCGGGTCGCGCCGACGGTCAGTCTCTACGTCAACGACTTCAACCAACCGGCCCGGCGCGTCTACGAGCGGTGCGGCTTCCGCCCGGTCGGCACGCTCGCCACCGTGCTGTTCTGAGGATCACCCCGCCTCGCCTTGCCCCGAACCGGACACCCGGCGCTATGCTGGCCATGTTTTTATACTGACCAGTCAGTCTAGAAGGGTGCCATGGCAATCGTCGAGGCCAGCGGATTGGGACTACGGGCCCGTCGGGGCTGGGTCTACCGGGACGTCGACCTCACCGCGGACCGCGGTGAGCTGCACGCGGTCACCGGCCCGCCCGGCAGTGGTCGCACGTCGCTGCTGCTCGCGCTCGCCGGGCGCTTCCCGCACAGCCACGGCGAGCTGCGCCGCCGCGGCCCGGCCGCGCTCGGCCAGGTGGCCGGCGTGCACGAACCCGACCCGACGCTCACCGTCGCCGAGCACATCACCGAACGGCTGCTGCTGCTCGGGCCGGTGCCGCGCCGCCGCCGGCAGCTCGTCCCGGTGGCCGCGCTGCGGGCCCGCCGCGCCTACCGCCGCGACGCCTACGCCACCGCCATCGCCGGCGCCGGCTTCACCGACACCCCGCTCGACCCGGACCGGTACGGCCGCGACCTGACCCCGGTCGACCGGCAGGTGCTCGGGCTGGTGCTGGCTAGCCTCGGCGGCCCCAGCCTGATCGTCGCGGACGACGTGGACGCCGGCGCCGACCGAGGCGAACGGGAGTGGATCTGGGCCGCGCTGGAACGCCTCGCCGACCAGGGGTACGCGGTGGTCGCCAGCGCCCGGGCCGTCGAGCCCGGCGTCACCGCCACCGTGCACCGCATCGGTGACCCGGCGCTGCCCACCCCCGCCCTGCCCGCTCCCGTTGCGACCGATCCCGTTGCGACCGATCCCGTTGCGACCGATCCCGTTGCGACCGATCCCGTTGCGACCGATCCCGTTCCGACCGATCCCGTTGCGACCGCTCCCGTCCCGGCCGCCGAGGTGACCGCATGAGCGTGCTGCGACTGGCCCTGTTCGAGCTGCGCCGGATGACCCGGGGCCGGCTGCCGCGCGCCGCGCTCGCCGTGCTCACCGTGGTCCCGCTGCTCTACGGCGCGCTCTACCTCTACGCGTTCTGGGACCCGTACGGGAACCTCGACCGGATCCCGGTCGCGCTGGTCAACGCCGACCGGCCGGCGAAGGCGGCCGACGGCAGCGAGGTGCACGCCGGCCGGGACCTCGCCGACGAACTGATCGACCGCAAGGTCTTCGGCTGGACCGTCACCGACCAGGCCGACGCCACGAAGGGCCTCCGCGACGGCCGCTACCACCTGGTCTTCTCCATCCCGGCCGAGTTCTCGGCCACGCTCGCGGCCAGCCCGGAGCCGGACCGGCCGGCCCGGCAGGGCGAGCTGAAGGTGGTCAACGACGACGCCACCAACTACCTCTCCGGGCTGCTCGCCCGCTCGGCGTTCAGCGAGATCCGGGCCGCCGCCGCGGAGAGCACCGCCGCCTCGTACTTCGACAAGATGCTGATCGGCTTCACCGACGCCAAGGCCGAGACCGGCCGCGCCGCCGACGGCGCCGGGAAGATCTCCGACGGGCTCGACGCCTCCCAGCGGGGCGCCGGGCAGCTCGCCGACGGGCTCGGCGACGCCGAGAACGGCGCCGGGCGGCTCGCCGGCGGGCTGCACACGTCCGTCCAGGGCGCCGACAAGCTGGCCAAGGGGCTCGACCAGTTGCAGACCGGCGCCGCCCAGCTCGCCGACGGCGCCGGCCGGGCCGCCACCGAGACGAAGGCCGCCGCCGCCACCGTCGACGCCGCCGCCGACAGGTACGAGCCGGTGCTGCGCCGCAACGCCGACAAGATCCAGCAGGCGGCCACCGCGGTCGCCACCGGCGCGCAGCAGCTCGCCGCCGGCCTGGACGCGCTGCCCGCCAAGGCCGAGGAGGTGGTCAGGCTGGCGCAGGAAATCTCCGACCGGCTCGACGCGGTCGCGAAGGAACACCCCGAGCTGGCCGACGACCCGAACTTCGCCGCCGCCCGCACGGCCGCCGCCCGGGCCGTCACCCAGGCCGAGGCGCTGGCGTCCGCCGTGGACAGGTCCGACCTGGCCGCGTTGAAGAAGCAGATGACCGAGGTCGCGAAGACCGCCCGGGAGGTGGCCGCCGCCGCGCCGCACCTGGCCGACGACGTCGCCGCCGCCCGGGCCAAGGTCGACAAGCTGGCCAGCGGGCTCGGCACGCTGGCCCAGGGCAGCGCCAAGCTCCGCGACGGGCTCGGTGACGCGTCCACCGGCGCCGACCAGTTGCGCGGCGGCCTCTACCAACTGTCCACCGGCGCCCGCGCGCTCGACGGCGGCCTGGCCCGGCTCGGCACCGGCAGCACCTCGCTCGTCGACGGGCTGACCAAGCTGGAGGGCGGCGCCGGCGACCTCGCCGACGGGCTCGCCGCCGGGGAGAAGAAACTGCCCGGGTACGACGACGCGGCCAGTCGCGCCGACGTGCTCGGCGACCCGGTCGGCCTGATCCGCGACTCGCAGCACCCGGCCGGCTCGTACGGCGTGGGCTTCGCCCCGTACTTCCTGGCGCTGGCGCTCTGGGTCGGCGCGATGATCACGTACATGCTGTTGCGGCCGGTCAACCGGCGCCACGTGATGTCCGGCGCGCCCGGCTGGCGGGTGGTGCTCGCCGGCTGGCTGCCCGCCGCCGGGATCGGCCTGGCCCAGGTCGCCGTGCTCTACACCGTGGTGACGCTGGCGCTCGGGCTGCACCCGACGCACGGCGCGGCGACGTTCGGGCTGCTCGCGCTCACCTCGCTGGCGTTCACCGCGATCATGCAACTGCTCGGTGTGGCACTCGGTCCGGCCGGCCGGCTGGCCGCGCTGGCGCTGCTGATGCTCCAGCTCACCTCGTCCGGCGGCACCTACCCGGTGCAGACCTCGCCCGCCTTCTTCCAGGCCATCCACCCCTGGCTGCCGATGACGTACGTGGTGAGCGGCCTGCGGCACACCGTGAACGGCGGGCCGGCCGGCCCGGTGGTCACCGCCGCGTCGGTGCTGCTCGCGTTCGGGCTGGGCGCGCTGGCGCTCAGCGTCGGCGCGGCGCGCCGCTCCCGCCGGCTCACCCCGGCCAAGCTGCACCCCGAACTGACCATGTGAGGATGGGCCGGTGACGGACGGACGGACCCGCCGGCGGGAGGACACCCGCCAACGACTCTTCGTGGCCGCGGTTGACCTGATCGCCGAGCAGGGCTTCTCGGCGACCACGGTGGACGACATCGCGGCCCGCGCCGGGGTGGCGAAGGGGACCGTCTACTACAACTTCGAGTCCAAGACGGTCCTCTTCGAGGAGCTGCTGCGACACGGCATCGGCCTGCTCACCGCCGAGTTCCGGGCCGCGGTCGACGGGCTGCCCCCGCGCGAGGCGCTCGCCGCGCTGGTCCGCGCCGAACTGGACTACATCCGCCGCTACCGGGCCTTCGCCCAACTGCTGCTCTCCGAGATGTGGCGCACCAACCGGGAGTGGCAGCAGACGCTGCGGCTGCTGCGCGGCGAGGCGATCGAGGTGATCGCGGAGACGGTCCGGGCCGGGGTGGA
This sequence comes from Micromonospora sp. NPDC049201, assembly GCF_055586805.1. Classification (NCBI taxonomy): domain Bacteria; kingdom Bacillati; phylum Actinomycetota; class Actinomycetes; order Micromonosporales; family Micromonosporaceae; genus Micromonospora; species Micromonospora sp. NPDC049201. Next base: position 100,926 of record NZ_JBVJHM010000003.1, on the reverse strand, counting down.
CAGCGGCGACCTCCCGGCCGACCTGGACGTGCGTACCGCCAGTTCGGCGCTGTTCGGCGTCGGGCTGGTGGTGGCCGTGGACTGGCTGGTGTTCCAGCCCGAGCGGCCGATCGGCGACGTGCAGGAGGCGCTGCTCGGCATCGTCCGCCGGGTCGCCCGGACCTGACCGGAACGCGGTAATTCGGTTGAACCACGCCGGTCCGGCGGGAAGGCTGGGTGCACCGCCCCCACCCGTCCGAGTCCGGAGGACCGTCCTATGCGCCTGCTCCGAGACCTCTGGGCCACCGCACCCCGGCGGATGGCGGCCGTTCTGCTGCTGATCGTGCTGGGCGCCGGTGGCCAGGCCGCCGCCTCCGCGCTGGCCGGGCCGGTGCTCGTGCACCGCTCGTCCGGCTGGTTCGTCGCGCTGGCCGTGGCGCTCGTCGCCGCCGTCGTCACCGACCTGCTGATCGGGCTGATCATGGCCCGGCTCACCGCCGACTGGTCCGCCGACGTGCGTCGCCGGCTCTGCCGGGTCGCGCTCGGGCAGGAGCTGCCCGCCCTGGAGACCACGCCGGTCGGCGAGCTGCTCGACCGGATCGACAACGACGTCTACCAGGTCGCCGCCGAGATGCGGAACACCGGCGTACGGCTGGCGCAGGGCATCGCCGTCTGTGTGCTCGCCACCGTCAGCGCGCTCGTCGTCTGGTGGCCGGCCGGCGTGGGGATGGTGCTGCTCACCACGCTGCTCGCGGTCCTGCTGCGCCGGCCCACCGCCCGCATCGCCCCGGCCCGGATGGCCGAGGAGGAGGCCTGGTCCGACCTCGCGGCCGTGATGGAGGAGGCGGTGCACGGGCAGGACGACGTGCGCACCAGCCTGGCCCGGCCGTACGTGATGCGGCTCTACGCCCGCCGCGCGGCCGAGGTGGTCGCCCGCTGCGGCCGGGTGTTCCGGCTCTCCGCCCGGGTCACCTCGGTGGCCGCCGGTGGCGTCCGGGCCGGCATCGCCGGTGTGGTGCTGGCCGGCGCGTGGGCGCTGTCGACCGGGCGGGTCGACGCCGCCCGGCTCACCGCCGTCTGGCTGCTCGCCATCGCGTTCGGCGCCACCGTCGAGCACATCGCCCGTTGGGTGCCGCACCTGCAACAGGCGTTCGGCGCGTGGGCCCGAGTGCAGTTGCTGGCCGGCGCGCGGCAGGAGCCGGCCGGCGGGGCCGCCCCGACCGACGGCGACCTGAGCGTGCGCGGGCTCACCTTCCGCTACCCGGCCGCCGGCGAGGAGCGCGGCCCGGCGCTGCGCGACGTGCGGCTCGACTTCGTCCGCGGGCGCTCGTACGCGCTGGTCGGCCGCACCGGCTCGGGCAAGTCGACGCTGGCCAAGGTGCTCACCCGGGCGGTGGAGGTGCCCCGTGGCACCGTCTTCCTGGGCGACACCGACCTGGTCGACCTGGACGTCGAGGAACTGCGCCGGTGGATCGCCGTGGTGCCCCAACGCACCGAGATCCTCGCCGGCACGCTCGCCGAGAACGTCGCGTTGCACGACCCGGAGCTGCTCGACGCCGCCGAGCGGGCGCTGGCCGAGCTGGGCCTGGCCGGCTGGATCGCCGAGCTGCCCGACGGCGTGCACACCCGGCTCGGCGAGGGTGGGCACGTGCTCTCCGCCGGCCAGGAGCAACTCGTCGCGTTCGCCCGCATCCTGGTCCGGGACCCGCACGTGGTGATCCTCGACGAGGCCACCGCGCGACTCGACCCGGTCACCGAGAACCGGGTCCGCGAGGCCACCGAGCGGTTGCTCACCGATCGGATCGGCATCGTCATCGCGCACCGGCTCTCCTCGGTGCGCCGCTGCGACGAGGTGGTGGTGATGGCCGACGGCGCGGTGCTGGAGGCCGGCCCGATGCGTGAGTCCGCCCGCTTCGCCGAGCTGCTCGCCACCAGCCACGCCGGGGCGTACGCGGGCACGGGCGCGCGGCGCGGCGGCGTGGAACTGCTCGACGCGCCCGGCTGGGCCGACGAGGCGGCCCCGGCCGTCGCGCCGGCCCCCGCGCCGCGTCGCGCCGGGATGCCGCGCGCCGAACCGCCGCCGGCGCCGCCCGCGCCGCCCGCGCGGACCATGCGGGAGATCCTCCGGCTGGGCTTCAACGATCCCCGGTACGGCCTGGCCGCGATCGGCCTGTTCATCGTGCTGACGCTGCTCGGGCTGGACGGTTCGGTGCTGCCCTGGCTCTGGGCCGAGCTGGTCGCCGGCGGCGACCCGTGGCTGCCGGCACTCGGCATCGCCGCCGCGCTGCTGCTGGTGCTGCCGCTGCCCTACCTCACCAACCTGTGGTTCCCGCAGTGGTGGATCCGGCAGATGCTGCGGATCAGCGCCCGGTTGGTGCACGGGCAGACCGGCGCGCGCCGGGTCAGCGGGCACACCCCGGCCGAGGTGGTCGCGCAGGGCGGCGACACCGACCGGGTGGTGCAGCTCGCCGACAACCTGATGGACCAGTTCATCTCGCTGGCCATCGTGCTCACCATGACGCTGGTGACAGGCAGCTTCGTGCCGGCGCTGTTCTTCGTCGGCACGATGGTGGTCTCCGGGCTGGCGGCGACGCTGTTCGGGCCCCGGCTGGAACGCACCGCCGCCGGCACCGTCGCCGCCCGCGCCGCGTTCGCCACCGCGCTGGTCTCCGCGCTCTCCGCCGCCCGCACGGTGAAGCTGGCCGGCGCCACCCGGCCGGTACTGACCCACCTCGCCGGGCTGGACGCGGTGCGCAGCGAGCGGCAGCGCCGGGAGATCGCCATGCAGGTGTGGGCCCGCTCCACCCCGGCGGTCGTCAGCGGGCTGCTGCCGATCGGGGCCTGGGCGCTCTACCTGACCGGCGGGCTCTCCGCCGGCGCCACCCTGGTCGCGGTCTCCACGCTGGGCGCGGCCCGCTGGTTCGCGTGGACCACCGCGGCGCTGGTCTCGCAGTACCCGTCGGCGCGGGTGTGGACGCGGCGGACCGTGGCGATGACCGGGACGGCCAACTACTCCGAACCGGTGCCGGGGCTCGACCTCGTCGCCGGCACCGCGCCCGCGCCGGAGCCGCCGCCCCGGCACCCGCTGCGCCGGCTGGAGCTGGCCGGCTTCGGCGCGCTGCACTCCGACGGCACGCTCGCCGTCCGCGACGTCGACCTGGTGGTCGAACGCGGGCAGTTGGTGCTGGTGGTCGGCCCGGTAGGGGCCGGCAAGTCGTCGCTGCTGCGCGCGCTCGCCGGGATCGTGCACCACGTCGGCGCGTTGCGCTGGAACGGCGAACCGGTCACCGAGCCGGAGCTGTTCCTGCGCCCCAACCAGGTCGGCTACGTGGGCCAGCTACCCCGGGTGCTCTCCGGCACGGTGGCCGAGAACATCGCGCTCGGCCACCCGGTCGACGCCGCGAGCGCGGTGTCGACGGCCCAGCTCGACCACGACCTGGCCGCCGCTGGAGGCGGGCTCGGGCTGCTCATCGGGCACAAGGGGACCCGGCTCTCCGGCGGTCAGCTCCAGCGGCTGGCGCTGGCCCGGGCGCTCGCCCCGCGTACCGAACTGCTCGTCGCCGACGACGTGTCGTCGGCGCTGGACGTGACCACGGAGCTGGCGCTCTGGGCGGCGTTGCGCGAGCACGGGGTGACAGTGGTCGGCTCGACCGCCAAGCGGGCCGCGCTGGTCCGCGCGGACCACGTGGTGGTGCTTGTCGACGGCGTGGTCGCCGACCAGGGCGCGTGGTCCGACCTGGAACCCCGCTGGAACCATCTGGCCGGCTGACCGCCGGGCCCCGACCCGCCCGGGTCGGGGCCCGGCGCGGTCAGAACGCGCGGGCGTACTGGTCCGGCCAGGCCGAGGTGGCGCCCAGCTTGGCGGCGGCGCGGCGCGGCCAGTACGGGTCGCGCAGCAGTTCCCGGCCCAGCAGCACCAGGTCGGCCTCGCCGCCGGCCACGATCTGCTCGGCCTGCTCGGGCTCGACGATCAGGCCCACCGCGCCGGTCGGCACGCCCGCCTCGCGGCGGATCCGGGCCGCCAGCGGCACCTGGTAGCCGGGGCCGACCGGGATCGACGCCTTCGCCGCCGCCCCGCCGGAGGACGCGTCGACCAGGTCCACGCCGGCGGCGGCCAGCTCACCGGCGAGCACCACGCTGTCCTCGATCGTCCAGCCGCCGTCGGTCCAGTCGGTGGCGGAGATCCGGGTCAGCACCGGCACCGCCTCGCCGACCGCGGCGCGGACCGCGCGCGCCACCTCCAGGGTGAGCCGCATCCGGCCGGCCCGGTCCCCGCCGTAGCCGTCGGTGCGCCGGTTGGTCAGCGGGGACAGGAACTCGTGCAGCAGGTAGCCGTGCGCCGCGTGGATCTCCACCGCGGCGAAGCCGGCGTCCACCGCCCGCCCGGCGGCGACCGCGAACGCGTCCACCACGGCCGCGACGCCGGCCTCGTCGAGCGCGACCGGGGTGCGGTAGTCGCTGACGAAGGGGTCGACGCCCGGGCCGACCGGCGTCCAGCCGCCCTCGGCGTCCGGCACGCCGCCGCGCCGCTCCGCCCACGGCCGGTACGTCGACGCCTTGAATCCGGCGTGCGCGAGCTGCACGGCCGGCACCGCGCCCTGGCCGGCGACGAACGCGGTGACCGGCCGCCACGCGTCGACGTGCGCGCCGGACCAGAGCCCGACGTCCTGCGGGCTGATCCGTCCCTCCGGCACCACCGCGGTCGCCTCGGTGAGCACCAGCCCGGCCCCGCCGACCGCGCGGGAACCGAGGTGGACGCGGTGCCAGTCGGTGGGCAGCCCGTCGGGCCCGGCAGCGTACTGGCACATGGGCGCCAGCGCGATCCGGTTGGGCAGTGTGACGCCGCGCAGGGCGAGCGGGGTGAACAGGGCGCTCATGCGGTTCTCCTCCGGTCAGGGGGACGGGTGCGTTCCCGGCCGGAACGCACCCGTCGGGCGTGGATCAGGCGGGTACGGGGGCGAGCCGCTCGTTCTCGCGCTCGGCGGGCTCGACGGGCTCGATCAGGTCGCGCCTGCCGGCCGAGTCGTACGCGGCCCGGTCGAGCGTGCCCTCGCGGGCGGCCACGATGGTCGGCACCACGGCCTGTCCGGCCACGTTCGTCGCGGTCCGCATCATGTCCAGGATCGGGTCGATGGCCAGCAGCAGCCCGGCGCCGGCCAGCGGCAGGCCCAGCGTGCTCAGGGTCAGCGTGAGCATCACGATCGCACCGGTCAGGCCGGCGGTGGCGGCCGAGCCGACCACCGACACGAACGCGATCAGCAGGTAGTCGGTGACGCCCAGGTCCACGCCGAACACCTGCGCCACGAAGATCGCGGCGAGCGCCGGGTAGATCGCGGCGCACCCGTCCATCTTCGTGGTGGCGCCGAACGGCACCGCGAAGGAGGCGTACTCGCGGGGGACGCCGAGGCGCTCCACCGAACGCTGGGTCACCGGCATGGTGCCCACCGAGGAACGGGACACGAAGGCCAGCTCGATGGCGGGCCAGGCCCCGGCGAAGAAGCGCAGCGGGTTGAGCCGGCCGGCGGCGGCCAGCAGCACCGGGTAGACCACGAACATCACCAGCGCGCAGCCGACGTAGACGGCGGTGGTGAACTTGGCGAGCGGGGCGAGCAGGTCCCAGCCGTACGAGGCGACGGCGTTGCCGATCAGGCCCAGGGTGCCGATCGGGGCGAGCCGGATGACCCACCACAGCGCCTTCTGCACGATCGCCAGGACCGAGCGGTTGAGCTGCACGAACGGCTCGGCGGGCTCGCCCACCAGCAGCGCGGCGGCGCCCACCACCAGGGCGAGGAAGACGATCTGGAGCACGTTGCCCTCGACGAACGCGCCGACCGGGTTGGTGGGCACGATGCCGGTGAGGAAGTCGATCCAGGAGCCGGTGGTCTTCGGCGCGTTGGCGCCGGCCGGGTCCAGGTTCACGCCGCGGCCGGGGTCGGTGAGCAGGCCCAGGCCGATGCCGATGCTCACCGCGATCAGCGCGGTGACGCCGAACCAGAGCAGCGTCTTGAGCGCCAGCCGGGCGGCGTTGGCGACGCCGCGCAGGCTGACCACGCTGACCACGATGGCGGTGAAGACCAGTGGCGGCACGGCCAGCTTGAGGAGCTGGACGAAGAGGCCGCCGACGGTGTCGAGCGTGCTGGTCAGCCAGGCGAGGTCGGTGGCGCGGGCGAGGAAGCCCAGCGCCACGCCGAGCACGAGGCCGAGCAGGATCTGCACGGAAAAGGGGATCTTGCGCAGGGCGGAAGCCATGAGGACGGGTCCAAGGTCTGGAGAGGAAAGGGCGGGCGTCGGGGAGCGGAGCTACGCCGGACAGACGCCGCTGGCCTGCCGTCGGAGGTCGACGTACAGGCGCTCGGTGAGGCACCAGACATTGGTCATCGCCGAACCACGCTACTCCCGCACCCGCCCCGCCGGAAGGACCGTTCCCCGTGACGCCCCTTACAACCGGCGGTTGGGGAAGGAGGGGCCCCCTTTTAACACCTCGGTGTTAAGCGGGGCCCCCTCCTCTACCGAATGCGTTAAGCGGGGGCCCCTCCTTACCAGCACCACGGCGGTGGTTAGGGCCCACGCGGCGGTTACCGTGAGCAGCAGCCGCTCCAGCACGCCGACCAGCGCGCCCCGGCCGACCAGCAGCATGGCCAGCCCCACCGCGCCGGCCAGCGGCAGCGCCAGCGTCGCGCCGACCGCGGCGACCCGCCGCAGCGCCGCGCCCGCGGCGGGGCCGCACACCAGCGCCAGCATCGCGAAGACCACCGCCGCGGTGGCCGCGATGCTGGCTCCGCCGTGCACCAGGTCGGCCACCGTGGCGGCCTCGAACGGCGGCAGCGGGCAGCCGGCGCTGCACGTCACCGTGCCGGAGAGCACCGTGGCGACCGCGCCGACGCCGAGCAGCACGGACGCCGCCCGCGCCACCGCCGGCAGCGCGCCGGCGAGCAGCAGCAGCGCCGCCGCCAGCGTGAAGATCCCCATCCGGTACGCCCCGGCGTACCCGCTGTCGGCGACACCGGCCTCGCTGACGTACCCGGTCGGGCCGGGGCCCGGACCGGCGATGACGGCAACCGTCACCGCGACCGCCCCGGCCAGCACGCAGGCGGCGGCCCCGGCGGCGGCGACCCGGCGCGACGGGCGCTCAGCCACGCCCGTGCGGCGTGGTCCAGCCGGCCAGGTCCGGACCGAGCGGCACGATCCGGGTCGGGTTGATCATGTCGTGGGTGGCGTAGTAGTGCCGTTTGATGTGGTCGAAGTCCACCGTCTCGCCGAAGCCCGGCGTCTGGAACAGGTCCCGCGCGTACGCCCACAGCACCGGCATCTCGGTGAGCTTCTGCCGGTTGCACTTGAAGTGTCCGTGGTACGCCACGTCGAAGCGGACCAGCGTGGTGAACAGCCGCACGTCCGCCTCGGTGATCGCGTCCCCCATCAGGTAGCGCCGCCCGGCCAGTCGCTCGCCCAACGCGTCCAGCCGGGCGAACAGCGCGGTGTACGCCTCGTCGTACGCCGCCTGCGAGGTGGCGAAACCACACCGGTACACGCCGTTGTTGACGTCGGAGTGGATCTCCGCCATCAGCGCGTCCAGCTCCGGCCGCAACTCGACCGGGTAGAGGTCCGGCGCGTCCGGCGCGTGGAACCGCCGCCACTCGGTGGAGAGGTCGAGCGTGAGCCGCGGATAGTCGTTGGTGACCACGTGCCCGGTCAGCGTGTCGACGAGCGCCGGCACGGTCACCCGGCCGGTGTAGTCCGGGTCGGTGGCCAGGTACGCCTCGGAGAGGAACCCGACGCCCAGCACCGGGTCGAAGCCGTCCGGGTCCAGCGCGAACCGCCAGCCCCGCTCGTCCCGGATCGGGTCCACGGTGCCCAGCGAGATCACCTCGTCGAGGCCGAGCAGGCCGCGTACGATCCGGGCCCGGTGCGCCCACGGGCAGGCCCGGCACCAGATCAGCCGGTACCGGCCCGGCTCCAGCGGCCAGCGGCCCTGCTCGTCCGGCCCGCCGCCGGCCGGCGAGGTGGAGTGCGGGGTGACCCGCCCGGTGAACCGGTTGGGTTGGCGGACGAAGGAACCGCCGCCACTGGTCTCTGCGCTGAACTGGGCCCCGGCCATGCCGCCAACCTATCCGCTCCGGGCGCGGATATCCTGGCGCCGTGGCACCCCGGCGCGACCCGCCGGGCCGCCGCCGACCGACCCCTTCCCACCCCCGAAGGACGTGCGCGCGATGACCGTGGCCTACCTCGTTGCCGGAGTCCGCACCCCGATCGGCCGGTACGCCGGCGCCCTCGCCGGGGTCCGCCCCGACGACCTCGCCGCGCACGTGATCCGCGAGCTGGTGGCGCGGCACCCGTCGGTCGACTGGGCCCGCACCGACGACGTGATCCTGGGCTGCGCCAACCAGGCCGGCGAGGACAACCGCAACGTGGCCCGGATGGCCGCGCTGCTCGGGGGCCTGCCGGCGGAGGTGCCGGGCAGCACCGTCAACCGGCTCTGCGGCTCCGGCCTGGACGCGCTCGCCGCCGCCGCCCGCGCCATCGTCGCCGGGGACGCCGACCTGGTGGTGGCCGGCGGCGTGGAGAGCATGAGCCGCGCGCCGTTCGTGATGCCGAAGGCGACCACCCCGTTCTCCCGCGCCGCCGAGGTCTACGACACCACCATCGGCTGGCGGCTGGTCAACCCGCTGATGGAGCGCGGCTGGGGCATCGACTCGATGCCGGAGACGGCGGAGAACGTGGCCGCCGAGTTCGGCGTGGACCGCGTCGCGCAGGACGCGTTCGCGTACCGCTCGCAGCAGCGGGCCGCCAAGGCGCAGGCCGACGGCCGGCTGGCCGAGGAGATCGTCGGCGTCACCGTGCCGGCCGGCCGGCGGGAGACGAAGCTCGTCGAGGTCGACGAGCACCCGCGGGAGACCACGCCGGAGAAGCTGGCCGCGCTGCCCACCCCGTTCCGCGACGGCGGCACGGTGACCGCCGGCAACTCGTCCGGCGTCAACGACGGCGCGGTGGCGCTGCTGGTCGCCTCCGCGGCCGCCGTCGAACGCTACGGCCTCACCCCGCTGGCCCGGGTACGCGGCGCCGCGGCGGCCGGCGTACCGCCACGGATCATGGGGATCGGGCCGGTCCCGGCGACCCGGAAGCTGCTCGACCGCCAGGGCCTCACGCTGGCCGACGTCGACGTGATCGAGCTGAACGAGGCGTTCGCGGCGCAGTCCGTGGCGGTGCTGCGGGAGCTGGGCCTGCCGGAGGACGCCGAGCACGTCAACCCGAACGGCGGGGCCATCGCGCTGGGCCACCCGCTCGGCGCCAGCGGTGCCCGGCTGGCGTTGACCGCCGCGCTGGAGCTGCGCCGCCGGGGTGGTCGGCGGGCCCTCGCCACCATGTGCGTCGGCGTCGGGCAGGGCATCTCGCTGCTGCTGGAGTCGGCCGGCTGAGCGCGGACGGCGGCATCGCCAGAAGTGGATCTCCCGTTGTCGGTCCGGCGCGCATAGAGTGGGCTGGACCACATGATCCGCCCCACCGGGCGGGTGACGACCGGGGAGATCGCACGATGCAGACGTCGGACGGACCTCCCGCCGGGATCGACCTGAGCCGGCCCAGCGCCGCCCGGGTCTACGACTACTTCCTCGGCGGGGCGCACAACTTCGAGATCGACCGGCAGCTCGCCGAGCAGATCGCGGCCATGACGCCGAACCTGGCGGCCACCATGCGTTCCGGGCGGGAGTTCCTGCGCCGGGCGGTGCGGGTACTGCTCGACGCCGGCATCGACCAGTTCCTCGACATCGGCTCCGGCATCCCCACCGTCGGCAACGTGCACGAGGTCGCCCAGGCCGCGAACCCCGAGGCCCGGATCGTCTACGTCGACATCGACCCGGTGGCGGTGGCGCACAGCCACGAGCTGCTGGCCGGCAACGACCGGGCCACCGCGCTCCTCGCCGACCTGCGCGAGCCGAAACTGATCCTGGACCAGGCCCGGGCCGGCGGCCTGATCGACTTCGACCGGCCGCTGGGCATCCTGCTCGCCGGCGTGGTGCACTTCGTGCCGGACGCCGACCGCCCGGCCGACATCCTGGCCACCCTGCGGGCCGCCGCCGCGCCGGGCAGTTTCCTGGTCGTCTCGCACTCCACGTTCGAGGACCAGCCGCAGGAGATGCTTGACGCGCAGCGGCTGTCGGCGCGTACCGCCACCGAGATCACGCTCCGCTCGCGGGCCGAGATCACCGGCTTCTTCGGTGACTGGACGATCCTCGAACCGGGTGTGGTGCACATGCCGCTCTGGCGGCCCGACTCGCCCTCGGACGTGGACGAGCACCCGGAACGTTTCGGGGCGTTCGGCGGCGTCGCCCGGCACGACCGCGCTGCCGGGTGAGCCGACGTGCCCGCCCCGGAGCCCGTCGGGGATGACTTCAGCCGTCCCGGCGCCACGGCGTACGCCGCCGAGTGGGCCCGGGCGGTGCGGCGCATCGGTTTCGTGCCGCTGAGCGCGGCCGAGACCGAGCGCCTGCTGGTGTCGCTCACCGAGCGGCTGGCCCGCGCGTTGCGGGCACCCACCTTCTCCGCCCGGCCGGCGGAGGAGGTGGGGCGGGCCCTGGTGGAGGCGCACCTGACCGAGCCCGGCGTGCTCGACTGGTCGGTGCAGGCGCTCGGCGACCGGTTCCTGGCCTGGGTGCTGCCGGCCCGCGAGGATCTGCCCGAGCTGCGGGAACGGATCGCCTCGTTGCAGGGCGCGGTCGCCGCCGGGTTCAGCCGGGCGCTGCGGGACCGGGTGTTCAGCCAGCAGGAACGGATCGCCCGCTCCGCCTGGCAGGCCCGGGACGCCGTCGAGCAGGCGTTGCGGGACAGCGAGGCGCGGTTCCGGGCGGTCTTCACCGGCGCCGCCATCGGCATCGGCATCGCCGGGGTGGACGGGCACATCATCGAGGTCAACCAGTCCTTCGCGGACATGCTCGGCTACACGGTCGCGGAGATGCGGCAGATGAACGTGTCCGCGCTGGCCCACGCCGACGACGCGGCCGGCATGTGGGAGCTCTACCAGGAGCTGGTCGAGGGCAAGCGGGACAGCGCCCGGGTGGAGAAGCGTTACTACCGCAAGGACGGCAGCGTGGTCTGGACCGACCTGGCCGTGTCCCTGATCCGGTACGACGACGGCCGGCCCCGGTTCACCGTCGCCATGATCGAGGACATCACCCAGCGGTACGAGCTTCAGCAGCGGCTGCGTTTCCAGGCGCTGCACGACCCGCTGACCGGCCTGCCCAACCGGACGCTGTTCTTCGAGACGCTCGGTGGTGTCTTCGCCGCGGCCGGCCCCGAGCAGCGCGTCGGGCTCTGCTTCATCGACCTGGACGGGTTCAAGGCGGTCAACGACAGCCTCGGCCACGACCTCGGTGACCGGCTGCTCCAGGTGATCGCCCGACGGCTCAGCGACTGCGTGGCCGGCCGTGGGCACCTGGTGGCCCGGATGGGCGGCGACGAGTTCGTCATCCTGGTCGACTCCGGCGGCGGTCTCGACGACGCGGTCGAGGTGGCCGAGCTGGCGCTCGCGGCGGTCTCCGCCCCGGTGCACGTCGCCGACCAGCAGCTCGCGGTCTCGGCCAGCATCGGCATCGTGGACTGCCCGGCGGCGGAGACCAGCGCCGGCGAGCTGATGAAGGCCGCCGACACCACGCTCTACTGGGCCAAGGCCGAGGGGCGGGGCCGCTGGGCGGTGTACGACCCGGAGCGCAGCGCCGCCGACATCGCCCGGTCGGCGCTGGCCGCCAACCTGCCCGCCGCGCTGGACCGGGGCGAGTTCGTGCTGCACTACCAGCCGATCGTGTCGCTGTTGGACGGCACCATGGTGGCGGTCGAGGCGCTGGTCCGCTGGCAGCACCCGGAGCTGGGGCTGCTCGGGCCGGACCGCTTCATCGGCCTGGCCGAGGAGACCGGTCTGATCGTCCGGCTCGGCGCCTGGGTGCTGCGCCAGGCGTGCCGGGATGCCGAGTCGTGGCGGCGCGCCTTCCCGGAGTCGAGACCGGTGGTCAGCGTCAACCTGGCCGCCCGGCAGGCCGACGACCCGGCCATCGTGGAGACCGTGGCGGAGGCGTTGCAGCACACCGGCCTCCCCGCCGAGCTGCTCCAGCTCGAACTGACCGAGAGCGCGGTGATGGGCAGCGCGGGTGAGCCGCTGCGGGCCCTGCACCAGCTCGCCGACCTCGGGTTGCGGTTGGCCATCGACGACTTCGGCACCGGTTACTCGAACCTGGCGTACCTGCGCCGGCTGCCGATCCACTGCGTGAAGCTGGCCGGCCCGTTCGTCGAGGGCATCCGCGGTGACGGCGCGGTCGCCGACCACCGCGACGAGCGGATCGTCGACGCGCTGGTCCGGTTGGCGCACGCGTTGGAGCTGTCGGTGACGGCCGAGGCGGTGGAGACCGAGGTGCAGGCCGAGCGGCTGCGGGCGTTGCGCTGCGACACCGGCCAGGGCCGCTGGTTCGGCGCCCCGATGCCCGCCGACGACATCCGCGCCCGCCTGGCGGCTTAAGGAAGGGCCCCCGCCTAACGCCTCCGGTAGAGGAGGGGCCCCCGCTTAACATCTCGGTTTACGCACCGCCCGCGCAGAGAAGAGTGAACTCGTGAGTCTGACCGATTCGCAGGCCGTGGTGTCGGTGGTCGCCGCGCTGGCGATCCTCGCCGGGTTGGCCGGCGTGGTGGTGCCCGGCCTGCCGGCGCTGCCGTTGTGCTGGGGCGGTGTGCTGGTGTGGGCGCTGTTCGGCGACGCCGGCCCGGGCCGCTGGGCGGTGCTCGCCGCCGCGACCGTGGTCGCCGCCGGTGGCACCGTGGTCAAGTACCTCTGGCCGGGGCGGAACCTGAAGCGGACCGGTGTGCCCACCCGGTCGCTGCTGGCCGGCGCGCTGCTCGGCGTGGTCGGGTTCTTCGTCATCCCGGTGATCGGGCTGCCGATCGGCTTCATCGCCGGGATCTGGGGCGCGGAACTGCTGCGGCTGGGCAGCAACCGGCTGGCCTGGCCGGCCACCGTGCAGGCGCTCAAGGCGGCCGGCCTGTCCATGCTTGTCGAGTTCATGGCGGGCATGGTGATCGCCGCGCTCTGGGTGGCGGGCCTGCTGTTCGCCTGAGGCACGACACCCGTCACCGCGCGGCGGTCCTGGTCGGGGTTGGGGGCGAAGCGTTCGTCACCGGCGCGAAGCGGTGAGTGATCCCGCCCGGGCTCGGGCGGTGACCGGTTCGGTGCGCCGGCGGTGCCTGCGGTAGAGCTGCCGGAACACGCCGTCCGGGAAGGCCGGATGCCAGGGCTTCACCGGGCCGGCCAAGTGGATGATGGACGCGTCCGTGATGCTCCCGCCGACGGTCGGGTCGAGCCGCCACGCCATCATGTGGTTCCAGCGCTTGGGGAGCCGGGTCCACCGGCCGTAGACGGCGTGGTTGAGCGCGTCCTGGTCCGGGAAACGCGCCTCGTGGGCGTGCCGGGCGATGTAGCCGAGCGCCGCGGCGGTGATCTCGAGTTCCCGCCACCGTGGCACGTCGATGAGCAACACCCCGGAGTTCAGGTACGGCGCCTGGGCGTCGAGGTCCCGATAGCCGTAGATGCCGGGCAGGCCGCCGTTGTCGATGAGGCGGCGGGTGAACGCGTCCCGGACCGCGCCGACCGGCGTGTCGCCCAGGTCGACGTCGCGCAACGGTGCCAGGGAGCCGGTGCAGAGCACGTCGGAGTCGAGGTAGAGCAGCCGGTCGACGCCCGGGGGCAGGGCGTGCGGGATCAGCAGCCGCAGGTACATGGCGGCGGAGAGGTAGCTCAGGTGGGGCTCGCGGGATCCGGGCAGGCGGATCGGTGGAGGGTCCACGGTCAGGAAGGTGACGGTGGCGTGCCGGGCCGCCCGGGTCAGCGAGGCCCGGGTCGGCTCGGTGACGTCGTCGTCGGCGGCCAGCCAGAACCGCAGCGGTTCGGTCGGCATCTGGGCGGCCACGGTGGACATCACGACCGCCGCGTGCGGGGCGTAGGTGGCATCGAAGGCCAGTGCGCAGTCCAGGATTACCTCCTTGGTCGGGGTGAACACCTGTCAATTTACAACGTTGTATACAAGATGACAACCAGAGCCCCTATGTCGATCCGGCGGACGTGGCCTTCCCGGGCTGACGGCGACCGTCGGGTCGGTAGGGAGCGGCGGCGCGGGCGTCCGGGGTACGGCGAGAGGCCGTACTTCAGTGAGAGAGAGGTGGACGCCGCGCGCCGCCGCGGACCGGGCGTTGCCGAGCGCCCGGTGCCGGCCCGTCGGGTCGGGCCTGGTCACAGCTCCAAGGATGCCCCGGGCCGGGAGCTGGGACAACGCATTTAACCGGTACGCGTATTGACCACCTTGATCGGCGGGAGCAGACTGCGAGCACTCGCCCGAGGAGGTGTGCAGTGGCCACGACGCCCGCGCCGACCGCCGAGCAGCCGATGGACGACGACGCCCGACGACTCGCCGAACTCGGCTACAAACAGGAGTTGCGCCGCAAGTGGAGCGGCTTCTCCAACTTCGCCATCTCGTTCTCGATCATCTCGATCCTGGCCGGCTGCTTCACCACGTTCGGTCAGGCGTGGAACAACGGTGGCCCGGTGGCCGTGTCCTGGGGCTGGCCGGTGATCTCGATGTTCATCCTGGTCATCGGGTTCTGCATGGCCGAGCTGGTCTCCGCCTACCCGACCGCGGGCGGGATCTACTGGTGGGCGGCGACCATGGGTCGGCCGGTGCACGGCTGGTTCACCGGCTGGCTCAACCTGATCGGGTTGGTCGCGGTCACCGCCTCGGTCGACTACGGCTGCGCCACGTTCCTCAACCTGACGTTGTCGGCGCTCGTCGACGGCTGGGCCGGCACCGGCCACCAGACGTTCGGGTTGTTCGTGGTGATCCTCGCGTTGCACGGCCTGATCAACATCTACGGGCACCGCATCATCGACGTACTCCAGAACGTCTCGGTCTGGTGGCACGTGGCCGGCGCGGCCGTGGTGGTGCTGATCCTGGTCCTGGTCCCGGACGACCACCAGAGCTTCCAGTTCGTGTTCACCGAGCGGTTCAACAACTCCGGCTTCGGCGACGGGGACACCGGCGGGTTGACGTTCTGGTTCTACGTGCTGCCGCTGGGCTTCCTGCTCACGCAGTACACGATCACCGGCTTCGACGCCTGCGCGCACGTCTCCGAGGAGACGCGGGGCGCGTCCAAGGCCGCCGCGCAGGGACTGTGGCGGTCGATCTTCTACTCCGCCGTCGGCGGCTGGATCCTGCTGCTCGCGTTCCTGTTCGCCGCCACCGACGTGGACGCGATCAACGACGCGGGCGGCTTTTCCGGGGCGATCTTCGAGACGGCGCTGACCCCGTTCTTCTTCAAGGTGGTCATCATCATCTCCACCATCGGGCAGTTCTTCTGCGGGATGAGCTGCGTGACCTCGATGTCGCGGATGGCGTACGCGTTCAGCCGGGACCGGGCGGTGCCGGGCTGGCGGCTATGGTCGAAGGTCAACCGCAACGGTACGCCGGTCAACGCCATCATCGGCGCCACGCTGGCCGGGCTGGTGCTCACGCTGCCCGCGCTCTACCAGCGCGGCGGCATCCCGGTCGCGTTCTACGCGGTGGTGTCGGTGGCGGTGATCGGGCTCTACCTGTCGTTCATCATCCCGATCTTCCTGCGGCTGCGGATGGGGGACCGGTTCGTCCCGGGCCCGTGGACGCTCGGCCGCCGTTACCGGCTGCTCGGCTGGATCGCGGTGGTGGAGATCGCCGTCATCTCGGTCTACTTCGTGTTGCCGATCGTCCCGGCCGGCGTGCCGGGCCATCCTGACTTCTCCTGGACGGCGGTGAACTACGCGCCGCTGGCGGTGGGCGGGGTGCTGCTCGGCGTGGCGATCTGGTGGTACGCCTCGGCCCGCAAGTGGTTCACCGGCCCCCGCCGCACGGTCGAGGAACTGCCCGCCGACACCCCCACCCCACCCTCCTGACCTCGCCTCGCCCCCGCCCTGCCCGCCCGTCGATCTTGGACTTGTGGCACCTCCGAAAACGCCATAAAAGCGGCATAGTTGGGCACCACAAGTCCAAGATCGACGGGAAGTGGGCGGTGCGATCAGGGGGCGGGGTGGAAGCGGTTGACCAGGGTGACGAATGAGCGCCACGACGACGGGGTGACGTGGAGGGTGCCGCCGTCGCGGTTCTTCGTGTCCCGCACCAGCACCACACCCGGCAGGTTGGCGGCCACCTCCACGCAGTCGCCGCCGCTCGTTCCGCTACGGGTGGACTTCTTCCAGATCGCGTTACTGAGGTCCATGCTGACTCTCGACTTCCTTGATCAGGGCGACCGACCGGGTGTGCGGCAACGCCGCGCTGCGCACCCCTTCCCACTTTGCCAGAAGCGTTGCCGTGGCGTCCTCCCCGTCGACGGCCGAGCCGGCGAGCTGATTCTCCATGTGTCCGGCCCAGCCGCCCTCTGCCAGGTGCGCCAGCGCCAGCGGCCCGGACAGGCCGACGTGAAGGCCGGCGTCGGCCGGAATGATGTGCAGGTGGACGTGGGGCAGCTCGGCCATCTGCACCAGGTGGGCGAGTTGCTCGGCCATGACAGCGTCCCGGCGGCGGAGCGCGGACTCGTCGGTGACGGCGACGACGAGAGGGGGACGCTCGCGGGTGAGGATCTCCTGCCGTGCCATCCGCGCCGCCACCTGCTTCTCCACCTCCTCGGGCGGCCTGGTGGTGTCGAAACGCAACACGGTGCGGGCGTAGTTCGCGGTCTGGAACAGGCCGGGGATCAGGCACGGGTTGAAGTATCGGAGCTGTCGGGCTGAGCGTTCCGCCTCCAGCCAGGGCTTGAACCACGACGGCTGGCTGTCCCGCTCGGCCATCCGCAGCAGCGACGTCAGCAGGCCGTCACTCCTCAGCACCTCGTCGGCGCGGGCCAGAAATGCGCGGTCCAGTGGGCGGGTGCCGGTCTCCACCGCAGAGACCATCGACGCCGAGTAGTGCACCTGCCGGCCGAAATCCTCCTGGGTGAGACCGGATGCGGAACGCATCCGCCGGAGCTGGGTTCGGATGAGGCTCGCTGTCGGTTCCTCCACAGTTCCTCCACAGATCTGACCCGAGACGCACTCGACTTCCGCTGGCCGTGCCGGGCCCGCACAGGTGCGTCGCGACCAGGCTCGATGCCTTCCGACCGTAGTGGTGTGCTCAGCAGACTGTCACGTAGGCGGATCCGCTCGCCGCCGACAGGCGCGGGCGGGTTCCAGCCCGGGGCCGCCCGGTCCCGACGATGCGCCGGGCGGCCCCCTCCACCCGGACCACGAGGAGGCCGATGGTGACAGGTCGCCGACGGGTGCCGCACGTGCCGATCCGCCCGCTGTGGCGGTGCCGCAACTGCGGCGCGGAGTGGCCCTGCCAGCCGGCTCGGCTGTCGCTGCTCGTCGAGTACCGGGGTGACCGGGTCGGGCTGCTGTTCCACCTGGGCGGCTTGCTGGCCGAGGCGCACGAACACCTCGCCCGGCTGAACCCGGACCATGTGCCGGACCTGCACCGCCGCTTCCTGGCCTGGGCGCGGTCGCGTGGCTGACGCCGTGGGCGGCGGTCCGCGTACCGCTGGGGTCAGGGTGTGGGTTGGCGGTGGGTGAGCGGGAAGCGGAGGATGCGGTCGTCGTCGGCCGCCGGTGGGACGTTGCGCGGCTCGCGGTTGCTGGTGGTCACCCAGAGCGCGCCGTCCGGGGCGACCGCGACGGTACGCAGGCGGCCGAACGTCCCGACCAGCTCCGCCACCGGTACGCCGACCGTGCCGTCCTGGTCGACCGGCACCGCCCAGAGCCGGGTACCGCGCAGCGCGGCCACGTAGAGCGTGCCCCGGGTGAACGCCGCGCCGCTCGGGGACGCCTGCGCCGGCGGCCAGACCACGACCGGGTCCCGGAAACGGCTGTCACCGGCGACGCCCTCCACGATCGGCCAGCCGTAGTTGCCGCCCGGCACGATCCGGTTCACCTCGTCCCAGGTGTTCTGCCCGAACTCGGTGGCGAACAGCCGGCCGTGCCGGTCCCAGGCCAGCCCCTGCACGTTGCGGTGGCCGTAGCTGTAGACCGGCGATCCGGGGAACGGGTTGTCCGCCGGCACGCCGCCGTCCGGGCGGATCCGCAGGATCTTGCCGTTGCGGCTGGTCAGGTCCTGGGCACGGGCCGGGACGCCGGCGTCGCCAACGCCGGCGTAGAGCAGGCCGTCGGGGCCGAACGCGATCCGCCCGCCGTCGTGGAACGTGGCCCGGGGGATGCCGCTGAGCAGCACCTGCGGGACCGGCGTGGCGGCCAGCCGGAACCGGACCACGCGGAGGTCGGTGGCGGTGGTGTAGGCGGCGTACACCCAGCCGTCCCGCCGGTAGGTGGGGGAGACCGCGAGCCCGAGCAGGCCCGCCTCGCCGCCGGCGACCACGTCGGCGATCCGGGTCACCTGCCGGGCCGGTCGGCCGGGGCGGACCCGCAGGATCGTGCCCGGGTCCCGCTGGGCGACCAGGGCGCTGCCGTCGGGCAGGAAGTCCAGCCCCCAGGGCACCGCCAGCCCGGTGGCGACCACCTGCGGGTTCGTCAGGTCGTAGCCGACCGCCGGCCGCCTGTCGACATGCCGCTCGAAGCCGGCCGGGCGCAGGTCGACCAGGTCCGGCTGCGGCGCCGTCTCGACGGCGGGCCGGTCCGGGGCGGCGGTGGGCTGCCGGTCGGCGCGGGCGTCGGTGGCGCCCAACCCGATCGCGACGACGGCCACGACGGCCGCGACGATCCGACGACGCATGTGTTCTCCCCGGTTTCGCACCCGGTCCCACCGGGGCATTGACGGTGATCCGGTTTGCCAGTAGACCTTGGTGATGGAGGCCCCCTGATGAGTAGAACGCCGTTCTCGCTGGAGCAGTTGCGGGTCGCCGTCGCCGAGGGCGAGATCGACACGGTGGTGCTCGCCCTCACCGACATGCAGGGCCGCCTCCAGGGCAAGCGGATCCACGCGCCGTTCTTCCTCGACAACGTGCTGGAGAACGGCAGCGAGGGCTGCAACTACCTGCTCGCCGTGGACGTCGACATGAACACCGTCGACGGGTACGCGATGTCGAGCTGGGAACGCGGCTACGGCGACTTCGCCATGAAGCCCGACCTGGACACGTTGCGCCGGACGCCGTGGCAGCCCGGCTCCGCGATGGTGCTGGCCGACCTGGAGTGGCTGGACGGCTCCGGCCCGGTGGTCGCCTCGCCCCGGCAGATCCTGCGCCGGCAGCTCGACCGGCTGGCCGCGCACGGGCTGACCGCGTACGCCGGCACCGAGCTGGAGTTCGTGCTCTACCGCGACTCGTACGAGGAGGCGTGGTCGCGCGGCTATCGCGACCTGACCCCGGCGAACCAGTACAACGTGGACTACTCGCTGCTCGGCACCGCCCGGGTGGAGCCGCTGCTGCGTCGCATCCGCACCGAGATGGCCGCCGCCGGCCTGACGCCGGAGAGCGCGAAGGGCGAGTGCAACCTCGGCCAGCACGAGATCGCCTTCCGGTACGACGAGGCGGTGGCCTGCGCCGACCACCACGTCGTCTACAAGAACGGGGCGAAGGAGATCGCCGCCCAGGAGGGCATGGCGATCACGTTCATGGCGAAGCCGAACGCGCGGGAGGGCAACTCCTGCCACATCCACTTCTCGCTGCGTGACGCGTCCGGCTCGTCGGCGATGCTGGGCGACGGGCCGGCGCACCTGAGCGTGACCGGGCAGCGGGTGCTGGCCGGGCTGCTCGCCACGATGCGCGAGTTCAGTCTGCTCTTCGCGCCCAACATCAACTCCTACAAGCGGTACCAGCCGGGCTCCTTCGCGCCGACCGCGCTGCGCTGGGGCACCGACAACCGCACCTGCGCGCTGCGGCTGGTCGGGCACGGGCAGGGGATGCGGGTGGAGAACCGGGTGCCGGGGGCGGACGTCAACCCGTACCTGGCGATCGCCGCGCTGGTGGCCGGCGCGGTCCACGGCATCGAGCACGAGCTGGAGCTGGCCGAGGAGTGCACCGGCAACGCGTACGACGACCCGGCCGCCGAGCGGGTCCCCGGCACGTTGCGGGACGCGCTCGACCTCTGGCAGGGCTCGACGGTCGCCCCGGAGGCGTTCGGCGACGAGGTGGTCGCCCACTACGCCAACTACGCGAAGGTCGAGCTGTCCGCCTTCGACGCCGCCGTCACGGACTGGGAGCTGACCCGTGGCTTCGAACGCCTCTGACCCCGTCCCCGCCCTGGCCCCCACCCCCGTCCCTCGCCGATCTTGCACTTGCGGCCCGCTTTTCGCGGCATGAGAGGCTTTTGTCCGGGCATTATCTGCAAGATCGACGAGGCGAGAGGCGAGGGATGGCGAAGGGCAGGGGGAGCGCGTGGGTGAGGTGATCTCGCCGGTCAGCGGGACGGCGATCGCGGAGGTGGCGTCGGCGTCCGTGGCGGAGGTGGACGCCGCCGTGGCGCGGGCGGCTGCCGCGTTCGAGGGGTGGCGTCGGGTGGCGCCGGGGGACCGGGCGCGGCTGCTGCGGCGGTTCGCCGCCGAGGTGGACGCCCACCTGGAGGAGCTGGCCCACCTGGAGGTACGCAACTCCGGGCACACCGTCGGCAACGCGCGCTGGGAGGCCGGCAACGTCCGGGACGTGCTCGACTACTACGCGGGCGCGCCGGAGCGGCTGACCGGCCGGCAGATCCCGGTGCCCGGCGGGCTCGACGTCACGTTCCACGAGCCGCTGGGCGTGGTCGGCGTGATCGTGCCGTGGAACTTCCCGATGCCGATCGCCGGCTGGGGGCTCGCCCCGGCGCTGGCCGCCGGCAACACGGTGGTGCTCAAGCCGGCCGAGCTGACGCCGCTGACCGCGCTGCGCCTGGCCGAGCTGGCGCTCGACGCCGGGCTGCCCGAGGGCGTGTTCACCGTGCTGCCCGGCCAGGGCAGCGTGGTCGGCGAGCGGTTCGTCGCCCACCCGGCGGTCCGCAAGATCTGCTTCACCGGCTCCACCGAGGTCGGCACCCGGATCATGGCCGGCGCCGCCGACCAGGTGAAACGGGTGACGCTGGAGCTGGGCGGCAAGTCCGCGAACATCGTCTTCGCCGACGCGGACCTGGCGAGGGCGGCGGCCACCGCGCCGTCCGCGGTCTTCGACAACGCCGGCCAGGACTGCTGCGCCCGCTCCCGGATCCTGGTCCAGCGTCAGGTGTACGACCGCTTCCTGGAACTGCTCGAACCGGCCGTGCGGGCGTTCCGGGTGGAGGACCCGGCCCGGGAGACGGCCGAGATGGGGCCGCTGATCTCCGCCGCGCACCGGGACCGGGTCGCCGGGTACGTCGACGGCGCGACCGTGGCGTTCACCGGCGCCCGCCCGGACGGCCCCGGCTTCTGGTACGCCCCGACCGTGCTGCTCGCCGACTCCCCGGCGGACCGGCACTGGCGCGAGGAGATCTTCGGCCCGGTCGTCTCGGTGCTCCCGTTCGACGACGAGGCGGACGCGATCCGGCTCGCCAACGACACCGAGTACGGCCTCTCCGGCTCGATCTGGACCCGGGACGTGGGTCGGGCCGTGCGGGTCGCCCGGGGGGTCGAGGCCGGCAACCTCAGCGTCAACTCGCACTCCTCGGTGCGCTACTGGACCCCGTTCGGCGGGATGAAGCGTTCCGGTCTCGGCCGGGAGCTGGGTCCGGACGCGCTGCACGCCTTCACCGACGTCAAGAACGTGTTCATCGGCACCGAGGAGTGATCACAGTGCAGGGACGGCTTTCCGACCGGGTGGCGGTGGTGACCGGCGCGGGCAGTGGCATCGGGCTGGCCACCGTGCGGCGCTTCGCCGCCGAGGGCGCGCGGGTGGTCTGCGTGGACATCGACGCCGACGCCGGCACCCGGGCCGCCGACGAGGTGGGCGGCGAGTTCGTGGCCGCCGACGTGGCCGACGAGACGGCGGTCCGCGACCTGTTCGACGGCGTGGTGGCCCGCCACGGCCGGGTGGACGTGTCGTTCCACAACGCCGGCATCTCGCCGCCGGACGACGACTCGATCCTGGAGACCGGGCTGGACGCCTGGGAGCGGGTGCTGCGGGTCAACACCACGAGCGTCTACCTGTGCTGCAAGCACGTCATCCCGCACATGCGGCGGCAGGGCAAGGGCTCGATCATCAACACCGCCTCGTTCGTGGCCCTGATGGGCGCGGCCACGTCGCAGATCGCGTACACGGCGAGCAAGGGCGGGGTGCTGGCGATGACCCGCGAGCTGGGCGTGCAGTTCGCCCGCGAGGGCATCCGGGTCAACGCGCTGTGCCCCGGCCCGGTCGCCACCCCGCTGCTGCTGGAGCTGTTCGCGAAGGACCCGGAGCGGGCCGCCCGCCGGCTGGTGCACGTGCCGATGGGGCGGTTCGGCGACCCGACCGAGATCGCCGCCGCGGTGGCGTTCCTGGCCAGCGACGACGCCTCGTTCATGACCGCCGCGCAGTTCGTGGTCGACGGCGGCATCACCGGCGCGTACGTCACGCCGCTGTGAGGCTGATCAACCCGGGGGCGGGCCGGGGTCGCCGCGGCCCGCCGGTTACGACAGGATGAGGCGGAGGTAACCAGCGTCCAGCGCGCCGAATGCGTTACGTTGCTCCACCGGCGGGGTAGTAGCCGGGGACGGTCGGCGCAGCGGCGCCGGCCGTCGGGGACAAAAGGCCGGAGCGGGAGGCTGCATGGGCTCGGCCCAGGGGGGCGGGGACGCCGGTTGGCCGTTCCCGGCGGCCGGCGATTCGTCACTCCCGCCGCTGCTGACCGCCGCGTTCGCCGCCGGCGGCGAGATGGGCGAGCGGCTGCGCGGCTTCGACTGGTCCACCACCCCGCTCGGCACCCCGGACGGCTGGCCCGCCGCGCTCTGCCACGCGGTGAGCACCATGCTCGCCTCCCGCGCCCAGATGGTGGTGTTCTGGGGCGCGGAGCACCTGGCCTTCTACAACGACGCCTACCGTCCCACCATCGGCGACAAGCATCCGGCCGTGATCGGGCAGTCGGCCCGGCTGCACTGGGCGGAGACCTGGGACGTGCTCGGCCCGATCCTGGACGGCGTGCGCGGCACCGGCGTGCCCTACCGGGGCGAGGACCACCCCTTCGTGATCAACCGGCACGGCTTCCTGGAGGACGTCTACTTCGACGTCTCGTACGACCCGATCCGGGAGGCCGACGGCACCGTCAACGGCATCTTCTGCTTCGTCAACGAGACCACCGGCCGGGTGCTCGGCGAGCGCCGGCTGCGGGCCCTGGCCGAGCTGGGCAACGAGTTGGGCGACGTGCCGAACACGCTGGAGCTGGGCCGGGCCGTGGCGCGGGTGCTCGACGCGCACCGCGACGACGTGCCGTTCAGCGCGCTGTGGCTGCACGACGCCGACGGCGCCCCGGCGCTGGCCGGCTGCGCCGGCGTCGATCCGACCACCGTCGCCGGCCGGCCCGGCCTGCCCGTCGGCGAGCCACTGACCGAGCCGCGCTGGGTCGCCACCGCCGACCTGCCCGGCGCGGTGCCGCCGGACGCCGCCGACCAGGCGCTGCTGCTGCCGCTGACCGCGACGAACGAGCCGGCCGGCGCGCTGCTGCTGGGCGTGTCCCGCCGGCTGCCGTTCAGCGACGACTACCGTGACTTCGTCGACCTGGTCGCCGCGCAGGTCTCCCGGGCCGTGGGCAAGCTGCGGGCGTACGAGCAGGAGCGCGCCCGCGCCGCCGAGCTGGCCGCGCTCGACCGCGCCAAGACCAACTTCTTCGCCAACGTCAGTCACGAGTTCCGGACCCCGCTGACGCTGGTCCTCGGGCCGCTGGAGGACATGCTCGCCGACCGGGAGCTGTCCGACCGCTACCTCGACCGGCTGACCGTCATGCACCGCAACGGGCTGCGCCTGCTCAAGCTGGTCAACACCGTGCTCGACTTCTCCCGGCTGGAGTCCGGCCGGCTGGCCGCCCGCTACCAACCCACCGACCTGTCCGACTACACGTCCCGGCTGGCCAGCACGTTCCGCTCCGCCACCGAGCGGGTCGGGCTGCGGCTGGTCGTCGACTGCCCGCCACTGCCGGCGCCGGTCTACGTCGACCGGGACATGTGGGAGAAGATCGTCCTCAACCTGGTGTCGAACGCGGTGAAGTTCACCTTCGAGGGCGACATCGTGGTCCGGGTACGCCCCAGCGACGGGTCCGCCGTGCTGGAGGTGAGCGACACCGGCGTCGGCATCGCGCCGCAGGAGCTGCCGCAGGTCTTCGAACGGTTCCACCGGGTGGCCGGCGCGCGCTCGCGTACCCACGAGGGCACCGGCATCGGGCTCGCGCTGGTCCGTGAGCTGGTCGAGATGCACGGCGGCACGGTCACCGCGCACAGCGTCGTGGAACGCGGCACCACGTTCACCGTCACCGTGCCGTTCGGCTACGCGCACCTGCCCACCGACCGGGTGTCCGCGCTCGCGCCGGTGCCGCTGACCGAGCCGGAGCAGGCCCGGCTGTACGTCGCCGAGACGGCGCTCTGGACCGACGAGGTGGCCCGGCCCGTCGGGCTGCCCGAGCCGTCCGGCGCACCGGGCGGCTCCGGCCGCGTCCTGGTCGCCGACGACAACCCCGACCTGCGGGAGCACGTCAGCCGGCTGCTCTCCCCGGCGTACGAGGTGGTGGCCGTGCCGGACGGCGTGGAGGCGTTGCGGCTGGCCGTGGACAGCCCGTTCGACCTGGTGCTGACGGACGTGATGATGCCCCGGCTGGACGGCTTCGGGCTGGTCGCCGCGCTGCGCGCCAATCCGGTCACCCGGGGGGTGCCGATCGTGCTGCTCTCCGCGCGGGCCGGCGCGGCGGAGGAGGTGGCCGGCCTGTCGGCCGGCGCGGACGACTACCTCACCAAGCCCTTCTCCAGCCAGGAACTGGTCGCCCGGGTCCGGGCCAACGTCGAGCTGGGCCAGCTCCGCGGGCAGATCATCCGCCGGCTGCGGGCGCTCGCCGACGCCGCGGTGGCGATCAACACCGCCCGGTCCACCGCCGAGGTGGTGCGGGTGGCCGCGCAACACGCGATCGGCCTGGCCGAGGCGGGCCGGGTGCTGGTGGTCGCCACCGGCGTCCGGCACGAGGAGGACACCGGCGGGGACCTGCCGGACGAACCGTCCGCGGTGCTGCCGCTCACCGGCACCACCGGCGAGCAGCTCGGCGAGCTGCGGGTGTGGCGTCGGGAGGACGGCGGCACGGAGCAGGCGGCGTTGACCGAGCTGGCCCGGCTGGTCGGCGTACGGCTGGAGAACGCCCAGCTCTACGAGGCCGAGCACCGGATCGCCACCACACTCCAGCACAGCCTGCTGCCGCGTACGCTGCCGCAACTGCCCGGCGCGCTGGTGGCCAGCCGCTACCTGCCGGGCAGCGCCGACGTGGAGGTCGGCGGCGACTGGTACGACGTGGTGGGCACCCCCGACGACGAGCTGGTGCTGGTCATCGGCGACGTCGTCGGCAAGGGGGTGCGGGCCGCCGCCGCGATGGGTCAGCTCCGCAACGCGCTACGGGCGTACGTGCTGGAGGGCTACGACCCGGGCGAGGCGCTGACCCGGCTCAACCGGCTGGTGCACTCCACCGGCAGCGACTCCTTCGCCACCGTGGTCTGCCTCACCTTCTGCCCGCGCACCGGCCGCCTCCGGTACGCCAGCGCGGGTCATCCCTCGCCCCTGCTGATTCGCGGAGACGATGTGGCGTTCCTACACGATCGGGCCCTCGGACCGCCGGTCGGGGCGATCCCCGGCACCACCTATCCGACCGCCGAGGGCGAACTCGCCCCCGGCGGCCGGATGCTGCTCTACACCGACGGCCTGATCGAGGACCGGGAGAAGGGCATCGACGCCGGGCTCCGCCAGCTACGGGTCGACGCCGCCGCCGGCGGGGAGCACGTCGCCGACCTGGTGGACGCCGTCGTGGAGCGCGTCGCCGGGCGGCCCCGGCACGACGACGTGGCGGTGCTGGCGCTGGAGGCGGCCGAGCGGAACCGTTTCGCGCTGCGGCTGCCGGCCGACCCGACCCGCCTCAGCGTGCTGCGCAAGCGCCTGGAGGACTTCCTCGTCGCCCACCGGGTCGGCGAGACCGACCTGTTCGACCTGACGGTGGCGATCTCGGAGGCCGCCGCGAACGCGATCGAGCACCCGGTCGACCCGGTCGACCCGTCCATCGAGGTCGACGTCACCATCGCCGACCGCACGGTGACCGCGACCGTCCGGGACAGCGGCCGGTGGCGCGAGTCCAGCGGGTCGGGGTTCCGGGGCCGCGGGCTGGGGCTGATCCAGGCGCTCGGGGAGATGAGCGTCACCCGGACCGGGGACGGCACCGAGCTGACGCTGCGGCGCAGGCTGGCCGACTAGTCGGCCCGGGGGAGCCGGGCGGCGAGGTCGCGCACGGCCGCGCGGTAGGTGTCGTCGAAGCGGAACAGGTGGCGTTCGATCGGCGGTGGCACGGTGTCGCCGGGCGCGACGGTCAGCCCCGCGGGGTCGCGCACCCGACGGTCGACGCCGGCGGCGGGATCGTCCGCTGACCCGCCGTCCGGCGGGAAGATCACTCCGCCGACCGGGTCGGTCCGGCGCCACAGGTTGATCCAGCGCCATCGGAGGTCTCCGCCGATGCGGCGCAGCATCGCGTCGTTGACGTAGGCGGGAAACACGCGGGCGTAGAGCCGGTGCAGCGGGGACGCGAAGGTGAGCAGCGCGACCCGGGAACGCGCGGACGCGGGCAGTTGCAGCGCGGTCACCGCCGCGAGCACGCTGCCGTGACTCTGACCGGCCAGGACGACGGTGTGCCCCGCGGCGATGAGGTACCGGACCCGCCGGGTGAGGTCGGGCACCGCCCGTTCCGAGTAGCAGGGCGCGGCGAGCGGATGGGCGCCCCGGGGCCAGAAGGTCGCCAGTTCCCACAGGATGCCGATCAGGCGGATGCCTCTCGACCGGTAGGCGAACAGGCCGAAGACACCCAGCAGGAGAGCGAAGGCGCCGATCAGGTAGGCGCCGAGGTCGGTGACGAAGATGACGGGCCGGGCGAGTGACTCGCCGACGAGCCGGCGGGCCAGGTCACCGGGACCGTCGTGCAGAATCGCCGAGCCGGCGGCGCCGAGCGAGATCGTCGCCAGGGTGGCGTAGGCGGCCGGGGCCAGCGGCCCGAGCTTGTCGGCGAGTTGCGCCGACACGATCGCGTCGCGTGCGGCGTGTACCCGGACGGGGGGAGCCTTGTCCGCTTCGGCGTACTCGGCCCGCAGGAACCGCATGGCCGCGGCCCGGCGCGCCGACCGCCGCCACAGTCGGCGCGTCAGGACGACGGCCGCCGCGAGGATCACCGCCAGGAAGAACCCCAGGGCCGCCCAGCGGAAGGCCACCGGCGGGGTCAGGGGCGGCGCGCCCGGCGGCGTCGGACGCGCGGGCGTGGGGCTGGACCCTCGGTCGAGGTAGTCGGCGGAGAGGTAGACCACGCCCGAGGAGTAGGAGACAGCGAACCCGATCGCGACGAGGACGAGCACCGGCGCCGCGAGCCCGCGCAGGACGGTGGAGTCGGTGACGTGGTGCCGGCGGGTCACCACGACCAGCGCGACAAGCGCGGTGAGCAGCACCATCTGGCTCACGTAGACGGTGGCGACGAGCACGTCGTAGCCGGGCAGGTTGTCCGCGGCGGCCCAGGAGTTCCGGGGTACGAGTGAATAGGCGAGAACGGCGGCGGTCAGGACCCCTGACGCGCGGGCCAGCGTTCGGGTCGCCGTGTCGAAGCGGGGTGTGCTGGTGCGACGTTCGATGCCGGGCAGGCAGCAGGTGACCAACGAGACCGCGACCACGACCAGCACGGCGGCGAACAGGAGATAGCCGGTGGGCCGGCGGTCGTGCGGCACGAGCGCGCTGAGCACGGCGATGTCGAGTGTCCCCAGGGCCGCCACCAGATGCACGGCGCGCAGATGCCGGACGAGGCTGCGGTTGTCCCAGAACGCCGGGTCGTCGAGGCTCTCGATCTCGGCGTCGCCGCCGTCGGGCGCCCCGGTCTCCGGAAGCTGCCACGTCCGGCGACCCAGGCGCCACAGTCCGGCGATCGCCGCCAGCGGGAGAAGGGCGAGGATGGCGAGTTCCCAGCCGGCGGGCAGACCGGCCAGCCAGGAGACGAAGCGGCGGTTCTCGTAGCAGCGCGGATAGCTCAGGCACTGCCAGGCGACCAGATCGAGCGCCACGCCGACCACTGCCAGCACGTACATCGTGGTCAGCGAGACGGACAGGAGCCGGACCAGGGCCCGCGCCGGCGCACCCGCGCGCCCGGTCAACGGCAGTGCCCAGAGCGCGACGTTGCCGAGCATGAACGGCATCAGCAGCACCAGCGAAAACGTGCGCCCCGCCGTGCCGCCGGTCAGCCCGTTCCACCGGTACGCCTCCAGGCACGTGGCCCCGGGGGGCACCGGGTCCTCCGGTCCCGCTCCGGGCCGGTAGAAGCCCGCCTCGGCGTCGCCGGCGACGAGGTGGGCGGCACGCTCGCCCAGAATCCGGTCGGAGCTGCGACCTCCCACCCCGTGCACCCGTAGTTCGATCATCGCCACCCGGTCACCGCTCCCGTGTCGAGGACGCGGGTGCGTACCCGGTGCCGGCCGAGTCATGTCGGGTCGGAGGCCGCGGCCGATAGCGCATTTCGCAGGGGGCAGCGGAACGTAGGCCGTAGCGTGTTCGGTGATGAGAAAAGGACCCGGGTGAGCACGACCCGGCGTCGCACCCACGATCCGGTCGGCGCGGCCTGGGCGACGGTCCGGCGTACCGGCTCCGCCACCGCCCACGACCGGGTGGTACGACTCCGGCTGAGCCTGCTCGTGGCCGTCCAGTCGGGGGTGGCCGCGGCCGGCGCGTGGTGGATCGCCAACGACGTGCTGGACAACCCTCAGCCCTTGTTCGCGCCTGCCGTCGCGGTCGGCACCATCGCCAGCTCGGTGGGTCAGCGCTTCCGCCGGACGCTGTTCCTGGTCGCCGGGGTGGCGATCGGGATCACCCTGGGTGATCTGCTCGTCTCCTGGGTCGGGCAGGGGCACGTGCAGATCGGCGCCATCGTGGCCGTGTCGATCCTGTTCGCCGTGCTGCTGAGCGGCGAGGGCTCATTCGTGACCCAGGTGGGCGGCAGCGCCATGGTGATCGCCGTGCTCTCGCCGGCCAACCCGGGTCTCGCGCTGCCCCGCTTCGTCGACGGCGTCGTCGGCGGCGTGATGGGGATCCTGGTCGCCCTGGTGGTGTTGCCACTGCACCCGATCCACCGCATCCGGCGCGCCGGCCGGCCACTGCTCGACCACATCGCCACCGAACTGGAACGGCTGGCGGAGGCCGCCCGCACGCGCGACGCCGAGGTGGCCAAACAGGCGCTCGACACCCTGCGCGGCATCGACACCTCGGACCTGCAGACGGCGCTGTCGGCGGCCGTCGAAGTCGTCCGCATCTCGCCCTTGCGGTGGCACAACCACAACTCGCTGGAGGGCTGGCGGCACGGCGCCGGGCTGATGATGCGGTCCCTGCTACAGACCCGGGACCTCGCCCTCAATCTCGAGACCGCGCTCCGTAACGACGAACCGGTCCCCGCGCCGCTCGCGGCGGCCGTCGACGACCTGGCCGACGCCGTCCGGCACGTCGGCGTGGAGTGGTCGCCGTCATCCGGCCGGCCGTCCCGCTCGCAGCGCGCGGCGCTGACCGCGATCCGCCGAGCCCAGGAGGCGCTCACCGCCGGCCTGCTCATCGGCGGCGTCAACGTGGCGAACGACGTCAGCATCATCGCCGTGAACACGATCCGGGCGGGCGGGGTGAGCAAGCAGGACGCCGAGGAACTGCGGCGGAACCTCGCCCCGACGCCACGAGGGACGCCGGTGGACCAGAGCCGCGTCATCCGCCGGCGGCACCGGGGCCGCCGCCCGCGCACGACGCGGGAGAGCAGCCCTGAGTCAGGCGTCGGCCAGCCACTCCTGCTCACCCAGGCCGGAGATCTCCAGCACGCGCCGGACCTGCCGCGACGGCAGCACGGTGAGCGCCGCCGGGAACCGCTGGGAGAGGCGGACCACCGCGTAGATGGCGGCCGAGTCGAAGAACGTGACCGCCCGCAGGTCGAGCAGGAGCCGGGTGGCGGGCTCGCGCAGCGCGGTCTGGAACATGGTGTCGGCGGTCGCCATGTCGACCTCGCCGGTGACCAGCACATGACGGTGGTCGCCGTCACCCTGCGCCGTCACGGAGAAGACGGGCGGCGCACCCCCTTGATCCACGCAGCAACAATGGCACAGCGTTTGCGGCACGGCAACAACCTCCCGGCCGGGCCGTGGCGAGGTCGTCGTCGGGGGCGGCGATAGGCTGAGGACATGACCGTCCGTGCGCCGCTGACCCCCGGCACGCTCTCCCCGTGGCGAGCGGTTCCCGCCCACATCCCGCGACCGGAGTACGTGGGCAAGGAGCGCCCGCAGGAGTGGCGCGGGTCGCACGTGCAGACACCGGAGACCATCGAGAAGATGCGCGCGGCCGGCCGGCTCGCGGCCCGGGCCACCCAGCTCGCCGGCGAGCACTGCAAGCCGGGGGTGACCACCGACGAGATCGACCGGGTGGTGCACGAGTTCCTCTGCGACCACGGCGCCTACCCGTCGACGCTCGGCTACCGGGGCTTCCCCAAGTCCTGCTGCACCAGCCTCAACGAGGTGATCTGCCACGGCATCCCCGACACGACTGTGCTCCAGGACGGCGACATCATCAACGTCGACGTCACGGCGTACCTGAACGGCGTGCACGGCGACACCGACGCGACGTTCTGCGTGGGCGAGGTGAGCGAGGAGGCCCGGCTGCTGGTCGAGCGGACCCACACGGCCATGATGCGCGGCATCAAGGCGGTCGCGCCGGGCCGGCAGATCAACGTCGTCGGCCGGGTGATCGAGTCGTACGCCAAGCGGTTCGGCTACGGCGTGGTCCGCGACTTCACCGGTCACGGCATCGGCGAGGCCTTCCACAGCGGCCTCTACGTGCCGCACTACGACAGCCCGCGCCCCACCGACCTGATGGAGCCCGGCATGACGTTCACCATCGAGCCGATGATCACCATCGGCACCCACCAGTACGACGTGTGGGACGACGGCTGGACGGCCGTCACGAAGGACCGGAAGTGGACCGCGCAGTTCGAGCACACCATCGTCGTGACCGACGACGGCTACGAGATCCTGACGCTGCCGTGACCGAGACCCCGGCGGCGCTGCGCGAGGCGCACCACGCGGACGTGTCCGGCGGCTGGCTGCGGCCGGCCGTCTTCGGCGCGATGGACGGGCTGGTCACGAACATCGCGTTGATCGCCGGCGTCGGCGGTGGCGGGGTGTCGCCGCGCAGCGTCGTGCTGACCGGCGCGGCCGGCCTGGTGGCCGGCGCCATCTCGATGGGCCTGGGCGAGTACACGAGCGTCCGGTCCGCCAACGAGCAGGTCGCCGCCGAGGTGGCCAAGGAACGGCGTGAGCTGGAGCGGCACCCGGAGGCGGAGGCGCGTGAGCTGGCCGACGCCTGGGTGGCCCGCGGCCTGCCCCGCGAGCTGGCCACCCAGGTCGCCGAGGCGGTCCGGCGCAACCCGGAGGAGGCGCTGCGCGTGCACGTCCGGGAGGAGTTGGGCGTCGACCCGGACGACCAGCCCAGCCCGTGGGCGGCGGCGATCTCGTCGTTCGTCTGCTTCTCGATCGGCGCCCTGGTGCCGCTGCTGTCGTACCTGCTCGGGTTCACCAGCCTCTGGCTGGCCCTCGCCGTCGGCGGGGTGGGGCTCTTCGTCGCCGGCGCGATCGTGGCCCGGTTCACCTACCGCTCGTGGTGGACAAGCGGCCTGCGGCAGTTGCTGCTCGGCGCGCTGGCGGCCGGCGCCACCTACCTGATCGGCACCCTGATCGGCGTCGGCGGCGTCGGCTGACCCCCCACCCCCACTCCCACCTCCGCGCGCTGATTCACGGAAAGCGTGGGTATCGGGCGCGACATGACCACGCTTTGCGTGAAACAGCGCGGATCTTGGCGGGGGCGGCGAGGGTGGGTCAGGGCGCGGGGACGAGACGGAAGACCTTGATCTCGCGGCCACCGGCCCGTTCGACGTACGTGCGGTAGGCCGGCCACTCCTGGGCCAGCCGGTCGAACAGCCGGTCCCGGTCGGCGCCGGTGACCTGCTCGGCGCGCACCGGGATCCGGCGGCCCTTGACGTCGACCTCGGCGGACGGCTGGGCCAGCAGGTTGAACGTCCACGACGGCTGGTGCTGCTGCCCCCAGTTGGAGCCGATCACCACGTAGGCGTCGCCGTCCGGCACGTAGAGCAGGGGATTGCTGCGGGGCCGGCCGGAGCGGCGGCCGGTGGACGTCAGCACCAGCGTGGGCACCAACCCGAACGCGACCACCCGCCCCTTCGTCAGCCGGCCGACCAGCCGGTCGGCGGGGACGAGCACGCGCATGGTGGCGGCGAACCACCGCTGGTGACCGAGGTGGCGGGCGAGGGATCCCAGGGCGGACACCCGCCAAGTGTGCCGCGCCCACCGGCCGTCGTCACCCCCTGAGCACCCGAGCGCCGGTGGGACGGTCAGTCGAGGCGGCGTTCGACGGGCAGGCGGGAGCGGGTGAGCAGGGCCGCGCCGAGCATCGCCACCAGCGGCACCACCACCAGCACCGCCATCGTGAGGCCGGGCACGGTCACCGGGTACGGCGGCTGCACCGGCCAGGACTGCGCGTACCGCTGGTTCAGCGAGGCCAGCACGACGGCGGCCGAGCCGAGCCCGGCCACGATGCCCAGCGCCGAGCCGAGCACCGCGATCACGCCGGCCTGGCAGAGCGACAGCACCCGGCGTACCCGCGGGTCAGCGCCGACCGCCGCGAGCGTGGACAGGTCCCGACGGCCCTCGGCGGCGGCCAGGCCGGTGGCGACCGCGGCGGCGCCCAGCGTGATCACCCCGGAGGCCGCCGCCAGCAGGAGCAGCAGGGGACGCTGGTCGGTCGGCGGGTCGGCGGTCGACACCTGGAGGGCCGCCGGCGCCACCTCGGACAGCTCGTCGGTCAGCCGCTCGCGCTGCCCGTCGGTGGGTGGTTCGGTGGTGTCCACCAGGTAGCCCAACGGCGCGGCCACCAGGCCGAGCGCCCGCGCGGCGGCGGGGGAGAGGACCAGCCGGTCCACCGGAAGGCCGCCGCGCAGCGGGTACCCGGGCAGCAGGCGGGCCGCCGACGGGGCACCGGAGCTGTGGCTCATCTCCACCCGGACCCGTCCGTCCGCCACCTGCCGTGGATCGGTGACCACCACGCCGCCCGCGGCGAGTGTCCGGCGCGCGGCGGCCACCTCGTCGGCCGGCGCGCCGGTGAGCGCGGCCAGCACGTCGCCGTCGTCCACGATCGCCGGCAGCGAGATGTCGTTCGGTTCCCGGAACGGCTGTCGGCAACGGGGATCGTCGCGGGCCGAGGCGGGAGCCACCTCGAACGGCTCGTACCGGCAGCGCTCCTCGGGCGGACGCACCGCCAGGGCGACGCAGTAGTCGTCCGGGGCGGCCGGACGGGCGCACTCGGGAATGGCGAGTCCCGCCACGCCGGCCTCGGGCAGCACCGCCCGGACCCGTTCGGTGACCGCGGCGAGCGTCGGCCGCAGGCTCCCCTCCTGGTCGGCGAACTGGACCAGCGCGTGTCCCGGCGGCAGACCGGGTTGCCACCCCGCCCGCTGTCGGGCGTCGTCGCTGGCCACGTAGACGCCGAGCGCGACACTGCCGGCGACCGCCGCCATCACGGCCGAGATGGCCGGCGCGGCCGACGACCGGTTGCGGCTGGCGTCGCGCAACGCGAGCCGGGGGGTCAGCGGCAGCAGCCGGCCGGCCCGGGCCAGCAGCCCGACCAGCGTCGGGGTGCAGAAGACCAGCCCCAGCTCGCCGAGGGTGACACCGGCCAGCACCCCGGTCGGCGAGGTCCGGGTGGCGGCGAACGCGGCCAGGGCGGTGCCGACGACGGTGAGCAGCGCGCCGAGCAGCAACCAGCGCCGGCGTGGCCGGGGCGCCTCGCGCCGGCCGGCCAGGCCGGCCACCACGTCCTGCCGGGCCGCGGTCCAGGCCGGCGCGAGCGCCGCCAGCACGCCGGCCAGCACCGCGACCGCGGCGATCGCGGCCAGCGCGCTGGGAAACACGCGGTACGCGCCGAGGCGCTCGTGGATCAGGTACTGCTCGACCAGCGGCCGGCCGGCGAACGCGGTCCCGACGCCGAGCAGCAGCCCGAGGGCGGCCCCGCCGGCGCCGAGCACCACCCCGTCGGCGAGCACGATCCGGCGCAGGTGGGCGGCGTCCCCGCCGGCCACCGCGACCAGCGCGAGATCCCGCCGCCGGCGGCGTACGCCAACCGCGAAGGCCGGCCCGACCAGCAGCACCACCTCCAGCAGACCCAGGCCGCCGACCAGCACCGAGACGCCGGCCTCCTCGGCGTCCGGCAACGGCGTGCCGTTGTCGAACTCCTGCCGGCCGGGCAGCGGGGACCGGGTGGACACCTGGATGCCGCGGGCGTTCAGCCGGTCGGCCAGCGCCTCGTCCATCGCCCCGGGCAGGTCCACCAGCCAGCTCTCGTCGGTGGGCGGCCCGTCCGGAGCGACGCCGGAGAGCGTCACCACCTCGCCCAGGTTGTCCGGGAACTCGACCACCCCGACCACCCGGTACGGCGTGCCGTCGGTGGTGCGTACCGGTGCCCCCGGGCGGGTGTCCAGCCGGCGCTGCGCGGCCGGGCTGACCGCGATCTCGTCCGGGCGCACCGGCACCCGGCCCGCCCGCAGCGTGGCCAGCGGACGGGCCAGCGGGTCGGTCAGATCGAGCGCGCGCGCCTCGAACGACACCGTCCGGCGGCCGAGTGGCGTCTCGAACGGCATCCACCGCCGGACCCGGACGACCCGGCTGCCGGCGGGCAGGAGCGCCCGCAACTCGTCGGCGGTGACCGGGCGGGTCCGGGGCACCGGGTCGCCCTCGACCGGCCAGGAGTTGTCGCCCCACCTGTCCTGCGTCACCGGGGTCAGGTTGTTCCAGCGCAGCTCGGCGTCGGCCGCGCCGAGCCGGCGGTCGAGCTGTTCCGAGCGGGTCAGCTCGGACATGTCGTAGCTCGCCGCGGCGAAGCTGAGTCCCAGCACCGGCAGCGCGATCATCACCAGCACCAGCAGGGTGCGGCGGCGGGAGCGGCGGGCCTCCCGGCGGGCGATCCGCAGCGCGGTGCGCCACGACCCGCGGGCCGCGGCGAGCCGGCCGGGGCTCACCGTTCGCTGCCGCTGAGCAGGTGCTCGATGCCGACCAGCGGCGCGGTCGAGTCGACGAGCACCCCGTCGCGGAGGAAGACCACCCGGTCCGCCCAGCCGGCGTGCCGGGCCTCGTGGGTGACCAGCACCCCGGCCGCGCCGTCGTCCACCCGGCGGCGCAGCAGGTGCAGCACCGCCTCGCCGGCCTGCGAGTCCAGCGCGCCGGTCGGCTCGTCGGCGAGGACCAGCCGGCGTTCGCCGACCAGGGCCCGGGCGATCGCCACCCGCTGCTGCTGACCACCGGACATCTGGTCGGGGAAGCGGTCCGCCTGCCCCGCGACGTCGACCTCGCGCAGCGCGGTCAGGGCCAGCCGGCGGGCCGCCCGCACCCCGGTGCCGTCCAGCTCCAGGGGCAGCGCCACGTTCTCCACCGCGGTCAGGCTGCCCAGCAGGTTGAGGTCCTGGAAGACGTAACCGATCCGGCGGCGACGCAGGCGGGCCAGCTCGCGGGCCGGCAGGCCGCCGAGCGCCTCGCCCTCGACCAGCACCTCACCGCCGGTGGGCCGGTCCAGCCCACCGGCCAGCGCCAGCAGGGTGGACTTGCCGGACCCGGAGGGGCCCATCACCGCCACCAGTTCGCCGGCCGCCACGGTGAGGCTGACGCCGCGCAGCGCGTGCACGGCGGCCTCGCCCGCGCCGTGCGTCCGGTGCACGTCGCGTAGTTCGAGCACTCCGCTCATCGTCGCGGGCCTCCCGTGTCCCGTCACCGGCGGGCCTCGTCACCGGCCCGGTCCACCGCCTCGGGGTGGACGACCGGCCGGCCCGCCGTCGGGCGGTGGCGGACCAGGCTGGTCTCGCAGTGGTCGAGCCACCGCACCTCGGCCTCGGCCTGGAAGATCATCGCGTCCAGCACCAGCCGCCAGGGCAGATCCTCCGGCTTGTCGCTGGTGTACTTCAACCGGGTGAACTCCTGCAACGCGCGCATGGTGGCGCTGCGCTGGGTCTGCACCACCGCCCGCACGTCCACCCCGGGTGTGGTCAGCGCCAGCGCCAGCTTGATCGACAGTTCGTCCCGGGGCCGGTCGGCCCGGCTGATCGGCGTGGCGAACCAGAGCGCCAGGTCCGCCCGCCCGGCGTCGGTGATCTCGTACGGCCGCTGCCCGCTCTCGTTCTCCGGCAGCGGGCGCACCAGGCCGTCGCGTTCCAGCCGGGCCAGCGTGGTGTAGACCTGCCCGATGTTGAGCGGCCACGTCGAGCCGGTCGACTCCTCGAACGCGGCACGCAACTGGTAGCCGTACATCTGGCCACGTTCGAGGAGGGCGAGCAGGCCGTGGCGGATGGACATGGCCTGGAGTATGCATACCTGGTATGCGCGCCGCAACCGGAAGGCTCCACCGGGTGACCGCCGCCGCGCTCAGGCCGGCCGACCCGGGAACGGCGCGGTGACCGGGCTCACCCCCGCCGTACGCCGCCAGCGGGTCGCCCGCAGCGCGCAGTCGGTGAGCGCGGCGAGCGCCGTGTTCCGGTCCGCGCCGCTGGTGTGCGGCAGCGCGGCCCGCCAGTGACCGGCGGTCCGTTCCTCGATTTCCACGGCCAGTTGGAGCGCGGTCGTCCGGTCGGTCACCGGATAGGGCAACGCGTAGCCGGCCCGGTCCGCCGGCACCTGCCCGGCCCCCTCGGCGAGCTGGAGCAGCAGCGCGTCCCGGCGGGAACGGTGCGCCGCCTCGGCGGCACGGGCGGCCGAGCGGGCCGCGTCGGTGAGGTGCACGCCGATCACCCCGTACGCCCAGACCGCCGCGTACTCGGCGGCGAGCGCGTCACCGAGCGCCCCGGTCGCGCCGTTGCCCGGTCCGTTGCTCGGGTCCACGCGGTGCCCGACGGGCATGGCCATCCGGCCCTCGCCGCGCTCGGTGCGTTCGCTCATGCGGTGCTGGTTGGGCATGGCCTCACGGCCCTCGCTGCGCTCGGTGCGTTCGCTCATGCGGTGCTGGCTGGGCATGAGCTCACGGCCCTCGCTGCGCTCGGTGCGTTCGCTCATGCGGTGCTGGCCGGGCATGAGCTCACGGCCCTCGCTGCGCTCGGTGCGTTCGCTCATGCCAGGGCCTCCACGTGGGTGGCCCGGGCCGCGGCGATCGAGCCGAGCAGCGCCGCCCGGTCGGCGGGTGCGGTCGCGCCGGCCTTGGCGGCGTTCGCGTGGCCCTGCCGCTCGGCCCGGCGCAGCTCGGCGAGCAGGGCGTCCGGAGCGTCGGCCGGTGCCCCGGACGCCGGGCCGGTCGGGCCGGTCGACGTCGTCCCCGAGGGCGCCGGTCGGCCGATCACCCGGCGCAACTCGTCGGCGTGCGCCCGGTGCGCGTCGGCGATCGGGGTGAGCCGCGCGGCCAGCGCCGGCGCGGTCGAGGCGGCGGCCCGGTGCCGCGCCTCCAACGCGAGCGCCTCGGCCGCCAGCGGCTCCAGCGCGTCCGGCGGCGGTGGCTCGTCGTCGCGGTCGAAAGGATCACAACCAGTCAGCGGCGCGGTGGCGCCACCGAG
The DNA here is from genome assembly GCF_055586805.1 of Micromonospora sp. NPDC049201. Lineage (NCBI taxonomy): Bacteria > Bacillati > Actinomycetota > Actinomycetes > Micromonosporales > Micromonosporaceae > Micromonospora > Micromonospora sp. NPDC049201. The sequence continues at coordinate 63,239 of NZ_JBVJHM010000003.1, read as the reverse complement.
CGCCACGAGCGCGCCGGCCCGCAGCAGGCGACGCCGGGAATGCCCCGCTCCGCCCTGGTCAGATGGTGTTCTGCCGGTCCCCACCGGACAAGTCAACACCATCCCCGCCACCCCGTGGGGCAGCCTCCTCGGTGCGCCGCCCGGGCCGCCACCCGGCCCAGGCGTTACGCTCTGCGCAGCCACCGGGCGCGAACGCCCCGGTGGCGTGCCGGCATTGCGGGTCGACCGCGCACGCCGGCCCGGACGAACCCGGCCCCGAGGGGCCGTGGCAACAGCAGAGAGGTGCGCGGAATGACGCAGCGTGGCCGTGCCACCCGGTCGTCCGGGCCCGCCGGGCGGCCCCGCCGGTCCGACGGTCCCCGCGGTCCGGAGCGGAACGGCGCACCCCGTGGCGACCTCGCCGCCCGCCGGGCCCGGCTGCGCGAGGTGATCGAGCCGGTGGTCACCGCCGCCGGCTACGACCTGGAGGATCTCTCCGTCTCCCGGGCCGGGCGCCGGCACGTGGTCCGGGTGATCGTGGACGCCGACGGCGGGATCAACCTGGACGCCGTCGCGGACATCTCCCGGGCCGTCTCCACCGCGCTTGACGCCGCCGAGGAGGCCGGTGGCGACATCGTCGCCGGCGAGTACCAGCTCGAGGTCAGCTCGCCGGGCGTGGACCGCCCGCTCACCCTGCCCCGACACTGGCGGCGCAACGTCGGCCGGCTGGTCAAGGTCACCGTCCGCGGCGACGCCGGGGACCGGCAGCTCGCCGGCCGGGTCACGGCCGCCGACGACGAGCGCGTGACGCTGGAGACCGACGCCGGCTCCGCCGCCCATCCGTACGCCGAGCTCGGCCCCGGCCGGGTCCAGGTGGAGTTCTCCCGCCTGGACGACCTGGCCGACGCCGACCTCGACGACGACACCGACACCGACACCGACGACGAAGATCTGGAGGACGAGGAGAGGTGAACATCGACCTCGCGGCGCTGCGCGCCCTGGAGCGCGAGCGGGAGATCCCGTTCGACACGATCCTCGCGGCGATCGAGACCGCGCTGCTGACCGCGTACCGGCACACCGACGGCGCCGAGCCGCACGCGCGGGTGGAGATCGACCGTAAGAGCGGGGCCGCCTCGGTCTACGCCCAGGAGATGGACGACGACGGCACGGTCGCCCGGGAGTGGGACGACACTCCGCACGACTTCGGCCGGATCGCCGCCATGACCGCCAAGCAGGTGATTCTCCAACGACTGCGGGAGGCCACCGACGAGGTGCACTTCGGCGAGTACGCGGGTCGCGACGGCGACCTGGTCACCGGCGTGGTGCAGGCGCACGAGGCCCGCAAGGAGAAGGGCATCATCAGCGTCGACCTGGGCAAGCTGGAGGGCGTGCTGCCGCAGTCCGAGCAGGTGCCGGGGGAGGACCCGCAGCACGGCGAGCGGATCCGCTGCATCGTCGTGCACGTCGCCAAGGGCATGCGCGGGCCGCAGATCACGCTGTCCCGGTCGCACCCGGCGCTGGTGAAGAAGCTCTTCGCGCTGGAGGTGCCGGAGATCGCCGACGGCACGGTGGAGATCGGCGCGATCGCACGTGAGGCAGGTCACCGTACGAAGATCGCCGTACGCTCCACCACGCCCGGCGTGAACGCCAAGGGCGCCTGCATCGGCCCGATGGGACAGCGGGTCCGCGCGGTGATGAGCGAGCTGCACGGCGAGAAGATCGACATCATCGACTGGTCGGACGACCCGGCCACCTTCGTCGGCAACGCGCTGTCGCCGGCCAAGGCCCTGCGGGTCGAGGTGGTCGACCTGGCCAGCCGCGCGGCCCGGGTCACCGTGCCGGATTTCCAGCTCTCGCTCGCGATCGGGCGGGAAGGGCAGAACGCCCGCCTGGCGGCCCGGTTGACCGGTTGGCGCATCGACATCCGCTCCGATGCGGAGTCCTCCGGCGCCGCCGGCCGCAGCGGAGCCGATCACGTACCGGAGCCGGGCGGCGCGATCTCGAGCAGCTAGGGGTAGACTTTCTCAGTGGCACGACGCGAGCTGCCGGAGCGCACCTGTGTGGGCTGCCGGAAACGAGCGCCGGCCAGCGAGTTGTTGCGGGTCGTCGCGGTCGGTGACGAGGCTGGTCAGACCAGTCTCCGGCCCGATCCGGCCCGCAGACTGCCGGGTCGGGGAGCGAACATGCACCCCAATCCGGCCTGCTTCGCGCAGGCGGTGCGGCGCCGCGCCTTCGGGCGGGCACTGCGGGTCGCCGGGGTCCCCGACCACGGCGCGCTTGCCGAGCACGTCGACGCGCAACCCCCGACGAGCGGTCAAACCCGACCGGTCGCGGGTCGCTAGCAAGGTAGGACGACCGACATGAGCACACGATGAAGTCGCAGAAATGACCAGGCTTCAAGTGCACGAGTGAGGTTGCTGCGGGTGCTGCCCGCACGACCTCGGAGTGAGGAGTGCAGTGGCAGGAAAGGCCCGCGTACACGAGCTTGCCAAGGAGCTCGGGGTCGAAAGCAAGACCGTTCTCGCCAAGCTCAAGGAGATGGGCGAGTTCGTGAAGTCCGCCTCCAGCACCGTCGAGGCGCCTGTCGCCCGACGGCTGCGGAACGCGTTCGTGGCGTCCGCCGGTTCGCCGGCGCCCGCCGCCCCGCCGACTGCCGCGTCCAGCGGCCCGGCACCGACCCCCACGCCCACCCCGACCCCGGGTGCCCCCCGGGTCTCGGCCCGTCCGATGCCGCCCCGGCGGCCGGCCGCGCCGACCCCTGGACCGCGGCCCAAGGGCCCGGTCCCCGGCCCGCCGCAGCCGGCGACCCCGGTCGCCAAGCCGGCGAGCGCGCACGACATCGAAGTGGCGGCCGCGGAGGCACGCGCCGCCGCGCTGAAGGCTGAGCAGGAGGCCGCGGTCAAGGCCGCCCAGGCCGCCCGCCAGCAGCAGCGCGAGACCCCCCGCCGGGAGCCCCCGGCCGAGGGCGGTCCCCGTCCCGGCCCGCGTCCCGGCCCGAACGCCATGCCGCCGCGTCCGGGTTCCCCGGCCGCGCGTCCCAGCGGTCCGGGTCAGGGCCAGGGCCCCGGTGCCCGGCCGGGCGGTCGCCCGCCGGCGCGTGGCGCCGGCAACAACCCGTTCGGCATCCAGGGCGGCCAGCAGCGTCCCCCGGCCGCCGGTGCGGGCGGTCCCCGTCCCAGCCCGGCCGGCATGCCGCCGCGGCCCAGCCCGGCGTCCATGCCGCCGCGGCCGAGTCCGGCGTCCATGCCGAGCCAGCGTCCGACCACCGGTCGCCCCGGCGGTCCCGGTGGCGGTCGTGGCGGCCCCGGCGGCGGCGCGGGTCGTCCCGGTGGCGGCGGCGGTGGCGGTGGCTTCCGTGGCGGTCCCGGTGGCGGCGGCGGTGGCGGTGGCTTCCGTGGCGGTCCCGGTGGCGGCGGCGGTGGCGGTGGCTTCCGTGGCGGTCCCGGCGGTGGCGCCGGCGGCGGTGGCGGCGCGCCCGGTGGCGGTTTCCGTCCCGGTGGCGGCGGTGGCCGTCCGGGTGGCGGCGGCCGCGGCCGTGGCGGTGGCGCGGCGGGTGCCTTCGGGCGTCCCGGCGGTCGGCCGACCCGCGGTCGCAAGTCCAAGAAGCAGCGCAGACAGGAGTTCGACAACCTGTCGGCCCCGACCATGTCCTCGGGTGCGCCCCGCGGTCAGGGTCAGGTCGTCCGGTTGTCCCGTGGCGCCTCGCTGTCGGACTTCGCCGACAAGATCAACGCCAATCCGGGTTCGCTGGTCCAGGAGATGTTCAACCTGGGCGAGATGGTGACGGCGACCCAGTCCTGCTCCGACGAGACCCTGCTGCTGCTGGGTGAGCACCTCGGCTTCGACGTGCAGATCGTCAGCCCGGAGGACGAGGACCGCGAGCTGCTCGCGCAGTTCAACATCGACCTCGACGCCGAGGTCGCGGCGGACCGCCTGGTCAGCCGTGCGCCGGTGGTGACCGTCATGGGTCACGTCGACCACGGTAAGACCAAGCTGCTCGACGCGATCCGCAAGGCGAACGTCGTGGCCGGCGAGGCGGGTGGCATCACCCAGCACATCGGCGCCTACCAGGTCCACGTCCCGCACGAGGGCGAGGACCGCGCGGTGACCTTCATCGACACCCCGGGTCACGAGGCGTTCACCGCCATGCGTGCCCGTGGTGCCCAGGTGACGGACATCGTGATCCTGGTGGTGGCGGCCGACGACGGCGTGATGCCGCAGACCATTGAGGCGCTCAACCACGCCAAGGCGGCGGACGTGCCGATCGTGGTCGCGGTCAACAAGGTCGACAAGCCGGAGGCGAACCCGGACAAGGTCCGCCAGCAGCTGACCGAGTACGGCCTGGTCGCCGAGGAGTACGGCGGCGACACCATGTTCGTCAACGTGGCCGCCAAGCCCGGCATCGGCATCGAGGAACTGCTCGAGGCCGTCCTGCTGACCGCCGACGCGTCGCTGGAGCTGACCGCTCCGATCGACGGGCCGGCGCAGGGTGTGGCCATCGAGGCGCACCTGGACAAGGGCCGCGGCGCGGTGGCGACCGTGCTGGTGCAGAAGGGCACGCTGCGGGCGGGTGACTCCATCGTCGCCGGTGGGGCGCACGGCCGGGTGCGGGCCATGCTGGACGAGAACGGCAAGCCGGTCGACACGGCCGGGCCGGCGCGTCCGGTCATGGTGTTGGGTCTGACCACGGTGCCGGGTGCGGGTGACACCTTCCTGGCCGCCGAGGACGACCGCACCGTGCGGCAGATCGCCGAGCAGCGGCAGGCACGGCGGCGGGCGGCGTCCTTCGCCAACTCCCGTGGCCGGGCCACCCTCGAGACGCTCATGGAGCAGCTCAAGGAGGGCGAGAAGACCTCGCTCAACCTGGTGCTCAAGGGCGACGTCTCCGGTTCCGTGGAGGCGCTCGAGGACGCGCTGTTCAACCTCGACATCCCGGAGGAGGTCCAGCTTCGGATCATCCACCGGGGCGTGGGCGCGATCACCGAGAGCGACGTCATGCTCGCGAGCGCCTCGTCCGAGGCGGTCACGATCATCGGCTTCAACGTGCGGGCCGCCAACAAGGTCCGCGAGATCGCCGACCGCGAGGGCGTGGAGATCCGGTACTACACGGTCATCTACCAGGCCATCGAGGAGATCGACGCCGCGCTCAAGGGGCTGCTCAAGCCGGAGTACGAGGAGGTCGAGCTGGGCACCGCGGAGATCCGCGACGTCTTCCGCTCGTCCAAGATCGGCAACATCTCCGGCTGTATCGTCCGGTCCGGCCTCATCCGCCGCAACGCCAAGGCGCGGCTGCTGCGGGACGGGTCGGTCGTGGCGGACAACCTCACGATCAGCTCGCTGAAGCGGTTCAAGGACGACGCGACCGAGGTCCGCGAAGGCTTCGAGTGTGGTCTGACGCTGGGCGGTTACAACAACGTCCAGGTCGGCGACATCATCGAGACCTTCGAGATGCGGGAGAAGCCGCGCGCCTGAGTGGTGTGCACGACCGGTCGACGGCCGGGGCCTTCGGGCCCCGGCCGTCGCCGTTTCCGCAGGCTGAGACAATCTCCGGCGTGATCGGGTACGCACTGCTTCTCGCCCCCTCCGCCAACCGCGTCTACGCCGACGCGGCGGCCCGGCTGGCCCGCGCCGAACTGGCCGTGTTCGCCGGCTCGGGCGTGCTCGACGCGCCGCCGTCCGACGCGGAGGTCACCCGCATCGGCGGAGTGGAGTACCTGACGTTCACCGCGCCCGCACCCGGCCTCGGCGCACGGGACCTGGCCCACCTGGCGAACCTGTCGGCGGCGTACGCGCTCTTCGAGCGGGTCGGTGACGACCTGCTCCGGCCGGTGCCGCTGCACCCGCTGGCCCGGTACGACTCGGACCTGATCACCATCCCCAAGTACGCCGGCAAGACCAACGAGCAGTTCACCCGGCTGCTGCTCAACGTCACGCTGCTCGCCTCCGCCGCCGCGCCCCGGATGCTCGACGGCGGGCTGGTGGTGCTGGACCCGCTCTGCGGCCGGGGCACCACGCTCAACCAGGCGCTCATGTACGGCCACGACGGCATCGGCGTCGAACGCGACAGCCAGGACGTGGAGGCGTACGCGGCGTTCCTGCGTACCTGGCTGCGCCGTAAGCGCCTCAAGCACACGGCGGAGACCACGTCGGTGCGCCGGGACCGCAAGCTGGTCGCCCGCCGCTTCGAGGCGGTGCTCTCGCCGTCGAAGGACGCGCACCGGGCCGGTACCACCCAGCGGATCGTTGTGCTGAACACCGACACCACCCGGGCCCGCGAGGTGCTCCGTCCCCGCTGCGCCGACGTGCTCGTCACCGACGCCCCGTACGGGGTGGCGCACGGCAGCCGCACCGGCCAGGGCCTGTCCCGCAGCCCGCTGGAGCTGCTCACCGCCGCCGTGCCGGTGTGGCGGGAGCTGCTGCGGCCGGGCGGCGCGCTGGGGCTGTCCTGGAACACCCACGTGGCGCCGCGCGCGGCGGCCGAGGCGGTGCTGACCGACGCCGGCCTGCGCGTCGTCGACGGGCCCGGCTGGCGGGACCTGGCCCACCGGGTCGACCAGGCCATCGAGCGGGACGTGCTGGTGGCGGTCGCGCCATAACCGGGTGACCGGCGGTGGTCACGTCTTATCCGGGTGACCGGCGGCGTCCCGGCGCGTACCGTTGCTCGCCGTGTATACCGGAACCGCGCTGTTCGACCTGTTGCTGCCGGGTGACTCCCGGTCCCTGAAGGCCAAGCGGTCCTACGTCCGGCCGATCGTCGCCGCGCTGCGCAAGTTCGAGGTCTCGGTCGCCGAGGTCGGCGCGCTCGACCTGCACGGCCGGGCCGAGATCGGGGTGGCCGTGGTGGCCGCCGAGGCGGCCCACGTCCGCGAGGTGCTCGACTCCTGCGAACGAATGGTCGCCGCCCGCCCGGAGACCGAACTGCTGTCGGTGCGCCGCCGCCTGCACGGCGCGGACGACTGACCCGGCCCGCGTGGCGTACGACGGCCCGGCCCGCGTGGCGTACGACGGCCCGGCCGCGCCGCGCGTCGCCCGGCGGGGCGCGGGTAATGTTCTTCGACGTTGGGCGGTCGGACCCGGCGGCGCCCGGCGCCGTCCGTCTCCGGCCGGCGGCTCCCGGTCGCGACGCGATCCGGAGTCGGAGGTGACAGTGATCTGGAGGTGGGGGACATGTCGGATCCGGCCAAGGTACGCCGGCACGCGGAGCGCGTCCGCGAACTTGTCGCGTCGGTGGTGCGGAGCCAGATCAAGGATCCCCGGCTCGGCATGATCACGATCACCGACGCCCGGATCACCGCCGACCTGCGCGACGCCACCGTCTTCTACACCGTGCTCGGTGACGCGACGGCCCAGGCGAGCACCGCCGCCGCGTTGGAGAGCGCCAAGGGCATGCTGCGCAGCACCGTCGGCAAGGCACTCGGCCTGCGGCACTCGCCGACGCTCACCTTCGTGCTCGACGACGTGCAGAACCAGGTCAAGCACATCGACGACCTGCTCACCGCCGCCCGCTCCGCCGACGCCGAGGTGCAGCGGCTGGCCGCCAAGGCCGCGTACGCGGGCGACGCCCAGCCGTACCGCGTCGAGGAGGACGACGCCGACGCGGAGGGCGAGTCCCCGGCGGGCGACGCCGACGCCGACGGTGGCTCCCCGGTGGACGGCGCGCCGCGCGGCGGCGACCGCCGGTGACCGAGGCCGTCCCGGGCGGCGGGCCGGTCACCGCCGTGAGCGGCGGGCCGGCCCCCGCCGGTCCCACCGACGCCGACTGGTCTGCCGCCGTCGCCGCGGTGCGGGGCCTCGACCCGGACGCGCGGGTGCTGCTGATCTGCCACGTCAACCCGGACGGGGACGCCCTCGGCAGCATGCTCGGCTTCGCGTTGGGCCTGCGCCGACTCGGGGTACGCCACCTCCAGGCGACGTTCCCCGGGCCGCCCGGCGTGCCGGAGCCGTTCCGCTGGCTGCCCGGCGTCGAGCTGCTGGTGCCGCAGGACGACGCGGACCCGGCACCGGACCTGGTGATCTGCTTCGACGCGGCGAGCGAGTCCCGGCTCGGCGACCTGGCCGACCGGCTGGGCGGGGCGGGCACGTCGCTGGTGCTGGACCACCATGCCTCGAACACCGGCTTCGGTGACGTCAACCTGGTGGACCCGCACGCGGCGGCCACCTCCGTGGTGGCGCTGGGGCTGCTGGACCGGCTCGGCGTTCCGCTGGACGCGGCCACGGCGACCGGACTCTACGTGGCACTGACCACCGACACCGGCTCGTTCCGGTTCGAGGCGACCACCCCGGCCGTGCACGAGATGGCCGCGCGCCTGCTGGCCACCGGCATCCGCCCCGGCGACATCTCCCGGCGGGTCTTCGACACCCGCCCGTTCGGTGCCGTCCGCCTCTTCGGCGAGGTGCTCGGCCGGGCCACGCTGGAACCCGCCGCCGCCGACGGGCACGGCCTGGTCTGGACGTACGCGACCCGCGACGACCTGGTCCGCCACGACCAGCCGGCGTACGTGTTGGAGGCGCTCATCGACTCGGTCCGCTGCACCGCCGAGGCGGATGTGAGCTGCGTGCTGAAGCAGTCCGGGGACGCCGAGTGGGCGGTCTCGCTGCGCAGCAAGGGCGCGGTGGACGTGAGCCGGGTGGCGGTCGGCCTGGGCGGCGGCGGGCACCGCTTCGCGGCCGGTTTCACGGGTCGTGGCCCGCTCGACGACGTGATCGGCAGCATCCGCGCCGCACTCACCCCCGCGCTCCTGACCGCCCCACCCCCCTGACCACCCCGCCCCCACCCGCCCCACCCCCCACCACCCCACCCCACCCCCGACCTTCCCTGCGCCGATCTTGCACTTGGTGCCCCCGGAACGTCGGTTTCGCCCGGAATGGGCGGCCCGTAACTGCAAGATCGGCGGTCGGGGTGTCGGGGGCGTTCCCGTGTGGGGTGGGGTGTCCGGTTTCGGGGTGGTGGGCGGCACGCTGACGGTGGAATGGGTCGGGGGGTCGCGGCGTTGTATCCCGGTGCACGGCCGAGGAAGGCAAGCGCCCCCGCGCCGCCCCGCCCGGGAATGACGGTGGACCCCCGGTCGTTACACACAGTTCCGGCCGCCGCGATGAGGCCCCCGCCCCGCGAGCAGCCAAGACTTTCTTGTGCGCCTGACGGTGCCCGCACCCCCGGTGCGTTGACCCCCGAATGGAGCCCTCGCCATGAACACGATGCTGCGTAAGAGTGTGCTGGGTATTGCTGGTCTGGCTTTCACCGGTGGTGTGTTCGCCGGTCCGATCGCCGGTCACGTCGAGTCCGCGCACGCCGCCACCGCCAGCAAGCCGATCGCGGTCGCGGGTGTGCAGGGTGAGCAGTCCACGATCACCCTGAACGACGAGCAGACGGCCAACGTGAAGGCGATCATCGCGGCGACGAAGAAGGCCGGGCTGCCGGAGCGGGCGGCGGTGGTCTCGATCGCTACGGCGTTGCAGGAGTCGAAGCTGGAGAACCTGGGCCACCTCGGCGACCGCAACGACCACGACTCGCTGGGTCTGTTCCAGCAGCGTCCGTCCTCGGGTTGGGGCACGCCGGAGCAGATCACCGACCCGGAGTACTCGACGCTTGCGTTCCTGAAGGGGTTGAAGCAGGTCGACGGCTGGCAGGACATGCCGGTGACCCAGGCCGCGCAGACGGTGCAGGTGTCGGCCTACCCGGACGCGTACGCCCAGTGGGAGAAGCAGGCCACCGACCTCGTCAACAAGCACTGGACCAAGTAAGGCCGAGCATGGAGGCCGGCACCCCGCCGAGGGTGCCGGCCTTCGGCGTTTCCCCGCAGACACGAGGCGTGCCGGTCTTCCCGCGCTACGTCACGCTGGGGACAATCGGATGATGGATCACCCCCGTGAGCTCACCGTCGAGGCGCCCCGGGTCTGGGACCGGCCGGTCGTCTCCGTACCGGTGTTGATCTGCCTCTCCCTGGTCGGTGGCCAGCTTCCGTCGTTCTCGACGGTGGCGAACCTCTACATTCTCGGCACCGGCGGGGGGTTGATCTGGGTCGGTCTGAGCAACCGGGTGCCCCGACGCCCGGCTCCGCGCCGGCTGCCGTCGGCCGCGCTGTGGTGGTTGTTGCCGGTCACCGTCTTCGGGGTCTTCGAGGGGGCGACGTTCGTGCTGTCCGTGGGCGACGACTTTCCCACCTTCTCCCGGCTGGCCGATCCGCTGCTCGAGGACCACCTGGCCCGCTCGGCGGCCTGGTTCGCCTGGCTGGCCGCGTTCTGGGGACTGGTCCGCCGATGATGCGCGCGTTGGCCATCGGCGGGTTCCTGACCGCCGTGCTGCTGTTCGCGGTCGTCGAGTGGGCCGCCCGCCGGGAGGGTTCCCGGGTCCCGTCCCTGGCCGACGTCTGCGCCTTCGTCATGCGGTACGAGGTCGGGCCGGTGCCGGTGGGCCGGATCGGTCTGTTCGGCTTCTGGTGGTGGCTGGGCTGGCACTTTCTCGCCCGCTGAGACGTTGCCGGAAACGGGGTCGCCTGTCCGCATCGCGGGAACAGTGGGCACTATCTGGAAAGTGAACGTTAATTTGGGTGCGGGACCGGCGCTTCGCGGCGCTGGTCACGGGGGGTGGTGCCGCACCCGGAGCTGCCTCCCTCCAGGGTCAGACCGACCCGGGCTCACGCTGCCAGGCGAGCCGCTCCGGTGATCCCGGACCGCTGCCCGGCGCGCAGCAGGCCGACGACTCCGGTCGTGGCGCGACGGTCGTCGCGTCGTCGACGACGGGGCGTCGGGCGCCCGCAGGGCCGCCGTGCCTCGGTGGTCCGCACCCTGGAAGGACATGCCATGCCGAGCAAGCGCAAGCCGCAGACCGAGACCACCAACGACGAGGCGCGCGAGCAGATGCGTCGCGCGTTGCAGACCTCGATGGACACCCGTCAGTGACGCAGGCCGCCCGGCGGTGACGCCGACCGGCTGGGGCCCCGCGACACCGTGACCCGCCCCACCGCCAGCGTCACCGCCGCACCGGTCGCCGCACCCGCAGCGCCGCCCGGAGCCCCGTGCTCACCGGTCGCCGCGCCCGGCAACCGCCGCCCCGGAGCCCCGTGCTCACCGGTCGCCGCGCCCGGCAACCACCGGTCCGGAGCCCGCGCTCACCGGTCGCCGTCGCGCGTGGGGCCGTTGCGCGGCGGGACGACGACGTTACCGTCACCCGGTGCGCCGTATCCTCGTTGTCGGCAGCTCGGGCGCCGGCAAGAGCACCCTCGCCGGTGAACTGGCCCGGCGACTCGACCTCCCGCTGATCCACCTCGACCGCCACTACTGGCGGCCTGGCTGGGTCGCCCCGACCGGCGCCGAGTTCCGCGCCGAGGTGGCCGCGCTCGCCGCCCGCCCGGCCTGGGTGATGGACGGCAACTACGCCAGCACCCTCGACCTCCGGCTGCCCCGCGCCGACCTGCTGGTGCTCTGCGACCCGCACCGGCTGCGGTGCCTGGCCCGGGTGGCGCGTCGCCGCTGGGCCCACCGCGCCGAGCCCCGACCCGACCTTCCCGAGGGCTGCCCGGACCGCGTCGACCTCGACCTCCTGCGCTACGTCTGGCGCTATCCGCGCCGCTCCCGCCCCCGCGTGGTGGCGGCCGTCGCCGCGTACGCCCCGCACCTGCCGGTGCGTCGGCTGCGCGGCCAGCGGGACGTGGCCCGCTTCCTGGACGGGGCAAGTAAGCGGTCCTAGCGGGTTGCGTGCCTTACCGGAGGCGTGCCAGGATCGGCGGCGATGAGCACGACCGCCGCCCCCGCCACCGCCGCCACGCCCCGGCGGATCGCCGCGCTCGCCCTGCCCGCGTTGGTGGTGCTGGCCGCCGAGCCGCTCTACGTGCTCGTCGACACCGCCGTGGTCGGCCATCTCGGGCGGGTGCCGCTCGCCGCGCTCGCCGTCGGCGGCACGGTCATGACGCTGACCGCCTGGATCGGCACCGTCGTCGCGTACGGCACCACGGGGCGGTCGGCCCGCCGGTTCGGTGCGGGGGACCGGGCCGCCGCGGTGGCCGAGGGCGTCCAGGCGTCCTGGCTCGCGCTGACCGCCGGCGTGCTGGTGGCGGTCGCCATCGGCATCGGCGGGGGCGCGCTGGCGCGTACCCTCGTGGGCGGTCCCGGCGAGGTGGCCGACGCCGCCGCCGGCTGGCTGCGGGTCGCGGCGCTCGGCGCTCCCGGCCTGCTGCTCGCCGCCGCCGGCAACGGCTGGCTGCGCGGCATCCAGGACACCCGCCGGCCGCTGCTGTTCGTGCTCGCCCCCAACCTGCTCTCCGCGCTGCTCTGCCCGCTGTTGGTCTACCCGGCCGGCCTCGGCCTGGTCGGCTCCGCGGTGGCGAACGCGGTGGCGCAGACGCTCTCCGGCGCGCTCTTCGCGGCGGCCCTCGTCCGCGAGCGGGTCTCCCTGCGGCCCCGTCCCCGCACCATCGGGCAGCAGTTGGTGCTCAGCCGCGACCTGCTGGTCCGGGGCGTCGCCTTCCAGGCGAGCTTCCTGTCGGCGACCGCGGTCGCGGCCCGCTTCGGCGCCGCCGCGGTCGGCGCGCACCAGATCGCCGTACAACTCTGGTTCTTCACCGCGCTGGTGCTGGACGCCCTCGCGATCGCCGCGCAGGCCCTGATCGGCGCCGCGCTCGGCGCCGGCGACGCGGCCGGCGCGCGGTTCCTCGCCCGCCGCGTCGCTCTGCTCGGCGGCGTGTGCGGCGTCGCGTTCGCGGTGCTCATCGCCGCCGGCGCCAGCGGCGTGCCGTCGTTGTTCAGCTCCGATCCGCAGGTACGCGAGCAGGCCATGGTGGCCTGGCCGTGGCTGGTCGCGCTCCAGCCGATCGGTGGCGTGGTGTTCGCGCTCGACGGGGTGCTGATCGGCGCCGGCGACGTGCGCTACCTGCGCAACCTCACCATCGTGGCCGCGCTCGGCGGGTTCCTGCCGGCGATCTGGCTGGCCTACGGCCTCGACCTCGGGCTGGGCGGGATCTGGGCCGGGCTGACGCTGTTCGTGGTGCTCCGGCTGATCGCGCTGCTGCTGCGGCTGCGTTCCGGCGCCTGGGCGGTGGTCGGCGCGGTCCGCTGACCGCCGCGCGGCGGGCGGGCGCCGGCCGGACCGACGTCAGCAGGTGTCCGGGAGGTCGAGGGTCTTGTCCGGGTCGAAGACCGCGTCCGGATCCGGGTCGACGGGACCGCCGAACGAGGGCTTGCCGAGCGCGAGCAGGCCCTTGTCCCAGGCCGCGCAGTCGATGTTGGAGGCGTACGAGTCGGACTTCTCGATCCAGAGTCCGAGCGAGCCGCGGCGCACGTCGTCCGGGTGGGGCACGCTCCACACCACGGTGTCGTGCACCACCACGACACCGTCGCCCGGCTCGGTGCTCGCGCTGCGGAACGCGTACGCCCAGACGAAGTTCGTGGTGACCGCCAGGATCCGGATGCCGTGCGGATCCTTGGTGGCCCGGTAGCTGATCCGGCCCTTGACCCGGGGCTGGTCGGCGGTGAGCCGGGCGCCGGGGGTCAGCCGGGTGGCGTAGCTGCCCACCTCGCCGGAGGGAACGTCGCGACGCAGGTCGGCCCGGGCGTCCGGCGCGAACTGGCGGACCAGCCGCTCCGGGTCCTTCGCGGTGAAGAACGCGCGGTCCAGCCGGGCGGTCACCAGCGCCTTGCGTACCTTGGCCAGCGTGTCGGCCACCTGTTTCTCGGTGAAGGGGCCGGTCCGCCTGGCCCGGGGCAGCGTGATCCCGGCCGCGCCCTGCGGGAAGCCGGCGGCCGGGGTGCCGTCGAACGGCCCGGTGGCCGGTGGCGGCGACGCCGAGGTGACGGCCTGCTCGCCGCTGGGCGGGCTGACCGTCGGATGGGCCACCGGGTCCGCCTGCCAGCGCCGGTAGCCCTGGTAGCCGACCGTGGTGACCACCCCGGCGCAGGCCAGCAGCAGCACCGCGACCGCGCCGCCGAGCAGCTTGCCCGAGTGCCGGGCCAGGCCGATGCGCCAGCGTGCGAGGCGGGTGGGCTCGGCGTCCGGAGCGGCCTGGCGGAGCCACTCGGGAACCCGCCCCAGGGCATCCGCGGACAGCGGGTCGGCGGGGTCGGGCTCGGGGGTGGCGCGGTGATCGGTCATCGGGCTTCCGGGGGCGGCGGGACGAGGGCGCATGATCTTGACACCTCGTCGACTCCGGCGGTATCCCCCGCGGGGTCGGTCGCCGCCGTCTGGCAGGCTTGGCGGTCGTGAGCACAGACGGTCTGATCGTGGTCGACAAGCCCGGCGGCATGACGTCGCACGACGTGGTGGCCCGCATCCGGCGGCTGGCCCGGACCCGCCGGGTCGGGCACGGCGGCACGCTGGACCCGATGGCCACCGGCGTGCTCGTGATCGGGGTGGGGCGGGCGACCCGGCTGCTCACCTACGTGATCGGCGCGGGCAAGAGCTACGCCGCGACGATCCGGCTCGGCCAGGCCACGGTCACCGACGACGCCGAGGGGGACGTGATCGCCACCACCGCCACGGCGGGGGTGACCGACGACGCGGTCCGGGCCGCGCTGGCGGCGCTGACCGGCGAGATCGACCAGGTGCCGAGCGCGGTGAGCGCCATCAAGATCAATGGAGAGCGGGCGTACAAGCGGGTCCGTGACGGGGAGAGCGTGGACCTGCCCGCCCGCCGGGTCACCGTCTCCCAACTCGACGTGCTGGCCATCCGCCGGGACACCCCGGACGTGGTGGACGTGGACGTGGACGTGACCTGCTCGTCCGGGACGTACATCCGGGCCGTCGCCCGGGACGCGGGCCTGGCGCTCGGGGTCGGCGGCCACCTCACCGCGCTGCGTCGTACCGCGGTCGGCGGCTTCGCGCTGGCCGAGGCGGCCACCCTGGCGCAGCTCGAACAGCGCGCGCCGGAGGTGGTGAACCTGCCGTTGGACGCCGCCGCCGCGCGGTTCTTCCCGCGCCGGGACGCCACCGCCGAGGAGGCCCGCACGCTGTCCCACGGCGGGCCGCTGGCCCCGGCCGGGATCGCCGGTCCGTACGCGGTCTTCGATCCGGCGGGCGGGCTGATCGCTATCGTCAGCGAACGGGACGGGCGGGCCCGCGCGGAGATCGTGCTGGCCCCGGCCTGACGGCGCGTGGGCGGACAGGGAGGAACGGCATGCAGCGGTGGCGGGGGTACGAGGCGGCGCCCGGCGGCTGGGGGCGTTCGGTGGTCACCATCGGCGTCTTCGACGGGGTGCACCAGGGGCACCAGGCCACCATCGGGCACGCCGTGGCGCGCGCCCGGGAACTGGGCGTCAAGTCGGTGGTGGTGACGTTCGACCCGCACCCGGCCGAGGTGGTCCGCCCCGGGTCGCACCCGGCGGTGCTCACCGAGCCGGCCCGCAAGGCGGAGCTGATCGAGGCGCTCGGCGTGGACGTGCTCTGCGTGGTGCCGTTCACCGCCGAGTTCTCCCGGCTGCCGGCCGAGGCGTTCGTGCACGACATCCTCACCGAGCACCTGCACGCCGCGCTGGTCGTGGTCGGCGACAACTTCCGGTTCGGGCACCGGGCGGCCGGCGACGTGGCGCTGCTGGAGCGGCTGGGCCGCACGTTCGGCTTCGGCGTGGAGGGCGCCCCGCTCGTCGCCGAGGCGGGCACCGTCTTCTCGTCCACGTACATCCGCTCCTGCGTCGACGCCGGTGACGTGCGCGCGGCGGCGGCGGCGCTGGGCCGCCCGCACCGGGTCGAGGGCGTGGTGGTCCGCGGCGACCAGCGCGGACGTGAGCTGGGTTACCCCACCGCCAACCTGCTGACCCACCGGTACGCGGCGGTGCCCGCCGACGGGGTGTACGCGGCCCGGCTGGTGCGTCGCGGCGGCGACCCGCTCGTGGCGGCGGTGTCGATCGGCACGAACCCGACGTTCTCCGGCCGGGAACGCCGGGTGGAGGCGTACGCGCTGGACTTCTCCGGTGACCTGTACGGCGAGCGGCTGGCGCTGGACTTCGTGGCGCACCTGCGCGAGCAACGGACGTACGACGCGATCGAGCCGCTTGTCGCCCAGATCGCCGAGGACGTGGAGCGCACCCGACGGGCGGTGTCCTGACCCGCGGGGGAGACCTTGACCGGCCGGACCGGTCCGGGGCTGGTAGGCTGACGGAGACGTCGGCTGACCGACGGGAGCCTCGCGTGCCTGCACGACGCCGCGGGAGCGAGGAATCCGGTCCGTCGCACCGGTCGCCACGACCGCTCCGACAGACCTCATCGAACCACCCACGAAACAGGGAGAACATGGCGCTCGACCAGGAAGCCAAGGCCAAGATCCGCCAGGAGTACGCGACCGCCGAGGGCGACACCGGTTCGCCGGAGGTGCAGGTCGCGGTCCTGACCAAGCGGATCGCGGAGCTGACCGAGCACCTGAAGGTGCACAAGCACGACCACCACAGCCGCCGTGGGCTGCTGCTGCTGGTCGGTCGGCGCCGTCGGCTGCTCAACTACGTCCAGAAGAAGGACATCAACCGCTACCGGTCGCTCATCGAGCGGCTCGGCCTGCGCCGATGACGTGACGGGGGAGTGGCCGCTCGGCCGCTCCCCCGTTCCGGTACCACCAGAAAGAACCCCGGCCGCGCGACGACCCGAGAGGGAGCCGGTCAGCACCGGTCTCCGGTAGTGGCCCCCGGGAATCCCGGCATCATGCCGGCCCACCCGGGCGCTTCGATCGAAGACCGGCCGCCTGAGCAGTTCCCGTGTCGTCGGCCGACGACGCGAAGGAGCACCACAGCACATGACCGAGACCAACCTCGGCACCGAATCCCGCACCGCCGTGATCGACAACGGGTCCTTCGGCACCCGTGAGATCACCTTCTCCACCGGCCGGCTGGCCCGGCAGGCCGCCGGTTCCGTCGTCGCCCAGCTCGGCGAGACGGTCGTCCTCTCCGCCACCACCGCCGGCAAGCAGCCGCGTGAGTCGTTCGACTTCTTCCCGCTGACCGTCGACGTCGAGGAGCGGATGTACGCCGCGGGCCGGATCCCCGGCTCGTTCTTCCGCCGCGAGGGCCGGCCCAGCGAGGACGCCATCCTCACCTGCCGGCTGATCGACCGGCCGCTGCGCCCGTCGTTCGTCAAGGGCCTGCGCAACGAGGTCCAGGTCGTCGAGACCGTGCTGGCGCTCGACCCGCAGCACCCGTACGACGTGGTGGCCATCAACGCCGCCTCGATGTCGACCAAGCTCTCCGGCCTGCCGTTCTCCGGCCCGATCGGGGCGACCCGGGTCGCGCACGTGGACGGCCAGTGGGTCGCCTTCCCGACCCTGGAGGAGCTGGCCCGGGCCACCTTCGACATGGTCGTGGCCGGTCGCACCCTGGCCGACGGCGAGGTCGCGATCATGATGGTCGAGGCCGAGGCCACCCCGAACGCGGTGGCCCTGATCTCGGACGGCGCCACCGCGCCGACCGAGGAGATCGTGGCCAGCGGCCTGGAGGCCGCCAAGCCGGCCATCCGTGAGCTGTGCCGGGCGCAGAGCGAGCTGGCCGAGGTGGCCGCCAAGCCGGTCAGCGAGTTCCCGGTGTTCCTGGACTACTCCGACGACGCGTACGACGCGGTGGCCGACGTGGCCCGCGCCGACGTCACCGAGGCGCTCAAGATCGCCGGCAAGGCCGACCGCGAGGAGGCCCTGGACCGCATCAAGGCCAAGGTCGCCGAGGAGCTGTCCGGCCGCTTCGAGGGCCGCGAGAAGGAGCTGTCCGCCGCGTTCCGCTCGCTGACCAAGTCCGAGGTCCGCAACCGGGTGCTGCGCGAGCAGGTCCGTATCGACGGCCGCGGCCCGCGCGACATCCGTCCGCTGAGCGCCGAGGTCGGCGTGCTGCCGCGGGTGCACGGCTCGGCGCTGTTCGAGCGCGGCGAGACCCAGATCCTGGGCGTCACCACGCTGAACATGCTGCGCATGGAGCAGATGGTGGACACGCTGTCCCCGGAGAACCGCAAGCGCTACATGCACAACTACAACTTCCCGCCGTACTCCACCGGGGAGACCGGCCGGGTCGGCTCGCCGAAGCGGCGCGAGATCGGCCACGGCGCGCTGGCCGAGCGGGCGCTGATCCCGGTGCTGCCGTCGCGTGAGGAGTTCCCGTACGCCATCCGGCAGGTCTCCGAGGCGCTCGGCTCCAACGGCTCCACCTCGATGGGTTCGGTCTGCGCCTCGACGCTGGGCCTGCTCTCGGCCGGTGTGCCGCTGAAGGCCCCGGTCGCCGGCATCGCCATGGGCCTCATCTCCGACGAGGTCGACGGCAAGACCCAGTACGTGACGCTTACCGACATCCTCGGCGCCGAGGACGCGTTCGGCGACATGGACTTCAAGGTCGCCGGCACGCGTGACTTCGTCACCGCGCTCCAGCTCGACACCAAGCTCGACGGCATCCCGTCGGACGTGCTGGCCGCCGCGCTCCAGCAGGCGCACGAGGCCCGGCAGACCATCCTCGACGTGATGCAGCGGGCCATCGAGACGCCGGCCGAGATGTCCGACTACGCGCCGCGGGTCACCACCGTCAAGATCCCGGTCGACAAGATCGGCATGGTGATCGGCCCGAAGGGCCAGACCATCAACGCGATCCAGGACGAGACCGGCGCCGAGATCTCCATCGAGGACGACGGCACGATCTACGTCGGCGCGACCAACGGCCCGTCGGCCCAGGCCGCGGTGGACCGGATCAACGGCATCGCCAACCCGACCCTGCCGAAGGTGGGGGAGCGGTTCCTCGGCACCGTGGTGAAGACGGCCGCGTTCGGCGCGTTCATCTCGCTCCTGCCGGGCCGCGACGGCCTGCTGCACATCTCCAAGGTGGGCGACGGCAAGCGCGTCGACAAGGTGGAGGACTTCCTCAACGTCGGCGACAAGGTCGAGGTCGAGATCGCCGACATCGACGCCCGCGGCAAGATCTACCTGGACAAGATCCGTCCGGAGGGCGCCGAGGCGCCGGCCGCCGGTCAGGCTGCCGGTGGCGACCGTCCGGCCGGCCGGGACCGCGGTGGCGACCGTGGCCCGCGCGACCGTGGCGACCGTGGCGGTGACCGTGGCGACCGTGGCGGTGACCGCGAGGGCGGCGAGCGTCGCTCGGAGGGTGGCGGCGAGGGCGGCGACCGGCCGCGTCGCCGTACCCGGCACAGCTGATCGACCGACCGGCCCGGGTGACGCACGCGTCACCCGGGCCGGCCCACGGCTCCAGGTCGCACGGCGGGCTGGAGCCGTCGTTCGTCCCCCCACCCCTCGTGGCACGGAGAGCAGGTCTGTCGTGAGTTCGTCCACCCCGGCGGCACGGGCGGTCACCCGCACCCTCAGCGACGACCCGCTCGGCGGCACCGTCCGGCGCACCGTGCTCCCCAGCGGACTGCGGGTGCTCACCGAGGCGATCCCGGCGATGCGCAGCGTCTCGTTCGGCATCTGGGTGGCGGTCGGCTCCCGGGACGAGACCGGGTCGCAGGCCGGCGCCGCGCACTTCCTGGAACACCTGCTCTTCAAGGGCACCAAGAAGCGCAGCGCGTTGGAGATCTCGTCCGAGATCGAGGCGGTGGGCGGCGAGACCAACGCGTTCACCACGAAGGAATACACCTGCTACTACGCGCGGGTGCTGGACGAGGACCTGCCGCTGGCCATCGACGTGATGTGCGACGCGGTCGCCGACTCGGTGCTGGCCGCCGCCGACGTGGAGACCGAACGCGGCGTCATCCTCGAAGAGATCGCCATGCACGACGACGAGCCCGGCGACGAGGTGCACGACCTGTTCGCCCGCGCCGTCTACGGCGACCACCCGCTCGGCCGGCTCATCTCCGGCACCGAGGAGACGGTCACGCCGATGACCCGGCGGCAGATCCAGAACTTCTACCGCAGCCGGTACACCGCGCCGCAGATCGTCATCGCCGCCGCCGGCAACCTCGACCACGCCGCCGTGGTCAAGCTGGTCCGGCAGGCGCTGCGGGGCACCCCGCTGGACACCGACCCGGCCGCGCCGGCGCCGCACCGCGCGACCACCCCGGCGGTACGCGTGAAGCCGGCCACCACACTTGTCGAGCCGAAGGAGACCGAGCAGGCGCACGTGCTGCTCGGCTGCCCCGCCATCGACCGCACCGACGAGCGGCGCTTCGCGCTGGGCGTGCTCAACAACGTGCTCGGCGGCGGCATGTCCAGCCGGCTGTTCCAGGAGATCCGGGAGCAGCGCGGCCTCGCGTACTCGGTCTACTCCTACGCCAGCCAGTACGCCGACAGCGGCGTGTTCGCCGTCTACGCCGGCTGCGCGCCCGGCAAGGTGGACGAGGTGCTGGCCCTGACCCGCGCCGAGCTGGCCCGGGTGGCCGCCGAGGGGGTCACCGAGGCCGAGCTGGTCCGGGGCAAGGGGATGAGCAAGGGGTCCTTCGTGCTCGGGCTGGAGGACACCGGCTCCCGGATGAGCCGGCTGGCCAAGGGCGAGCTGCTCTACGGCAACCTGATGCCGGTGGACGAGCTGCTGGCCCGGGTGGACGCGGTGACGCTGACGGACGTGAACGACCTCGCCGCCGAGCTGCTCGGCCGGCCGATGTCGCTGGCCGTGGTCGGCCCGTTCGACTCCGGCGCGTTCCCGGCCGACCGCTGACCGGTCCGGCGGGTGGGGCGCGTCCCGATTGGGATAGGTTGTGCCCCGTGACTGACGTGCGGGAGAAGGGCCCGGCCGAGGCGGCTCGGGTCGGTGTGCTGGGTGCCCGGGGCCGGATGGGCCTGGAGGTCTGCAAGGCGGTCGACGCCGCCGCCGACCTGGAGCTGGTGGCCGCCGTCGACCAGGGCGACGACCTGGCCGCGGTGGCCGGCGCCGGGGCCGGCGTGGTCGTCGACTTCACCACCCCCGACGCGGTCATGGACAACCTGCGCTGGTGCGTCGAGCGCGGCGTCCACGCGGTGGTCGGCACCACCGGCTTCACCGGGCAGCGGCTCGCCCAGGTGCGGGAGTGGCTGGCCGACCGGCCCTCGGTGGGCGTGGTGATCGCGCCCAACTTCGGCATCGGCGCGGTGCTGATGATGCAGTTCGCGGCGCGCGCCGCCCGGCACTTCGAGTCGGTCGAGATCGTCGAGCAGCACCACCCGCGCAAGCTGGACGCGCCGAGCGGCACCGCCACCCACACCGCGCGGTTGATCGCGGCGGCCCGGGCCGAGGCCGGTCTCGGCCCCGCGCCGGACGCCACCCGCGACGAGGCGCCCGGCGCCCGGGGCGCCGACATCGACGGGGTACGCGTGCACGCGGTGCGCGCCACCGGCCTGGTCGCCCACCAGGAGGTGCTGTTCGGCACCACCGGTGAGACGCTGACCATCCGGCACGACTCGTACGACCGGGCCTCGTTCATGCCCGGCGTGCTGCTGGCGGTCCGCGAGGTGGGTCGCCGGCCGGGCCTGACCGTCGGCCTGGACGCCCTGCTCGACTGATTCCTCGCCGCGCCGGCCGGCCGGCGTGCGGCTGCGCAAGGGCGATCAAGCGGCGCGGTCGTCGGCGGGTGCAGGCTGGGCACATGACCTCGACGGACGGACTCACCGGCCTCCTCGACGTGCTCCAGGCGGCGCTCGACGATCCGGAGGTCGCCCCGGTCGATCTGGCCGCGCGGGCCCACCTGTCCCGGTTCCACTTCGACCGGCTGGTCGCCGCGGCCACCGGCGAACCGCCGGGCGTGCTGCGCCGGCGACTGCTCCTGGAACGGGCGGCCCATCGGCTCGTCACCAGCGACCGGACCGTCCTCGACATCGCGGTCGAGGCCGGGTACGGCTCGCACGAGGCGTTCACCCGTGCCTTCCGTCGGTCGTACGGCTTCGCCCCGACCGCGGTCCGGCGGCGTCGGCCGCTGACCTTCCGTGAGCTGGAGCTGCCCTGCCCCAGCGGAGTCCACTTCCAACCGCCCGGTGGCCTGCGGCTGCCGGCAGTACGTCAGGAGACCCCGATGAACGTTCTCCAACATCTGGTCGACCACCACGTCCAGACGCTCACCGCGATCATCGACCGCGCCGCCGGTCTCGACGACCAGGTCCTCGACCGGCCCGTCACCGTGTCCGTGGAGACCATCGACGAGCAGCCGACGCTCCGCTCGCTGGTCAACGCCATGGTCACGCAGGAGGAGCACTGGCTCTCGGCGCTGCGCGGCGGGGAGTGGCCCGACGAGAGCGACCGGTCGATGACCGGCCTGGCCGCCCGGCACGCGGTCGCCGGCCGCGACTGGCGGGCCTTCGTGGCCCGGACGCTCGCCGACGGCACCCTGGCGGACACGTTCGTCGACACCACCTGCACGCCCCCGACCACGCACACGTTGGGCGGCACCATCGGCCACGTGATCACCTTCGCCGCCGTGCGTCGGACGCTGGCGATCGGCGCCCTGCGCAGCGCCGGGGTCACCGACCTGGGTGCCGGCGACCCGCGCCCGTACCTCGACCGCGTCGCCCGCGCCGCCACCGACTGACGTGAAGGAGGGGCCCCCTGTTAACGCATTGCGCATAACAGGGGGCCCCTCTTATCGCCTCGCGCTTCCACCTCGCGGGCGACTCGCGGCGGCCTGGGCGGTGGGCGCCGGCGGACCTGACCGGGCCGCCGTGACCTCGGCGAAATCGATGGTCGGTGGGCGCAGCCGAGCCTAGGCTGACCGCCATGATCGACTCTGGAGTGCGTGACCGTCTCGGCCGCCGGGTGACCCTGCGGCCGGTGGACGACGACAACTGGCGGCCGGTGGCCGACGTGGCCCCGCGCGACGACCAGCGCGCCTTCGTCGCCGCGCTGGCCGCCCGCTACCTGCTGCTCTCCACGCACTCGGACGTCTGGAACTCGCTCGCCGTGTACGCCGACGACACCGTGGTGGGGCACGTGATGTGGGGCGTGGACGACGACGGCTCCCGCTGGATCGGCGGCATGGTCATCGACGCCGCCGAGCAGGGCCGGGGGGTGGGCCGCGCCACGGTACGCACGCTGGCCGACTGGCTGGCCGAGGCGGGCCGGCCGATCCGACTGAGCTACCACCCGGACAACACCGCGGCCGCCGCCCTCTACACCTCACTCGGCTTCCGCCCGACGGGCGCGATGGAGGACGACGAACTGGTAGCCGAACTCCATCCCGCCTGACCCCACCGCCCCGACCCGACACGAACTCCTTGATCACCGCCGTCCAGCGCCCGGACCGGGTTCGGTGATCATGAGGTTGGCGGCGCTTGTGGAGATCGAGAAGGCCGTCAACTTCATGGTCAACGCCCGGGGGTAGCGGGGGTGGGGGTGGAGGGGGTGCGGGGGGTGGGGATCAGGGTGGGGGGCAGGTTTGTCAGGGTGGGGTGGCCGGTGTGGGTGACCGTGGCCGTCACCGGGGTGCCGGCGATACGCAGGTTGGTCGCGCTGAGCGCGCCCAGTTCCGGGCCGGCCAGCGGGCGCAGGTCGACCCGGCCGTTCGGCACGTCCGGATAGACGCCGAGACCGGCCTGGAGCAGCAGCACGGCCGACGCCGCCGACCAGGCCTGCGGGCGGCACGCCGCCGGGTAGGGCACGGGCCGGCCGAGCGCCGCCCGGTCGTCGCCGCCGTACAGCTCGGGCAGGCGGTAGTCGAACGCCTCGGCGGCGGCGAGCAGGCCGTCGGCGAGGCGTAGCGCCGCGTCCCGGTGCCCGTCGCGGGCCAGCCCCGCGAGCACGATCGCGGTGTCGTGCGCCCAGATCGAACCGCAGTGGTACGACAGCGGGCTGAACCCGGCGTCGTCGGTGGACATGGTGCGCAGCCCGAAGCCGCCGGCCATCGCCTCGGTGGAGAGCAGCGCCGCCACCTGGGCCGATTCGGCGTCCGACAGCAGCCCGGTGCCGAGCAGGTGGCCGATGTTGCTGGTCAGCGCGTCGACCGGGCGCTTGTCCCGGTCCAGTGCCAGCGCGGGTTGCGGGCCGTGGCGGCCGTCCACCCAGAACGCCGCGCGGAACCTGGTGGCGAGCCGGTCGGCGTAGCCGCGCCAGCGGTCGGCGTCCGGACGACCGAACGCGTCCAGCAGGTCCGCCCCGTCGGTGGCCGCCCGGTACGCGTACCCCTGCACCTCGGCCAGCACGATCGGCGGCGCGGCCAGCCGGCCGTCGCGGAAGCGCACCGCGTCGCCGGAGTCCTTCCAGCCCTGGTTGGCCAGGCCGTGGCCGGTGGTGTCGATGTACTCGAGGAAGCCGTCGCCGTCGGCGTCGGCGTGCTCGCCGAGCCAGCGCAGCGCCGCCTCCAGGTGCGGCAGCAGCGGCTCGATCTGGTCGGCGGGCAGGCCCCAGCGCCAGGCGTCGTGCAGCAGGCTGACCCAGAGCATTGTCGCGTCGACGGTGCCGTAGTACGCGGGCGGCAGCCGCAGCCCCTCGTTCGGGGCGAACTCGTGCCGGCGCAGCTCGTGCAGGATCTTGCCGGGCTGCTCGCCGGTGGCCGGGTCGACCCGGGTGCCCTGCCGACGGGCCAGCACCCGCAGGGTGCCGGCGGCCAGCTCGGTGCCGAGCGGCAGCATCATCCGGGCGGCCCAGAGGCTGTCCCGGCCGAACAGGGTGAGGAACCAGGGCACGCCGGCGCCGAGGAAGACGTCCTCCGGGTGGGCCGGCTCGGCCAGGCGCAGCGCGTGCAGGTCGGCCAGGGACCGGTCGAGCAGCCGGAGCAGCCGGCGGTCGTCGGCGGCGACCCGGGGTTCGGCCCAGCCGGGGCCGGGCGGCGCGGCGGTCACCACGGCCCGCGGGTCGGTGACGGCGAGCCGCCAGCGCAGCGTGACCGAGTCGCCCGGGTCGACGGCGACCGCCCAGCTCAGGCGCGGTGCGACGGCGCGCTCGCCGGTGGCTTCCACGGTGGCGTCCGCGCCGGTCACGGTAACGGTGAGGCCGTCGGCGGCCCACTGCACCCGGCCCGGCTCGCCGGCGCTGGCCGCCAGCGGCTGGCCGGCGTGGCCGGTCTTGACCTGCTCGATCGGGGCGAGATCGCAGGCCAGGTCCACGGTGACGGTGGTGCGGACCGGCTCGGTGGCGGTGGACGACACCACGATCTCCTCGGTGAGACCGGCCGGGCCGGCCCGTCGGGTGCGTTCGACCCGGACGGTCGGGTCGGGGGTGTCGTCGCCGAGCCAGCGGGCCAGGGCGACGAAGCGGGCGCCGTGCGGACCGGCGGCGCCGTTCGCGATCGGCTCCGGCGCCCGGTCGTCGAGGCGCAGCTCGGCGCGGGAGAGCACCCGGGCGTCGGCGTGGAAGACGCCCTGGACGCCGTACTGCCGGAGCTGACCGGCCGCGTCGCCGAGCGCGCTCGTGGGGGCGTGCACCACCCCGACCAGGTCGTGCAGCAGGGGTTGGAGGTGGCGTTCGGTCACGGGGGAACTCCTGGTGCTGATCGGTGGCGCGGATGTCTTGACAACTGGCGGCGGCCGGGTGCAGAGTGCGAAACATTCCAGAAACTTTGAACGATCTAATCCTGCCGCATCGGTATTGGATCGTTCAAGGCGGCGAGAGGGATTTCGTGGGAGAAAAGGTAACCATCGCGACCGTGGCCCGGCATGCCCAGGTCAGCCGGCAGACCGTCTCCAACGTGCTCAACGCCCCGCACATCGTTCGCGAGGACACCCGCCGCCGGGTGCGGGAGGCCATCGCCGCGCTCGGCTACCGGGCCAACCAGGCCGCCCGCCAGATGCGGACCGGGCGGTCCCGGCTCATCGCCGTCCGCATCGAGCCCACCCGGGACGGCATCAACGGCTCCGTGCTCGACCGCTTCCTGCACGGCCTCACCGAGACCGCCGACGCCACCGGCTACCGGGTCATGCTCTACACCGCCCGCCACGACGACGACGAGATCGCCACCTACGACGACCTGCTCGGCGCGTACGAGCTGGACGCGTTCGTGCTCACCGGCACCAAGCACCGCGACCCGCGTACCGCGTGGCTGGCCGAGCGGAAGGTGCCGTTCGTGACGTTCGGCCGGCCCTGGGACACGCCGGAGGCGCACCCCTGGGTCGACGTGGACGGCGCCGCCGGCACCGCCCAGGCCACCCGGCACCTGCTCGCCGCCGGCCACCGTCGGATCGCGTTCCTCGGCTGGCCCGCCGGCTCCGGCGTCGGCGACGACAGGCGCGCCGGCTGGCGTACCACGATGGCGGAGGTCGGCCTCGACGGCGCCGCACCGGACCGCGCCACCGAGGACGGCATCGCCGAGGGGGAGCGCGAGGCCCGCGCGCTGCTCGCCCTCGACGCGCCGCCGACGGCGCTGGTCTGCGCCAGCGACTCGCTGGCCCTCGGCGCGTGGCAGGCCGCCCGCGACGCCGGGACCGACGTGGCGGTCGTCGGCTTCGACGACACCCCGGTGGCCGCCGCGGTCGGGCTGAGCAGCGTCAGCCAGCCGCTCGGCGAGGCCGCCGCCCGCTGCGTCGAGCTGCTCACCGGGCTGCTCGACGGGCAACAACGCGACCCCCAACTGCTGCTCGACCCCTCGCTGGTGCTCCGGCACTCGGCGTGATCCCATCCCCCACCAGGAGAAACAGATGACACCACGGATGCTCACCCGGGCCGCGGTGGCCGGCGTCGCCGCCGTCGCCCTGCTCGGCTCCGCCGCCTGCGGCAGCGGCTTCGACGACTCGGCCACCGACACCAAGCAGTCCAGCGGCCCGGCCAGCCTGCAGATCCTGATCGGCTCCTCCGGCGACGCCGAGACCAAGGCCGTGAAGGACGCCGCCGCCGCGTGGGCCGGCTCCTCCGGCAACTCCGCCACCGTCACCCCGGCGCAGGACCTCACCCAGCAGCTCGGCCAGGCGCTGGCCGGCGGCACCCCGCCGGACGTCTTCTACGTCGACGCGGCCCGCTTCGCCGACTTCGCCAGCGTCGGCGCGCTGGAGCCGTACGGGGACAAGGTCGCCAACTCCGACGACTTCTACGAGAGCCTGCGCACCGCGTTCACCTACGACGGCAAGCTCTACTGCGCGCCGAAGGACTTCTCCACGCTGGCGCTCCAGATCAACACCGACCTGTGGGCCAAGGCCGGCCTGACCGACGCCGACGTGCCGACCACCTGGGACCAGCTCACCGCCGTCAGCCAGAAGATCAAGGCCAAGGGACAGGTCGCGCTCGCGCTCGGCGACACCCGGGACCGCGTCGGCGCGTTCATGGTGCAGAACGGCGGCTGGCTGATGAGCAAGGACGGCAAGCAGCCGACCGCGGACACCCCGGAGAACCTCCAGGCCCTCCAGTACGTCAAGTCGCTGCTCACCAACGGCTACGCGAAGTTCCCGAAGCAGCTCGACTCCGGCTGGTCCGGCGAGGCGTTCGGCAAGGGCAAGGCCGTGATGACCATCGAGGGCAACTGGATCAAGGGCGCCCTGCAGAACGACTTCCCGAACGTGAAGTACAAGGTGGTGCCGCTGCCGGCCGGCCCGAAGGGCCAGGGCACGCTCTCCTTCACCCAGTGCTGGGGCATCGCGGCCAAGTCGAAGTACAAGGAGCAGGCGATCAAGTTCGTCGAGGCGATGACCGCCGGCGAGCAGCAGATCGGCTTCGCGAAGGCGTTCGGCGTGATGCCGTCCCGCCAGTCGGTCCGCGACCAGTACACCGGCGCGTTCCCGGCGGACAAGCCGTTCATCGACGGCGTCGAGTACGCCCAGGGCCCGGTGAACGCGCCGAAGATGGACAGCGTGCTGCGGGACCTGGAGGCCGGCCTCCAGGGCCTGACCACCGGTGACCCGAAGACGATCCTGGCCAACTTCGACAAGAACGCCAAGGCGGCGCTCGGCGGCTGAGGTGTAAGGAGGGGCCCCCTGTTAACAGACGGGTGTTAACAAGGGGCCCCTCCTTCCACCTCCCCCGAGCGAAGGAGGAGGGAATGGCAACGGACACGCTCGCCGCGCCGGGCACCGCGTCGGCCGGCCCGCCGCGTCGCCGTACGGGCGGCATCCGCAGTAACGAGAACCTGGCCGGCTGGATCTTCGTCGCGCCGGTGATCGTGATCCTCGGGCTCTTCCTGCTGCTGCCGATCCTGATGGCGCTCTGGGTGAGCCTCACCGACTGGAACGGCCAGGGCAGCCCGTTCACCGGCGACGTGCCGTTCGTCGGCGGCGACAACTACAGCCGGCTGTTCACCGACGACGGGCTCGCCCGCCGCGACTTCATGACCGCCATCCGCAACAACATCTACTACGTGGCGATCGTGGTGCCGGTGCAGACCGCGCTCGCGCTCGGTCTCGCCCTGGTGGTCAACAACCGGTTGCTGAAGGGGAAGGGCTTCTTCCGCAGCGCGTTCTACTTCCCGTCCGTGACCAGCTCGGTCGCGGTCAGCGTGGTCTTCCTGTTCCTGTTCGCCAACTCCGGCGCGGTCAACCGGCTGCTCGGCCTGCTCGGCGTCGACGGGCCGGAGTGGTTCGCCGACGGTCGCGGCGTCCTGCACCTGGTCCTCGGCGCGTTCGGGCTGGACACCCCGCCGGCCGCGCTCACCTCCGGCGGCCCGTTCGGGCTGAGCTGGTGGGAGTGGCTCTCCGGGCCCAGCGTGGCCATGATGTCGATCATCTGCCTGGTCATCTGGACCACCTCGGGCACGTTCATGCTGATGTACCTGGCCGCGTTGCAGAACGTCCCGGTGGCGCTTGACGAGGCCGGCATGCTCGACGGGGCGTCCCGCTGGCAGCGCTTCCGGTACGTCACGCTGCCGCTGCTCAAGCCCACCACGTTCCTCGTGGTCACGCTGGGACTGATCGGCTCCTGGCAGGTCTTCGACCAGGTGTACGTGATGAGCCAGGGTGACCCGGCCAAGACCACGCTCACCCCGGCGTACCTGTCGTACCGGACCGCGTTCCGCGACTTCGACTACGGCTCCGGCGCGGCCATCTCGTTCGTGCTGTTCCTGATCATCATCCTGCTCACCCTGTTCCAGCGCCGGCTGATGGCCGACCGGGACGGCAACCGGCGCGGCCGGTGGTGGCGGCGACGCGTACCGGAGGGGTCCTGACATGGCCGTGCTGACCGACCGGCCGGCGCCGGTCGCGCGCCGTCGCGACCGCGAGCCGCGCGCCCGGGCCAACCGCTTCCTCGGGTACGCCGTCCTGATCTTCTTCGGACTGGTCTTCCTCTACCCGTTCGTGATCCAGCTCGGCAACTCGTTCAAGACCGAGCCGGACGCGGCGGCCAACCCGCTGTCGCCGATCCCGGACCCGCTCACGCTGGCCGGCTTCGAACGGATCTTCTCCGGCACCAACTTCCCGCTCTGGCTCGGCAACTCGCTGCTGGTCACCGTGCTGGTCACGCTCGGCCGGGTGTTCTTCGACTCGCTCGCCGGCTACGCGCTGGCCCGGCTGCGCTTCCGGGGCCGGGCCGGGCTGTTCGCCGCCGTCATCGCGGTGATGGCGGTGCCGGGCGTGGTGCTGCTGATCCCGAAGTTCCTGGTGCTCAAGCAGATCGGCCTGTACGACAGTTACGCCGGCCTGATCGTGCCGCTGCTCGCCGACGCGGCCGGCGTGTTCATCATGAAACAGTTCTTCGAGTCGATCCCGGTCAGCGTGGAGGAGGCGGCCCGGATCGACGGCGCCGGTGTCTTCCGCACGTTCTGGTCGGTGGTGCTGCCGATGGCCCGACCGGCGCTGATCACGCTGACCATCCTGTCGTTCCAGGGCTCCTGGAACGAGTTCCCGCACAGCCTCGTCTCGGTGCAGGACCCGGGCCTGTTCACGCTGCCCCGTGGCCTGGCCGACCTGGTCGGCGGCTCGCTCGGCAAGGGCAACCAGTATCCGCTGAAGCTCGGTGCGGCGCTGCTGGCCACCATCCCGGTGGCGGTGCTCTTCGTGATCTTCCAGCGCTACTTCGTGCGCGGCGCCAACGAGGGCGCGGACAAGGGCTGACCGGTGACCGGCGGTCCCGCCCCGTGCCGGGACCGCCGGCCACCCGTCGAGGGCAGACCGGCGGCCGGCCGGAAACTCATCGCGGCGCCGGCGCCGCTTCCTCCGGGACGGCCACGTGCAGCCGGAGCTGGGGCACCAGCATGTCGTCCACGTCCAGCGCCCGGGTCGCGCCGTCCGGCTCCCAGCCGGTCGAGCCGAGGAACGCGCGGGTCGCCGCGTCCGCGTCGAACGCCCACGCCACCGCGCGGGTGAGCCCGTCCGCGCGCCAGTGCTCGACGGCGGCGGCGAGCAGCCGGCTGCCGTGCCCGCGCCGCCCCCACCGCGGCTCGACCAGCAGGTCGGTCACCGCGGCCACGCCCGAGTCGAACGCGTCGGCCGGTTCGCCCGGGGCGAGCGCCTCGGCGTCGGCCGGACCGGAGGCGACGAACCCCACCAGATACGATTGCGCGGCCTGTTCGACGGCGACCAGCACCCGGTGCGCGCCCGAGGGAGGCTCCTGCACCGCCGCGCCCCACCGCCGGGCGAGGTACGCCTCGTCCAGGTTGTCGAGCACGTGCCGGGGCAGGATCCGGCGGTACGCGACCCGCCAGGTCGCGAGCTGGATGCGTGCGATCTCGGCGACGTCCTCGGGACGCGCGGGGCGGACGTAGCCTTCAGCCATGGCACGTGAGCCTACGCAGGGCGAGGAGGAGGACGGTGGCGCAGGGTGCCGGGCGGACGACCGCGCAGGTCGTGGCCGTGGCGGCGCTCGCCGCGGCGGTCACCGGGTTCCTCTCCGTGGCGGCGGTGCGGCACGGCTTCTTCGACCTGCGGGTCTACCACGGCGCGCTCACCTACTGGGCGCGTGACGGCGGCGAGATCTACGACTTCCTCAAGGCCGGCACCCAGTACGGCTTCACCTACCCGCCGTTCGCGGCGCTCGTCATGCTGCCCATGGCGTACCTGCCGTGGGGCGCGGCGATCGTGGTGAGCGTGGCGGCGACGGTGGTGGTCAGCGCCGTGGTGATCTGGTGGCTGCTGGACCCGGTGGCCCGTCGGGCCGGCTGGACCCGCTGGTTCACGCTCGCGGTCGCGCTCTGCCTGGCCGCCGCGTACGAGCCGATGCGCGAGACGGTCAATTTCGGTCAGGTCAACATGCTGCTGCTGTTCCTGGTGGCGGTGGACCTGCTCCGGCTGCTGCCGGCCGGCAACCGCTGGGCCGGCGTGGGCATCGGCCTGGCCACCGCGATCAAGCTGACCCCCGGCATCTTCATCGTCTACCTGCTGGTCACCGGCCGCTGGCGGGCCGCCGCGACCGCGGTCGGCTCGGCCGCCGTCGCCACGCTCGTCGCCGCCGGCCTCTTCCCGGACGCGTCCCGCGAGTTCTGGACCGAGGCGCTGTGGAACACCGACCGGGTCGGTGAGCTGGCGTTCGTCTCCAACCAGTCGCTGCGCGGCGTGGTCGCCCGGCTCGACCCGGAGCATCCGAGCACCGTGGCCTGGCTGCTGCTGGTCCTGGCCACGCTGGCGGTCTGGGGCTGGCGCTGCCGGGCCGCGGTGTCCGCCGGCGACGAGGCCACCGGCCTGGCCCTGACCGGTGCGGTGATGTGCCTGGTCAGCCCCGTGACCTGGGTGCACCACCTGGTCTGGCTGCTGCCGGGGCTGATCCTGCTGGTCGACAACGGCATGGCGGCGCCCGCCCGCAGCCGGCGGCGTCGTCTGCTGCTGGCCGCCGCGCTGATCGGGTACGCGCTGCTGTGCAGCCGGATCGTCTGGTCCTGGGAGAAGGACTTCACCGGCGTGGGCGGCTTCCTCGGCAGCAACACCTACGTGTGGATCAGCCTGGCGCTGCTGCTCGGCCTGCCGATCCGCCGCTGGGCGGTCCCGGCCGGCGGCGCCGGGCCGGCGGGCGACGCCGGGCCGGCCGGGTCAGCGGTCGAGCCGGGCGGTGTACCGCAGCTCGCGGAGCAGGACCGGGTCGCGCCCACCGTGCAACGGCACCGGGTAGGCGGACTCCTCGCCGTCCGGTGAGTGCCCGGCCCGCTCGTAGAAGCGGCGGGCCCGGGCGTTGTCGGCGAGCACCCAGAGCCGGTACTCGGTCCAGCCCCGCCCGGCCAGCCCGGCCCGGGCGGCGGCGAGCAGCGCCGCGCCGGTGCCCGAACCCCAGTGCGCCGGCTCCAGATAGATCGCCAGCAACTCGCCGCACGCCGGGTCGAGGTCGCCGCGGTCCTGGTTGTTCCGGTACGGCCCGAACGTGGTGAAGCCGGTGACCTCCCCGTCGGCCTCGGCGACAAGCGTGGTGAACGGGTGCTCCGGGTCGGCGGTGCCGAGGTCGCGGCGGCGCTGCGCCCAGGCGGCCGGGTTCAGCCGGCGCAGCACCTCGGCGGGCATGATGCCGGCGTACCCGGCCTGCCAGCCGTGGACGTGCACCCGGGCGATCGCCTCGGCGTCGTCCGGTTCCTCCCGGCGGATGGTGGGCACCCGTCCAGTTCTATGCCCCGGCGGTCGACCGGTCCAGCCGCCGCTCCGTCCGCGTCGTACCGGTGGATTAGGGTCGCGACGATGGTCGCACCGGAATCGCTCTCCCTCGCCCAGGCCCGCCGGGTCGCGCTGGCCGCCCAGGGCTTCGCCGACCCGACGCCCGCCGCCGTGCCCACCCGCCGGCACCTGCGCCGGGTGCTCGACCGGGTCGGGCTGATCCAGATGGATTCGGTAAACGTCCTGCAACGCGCGCACTACCTGCCGCTCTACAGCCGGCTCGGGCCCTACCCGACCGCGCTGCTCGACACCGCCGCCTACCGCCGCCCCCGCGAGCTGTTCGAATACTGGGCGCACGAGGCGTCGCTGGTCCCGGTGGGGCTGCACCCGGTGCTGCGCTGGCGGATGGCCAAGGCGCGCGACGAGGCGTGGGGCGGGATGCGCCGGATCGCGCAGGAGCAACCCGAGCTGGTCGCGTGGGTCCGCGACGAGGTGGCCGCGCGGGGCCCGCTCACCGCCGCCGAGATCGAGCACGACGCGCCCCGGGAGACCGGCAACTGGGGGTGGAACTGGTCGGCCGTCAAGCGGGCGCTGGAGTTCCTGTTCTGGGCCGGTGAGGTCACCGCCGCCGACCGCACCAACTCGTTCGCCCGCCGCTACGACCTGCCCGAGCGGGTGCTGCCGGCGGCCGTGCTCGACGCGCCCACCCCGACCGTCGCCGAGGCGCACCGTGCCCTGGTTGCGCTCGCGGCCCGGTCGTTGGGCGTCGCCGCCGAGCCGGAGCTGCGGGACTACTTCCGCCTGCCGGTGGCCGGGGCCCGGCAGGCGATCGCCGAGCTGGTCGAGGCGGGCGAGCTGACCCCGGTCACCGTCCAGGGGTGGCGGCAGCCGGCCTTCCTGCACGCCGATGCCCGGCTGCCCCGCTGGGTGCGGGGCAACACGCTGGTCAGCCCGTTCGACCCGCTGGTCTGGGAGCGGGCCCGCACCGAGCGGCTCTTCGGCTTCACCTACCGCATCGAGATCTACGTGCCGGCGCCCCAGCGGGTGTACGGCTACTACGTGCTGCCGTTCCGGCAGGGCGAGCGGTTCACCGCCCGGGTCGACCTCAAGGCCGACCGGAAGGCGGGCGTCCTGCTGGTGCCGGCGGCCTGGCTGGAGCCGGGCGCCGACCCGGGGGAGACGGCCGTGGCGCTCGCCGCCGAGCTGTACCGGCTGGCCGGCTGGCTCGGCCTGGACGCGGTCGCCCCGCCGGCCGCCGGTGACCTGGCCGCGCCGTTGGCCGCCGCGCTGGTGGGCGTGGCCGGTGTACGGTGACGTCGTGACGAGCGTCGACCGGCCCGCTACCGCACCGCACCCGGACGCGGAGGCACCCGCACACGCCGAACCGCACGGGCACGCCGAGCCTTACGGCCACGTGGGGCCCTCCGGTCCTGCCGAGCCTCACGGCCATCCCGGGCCGGTGGCGTGGCCGGCCGGGGTGGTCTACCAGCCCGTCGAGCCGGACCGGTTCACCCGCCTGGTGCTGCGCCTGCACGCCCGCGCCCCGCGCTGGGCGGTGCCGCTGGCCGCGCTGGCCTGCGTCGGCCTCGGCGTGACGTACGCGTTGATCAGCGACCCCACCCGGAGCGACCCGGACGCCCGGCCGACCTGCCTGCTCAAGCTCACCACCGGGCTGGACTGCCCGGGCTGCGGCGGCACCCGCGCGCTCTGGTTCGTGCTGCACGGCGACCTGCCGGCCGCCGCCCGGCACCACTTCCTCTTCGTCTTCGCGCTGCCGTTCCTGGCCTGGCTCTTCGTCGCCTGGGCCGGCAACCGGGCGTTCGGCTGGCGACTGCCCGAGCCGCAGTTCAGCCCGAAGGTGCTCGGCGGTTTCCTGGCCGCCTGGGCGGTCTTCTCGGTGGTCCGCAACCTGCCCTGGGCGCCGTTCCCCTCGCTCTACGTCTGACCGCCCGCCGACGCCGGGACGATCTGTCACCGATGCCCTGTGGAGCTGAGTCGTCGGTGCCATCGGGACCGCCGCCCGGCTCCCGCGAAGCGGAATGGGCGAAGATCTTGGTACGAAGGTGCCCCTGGAGGGACCGTCCCGTACCAAGCTCTCGTCGCCGGCCGGGTGATAGCACCGACGACTCAGCTCGAAAGGGCCGACGAGACCACCACTGCCGCGGCGGACGTGGAAGAGAGCGGCGCGGGAGAGCTACGACACGTGCCGGAGAGCAGGCGCTGGTCGGCCGCGCGCCCGATTTCCGCGCCGGACGACGGGCAACTAAAGTCCTCGGCATGCCGGAGATGGTGCAGCCCCAGGTCAAGCTGATCGCGTGGACCCAGTTCCAGGCGCCGGACGAGGTGCCGTGGTCGACCGACGCCGACGGCGGGCAGGCGCTCGCCGAGTTCGCCGGCCGGGCCTGCTACCAGAGCTGGAAGAAGCCGAACCCGGTCACCGCGACGAACGCCGGCTACCTGGCGCACATCCTGGAGGTGGGTCACCTGTCCGTGCTGGAGCACGGCTCGGTGAGCTTCTACTTCAGCGGCGTCTCCCGGTCGTTCACGCACGAGCTGATCCGGCACCGGCACTTCTCCTACTCGCAGCTCTCCCAGCGCTACGTGCCCGAGCGGGACGCCGCCATGGTCGAGCCGGCGGTGATCGCCGAGGACCCGGAGCTGCACAAGAAGTTCGTCGAGGCGTCCGAGGCGGCGGTGCGCGCGTACACCGATCTGCTGGAGGGGCTGGAGGCCCGCTTCACCGACGAGCCCAACCCGACGCTGCGCCGCAAGCAGGCCCGGCAGGCGGCCCGGGCCGTGCTGCCGAACGCGACCGAGACCCGGATCGTGGTGACCGGAAACTACCGGGCGTGGCGGCACTTCGTGAAGATGCGCGCCACCGAGCACGCCGACGTGGAGATCCGCGAGCTGGCGATCGAGTGCCTGCGGCAGCTCCAGGGCGTCGCGCCGAACGTCTTCGCCGACTTCGTGATCACCACGCTGCCGGACGGCACCGAGGTGGCGGCCTCGCCGCACGCGGAGTGAGTCCTCTCCCTTCGCCGCCGGGGCACCGGTGGTCGTCAGCTAGGTTGTGAACATGACGCACGACCACTCCGCCGCCCCGGACCGCGGCGCGTCGCGCCCGTTCGGGCGGGTGATCACGGCCATGGTGACGCCGTTCACCCCCGACGGCGCGCTCGACCTCGACGGCGCCGCCCGGCTCGCCCGGCACCTCGTCGACGAGCAGGGCAACGACGCGCTGGTGCTCAACGGCACCACCGGTGAGTCGCCGACCACCACCGACGCGGAGAAGGAGACGCTGATCCGCGCCGTGGTCGAGGCGGTCGGCGACCGGGCCCGGATCGTCGCCGGGGTGGGCACCAACGACACCCGGCACACCGTCGAGCTGGCCGCGCAGGCCGAGAAGGCCGGCGCGCACGGCCTGCTCGTGGTCACCCCGTACTACAACAAGCCGCCGCAGGCCGGGCTGCTGCACCACTTCACCACCGTCGCGGACGCCACCGGGCTGCCGGTGATGCTCTACGACATCCCGCACCGCTCCGGCGTCGCGATCGCCACCGACACGCTGGTCACGCTCGCCGAGCACGGCCGGATCGTCGCGGTCAAGGACGCCAAGGGCGACCTGATCGCGACCTCGGAGGTGCTGGCCCGCAGCGACCTCGCGTTCTACAGCGGTGAGGACGCGCTGACCCTGCCCGCCCTGGCGATCGGCGCGGTCGGCGTGGTCGGCACGTCCACGCACTTCACCGGCGTGGCGACGAAGCAGATGATCGAGGCGTTCGAGGCTGGCGACCACGCCGGCGCGCTCGCCCTGCACCGGCGGCTGCTGCCGCTCTACACCGGTATCTTCCGCACCCAGGGCACGATCCTGGTCAAGGCCGGCCTCACGGCACACGGCCTGCCGGCCGGCCCGGTGCGAACGCCGCTGGTGGAGGCCACCGGCGACGAACTGGCCCAGCTGCGCGCCGACTGCGTCGCGGCGGGCCTGCCCCTGCCCGAATGATTCGACGACACGACGGACGCCGCACGACGGCGTCGCAGAATGAGGTGACGCGTGACCGAGGCGCACATCGACGGTGAGCTGCCCCCGCCGCTGCCGGAGGGCGGCCTGCGGATCATGCCGCTCGGCGGACTCGGCGCGATCGGCCGGAACATGACCGTCTTCGAGTACGACGGCAAGCTGCTGATCGTCGACTGCGGGGTGCTCTTCCCCGACGTCGAGCAGCCGGGCGTGGACCTGATCCTGCCCGACTTCGGCCCGATCCTGGACCGGCTGGCCGACGTGCAGGCGATCGTGCTCACCCACGGCCACGAGGACCACATCGGCGCGGTGCCGTACCTGCTCGCCCACAAGCCGGACATCCCGCTGGTCGGGTCCCAGTTCACGCTGGCGCTGGTCGAGGCGAAGCTGGCCGAGCGGCGGATCCAGCCGTACACGCTGACCGTGCGGGAGGGCGGCCGGGAGCGGCTGGGCCCGTTCGAGTGCGAGTTCTTCGCGGTGAACCACTCGATCCCGGACGCGCTGGCGGTGGCCATCCGCACCCCGGCCGGCCTGGTGCTGCACACCGGCGACTTCAAGATGGACCAGCTCCCGCTGGACGGGCGGATCACCGACCTGGCCGGCTTCGCCCGGCTCGGCGCCGAGGGCGTCGACCTGCTGCTCTCCGACTCGACCAACGCGGAGATCCCCGGCTTCGTCACGCCGGAGCGGGAGATCGGGCCGGTGCTCGACTCGATCTTCGCGAAGGCCAAGGGGCGGATCATCGTCGCCTCGTTCGCCTCGCACGTGCACCGGGTGCAGCAGGTCTTCGACTCGGCGGCCGAGCACGGCCGCAAGGTGGCGCTGATCGGCCGGTCCATGGTCCGCAACATGGGCATCGCCCGGGACCTGGGCCTGCTCAACATCCCGGCCGGTCTGGTGGTCAACATCGAGGAGGCCACCAACCTGCCGCCCGAGCAGATCGTGCTGATGTCCACCGGTTCGCAGGGCGAGCCGATGAGCGCGCTGGGCCGGATGGCCAGCGGCGACCACCGGCACATCACCATCGCGCCGGGCGACACCGTGGTGCTGGCCTCGTCGCTGGTGCCCGGCAACGAGACCTCGGTCTACCGGGTGATCAACCGGCTGGCCCGGGCCGGCGCTGTGGTGGTGCACAAGGACGTGGCGAAGGTGCACGTCTCCGGGCACGCCCCGGCCGGCGAGCTGCTCTACCTGCTCAACGTGGTGCGGCCGAGCAACCTGATGCCGGTGCACGGCGAGTGGCGGCACCTGCGCGCGCACGCCCGGCTCGGCATCGAGTCCGGTGTCGCGCCGGACCGGGTGGTGCTCTGCGAGGACGGCGACGTGGTCGACCTGGTCGAGGGCCGGGCCAGCCTGGTCGGGCGCGTGAAGAGCCGGTACGTCTACGTCGACGGCCTCGCCGTGGGCGACGTCAGCGAGTCGCTGCTGACCGAGCGCCGGATCCTCGGCGACGGCGGCTTCATCGCCACCACCGTGGTGGTCGACTCGGTCACCGGCAAGGTGGTCGCCGGGCCGACCCTCTCGGCGAAGGGCTTCTCCGAGGACCCGGCCGCGTTCAACCCGGTGGTGCCGCTGGTCACCGAGGCGCTGAACCGGGCCGCCGCGGACGGCATCACCGATCCGCACCAGCTCCAGCAGATCGTCCGCCGGACGGTGGGCCGCTGGGTCAACGACGCGTACCGCCGACGCCCGATGATCGTCCCGACCGTGGTCGAGGTCTGACCGACGGCCCCACTCGCGTGGCGGCCCCGCGGCACCCCTCCGGTGCCGCGGGGCCGTTTTTTGGTACGGCCGGACACTTCTTTTCCCGGCTGTTTCGTTTTGGGGCGACCCAATTCGCAAAATGACTACTCAGGCCGCCAATCCATGCCTTGACCTGCGGAAATAGTGACAGATCACTGTCGCTTCAAGGGTGAGCGTGATAGAAGGATAAGGCAGGAAATCTCCTGCCGTGAATGTTTATCTTCTTCCTTCCCACTCGTTCGCCTTCGGCGCGCTCATGGGCGTGCCCGTCGATCCCGCAGAAAGGCAGGGGTTCGATGTCCGCTTTGTCCCGCCTGCGCGTCTGGGCCGCCCCGGCCCTCGCCGGCGCGCTCGTACTGTCGGTGCTGTCACCGCCCGCACCCGCCTCGGCCCAACCCGCCGCCGCGGCCAAGAACCGATCCGCCGCCTCGGCGAAGCCAGCCACCGCTGCCGCGCCCGCCACCTCGCCCCGGCCGACCGTCCGGACCGGCGCACTGGTCGAGCCCTCCGCCCCGGCCGCGCCGAAGAAGCCGCGCGCCGGTCACCGCGGCACCCTGGCGGTCGTCACCTGGCAGGCGCCCGCCGATCACGGCAGCGCCATCACCGGGTACGTGGTGACGCCGCAACGCGACAAGAAGGCAGCCAAGCCGGTGTCGTTCGACGGCACGGCCACCACCGGCACGTTGCGGCTGGCGTCCAGCAAGGGGGCGTGGACGTTCACGGTGGCCGCCCGCAACGCCGTCGGCACCGGCCCGGCCAGCCCTCGGTCGGCGCCCGCCAAGCTGCTCGCGCTGCCGGCCGCGCCGACCATCATCGCGGTCAGCGCGAACAGCACCACCGCGCTGCTGAGCTGGACCCCCGGCTCCGACGGCGGCTCCCCGGTCACCAACTGGGTGATCACCCCGTACGTCGGCGGCGCGCGGCAGGCGACCCAGACGGTCGGCCCGGCCACCACCGCGGAGATCACCGGGCTGATCCCCGGCACCACCTACCGGTTCTCGGTGGCCGCCCGCACCGCGGCCGGCACCGGGCCCGAGTCGCCGCTGTCGTTCGCGGTGACCATGAACGTGTCGCCGACCCTGGCGTTCGCCACCCCGCCGCCGGGTGCGGTGGGGGTGGCGTACTCGGTGGGCCTCGACGCCACCCGTGGTGTGCCGCCGTTCGTCTGGTCGATCGCCTCCGGGTCGCTGCCGCCGGCGATCACGCTGGACACCAACACCGGCGCCCTGAGCGGGGTGCCGACCACCGCCGGCGTGTTCCCGTTCGTGGTGCGGGTGGTGGACGCGGCCGGGCAGCAGGGCAGCCGGCTGGTGACGATCGAGATCCGCCAGGCGCCCAGCCTGAACAACGCCGCGCCACCGCTCGCCGAGGTGGGGGCCATCTATTCCGACCAGTTCACGGTGGTCGGCGGCACCGCCCCGTTCAGTTGGTCGGTCACCGGCCCGCTGCCGCCGGGGCTCACGCTCAACCCGGCCACCGGGCTGCTCTCCGGGCGTCCCACCGCAGCCGGGGCGTACCCGTTCACGGTGCGGGTCACCGACGCGTTCGGGCTCAGCGACACCCAGCAGTTCCGGCTGATCGTCCAGGCGGCCAGCGTGGTCACCCTGACCGTCGACAGCACGCTCACCAACTTCGGCACGCCGAGCGCGTTCCACGTGCGGATCGGCCCCGGCGTCGCCGAGGGTAGCGTCACCGCGATCGACGTGCTGCCCAACGGCACCGACCGGCCGCTCGGCACGTTCCCGGTGACCTTCAACGCCGCCGACTTCCAGGTCATCCTGCCGGCGTACGGGCTCAACCGGTTCCGGGTGCAGTTCGACGCCACCAACACCAACGCGGTGGTCAACTCCAACACCGTCACCGTGGACATCCGGGCGCTGCCCGGCCAGGTCCTCATCGGCCAGTTCGCCCAGTCCGGCACCGCCGGCGACAAGGACCAGTTCCTGGGCCTGCGCAGCAACCTGCCGATCGACGTGCCGATCGCCGGGTTCCGGATCGAGGCGCCGGGCGGGTTCAGTCTCACCATCCCGGCCAGCGCCCGGCCGGTGCCGAACCGGCGGGGCTACCTGGTCGCCGGGTCCGACTACTCGCTGTCGAACATCCTGCCCGACCTGGTGGTGCCCGACCTGGGGCCCGCCGGCGGCGGATTCCGCCTGGTGGCGCCGGACGTGCCCGGCACGGTGACGGACGCCGCCGGGTCCGCGCCGGGCTTCTACGAGGGCACCCCGTTGCCGGCGTTCACCAGCCCGCCGCACGTCGCGCACGCCTGGGGCCGGATCCGGTCGAACGGCCAGTTGATCGACACCGGCAACACCCGCAACGACTTCCGGCTGGTCAGCACGCTGCTCGGCCCGACCGAGGGGGTGCCGTCCGCGCTGGGCAGCCCGAGCCCCAGCAACACGCTCGGCGTCTACCAGCAGAACGACATCGCCCAGTCGACCCGGCTGGACCCGAACGTGTCCACCGGGGCGGCGCCGAACCGGGAGGTGAACGGCAACACCATCATCCTGCGGTTCACCGTCACCAACCGGTCGTCCAGTTCCCCGCTGACCCAGGCGCGGCTCCAGATCACCGCACTGAGCCAGCTCAACGGCGCACCGAAACCCAACGGCCCCACGCCGTCGCCGCAGGGCAACCTGCACGTGATCAACCCGCCCACGACGACCAGCCCGGTCACGTTGAGCAACGGAAACGTGGTGACCGTGAACAACCTGCGGATGGACGCGCCGGCCACCAACCCGCCCGGCGGCGGCCTGTTCACCACGCTGACCATCCCGCTGGACCTCGGCGGCCTCGGCCCGGGCGCCTCCATCCGGCTGGCCCTCTGGCTGCACATCGACACGCCGGGCCCGTTCTGGGTCGGCTGGGACGTCGACGCGCTCGGCCTGCCGGCGCCCGCGGTGGCCCTGTCCGCCAACGGCAAGGGGCGCCTGCGGAAGGTCACGCCGGGTTCCGCGAAGGTCACGCCGTCGCACGTGATCAGCGGTACGGTCCGCTGATCGGATGACACCCGGTGCGGGTGACGCTCCGGCGTCACCCGCACCGCCGTGCCCGGGCGACAGGAGGAGCAGATGACCGGACGGTTCGCCTACGGGCTCCGGGTCCACGGGCTGGACGACGTCACCGACCTGATGCCGGCCGAGCCCGGGGGCGACCTGCCCGAGGTGACGATCCGCCAGCACGACGGCCCCCGCCCCACCCCGGTGCCGCTGGACCGGTGGCGGCAAGTGCGCCTGCTCGCCGACGGACGGCACCTCACCGTCGACCGGCGGACCGGCACGGCCACGTTCCACGGGCCGCCGTTGACGCCGGACCTGCTCGCCCACCCCTACCTGGCGCCACCGGCCGTCGTGGTGAACCGGTGGGCGGGACGGGAGACGTTCCACGCCGGCGCGTTCGTCCGGCACGGACGGGCGTACGCGGTGCTCGGCCCGCGTACCGCCGGCAAGAGCAGCCTGCTCGCGGCGCTCGCCGCCCGGGACGTGCCGGTGCTGGCCGACGACGTGACGGTGGTGCACGACGGCGCGGTCTTCGCCGGGCCGCGCTGCATCGATCTGCGGCAGCCGGTCCCCGGCGCGGCCCTCGCGGGCCGGACCGCCCGGGAGGGCAGTCGGACCCGGGTGCCGCTCCCGCCGATCGCCGTCCGCGCGTCGCTGGCCGGCTGGTTCTTCCTGCGGTGGGGCGACGGGCCGGCGGTGACCCGGCTGGCCGCGATCGACGCGCTGGGCCGGCTCGCCGCCGAACGGTCCTGGCCGCAGCTGCCGTCCGACCCGGCCGCGCTGCTCACCCTGGCGGCGCTGCCGGCCTGGGAACTGACCCGGCCCCGGGACTGGACCGCCCTGGAGCGGACGTGGCGGCTGATGGAATCCGTCACCGAGACCGCCGATCTCGCCTCGGCGAGCCGGCGGGCCTGATCAGCGGTCGCCGGCCAACCGGTGCGGCGCGGGGTCGCGGAGCGCCGGTGGATGCTGCCGCAACCACAGGTGCTGCACCAGCCCGGCGGTGCACTCCGGAACCGGCCACCGGCTCCAGACCGCGCGCAGCGCGGCCGGATCCACCACCGATCCGTCCACGCCGCCGCCGTCCCAGCTCCGCACGAACTCCCGCGTCGGCGTGCGCAGAAACACGTCCAG
This sequence comes from Micromonospora sp. NPDC049201, assembly GCF_055586805.1. Taxonomy (NCBI): domain Bacteria; kingdom Bacillati; phylum Actinomycetota; class Actinomycetes; order Micromonosporales; family Micromonosporaceae; genus Micromonospora; species Micromonospora sp. NPDC049201. The sequence continues at coordinate 21,147 of NZ_JBVJHM010000003.1, read as the reverse complement.
GAAGTGCGCCTTGCCCTGCCGCTGGAACAGCAGCGGCGGCAGGTTGCCGTCGGCCACCTCGGCGAGCAGGTCACGGCGGGCCACGCCACGGCGGTGACCGGCGGTGGCGGCGAGCGCCGCCACGAACCCCGGATCGAGGAACGGATGCCGGACCAGTACGCCGTGGTCCGCACCCATCCGGTCGAACGAGGCCACGGTGAGCCGCAGGTCACGGCGGCGCAGGTGCCAGGCCATCCGCCGGTCCAGCCGGGTCGGCTCGGCCCGCCGCTCGGCCCGGTGCCGGCGTAGCACCTCCTGTGCCGCCGCCGGCCGCAACCAGGGAAACCTGTCGACGCCGGACGGCCCCCGGCGCAGTCGGGCCCGCACCCGGGACGCCCGGTGGCGCAACCGACGGTACGGGGAGGCCGGTAGCGGAGGCCGCCACCCGGCGAGGATCTGGTCGCCGCCGCCACCGGTCAGCATCGACCCGCCGGCCGCCAGCTCGACGATCGGCAGGTGCAGGTGCGTGTTCAGCGGATGGCACACGCCGTAGCGGTGCAGGAACCGTTGGGCCACCGGGCCGACCAGATCGAGGTCGTCGTCCGCGCGCAGGATCTGCCAGTGGTCCCGCAGGCCCAGCGTGTCGATGATGCGGTCCTGCCAGTCCGACTCGTCGGCCGCCGGCGCGCCGGTGAACCGCCAGGTCACCGGCACCGGCGCCGGCAGGCCGTGCCGGGCGGCCACCCGGGCGGCCGCGGCCAGCACCGCTGACGAGTCGAGGCCACCGGAGAAGCTGACCAGGCACGGCGGCCGGCGGACCGCCGGCAGCACCGCCGCCTCCAGCGCCGCCAGCGGGGACGGGACGACCGGAGCCGGCGGACCGGTCCGGTCCGCCGGCTCGACGCCGGTCACCAGGCCGGTGGCCAGCTCGTACGGCGACGGCCATGGTGCGGCCACCCGGGTGTCGACGATCGGTGCGGTCATCCTCAACTCCTGGTGGCCGGTGCCACGGCGGTCGACCGAGGTTCAGATCGACGCGCCGCTGCCACCCTGTCCGTCGCCGACGGGAAGCTCGCCGCCCCGGGTCAGGTCGGCCAGGGTGCCGAGCCGGGTCAGCCGTGGCGGCTGGTAGCCCCCGCGTGGCGTCGGCTGCTCGTCGGCCCTGGTCGTCTGCGATGCCGTCATGATTCGGTCCTCCGTGCAGGTCGCGGTGACGGTCTGGTTCCGTCCGCGATATCTATCGCGGACCGGCCGGTGGGGGATACGGCTCCCGTCGGGACATCACCCGAAGGGGGTGAGGGCGACCCGTCCTGTCGCGCTCCGGGTGCGCCCCGACACGCTGCGTCGAAACCGGGTGCCGGTCCTCAACCGATCGGCGTCCGGCTCCGTACCCCCGGTCGGTCGGCGTGCCCCCGCGCCGGCCGGGAGGAGCGTGGCGGATGGACCGCAGACGGATGACAGCCACCGGCGTACTGGTGGCGGCGGCCGGCCTGACGGCGGCGGTGACGCTGCCGTCGTTCGCCGGTGAGGAACCCCGGCGGGCGGCCCCGGCCGCCGACGGCCTCGCCCCGGAGGTCCTGGACGCGCTGGGCCGCGACCTCTCGCTCACCCGCGACCAGGCGGTCCGCCGGCTGAAGACCGAACGCTGGGCGGCCGGCACGGTCAGCAGGCTGCGCACCGAACTCGGCGCCGGCTACGGCGGAAGCTGGCTCGGCGACGACGGCGCCACGCTCAACGTGGCGGTGACCGACGCGGCCGGGGCGGCGCGGGTCACCGCGGCCGGCGCGGTGCCGAAGCGGGTGCAGCGGGGCGTCGCCGAGCTGGACGCGGTGAAGACCCGGCTGGACGCGGCCGGCGCGGACGCCAGCCCGGACATCGCCGGCTGGTACGTCGACGTGGCCAGCAACTCCGTGGTGGTGGTCGCCCGGCCCGGCGCGGAGGCCGCCGGTCGCCGGTTCGCCGCCGCCGGCGGGACCGCCGGCCCGGCCCGGGTGCGGACCGCCGACGAGGCCCCGCGCCCGCTGTTCGACGTGCGGGGCGGCGACGCGTTCTTCATCAACGACGCCGGCCGCTGCTCGGTCGGCTTCTCCGTGGTCGGCGGCTTCGTCACCGCCGGGCACTGCGGCCGTCCGGGGGACCGCACCACCGGCAGCAACCGGGTCGCCCAGGGCACGTTCGCGGCCTCGTCGTTCCCCGGCGACGACTGGGCCGTGGTCGAGACCAACGGCGACTGGACGCCGCAGGGCGTGGTGAACGACTTCAACGGCGGCACGGTGCCGGTTAACGGCTCCACCGAGGCCCCGGTCGGCGCGTCCATCTGCCGGTCCGGCTCCACCACCGGCACCCGCTGCGGTGTGGTGCAGGCCAAGAACGCGACCGTCAACTATCCGGAGGGGACGGTCACCGGACTGACCCGGACGGACGTCTGCGCCGAGCCGGGCGACTCCGGCGGCGCGTGGCTCTCCGGTGACCAGGCGCAGGGTGTCACCTCCGGTGGTTCCGGCGACTGCACCCGGGGCGGCGTGACGTTCTTCCAGCCGGTCAACGAGATTCTCCAGCGCAACAACCTGACGCTTGTCACCGCCGGCGGCCAGCCGGCACCCGCGGAGCCGCCGGCCGGTGGTGACCAGACCGCCCCGCCGGCCGCGACGCCGCCCGCCGAGCCGCCGGCCGGCGACACCGAGTGCACCGGCCAGGTGAGCCGCACCGGCCGGATCGCCGCCGGGCGCGCGCAGGTGCAGCCGGACGGCCGCTTCTTCCGGGCTGCCGGCGGCACGCAGGAGGCCTGCGTCGTCGCGTCGGACGGCGCCCGGGTGGTGCTGGAGCTGCAACGCTTCACCGGCGGCGCGTTCCGCACCGTGGCGCGCGCGGCCACCGCCGACGGCGCGGCCACGCTGACCGCCGACACCCCGGCCGGCGCCTACCGCTACCGCGTGGTCGGGCTGTCCGGCGCCGGCGACTACACGGTGGCGTTCTCCGCCCGCTGACCGCCGCCCCCCGAGACCGCGGCCCCCGACCTCCACCGCCCGGTGGTCGGGGGCCGCGCCGCGTCGGCGGCACGGTTCCTCCGGGCACCTCCACCGCCCGGTGGTCGGGGGCCGCGCCGCGTCGGCGGCACGGTTCCTCCGGGCATCGCCACCGCCCGGTGGTCGGGGGCCGCGCCGCGTGCGGCTCAGCCCAGGGCGGCGACCGCGTCGGCGTACGCGGTGCCGGTGCGGACGGCGGCGGCCACCAGCACGGCCAGTTGGGTGGGCGCGACGCCGCAGGACAGGTCCGTGGTGACACCGGCGGCCAACACCAGCGTCCCGTCGCCGGGCTCGTGCACGTAGGCGGCGGGCAGCAGCCGGTCGTGGTTCCAGGCGTTGCAGAACGCGTACGCCTCGGCGCGCCGGTCGGCCGGCAGCGTGCGCGCCGCCACCACCCGGGCGTGCAGCACCTCGCCGAGCACGCGGAACTGGATCGTCGCCTCGCCCCACCGGCCGACGAGCGTGCCGTCCGGCTCCGTCGTGACCGCCTCGCGGCGCGCCGCCAGCGCGGCGGTGAGCAGCGCGGCGTCCAGCGGGGCCGGCTCCTCCGGGCCGGGCGGGCCCGGGTCGGCCGGGTCGGCCTCCGGCTCCTCGTCGAACTCGCTCTCCGCCGCCAGCGACACCGGCCCGGCGAGCGGCCGTTCGGCCAGCCAGGAGGCGATCCGGCCGGACTGGTGCCCGGTGCCGTTGCGGGCGTCGAAGCTGCCGGCCAGTGCGGTGGCCAGCGCCTGGAGCTGTGCGCCGAGCGTGGCCACGTCCACCTCGGCCGCCGGCCGGGAGCCGTGCCCGGGACGGTGGATCCGCCGCCCGCCGAGACCGGCCTCCGCGGCCAGCCCGCAGAGCAGCGCGCCGGCCGCCGCGAACTCCATCGCGGACAGGTCGTCGGCCGGCCGGTCCAGCCGGGGCAACTGCTCGGTCAGCAGCTCCAGGCCGCGGTGCGGGTACCCGCCCAGCGCGCAGAACCGCAGATGCGTGGCGAGCAGCGGGAACGCGGCCCGCTCCCGTCGGTGCCGGCGGTACGCGCGGGCGTGCGCCCGCGCCGCCCGCTCCACCGCGCCGGTACGCAGCCACGGCAGCAGCCCTGCCGTGAGTGACCGTTCGGGCTGGTCGGTGCAGTCCGGCGCGCCGTCCGCCGCATCGCGCTCGCCGTGGTGCCGGCCGTGCTGGCCGTGGTGCTGGCCGCGCTGGCCGTGGTGCTGGCCGTGGTGCTGGCCGCGCTGACCGTGGTGCTGGCCGCGCTGGCCCAGTGCCGCCAGGGCCGCCTCCGGCTCACCCCAGCCGGTCAGCAGCTCGGCCCGCCGGGCCGGGGCACAACCCGGGCAGCCGCCCACCGGGTCGGCCGCGTCCCCGGCCGTCCACCGCTGGTACGCGCGCCGGGCGGCCGGCTCGTCGCCGAGGTGGTCGGCGAGCCGGCAGCGCAGCTCGGCGACCGGCGTGGCGTCCGGGCCCAGCTCGTCGGCGAGCTCATCGGTGAGCGACCGGATCTGGTCCAGCCCGACCCGGGGGGTGCCGAGCGCCGCCTCCACCGCCTGCCGCTGGTGCCGACGCAGCCGGGCCAACTCGTCGGGGTGGGCGTCGAGCAGCCCGGGATGCCGGGCCAGCGTGGCCCGCAGGCGGCGGACCTGCTCCACGGTTCGCCACCGCTCGCCCCGGTGCAGGTACGCCTCGACCAGCGCGAACCGTGCCGACAGGGCGGTACGCGGGTCGTCGGCGGCGTCCGCGCGGGCCGCGATCCGGTCCAGCTCGGCGCAGCGTTCCTCGTCGTCCGGCCGGTCCCGGGCGTCGGCGAGCGCGGCGGCCAGCGCCCGGTCGCGGGCCGTGGTCACCGGAGCGTCCCGCCGGGCAGGTCGGCGACGGCGACGGCGAGCTGGCAGCCGGTGGTGACGCCGCAGTCGATCAGCCGGTCGAGCTGGTGCGGGGTGACGCCGCGCTCCAGGTCGGTGGTGACCTCGCCGCAGACCTGGGCGACGCCGTCGTCGTCGACGTGCACGTACGCCTTGGGCCAGAGCCGGTCGTGGTTCCACGTGTTGCAGAACGCGTGCAGCCCGGGCACCCGTTCGATGCCGAACCAGTGCGCGGCGACGGTGCGTACCTGGAGCAGCTCGCCGGCCGCGCCCCGGCGGTGGAACCAGATCAGGCTGCGTTCCCAGCGGCCGACAAGCGCGCCGTCGGGTTCCTGGGCCACCGCGTACCCCCGGTGGGCCAGCACGGCGGCGATCAGCTCGCCGGTCAGTGGCCGCAGTGCCTGCGGGTGTCCGGTCAGGGGACCGTCCGGACCGTCCTCGATCTCCGGCGACGCCATCGGGCATCCCTTCTGAGGCGAATAACACAAACGACGGCCCGGCCCGCGCTGCGACACGCGCACCCGACCCGGAAAAGCGGCGTTCCGCCGGTTACCGCCGTTACCGTGACTCTATGGCGGGCCGTACCTCTCAGGCGAGCCGGCGGCGCGGCGCGTCGCCGCGCGGAACCACGAACAACCGTGCCCGTCAACCGGCGAAGAAGGCGGCGCGCAAGCCGGCCCGGCGGCGGCCGACCCGCGGGCCGAGCCCGGCCGCGTTCGTCGGCGGCGCGGTCAACGCACTGTGGATGGGGCTGGCGCACTCGGTCGGCTGGGCGTTCCGGGCCGCCGGCCGGCAGGCCGCGTCCACCCGGGAGCTGGACCCGGAGCACCGCCGCGACGGGGCCGGCCTGCTCCTGTTCGGGCTGGCCATCCTCGCCGCGGTGGGCATCTGGGGCGGCGGCGCGGGGCCGGTCGGGCGGCATCTGGCCGACACGGTGCGCCTCTTCTTCGGCGCGATCTCCATCGTGCTGCCGGTGCTGTTGATGATCGGCGCGTGGCGGTTGATGCGCACGCCGGTGGACCCGGAGCATCGCGGTCGCGGCCTGGTCGGCTGGGGTTCGATGCTGCTGGCCACCGCCGCGATGCTGCACATCGGGCAGAACCCGGTCGACGAGGTGCAGCGCGACTACGCCGGCGGCCTGATCGGCGCCGGCCTGGGTGACCTGCTGAAGTCGGCGGTGACCGCCTGGGTGGCCATGCCGTTGCTGGTCCTGCTGCTGGTGTTCGGCCTGCTGGTGGTGACCGCGACGCCGATCAACCGGATTCCGGAGCGGCTCGGGCTGCGCGCCGGCCTGATCCCGTCCGACGACGTCGAGGTGGAGGAACCGGTCGAGGTCGCCGCGCCGCCGAAGCCGGCGCGCAAGCGGCCGGCGAAGCGGCTCCCGCCGCCGCTGGACCCACCGGACCCGGACGACGAGCTGGCCGGCGTGGACCTCCAGGAAACCATCGTGCTGCCGCGCAAGATGCCCAAGGTGCCGGCGAACCGCAAGCCGCCGGAGCACTCGCCGCTGCCCACCCGCGCCGAGCAGCTCGCGCTCACCGGCCTGGCCGGCGACTACACGCTGCCGCCGGCCAACATGCTCGGCGCCGGCGCCGCGCCGAAGACCCGGAGCAAGGCCAACGACGAGGTGATCGCGGCGCTGACCGGCGTGTTCGACCAGTTCGGGGTGGACGCCGAGGTCACCGGCTTCACCCGGGGTCCGACCGTGACCCGCTACGAGGTCGAGCTGGGGCCGGGCGTCAAGGTCGAGCGGATCACCCAGCTCTCCCGCAACATCGCGTACGCGGTGAAGTCGCCGGACGTGCGGATCCTCAGCCCGATCCCGGGCAAGAGCGCGGTCGGCGTGGAGATCCCGAACACCGACCCGGAGAATGTGTCGCTCGGCGACGTGCTGCGGTCGCGCAACGCGACAAGCGACCACCACCCGATGGTGGTGGCGCTCGGCAAGGACATCGAGGGCGGCTACGTGGTGGCCAACCTGGCGAAGATGCCTCATATTCTGATCGCGGGCGCCACCGGCGCCGGTAAGTCGTCCTGCCTGAACTCGCTGCTGGTGTCCATTCTGACCAGAGCCACGCCGGACGAGGTGCGGCTGCTGCTGATCGACCCGAAGCGCGTCGAGATGACCGGCTACGAGGGCATCCCGCACCTGGTCACGCCGATCGTCACCAACCCGAAGAAGGCGGCCGACTCGCTGGACTGGGTCGTCCGCGAGATGGACATGCGCTACGACGACCTCGCCGCCAACGGGGTCCGGCACATCGACGACTTCAACCGCAAGGTGCGCAACGGCGAGATCAAGGCCCCGCCCGGCAGCGAGCGGGAGATGCGCCCCTACCCGTACCTGCTGGTGATCGTGGACGAGCTGGCCGACCTGATGATGGTCGCGCCGCGCGACGTGGAGGACTCGGTCGTCCGGATCACCCAGCTCGCCCGGGCCGCCGGCATCCACCTGGTGCTGGCCACCCAGCGCCCCTCGGTGGACGTGGTCACCGGTCTGATCAAGGCGAACGTGCCGTCCCGGTTGGCGTTCGCCACCTCGTCGCTCGCCGACTCCCGGGTCATCCTCGACCAGCCCGGCGCGGAGAAGCTGCTCGGCCGCGGTGACGGCCTGTTCCTGCCGATGGGCGCGTCGAAGCCGGTACGCATCCAGGGCGCCTGGGTGACCGAGCGCGAGATCGCCGACGTGGTCAAGTTCTGCAAGGACCAGCGCGAGCCGGAGTTCCGCAAGGACGTGCTCGCCCCGGCGCAGGACAGCAAGAAGAAGATCGACGAGGACATCGGCGACGACCTCGACCTGCTCGTGCAGGCCGTCGAGCTGGTGGTCACCTCGCAGTTCGGCTCGACCTCGATGCTCCAGCGCAAGCTGCGGGTCGGTTTCGCCAAGGCGGGCCGGTTGATGGACCTGATGGAGACCCGGGGCGTGGTCGGCCCGTCCGAGGGCTCCAAGGCGCGCGACGTGCTGGTCAAGCCGGACGAGCTGGAGGAGGTCCTGGCCGGCCTGCGGGGCGGCGAAGAGTAGACCCGGTCACGACGAGGGCCCGCCGGAAAACGGCGGGCCCTCGTCGTGCTGGTGGTGCGATCAGGCGTTCAGGAGCGCGGCGGCGATGATGAAGCCGAGGACGGCGCCGGCGACGCTCGCGGCGGCGGCGTACCAGCCGAGGGGCTTGTCGCCGAGCACGGCGCCCACGATGCCGAGGATCACGCCGAGGACCCCGAAGATCAGCGGGGACAGGAAGAGCGCGAGCGCCGCGAAGACGAACGCGATGATGGTGCAGATCCGGGCGGCGTTGCTGCGCGGACGGGCGGTGCCGTGGACGTCGGCCATGGGGTCCTCCGTGAGTGATCTTCTCGATGAGCTGGGGATCACCTACCCCGGCGCGGCGGCTGTCCAAACCGGATGACGCACCGATCAGTGGAACACCTTGAGGCCGACCACGCCGGCGACCACCAGCAGCAGGCAGGCGATCCGGGGCAGGTTGGCCGGCTCGCCGAGCGCGACCATGCCGACAAGCGCGGTGCCCACCGCGCCGATGCCGACCCACACCGCGTAGCCGGTGCCGACCGGGATGTCGCGCAGCGCGTACGCCAGGCCGGCCATGCTGCCGACGAGCGTGACGGCGAAGACGGCGGAGGGGACGGGGCGGGTGAAGCCGGCGCTGCGGTCCAGGGCGATCGCCCACGCGGTCTCCAGCAGTCCGGAGAGCACCAGCACGATCCAGGCCATGACGGATCACCTCTGACGGGCGGGCCCGGCACTCGGCCGGGCGGCGGTCGGTTCACGCGGGGCGTCGTGCCTGACCGGGTACGCCCACCACTCGTCCGGGGCGGCCCGGGGACCGCCACGGCCGACGCTAGCACCGGCGGGGCGGGTCGGGCGGCGTGGTGACGAAGCCCACCATCACTGGAGTTGACGTCAACTTCAGGTTGCACGATGGGTCCATGACGGTGCTCTTCTCCGACGAGGACGTGGCGGCGGTCGTGGACGCCCCGCTCACCGTCGCCGCCATGCGGGACGCGTTGCTGGCCTCGTACGCCGGGCGGCTGATCGCCCCGCCCCGGGCGTCCGCGTCGCTCGGTGGCGGCCGGATGGTCCTCACCGCCGGCCACCTGACCGGTGAGTGGTACGGCTTCCGCTCGTACGACACGTTCGGGCACCCGGAGAGCGGGCAGCTCGTCGTGCTGCACGACGCGCGTACCGGCGCGGTCCGGGCCGTCGCGGTCGGCGACGAGCTGGGCTCGCGGCGCACCGGGGGACTGGGCGGCGTGGCGGTGGACGCGCTGGCCCGACCGGACGCCGCCACGCTCGGCGTGGTGGGTTCCGGACGCCAGGCGTGGACCCAGGTCTGGGCCGTCGCGGCGGTCCGGCCGCTGCGCGAGGTGACCGTGCACAGCCGCTCGGCCGCCCGGCGGGAGGCGTTCGCCGCCCGGGTCCGGGCCGAGCTGGGCGTGCCGGCCCGGGCCGTCGGCTCCGCCGCCGCCGCGGTACGTGACCGCGATCTCGTGGTGCTCGCCACCACCAGCACCACCCCGGTGCTGGCCGCCGCCGACCTGGCCCCCGGCACGCACGTCAACACCGTGGGCTTCAAGCAGGTCGACCGGCACGAGTTCGGCACCGACCTGCTCGACGCCGCCGACCTGCTGGTCACCGACTCGCCGGGGCAGGCCGCCGCGTACGCCCCGCCGATGCTCGCCGCCGTCGAGCCGTACGCCGGGCGGCTGCGTGACCTGGGCGCGGTGCTGGCCGGCGCGGTTCCCGGCCGGACCCGCGCGGAGCAGATCTCGGTCTTCTGCTCCACCGGCCTGGCCGGCACCGAGGTCTTCCTGCTGGACCGCCTGGCCCGCACCCTCGCGCCCGCGCGCCCGGCGCGGTGAGAGGGGAACCCTTCTCTACCGCAGGCGTTAAGAAGGGGCCCTTCCTTGCACCTGTACCCTCGGATGGTGTCTGATTCTTTGTCTGGGCGGCGGGTTGCGCTGCTGACGCTGGGGTGCGCGCGCAACGAGGTCGACTCGGAGGAGTTGGCCGCCCGGCTGCATGCCGACGGCTGGCAGGTGACCACCGACGGCGAGGGCGCCGACGTGGTGGTGGTGAACACCTGCGGTTTCGTGGAGAAGGCGAAGCAGGACTCGATCCAGACGCTGCTGGCCGCCGCCGACACCGGCGCCAAGGTGGTCGCCGCCGGCTGCATGGCCGAGCGGTACGGCCGTGAGCTGGCCGACAGTCTCCCCGAGGCGCAGGCGGTGCTCAGCTTCGACGACTACCCGGACATCGCGGCCCGGCTCGACGCGGTGGTGGCCGGCGAGGCGATCTCCGCGCACACCCCGCGCGACCGGCGCGAGTTGCTGCCGCTGACGCCGGTGAAGCGCCGCGAGGCGGCGGTCTCGCTGCCCGGCCACGGCACGCCGACCCGGGTCGCGCCGGAGACCGACGCGCACACCCCGGCGCACCTGCGGCAGGTGCTGCGGCACCGGCTCGACACCGGCCCGGTGGCCTCGCTGAAGCTGGCCAGCGGCTGCGACCGGCGGTGCGCGTTCTGCGCCATTCCGGCGTTCCGTGGGGCGTTCGTCTCGCGTACCCCGGACGAGCTGCTCGCCGAGGCCGAGTGGCTGGCCAAGACCGGCGTACGGGAGCTGGTCCTGGTCAGCGAGAACTCCACCTCCTACGGCAAGGACCTGGGCGACCCGCGCGCGCTGGAGAAGCTGCTGCCGCAGCTCGCCGCCATCGACGGGATCGTGCGGGTGCGGGCGAGTTACCTCCAGCCGGCCGAGACGCGGCCCGGCCTGGTCGAGGTGATCGCCACCACGCCCGGCGTGGCCGCGTACTTCGACCTGTCGTTCCAGCACTCCAGCGAGCCGGTGCTGCGCCGGATGCGCCGGTTCGGCTCCACCGACCGGTTCCTGGAGCTGCTCGCCTCCGCCCGCGCGCTGGCGCCGGAGGCGGGCGCGCGGAGCAACTTCATCGTCGGCTTCCCGGGCGAGACGAAGCAGGACGTGGCCGAGCTGGTCCGGTTCCTGACCGAGGCGCGGCTGGACGCGATCGGCATGTTCGACTACAGCGACGAGGACGGCACCGAGGCCGCCGGGCTGCCCGGCAAGGTCTCCGCCGCCACGGTCAAGCGGCGCTACGACAAGCTCAGCGCGCTCGCCGACGAGTTGTGCTCGCAGCGGGCCGAGGAGCGGCTCGGCGCGACGGTGGAGGTGCTTGTCGACTCGGTCGCCGACGGCGTCGTCGAGGGCCGGGCCGCCCACCAGGCCCCCGAGGTCGACGGGTCGACCACGCTCGTCGCGCCGGACGGCGGCGGGGTGGACCTGGCCGCGCTGCGCCCGGGTGACCTGGTCCGGGCCCGGGTGACCGCGACCGAGGGGGTCGACCTGATCGCCGTACCGGATGAGATGATCTCGGCGGCGCCCGGCGCGGCACGGTGACGGCGGGCCCGGACGGAGCGGGGAAGCCACGTGGGGCGATGCCGGACATGACCGGGGCGGAGTCGACGGTGTCCGCTCCCGTGCCACTGCTCAACGCGGCCAACCTGCTGACCGCGGCGCGGCTGGTGCTGGTGCCGGTCTTCGCGGTCACCGTGGTCGCGTCCGGGATGAGTCACGCCGGCTGGCGGACGGCGGCCTGCCTGATCTTCGTGGTGGCCTCGGCGACGGACCTGGTCGACGGCTGGATCGCCAGGCGGTTCGAGCTGGTCACCTCGCTGGGCAAGGTCGCCGACCCGATCGCCGACAAGGCGCTCACCGGCGCCGCGTTGGTGCTGCTCTCCGTCTACGACCGGCTGCCCTGGTGGGTGACCGTGGTGATCCTGGTCCGGGAGCTGGGCATCACCGCGTTGCGCTTCTGGGTGATCCGGCACGGGGTGATCGCGGCCAGCCGGGGCGGCAAGATCAAGACCGCGTTGCAGATCCTGGCCATCACCTGGTACCTCTGGCCGATGCCGGCGGCACTGGCCCCGGTCGGTCCCTGGATCATGGGTGCCGCCGTGGCGGTCACGGTCGCCACCGGCTTCGACTACGTCGCCCAGGCGCTGCGGCTGCGACGTCCCACGCGTTGATCCGGGCAGCCGGCGAGTAAGCCGGCGCGGCGCGGGAAGAAGGGGCGGTCATGGGAGACACCGACGCGAGACACCAGCGGCCCGCCGGCAGTCCGGCGGCCGCCGCGGTGCACCGCCTGCACGAGTGCGGCCAGACGCTGGCCACTGTCGAGTCGCTCACCGGCGGGCTGCTCGCCGCCGCCGTCGTGGAGATCGCCGGCGTCAGCGCGATCTACCGGGGCGGGCTGGTGGTCTACGCCACCGAGCTGAAGGCGGTGCTTGCCGGCGTGCCGGAGGACCTGCTGGCGGCGCGCGGGCCGGTCGACCCGGACGTGGCCGTCGCGCTGGCCGAGGGCGGGCGGCGGCGCTGCGGCGCGGACTGGGGACTGGCCACCACCGGCGTGGCCGGGCCGGAGCCGCAGGACGACAAGCCGGTCGGCCTGGTCTACGTGGCGGTCGCCGGCCCCACCGGCAGCGACGTGCGCCGGCTCGACCTCGACGGCGGCCGGGACCACATCCGCTCGGCCGCGGTGATCGAGGCGCTGCGCCTGCTCGCCGAGCACATCCCGGGTACCGACGACGCCGGGGTCGCCGACCCGGCGGGCGCCGGCCGGCGGTGAGCCGTCCGACCGCCGACGCGCCCGGCCGCGGGGTCGCCGGCACGGCCTTCCGCACAGGATTGGAGAGGCGGGGTGGGATGTCGTCGTGGCGGTCAACGGGTACGGTTGCGGGAAGGCTCCGGCGGGCGACGCCGGCGCCGGGGCGGCCCGCCGTCCCCGGCGCGGCGCGGACCGGCCGGACAGGTGTCCCGTCAGGGGAGGTGCGATGGTCCTGCTACGCCGGGTGATCGGTGACGCACTGCGGGCGCGCCGGCAGGGGCAGCACCGCACCCTCCGCGAGGTCTCGTCCGCGGCCAACGTCAGCCTCGGTTACCTCTCCGAGATCGAACGCGGCCAGAAGGAGCCCTCCAGCGAGCTGCTCGCCGCGATCTGCGACGCGCTCGGCGCCCGCCTGTCCGAGCTGCTGCGCGAGGTGAGCGACACGGTCGCGTTGGCCGAGCAGATGCCCGGCGTGCTGGTGCCGGTGACCGACGAGCCGACGCCGGTGGCCCCGTCCGCCGTGCGCAAGGCCACCAACCGGGGTGTCCGGCAGGTCACCACCGACGGCGCGGTGGCCGTCCAGGTCCGGCAGGATTCGCCGCTCAAGGCGACGCTGCGCAGCACCCGCGTGCGCCCCGCCGAGCGGGACGTGGTCTGCGCCGCCTGACCGACCGGTCCAGCGCGATGGTCGCCGGTGGCGCCTGCGTCGTACTGTTGATCAGGGTCGTACGGGTGCCGGAGTGGTGTCCGACTGGGACGATGTAGGCGCGACACTACTGAGGGGACGAGGCGGCGATGGCGAACCCGTTCGTCAAGGGTTGGAAGTACCTGATGGCGCTCTTCGGCGCGAAGATCGACGAGCACGCCGATCCGAAGGTGCAGATCCAGCAGGCGGTCGAGGAGGCGCAGCGGCAGCACCAGGCGCTGGTCCAGCAGGCCGCGGCGGTGATCGGCAACCAGCGCCAGTTGGAGATGAAGCTCTCCCGCCAGATGACCGAGGTGGAGCAGCTCCAGGGCAATGCGCGGCAGGCGCTCGCGCTGGCCGACCAGGCCCGGGGCCGGGGCGACGAGACCGAGGCCGGGCGCTACGAGCAGTCCGCCCAGTTGCTCGCCACCCAGCTCGTCTCCGGTGAGCAGGCGCTGGAGGACCTCAAGACGCTGCACGACCAGGCGCTCGGCGCGGCGGCGCAGGCCCGCAAGGCGGTCGAGAACAACTCGATGATCCTCCAGCAGAAGCTCGCCGAGCGCACCAAGCTGCTCAGCCAGCTCGAGCAGGCCAAGATGCAGGAGAGCGTGGCCAAGTCGCTGGAGTCGATGTCGTCGCTCACCGCGCCGGCCAGCACTCCGTCCCTGGACGAGGTGCGGGACCGCATCGAGCGCCGCTACGCCACCGCGATGGGCCGGGCCGAGCTGGCCGGCAACTCGGTCGAGGGCCGGATGCTGGAGATCCAGAAGGCGACGCTCGACTCGGCCGGGTCCTCCAGGCTGGAGCAGATCCGGTCGAGCATGGCCGGCGAGCAGCTCGGCGGTCAGCAGCAGCGGCCGGCCGTGGGGCAGCCGACCGACCCGGCCGCCACCGCCCGGCTGGACGAGATCCGGGCCAGCATGACCCGGGAACGCGGCGCCGGGGAGAGCACCACCGGCTGACGGACGAGGGAGAGCGATGGCGGACGAGCGGACGCGACACTTCCGGCGGCTGGCCAAGCTGCGTCGTTCGGCGCGGCGGTGGAGCGTGCTGGCCGGTGGGCTGGGCGGTGCCGCCGCGGTGCTCACCCCGTACGCCGGCCTGGGGCTGCCGGACGCGGCCTGGGCCGGCGCCGCGGGCAGCGCGATCGCGGTGGCCGCCTGGCGCTGGATCGACCACCGGGCGCTCGCCGCCGTGCCGGCCCCGCCGGCGCTCGACCCGGCCGAGGCCGCCGCCCGCTCCCGGGCCCGGCTGGTCGCCGCCGTCGAGCGGCTGCCCGTCGGCCCCGGCGTCCTCGCCGAGGTACGCCGCGTCCGGTCCCGCCTCGCGCTGCGCGGCACCTCCGCGGCCGAGCCGTGGGCCCGCCTGGACCGCGCCGCGCTCACCCTCGGCGGGCTGGCCGGCCGGCTGACCGGGCTGGCCGAGCCGGCGGTCCGGGAGGCCGCCGAGGCGGACCACTCGCTGCGTGAGCTGGCCGGACGGGTGGCCGGCGTGGAGCGCGCGCTGAAGCTGGCCCCGCGCGGGCCGCTCGCCGAGGTGCACGCCACGCTCGTCGCCCAGCTCGACGAGGGCGTGGCCGCCTACGAGCGGCTGGTGGTGGCCGCCGCCGGCTACGTCGCCGAGGACGCCCGCCCCGACACCCACCACCCGGCCGCCGCGCGCCTCACCGAGGCCACCGACCTGCTGCACGGCGTCGCCTCCGCCCTGGCCGAACTCCGCACCCCCCTCAGAACCACCCCCTGACCCCGCCCCTTCCCGGGTGATCATGAGGTTGGCGGCGCTGTCGATCTCCGATCCGGCCGTCAACTTCATGATCGACAGGCTGGGTGTCGAGCGGGTCACTCGGGGGTGGTGATCTGGATCGGGGGGGTCCACGGGGAGGTGCCGACGATGTTCGTCGCGCGGACCCGGTAGTAGTAAGTGACGCCGGGCGGCAGGGCGGTGTTGGTGAAGCCGCGGCCGGTGACGCGGAACGTGGTGGGCTCCCGGGTGAAGCCGGCGTCAGTGGCGCGTTCGACGAGGAAGCCGGCGCCCGGCCCGACCGGCGTCGACGCCGACCAGTTCAGCGTCACCGTGGTGGTGTCCGGGGCCGGTCCGCCGGCGGTGGCGGAGACCCGGGTGGGCGCGGCCGGCCGGGGCGGCGTGGTCACCGTGGCCACCGTCGACCAGGGGGACGCCGCGCCGAGGTACGTGGTGCGTACCCGGTAGTAGTACGTGGTGTCCGGGGCGACGACCGGGTCCAGGTGGGCCTCGCCGACGGTGATCGCCGTGGTGCCCGGCCCGCTGGTGAACGTCGGGTTGGTGGCCCGCTGCACGTCCACCCCGGTGGCGAAGGAGTGGTTCGCCCAGCGCAACGCCACCCGCAGCGGGGCGGCCGGCGGCACCGCCGCGGTCAGCCGGGACGGCGCGGTCAGCCGCACCGCCGCCGGCGCGTCGTTCGACCAGGCCGAGCAGCTCACCGCGTTCTCGGCGCGGATCCGGTAGTGGTAGGTGACGCCGGGGGTGACCGTCGCGTCCGTGTACCGGGTCGCGGTGGCGGCCACGGTGATCTCGGTGCGGCCGGTCGTGAAGGCGCTGTCGGTGGCGCGTTGCAGCCGATGGCTGGTGGCCGGCGGGCGGCTGCCGTTGCCGGTCCAGGCCAGCGCGATGGCCGGCAGCACGGTGGCCGAACCGGGCACCGGCGTGGCGGTCAGGCCGGTGGGCGTCCGGGGCGACACCCGCAGCACCAGCGGCCGGCTCATGCCCTGGTCGCGCAGTCCCGCCGAGCGCGTCTGCCAGCGGTACTCCCAGCCGAGGTTGACCACCTGGTTGACCACCGTCGCGGGCCGCCCGTCAACCGGGCTGACCGGGCCGGCGTCCAGCCGCGCGCCGGCCGGGCGGCTCGGATCGAGCAGCCGTACGCTGTCGCCGACCGTGAACGGCAGGCTGGGCGCGACCGGGCGCAACGCCACCACCACGTCCTCCCGGGGGTTGACCCGGACGGTGTCCTTCCAGCCCAGCTCGCCCTGCTCCGGTGGGCGGAGCGTGCCGTCCCAGCCGACCCGGTTGACCACCTGCACGTCGACGCCCGCCACGTGCACCGGATGGGTCCGGTCCGTGTCGCCGACGACCCGCCAGAGCTGGGTGCCGTCCGCCGGCGCGCCCACCGGCACGGTCGGGTCGGTCACGAACAGCTCCTCGGTGACCGGGTCGGTCGGGCCGAGCGGCAGCACGGCCGGCGCGAGCGCGCCGGCGAGCGGGTGGCCGACCCCGAGTCGCCCCACCGCCCGGCCGTGCCGGGGCTCGAACACCTGCCCGACCGACTTCACCGCCAGCGGCAGCGTGACCGGGCCGGACCCGCCGGCCGGGGTGAACGTGACCGAGGTGGCGCGCGCCGGGACCAGCGTCGGACCGGCGGTGCGGGTGCCGAACGCCGGGTCGTACGCCGGTTGCGGCACGATCGGCGGCGGCTGGCTCTGCGCGTACGCGGCGGGCAGCCGGGCGGCCAGCCGCCGCCTGTCGTAGCGGGGCGCGGGGCTGCCGACCACCCGGATCTGGAGCAGCGTGCGCGTGTTCGGGCCGTAGCCGGCGTGGGCCGGCGGCAGGCCACCCGCGCCGGTGCGGTCGACGGCGCCGGTGTGGTGGTCGTAGCGCGGATCGAAGCGGGGCAGCGGGGCCGGGCAGTCGTTGTAGAGGATCAGCGTGCGGCCGGGCGGCACGGTGGAGAAGTCCACCACCACGTCGGCGCGTTCGCCGGGCGCGAGCAGCAGCGTGTGCCCGTCCACGTTGAGCACGGTCGGGTCCTGCCGGTCGTAGCGGTAGCCGACCGGCTGGTTCGCCAGCACCACCGGCGCCGGCAGCATGCCACCCTCGTTGCCGATCTGGATCAGCTCCGGCCCGGCGGCGGCCGGGTCGGGCACGCCGCCGTCGCGCCCGTCCACCGGCCAGTACGCCGGCCGCCCCGGCACGCGTACCGCCTCGACCATCGGCACCTCGCCGGCGCGCGGGTCGACCGGGTCGCCGTCCGGCGTCCACATCGGTCCGTCCGAGGCGGCCCGGTAGAGCTGGAGGTTGAGCGCCCGGTCCGCGCAGGCGTTCAGGATCCGGAACCGGTACGCCCGCGGCTCGACCTCCAGGTACGGGTACGCGACGCCGTTGACCAGCGGCGTGTCCCCGTACGCCGCGGGGACCGCCGAGGGGTGCGGCACGTCCGGGACCAGCGGTGGCTCGTCGGGTTCGGTGACCGGGTCGTGGTACGGGTTCGGCACCGGGGCGACCCAGGGGCTGGTCCCGCCGTCCGGGTCGTGCGCCCACGGCCCGTAGTCCCACCGCCCGGTCGGGTTCGTGCCGCTGATCCGGTACGGGTTCTGCCGGGGCTGGTAGACGTGCGGGTGCCAGAGGCTGCCCTTGGCGCCCCAGCGGTCCCGGTCCCAGGTCGGGTCCTGCGCGGCGAGCTGCGCGTCGTCGGGGACGAACGTCTTGTCCTCGATCACCAGCGGGAGCTGGTCGGCGGGGAGCACGCCGTCGGCGACGAGGCGGTCCTCGGCCGGTTCGGTGAGCAGGTAGAGCGCGAGCTGCCCGGCGTAGACGGTGAGCCGGGACAGGCCGAGCGTGTTGTCGTGCAGCCACATCAGCCGGCCGCTCTGGTCGTTCGGGAAGTAGAGCGTGGTGGCGCCCGCGCCGGGGGGCGGCATGTCCGGCACCGGCGTCACCCCCACCCCGGCCGGGTACGGGGTGATCTCGCCGGCCGGGGTCACCCACTGCCACGGGTTGCCGGCGCTGATCCAGGCGGTCCGCGCCCCGGCCAGGTGCGGCACGGCCCGGTTCTGCGGGTACGGCGCGGGACCGTCAAGCGGCCCGGTCCCGGCCCCGTCGACCGTCTCGTCGACCGGCAGGAACAGTTCACCGGCCCGGCCGGTGGGGAGCTGGTTGATGAACTTGACCCGGACCGGCCGGCCGCGCCGGGCCATGATCACCGGCCCGAGGTGCCAGGGCCGGTCGGGCGGGCTCACCGTGTTGTGGCCGGACCCGTCCGTGCCCAGGTTGAGCTGGCGGTAGCCGCGCAGCCGGGTGGCCGGCAGGTCCCGGTGCAGGCGCTGCGCGTACTCCTGGAGGCCGATCTCGTAGTAGTCGCAGCCCGGCCAGGTGATGGTGTCCGGCACCGCGACCGGCAGTCGGGCGCCGAGCCCGGCGGTGGGCGGCCGGCCCGGCAGCGGCAGCGGGTCGACGAACTTGCGCAGGCCGGTGCCGGGGACCGGGTGGCCGTCCGGGTCGAGCGTGGGCAGCGGGCTGCCGGCGGTGTTCGGCACCGGACCGAACAGCCGCGGCACCCCGCCCGGGTCCAGAGGGGCCGGTCCGGTGGGTTCGGCCGGTCCGGCGGGCGTCTCGTCGGCGGCGCGGGCGGTCGGGACGGCAGGCGTGGTCTCCTCGGCGACCGTGGCGGCCCGGTCCGGCCGGTCCGGCCGGAGTCTGCGGAACAGCACCATGGCTCTCCCCGGGATCGGGGCGCGCCCGGCCGTCACCCCGGCGTGACGGCGTACGCGCTGCTGACGATCGGTGCGGTCCACCGCAGCATGCGACGCCGGACGGGCGGGAGGGAAGTACCCAATCGTCCGTATCTCGGGTGATCTTATGCGGTTCGTGGAAGTTGCATGTCACGTCCGCTCCGGCTGGCAGACCGGGCACCAGTAGGTGACCCGCTCGCCCAGCTCCTCCTTGCGGATCGCCGTCCCGCAGCGCCGGCACGGCTGGGCCCGGCGGCCGTAGACGTAACTGGTCCCGCCCCGGCGCAGCACCCCGGTGGTGCTCTGCGTCCAGCGGCCCCGGTTCGCCGCCAACAGCCGCTGGGCCAGCGCCACGGTGCCGGCCAGGTCGGGCACGTCGCGCACCGGCGTCCACGGTGACACCCCGCGCAGGAACAGCACCTCGCACTTGTAGAGGTTGCCCACCCCGGCCAGGTTGCGCTGGTCGAGCAGCGCCTCGCCGATGCTCTGCTCCGGGTGCGCGGCCAGCCGGCGGACCGCCTCGGCCGGATCCCAGTCCGGACCGAGCAGGTCCGGGCCGAGGTGACCGACGAGCGACTCCTCCTCGGCGGTCGGGATCAGCGCCAGCTCGTGCAGGTGGTAGCCGACCGCGACCGCGCCGGCGGAGCGGAGCACCACCCGGATCAGGTGCGCCGGTCGGGCCGACCACCGCTCGCCCGGGGCGTACGCCCGCCACGCGCCGTCCATCCGCAGGTGTGAGTGCAGCGTCCGGTCCTCGCCGGCCGGACCGGCGAGACGCAGCAGCAGGTGCTTGCCGCGGCTGGCCGACTCGCGCACGGTCCAGCCGCTCAGGTCGGTGGTGGCGAGCTGCGGCACGCGGAAGTCCGACCCGGTGAGACGGGCCCCGGCCAACGCGCGGTGCAGGACGCGGGCGGTGTTCCAGACGGTGTCACCTTCGGGCACCCCGTCATTGTCGCCCACCGAACGGAATTCGCATGTTTCGCTATCTGGAACGATATTATTTTTTATGCTGAAAGCGGACAGGATCAGGGGGTTCTGAGGAGAACCCATGGCCCGAGCCCGTCGTACCGTCATCGCCCTGACCGCCCTGCTCACCGCCACCGCCGGCCTGCCCGCCGCCGCGTCCGCCGCGCCGGCCCGCGCCACCGGACCCGAACGCTGGTCCGCCGACCTCGCCGTCGCCGGTGACGACGACGTCAACGTCACCTGGCGCGCCGGCCGCCTGCGGCTGGCCGACCCCCGCCCCACCGCCCGCACCCGCCCCGCCGCCGCGTCCGGCCCGGTCGCCGAGGGCATCCTGCTCGCCGCGCCGCGCGCGCTGGACCGGCCCGCCACCCGGGTACGCGCCCGGCTCGCCGCCCGCACCGGCGATGGCGGCACCGCGACGGCCGAGGTACGCGGCTGGCGGGCCGGCGGCTGGACCGAGTGGCGCGACGCCACCGAGGCGGTCTTCGACCAGCCGGTCACCCGGGTCCAGGCGCGCGTCGTGCTGACCGCGCCGGGCACCGCCGCCGAGGCCACCGTGACCGACCTGACGCTCGCCGCCGACCAGGCCGCCACCGCCGCGACCCAGCCCACCGCCGGGCGCACCTACCGGGTGTACGCGACCCGGATCGGCCTGGTCGGCGGCGTCACCGCCAACGGGCACGTCGTCGGCGCGCGGGACCACTTCGCGGCGCTGCCCACCCGGCGCGGCCTCTCCCCCCGGGGCACCGGCGACTACACGGTCAAGGTCTGCACCACCAACGGCAGCCGGTGCGAGTACGCGCCGGTCTGGGACGTCGGCCCGTGGAACACCCGGGACGACTGGTGGAACCCGCCGACGGTCCGGGAGAACTGGCGCGACCTGCCGCAGGGCCGGCCCGAGGCGCAGGCCGCCTACGAGGACGGCTACCACGGCGGGCGGGACCAGTTCGGGCGGGTCGTGCGCAACCCGGCCGGGCTGGACCTGGCCGACGGCACGTTCTGGGACGGGTTGCGGCTCACCGACAACGCGTGGGTGAACGTGACCCTGCTCTGGACCGGGGGCGGGGCGCGGGCAATCGTCGGCTCCGGGCCGCTGACCCTGCGCACCGGGGCGGGCACCTCGTACGCGAGCCGGGGCCTCGCCGCCACCCACGCGCAGGTGCCGGTGCAGTGCTACCTGACCGGTGAGCGCATCGCCGGCACCTACCGCACCACGACCCGGTGGTACCGCCTGGTCGGCGGCACCTACGTCAGCCACGCGTACCTGTCCACCATCACCGGCCCCCCCGTCCCCCACTGCTGACCCCTCCCTCCCTCCCTCCCTCCCTCCCCCCTCCTCCCTCCCTCCCCCCACCTCCCTCCCCGGCGATCTTGCACTTGCGGCCCGTCCGGCGCGGCTTTCGGGTCATTTGTCGGGGCCCGAACTGCAAGATCGCGGGGGATGCTCCTATAGAAGTCAAGGGGTGTTGAGGGTGGTGAAGTCAGCGAGGAGGGCGGTGTGGACCTCGCGGACGATGTAGCGCTTGAGGCA